>JABGSN010000019.1 GCA_018647765.1 Oceanospirillaceae bacterium | reverse complement strand
TTCCGAACCTTCTGGCCCCATGGTGCTGTAGCCACCGTCTACGCGAATGTCGGTGCCGTTAATGAACGAAGCTTTGTCTGAGCAGAGGAACAGTACAGTGTTGGCCACTTCCTCTGGATTTGCTGTGCGCCCCTGTAGGTGGTACGGCGCTGCTACTTGATCGGTTTTATTGCGGTCACCACCGCTGAGCTCGTCCATAATATTGCTCCAAGTCCACCCCGGGCTAACTGCATTGACACGAATATTGTCAGATGCCAAATCCATAGCTTGGCTCTTAGTTAGCTGTAGGATGGCGGCCTTGCTTACGGGGTAGAGCCATCGGCCTGTTTGCGCTATACGTGAGGAAATACTACCAAAATTGACGATTGCACCTCGATGCTTAGCTAATTGGCTGCGGGCTGCCTGCATGAGCATAACCGAGCTTACTATGTTCACGTTCAGGGCTTCTAACCATTGTGCTCGTGTAGACTCTGCGCCTTCGTCCAGGTAGGTTGAAGCTACGTTGACAAGAAAATTTATGCTGCCGCACTTGTCAATGGAATAATCAACAAGGGCTTGAATGTCATTGTCCTGACAGATATCAGTTGCCTTAAAAAAGGCATTTTCACCTAATTCTTGAGCCAAAGCCTGGCCATCAGTGACATTGATGTCAGCAATAATTACATTTGCACCTTGCTCGACAAAAGCTCGGGCAATAGCTGCACCGATTTTGGTGGCGCCACCGGGAATGATAGCGGTTTTATTACTAAATTCTCCCATCTTCTGACTCCTTTTTGTGTTGTTAACGCAATCGGTAGGCTCTGTCTTAAAGTGTCTTGGTGTGTGCGATGGCCTGATCGTACAGGCCGGTTAAGCGCGACAAGGTATTGGCCGCTGCTTCTAACTCAGCTAAATCAACTTGTCCTACTACAGGCTGGATTAATAAGTTGCTACGAGTGTCGGCGTAGCCTGAGGTGACGGAAATACCTTTTTGGGTTGTCAAGTAGGTTGTGTCCTTACGTGAGGACTGCTCCTGCTTACTGATTAGCCCTTCCTTAGTTAATTTACGTACCGCGTATTGCAAGTTAGAAACATCACTGCGATTTAGCATGCGCGAGATTTCAGTCAGCTTTTTGGGCTGGTCATCTTTACGTATGAGGTTCAATACAGAAATATCTTCCGCTGTTAGACCAGCCTCATCAACTGCGTTCATACACGCAACCTTCCAGCGAAAATAAGAATAAAACAGCCTTTCTACGCCAAACTCTAGTTTGGTTAGTGGTCTGGAAGACTCGCAGTTGCTGAGGTGCCAGTCGTCACTTTTGGTCTTTTCAAGCATGGATATAATACCGTTCTATTTATAGATTTCATCTGAGGCTATCAAAATAAAATGTAATTTACAATTAAATTTAAAGTGTAAATTTAATTTAAAGGTTTTGAACTTGCATAAATGTATTAAATAAACACACGTGACTATACGAAATTACCGTTTTTATACCGCAAGGCCTAGAAATTTTTTGATGAATTTATATTATATAAAACAAAAGATTAGACGGTTTTATGGCATGGATAAATTTTTAGTAACGCAGTTTGGCCGATAATATAGTAGTGTGCAAAGGCCTTTTTAAGAAGAAGTAAATGCTTGAGCCATTTTAATTCAAACCGACCAATACACGAGGAGCGCACAACTATGAACTGGGATGACGCATTACGCTAATGCACCATATATTCAAAATGCGGAAACCTATCCGCCTGAGTGGGCACACAATGCGGCAGCGTACCGAATGGCATGTAAGCAGGCCGGGTTGGCCCAGCTCGACATCCCCTACGGTGCTGACGAACGGAAAAAGGTCGATATATTCTGGCCCAAAGAGCCAGCGCAGGGGTAGTATTTTTTGTACACGGTGGTTTTTGGCGGGCCTTCGACAACAGCAGTTGGAGCCACCTCACCGCAGTCTTGGTGAGTGCAGGTTGGGCGGTGGCCATGCCCTCTTACCGCTTAACGCTAGCCGTGAGTTTGAAAGAAATTGTCCAGGATATCGCGCAAAGTCTAAACAAGGTAGCCGCAATTATTGATGGGCCTATTGTATTAGCAGGCCACTCAGCACGGTCATTTGGTGACAATGTTAATGACCGATATCTGAGGGCCTAAAAGACCGTATAGTGCGCGTGGTCAGCATCTCAGGCCTACATGACTTAACGCCGTTATTAAACACTAAGATGAATCTAGAGTTTGGTTTAGACGTAAAGCAAGCCAAATTATTAAGCCCTGCATTCCAAAATTCGGTTGTCCAAACGGCCGTGACTTGCTGGGTGGGAGGCGATGAGATGAGAGGGTTAGCAAACAATACCCACCCTTTGTTTGTCGTCGTTACTGGCGAACTCTAATTAGACGGGCTAGCGTCAAACAATAGACGCAGCCCAAAATAGACGAATAAACCACCCGCTAACCTAGTCGCTAAGTTAGACAAGGTTGTATTGTGCTTAAGTCTAGCGCCAGCGGCGGCAGAAGACCAAGCCACAATAAAACACCAAATCATGCCGTTAAAGTTGAAAATAAAGCCCAATACCAAAAATGAGAAGGCAATATTGGTGGCGCCTGGCGCGATGAATTGAGGTACAAAAGCGACAAAAAACAACGCGACTTTAGGGTTGAGGGCGTTGGTTAAAAAACCCTGGTAAAAGATATTTCTTAGCGGCGCTTGGGTCACCTTAGAAGGGGTTGTAGGCATTTTCCGACGACTCAAAAGTAAGTCAGCACCCAAATATATTAAATACAAACCACCCAATACTTTAATCACGGTGTAGGCCGTGCTCGACGCTGCCAAAATAGCCGACAATCCAAAAGCCGCCGCAAAAATATGCACCAAAGTACCGGCGCCTACACCTAACGAGGCGACTATTCCGGCACGTGTTCCTTGGCTAGCACTACGGCTGGCAATAAAAATAAAGTCTTGGCCCGGAACCAAATTAAGGGCGATGCCAGACACTATAAATAACCAAAGATCTTGGGTGCCTAGCATGTTAGAGACCCTTTAATTTAACCCTTGGTTTGTGTGGTGGTGTGAGCTTATCAGCTTTCATAAAAAATACCTGGGTAATCGGTTTTTGAAATGCAAGGGCGAGCTGAAACGCCAAATCTAACGACGGGCTATAACGATTTTTTTCAATCGCCACGATCGTTTGCCGAGACACACCTACCTTGTCAGCTAACGCCTGCTGCGTCATTTCCTGCTGTTCAAAACGCAGTTTACGTACATTATTGTCGATATCTAGTTTTGTTTTTGCCACAAGTGTTAACCCTATCGGTACCAAAATAATTTGAGTAAGTCGCCCAGTAGGTTGGCAATATACATACAGGCAAAAATGCTCAATAACGCGGTGTTAGCCGCAAGTTGTTGCCAGCCCATCATGGCAAATACCACAATCAAACCAATACTAAAACACACCAAAATCAAACGCATGACATAAAGCTCTATTTCGTCGTCTCGCTCGTCGGTGACATCTTGTTCAACCTTGCCCCAGATCAAGCCAGCAACAATGGTAATGACAATGGAGCTTACTATGCTGGCAAGGATGCTAATCCCTATGGCCTTGACCAAAAGCTGGCCCAAGGCTGCGGTTTCAATAGTATCCCATTGCCCAACTTGGTTCACCAGCCACCAACCCACCACTAATGAAGTGGCTAACGAGATAAATACCTTCCTACGTTTTGCATCCATAGTATTTTCCATATGTAGTATATTCCATACACAAAGTACGCTTTAAATAACTTAGTGTCAAATATATATTACATTGGGCCCATAAATAATAATTGTATTTGCAAAATTAGCGGCAAAGGCAGTCAATCCTTGCCATCAAGGTCGCTAGTGGTCTATATTGCGCCCACTATGACTTGTCGGGGTGCCTAGTTAATTGTTATTAACGCCATAGGCTGAGATCATTAATGTGAATCCCGTTGTACCTGATCTGGATAATGCCAGCGTAGGGAACAAGGAAAAAGCACAGTCGTTGGGTTCTCCAGCGCCGCTCATCCTCCAAATAGTTTGCCAATATTAGATTGGCCGTCATAGCATACTAATGTTATTTATGGAGTATTTATGTTTAAAGTCACGGCTTACTTAGCCGCTGCTAGCCTCAGCCTTGCTGTCCTTTCTGCACCTGCATTAGCAGGCGATAGCAACAAAAAAGAACTCACCGTATACACTTACGATTCATTTGTTTCCGATTGGGGCATGGGCCCACTGATTAAACCTACGTTTGAAGAACAGTGTGGTTGTACTTTGAATTTGGTAGGCATGGAAGATGCCGTTGCCATGTTACAGCGTTTGAAGCTAGAAGGCGCATCAAGCAAGGCAGATCTCGTATTAGGCCTAGATTTAAACCTAGTAGACGATGCTAAGAAAACGGGATTATTTGCTGGCCATACGGTAGATACCAGCGGCCTGAATATGCCTATTGACTGGCAGGATGATGCCTTTGTACCATTTGACTACGGCTACTTCGCCTTTGTTTACAATACAGAGACCATGCCAAACCCGCCTAAGAGCCTAGATGAGTTGGTGAATGCTGGGCCAGAACTCAAGGTAATTATTCAAGACCCGCGCTCAAGCACGCCAGGCCTTGGCTTAATGTTATGGATGAAGAGCGTGTATGGCGACCAGTCTGATGCGGCATGGACAAAGTTGTCTGATAATATTCTGACTACTACCAAAGGTTGGAGCGAAGCCTACTTTAGTTTATTCTTAGCGGACGAAGCACCCATGGTATTGAGCTATAGCACTTCGCCTGCATATCATATGGCGGTTGAAGGCACCGATAAATACCAAGCTGCGCCGTTTGACGAAGGCCACTACCTACAAGTAGAAGTGGCGGCTAAGCTTAAGTCTTCTGCAAACAGTGAATTGGCTGATGAATTCCTTAACTTCATGGTGAGCGAAGGTTTCCAAAAGCACGTACCACTAAGCAATGTAATGTATCCAGTCAACGTGCCTGCCAACATGCCTGAAGCGTTTGGAAAGCTCATTACACCCACTAACGTATTGCAGTTAGACACTGCCGAGATTAATCAAAACCGTAAGCAATGGGTTAACGATTGGCTAGGAGCCATGACGCAGTAGTCGTCACCTAGGTAACTCACCTTACCCACTAAAACCTTCGTCTATGCTAGAGTCTGCTAGTTCTCAAAACTAGCAGTAAGCACATACGGAGGTTTTTTTGGGCCGTAAACGAGTATTAGCCATACTGCTATTGTCTTTGGTGCTGTCAGCTTGCCGTGGCATAAGTCCCGAGCAAGAAGCCTTCATGGTAATATCGTAGGCGTTTTCTGATTTGGTTTGTAAGGCGAATCTATGATTCCGCTATACCGTCCTCATAGGGGTAAGGTATATTAACCCTGGTTTTGGAAATGGCCGTTGTATACACTCATCTTCGAGTACGGGGTGTAGAAAACCAGTGATATAGTACTCGGGAATAGCCTTCTAAAACCTCTGCATCTTCCACTCGGATAATCCCCTCTCGGACACACAAAATGACAAATCGCCCAACATTGGATAGTACAAACATTCACCCGGATATACGCACGAGCATTGCTAAAAATCACTCAAAAACGGTCAATAGGGTGATTAATGCCGTGGTTAACAACCCAGCGGTGGTGGTTGGCATGTCGATCAACCCTGCTGTTAAGAAAGCCCGTAAATTACTTGAAGAACAGGGGCTTAACGTCACCTATCTTGAGTTTGGTGGCTATGGAAGTCAATGGCGACAACGTTTAGCCATTAAAATGTGGAGCGGTTGGCCGACCTTCCCGCAAGTGTTTGTTAATGGCACTTTAGTTGGTGGCGCCAGCGATTTGCACAAACTCATTAAAGATAATACCCTGAAAACCTTGTTGTAGTTGGCTTAGTCGGCAACTGTGTTGAGTCTTGATATATGAAACTTTTGGACGTACTGATTGCTCTGATGGTGCCCCTTGTCTGGGGTATGGGGTTAGTCGTAGCTAAACCAGCAGTGGATCAATTCCCGCCCATTTTGTTGATGGCGCTGCGGTTTTTTGTAACGGCGTTGATATTGGTGTGGTTTGTGCCTGTACCCAGAGGTATGCGCAAGTCTTTGGCATTGGTCGCGTTGGTGGGTTCTACCTTGCAATATGGCTTGTCTTATAATGGTTTAAAGCTATTAGATGCCAGCACAACAGCCTTGATTGTGCAGATTGAAACCCCGTTTTTGTTGCTTATTAGCGCCGTTTGGCTGGGCGATCGTCTTACCCGCCGCCAGTTACTTGGGTTAGTGATTGCCTTTGTTGGTATCTATACGCTTACGGGGGCGCCTAATTTAGTGGGCAAGTGGCTAGGTATTGGTTTAGCCATAGGCGGGGCGTTTATGTGGGCCTTAGGTCAGGCGTTGATGCGCCGCTTAACACAAAGCCAGCCTAACCGGCTTTCGGGTATGGCTACCATTGCCTGGGTTTCGGTATTTGCAGCACCCCAATTGTTATTAGCGTCTTTGCTGGTGGAAGATCAGCATTGGTATCATATTAGCCACGCGGGTGTTGCTGTATGGGGTGCCGTGGCCTATTTAGGCGTAGTGATGACAGCCCTTGGTTATACCTGTTGGTACCATGTACTGGGCCGCTACCCAGCCTCACAAGCTGGCCCTTACCTGTTATTGTTACCGGTGTTTTCAATATTAGGTGGCTACTTGTTCTTAGGCGAGCCGGTGAATCAACGCATGCTGATCGGCGGCGCGGTGATTGTGTTGGGTGTGGCCTTATTGACCCTACAACGGTCTTCAACAGATGATGTAATTGGCTAGTACAGAAACTGGACTAGCGGCTAGTCTGACCTGTGGGCTAAAATGTACCAAGGGTCGATATTGGCAAAGGGGGTAGTTTGGTTTTGCGTGTTTTTTCTATTGTGGTATTAGTCATTCTAGCGCCCCTCTGTTTGGCCGATGGTCATTGGTCTAATTGGTCGGACAAAACCCTTTGCCGGGTGTTGAAATCGGAGCCAGAACACGTAGGTTACCGAGCAGAGGCTATGGGTCGTGGGCTCGAGTGTGTGGCCCCTTCAGGCGGTGAAACAGCACAAGCCACACGACTCATTGATGATTTGATTGCAACGGGCAAAGTCACCATTATGGCGGCCTCCGACGTTTCAGAAAAAACCATCAAAAACACCAAAAAATGGATGAACGTCGCAGCCAACACTTGGTTTACCAAACAGACGCCTGCTTCGAAGTATTATTATCCCATTGTCATTACTATTGTAGGCAAGAGTACTAGCGCGGCCAATGTTTTGGATGAGCAGTTGTGTGAAGAACTCAACAAAAAATCATACAGCACGCGCTTGTGCGGTCGATACTTGGCTGGTTATGCTAGCGATGGTGGAGCCGGTATAAATTCATCGCGCATGAATGACAAGTTTCATTTTATGGTGCTAGGCACCACCCGCAGAACCCCTTCCGACGATTTAGGGGATACCATCCTGCACGAGGCATTTCATATTTACCAGCTCTCACAAATCACCACCAAGCGCCATGATTTGTTTGAAATTAAGTACGGTAGAAGATCGGGTGATCATAATCGCGACGTGCCATGGTGGACCGAAGGCACCGCAACCTATTTGTCTTATTTAACTTACTCCAGACAACCTAGAATTAGACAAGGCTATCTCAAAAATATGATGCGCTGTGAGCTAGGTGATTGTGAAGGCCGTAGGGCGCCGCGTATAGATGAATACTTTGAATTGGGCACCAAACTCTACAACATTGATTATGGCAACAACAGAATGATTGCCTATCGAGTGGGTGCATTGTTTGCCGCATATCTTATTAATGATGTGGGGGAAGACAAGCTATTTGAGTATTATGAAGCCGTAGACGAACTAGGCTTTGAAACTTCATTTGCAACCCACTTTGGTCAGCCGTACCGGGATTATATCAACCAATTTGAGGTGTTTTTAAAACAGCCGCTATCGAAGGTCATGAAAATAATCCCATAACGCTTACATGAGCCAACTAGGCGCCTGACCCGAAGCGTACCCAGTGAGCGCTGCTTGCGCACAAGCGGCAAGGCTGCCAAAGCGCACATCGCGGCCGCTTAATCCTTTGGCGTAGTGAGAATACTTGCCCGAATTGGTCATCAAGGTTGTAGCGCTAGGTGGAAATACAGGCTCGGTGATTGAGCACCAGCAGAGGTCTGGTATCACCTGCACCCCGGCGGCGTTGAGCTGGGCAACAATGCCTTCGGCTTGGGCCTGTGCCAATACCTGCCTGCCCACAGTAACGATGGTGTCGGTGGCCGAGTGACAACGCTGGCCTGCTAGTAAGTTGGCTAACGCTCTACATTCCGGCAGGGAAGCGTGAGGGCTGCCAATAGCGATGAGGTCCACTTGTGCGCTAGCGGCATTAAATGTGTGCCACACCTGCGTTAAATCTGCAGCACCAACAATTATACGATTAGCCTCTGCAGTAGGGGCTATATCGCCTTCGGGGGTATGGCCACGCACGTGCAACATAGGCGCTGCAGACGTGGTGCCAAAGGCTGCACATAATGCTTTTAGGTCATCTTGGGTGATATTGTGGTGCTCAAGCCCAGTAATAACGGGGATCCGATCGGGTGATTTCGCCCCCGTTAACCAACCCAGCATGGGCCATAGGGCATCATCGTAATGCTCCGGCACATTGATATGAATTTCGCGCTGTGCGGCTCTGTTTTGATCTTGGTAGACGCCGGTGTGTGGCGCGCGGCCAGTCATGGCGATAAACAGGTCAAGGTAGTCTGGGTGTTTTACGGTTCTAGCACCGAGCACCGAATTGGCAAAAATAACAGCATTAGACTCCGACCAACCAATGGCCTCGCCAAGGCACGGGGGCTCATCCAGTAAATAGGGTGCGCACGTAAAGGTAGGGCGCGCACCCATTTTTACATAGGCTTCGGCCAAACGGCTTGCCTTGTAACCAAAATCAGAGGGCACGCCTTGGGTTCTCCAGTTTTTTTGGTCCACCGAAATGGCGTTCATAGTGGTGGGTATACGTGTTTTAGCGCCCATGGAGGCCATCATTTCGGCAAAATCCAAGTTTGCATCGTGGGCTAGGATACAGCCGTCAATATGGGCTCGGGAAACATCGATTAATGATGTCGCACCTTGTGCTACCGCTATACGGCACAGTATTTCCATGGCCACTTTAATCGCTGGACCTTCGTGTCCCCGGAGCATATTTTGATCACTGTTGGTGAGGTTGAGTGCTTCAGCGTTGCGTTCTTCCAAGGCGATAGACTGGCCTGTAAACACCAATGTGTGATTACGAATGGTTGCATGTTCAGCGTTTGATAGCGTGCTGAATAGTTCGGCTGGCAATCGCAATACTGCAACAGAGCGGTCAAACAGTTGCGCTGCAATCATGGCACCAAGGGTAAGAATGTCTTCCGCTTCACGAAATACCAAGGCCGCGGGTGCACTGCCATTACGGGCCAGTTCTAACAACACGCCGCTGCCACTACACGAACCGCGAGAGGTGGGCATCAATACGATGTGACCTGCGAGCGAGGCGCCATGATTTGGGTGGTGGGCATCGATTATGATGCCTGTTTTGGGATCAACCCCACCCCAAAAACTAAGGCCGTCTTCACAGTAGAGCACATTGCCCTGGGCGTTAGCAGGGACAAGCATTGTGGGTAAGTGTGTGGCGCAAAGTGGTGTGGACATGATGTTGATATCGAGTCGAATTAATGACCACAGTATAGACAGAGTGTGCAATCAAAACGACAGATTTATCACTGTACGCACGTCTAAAGTTAAGCAATAATCAGCACATACCGTTATAGGGCTCATGATGAATAAACCGTTTTCCCAAGCTTGCGCTAATAACCAGGCCGTCATCTGCACAATACTAGAACGCCTATTTGCAGATAAGAAAAATGTGCTGGAGGTGGGCAGTGGCACGGGTCAGCATGGCGTGTTTTTTGCTAAAAACCTGCCTCATCTTAACTGGCAGATGAGCGATAGAGCGCAAAATCACGCCGGCATTAAACGCTGGGTGCAAGACCATCCAGCAGTTAACTTAATCGCACCAATTGCGCTAGATGTGCTTAGTGATCACTGGCCTACAGCGCATTACGATGCAGCCTTCTCTGCTAATACTGCCCACATTATGCCTTGGGAAGCGGTGGTTGCCATGTTTGCTGGTATAGGCGAGCGGCTGTTATCGGGTGGTGTGTTTTGCCTTTATGGGCCGATGAAATATATGGGTGTATTGGAGGCGCCGTCTAATGTGCAATTTGATCATTGGTTACAGCAGCAAGTGCCCCACCAAGGCATTAGAGAGTTCCACGAGCTCAACCAATTGGCTATGGATGCGGGCCTTACACTACAGGAAGATAATGCTATGCCCGCCAACAATCGGCTTATTGTTTGGCAAAAATGTGATGTTGGAGGTTGAGCCTCAACGGTTCAGTTAGCTATTGCGTAAGCAGCCAGTCTACAAAGTGTTGTTTTGCTGGCAGCACATGTTTGGCATTTACCTCTACCAGGTAATAGCCCCATTCAGAGTTGAGGCTAAATGAGCGCAACGCCCTAAGCACACCGCTGTCCACCAAATCATCCACTAAGTTGCCCCAGCCTAAGCCAACCCCTTGGCCAGCAATAGCCGCCTGTACCAGCAGCGTGTAATTGTTAAAACTGAGTACCGGTTCGCTGGGTTTTACGAGGCTGCGCCGCTGGTTAAAAAAACCGCGCCAATCAAGCCAGCCTTGATTGGTGTAGTCGCCGAGTTTTAGTAGTGGCAGGCTAGCTAACTTTTTATGGCTTTCTACAGGGCCATATTGCTTTAATAAGGCTGGGCTACATATTGGAAAAACATCGCCCGTACACAACAGGTGAGCATGCAGGTTGTTGGGTTTGCCTTTGGCAAATACGATGGATATGTCTGTATCAGGCATGGTGTGGTCGATTTGGTCTTGTGAGCTCACGATGCGCACCTCAATGCCTGGGTGAAGTTCGCGAAACTGCGGCAACCGAGGCAAGAGCCAAAATGCAGCAAAAGCAAAATCAGTGGCAACATTAATATATAAGCGGGTACGAGTTTTTTGCAGCGCTTCTAGGCAGTTTGCCATTTGTTGAAAACCCGATTCAACAGCGTCGTAGAGTTGCTTACCGGGTTCCGTTAAGGCCACGCCACGGTAGACCCGTTTAAACAACTGCAATTCAAGTTTTCGCTCCAGCCCCCGCATTTGTTGGCTTACAGAAGACTGAGTTGAGCCAATTTCACGGGCAGCGGCGGTAAAATTTAAATGCCTTGCGGCGGCCTCGAAAATAAGCAAGCTTTGGGCCGAGGGACTACTGCTTGTAAGTAACATAAGTTCATCTAATATTTGTCATAACTTTTCACCTAGTTTACACACTTATTTGGGCTGTTAAAATCGACCCGAAATGAGCCATAGCAAACCCTGAGTACACGCTGAACCATACGAGAGAATTAGTGCCCATGAAAATTGAACAAGTCACCCCCGCTATTGGTGCGGAATTATCTGATATTTGCTTAAATAATCTTACTACAGAAGACTATGATGCTATCTATGACGCGCTCATTGAGCACAAGGTTATTTTTTTCCGCGACCAAGACCTAACACCAGAAGCACACTTGGCGTTTGCTAAAAGCTTTGGTGAACCGGAGCCACCCCACCCCATCTACCCAAGCGTTGATGGCTATGACCACATTGTATTGTTAAAAAGCGGTGCTGGTAGCAAGCCAGACACCAACGACTGGCATAAAGACATGACGTTTAAACCCAATCCCCCTTTCACCAGCATATTACATGCCATTGAAGTGCCTGATGTGGGCGGTGATACCATGTGGTCCAATACCAATGCGGCTTACACTGCGCTGCCAAAAGTATGGCAAGACTACCTAGAAGGCATGGAAGCCATGCATGACATAGGCACCTTTAGAAATGACTTGTATCGCAAAGGGGGTATAGAAGCGGTGAACGAGGGCCTCAAAAGCACCGGTTCTGCAGTGCATAAAATTGTAGATACGCACCCCGTCAGCGGTTTGAAGTACCTCAACATTAACCAGTCGTTTACGCGCCACATTGTTGGTGAAATTCAGGGCGAGAGCGACCGCATTCTGCAATACCTCTACCAGCACATGGCCAAACCCGAGTTTCAGGTGCGCTTGCGTTGGCGCAAGAATACCATTGCCATGTGGGATAACCGCATCACCCATCACTATGCCATTTGCGACTACTTACCTAAAGTGAGACACATGCAACGAGTCACGGTGCTGCATGATAAGCGTGAGCCTTAACTGCGCGCTACACTGGACTAGGCTGCTCCAGCATGTCAGGATTGGATGGTCTAGTCTGCAGTGTAGCGGCGCTCACTTGTGAATAAGGAATTATAATCATGCCTAAAGGGTACCTAGTTGGGTTGGTAAAAATTACCAATCAAGACGATTTTACGGCCAATTACAGCACTAAGGTAGAAAGCGTATTCGCACCCTTCGGTGGTAAGTTTATCGTGCGTACGGACAGTACTAGCCACCATGAAGGTCGCCATTGTGACCGCTATGTGATTGTGGAATTCCCAAGCTTAGAGCAAGCAACTCAAGCCGTAGAAAGCCCGGCCTACCAAGCCATCAAACCCCACCGAGTTAACAACAGCGACATAGACTATGGCTCGTTTATGTTGTTGCCAGGTGTGTAACCCTCATCAAGGTTAAGCCGATACCCCACACCGGTAACGGTAGCAATAGCACTGGCATAGGGGCCGATTTTCTTACGTAAAGTCGGCACTACGGCATCCACAACATTACTGCCGCCTTGGTATTGAGTGAGCCACACCTGCTGCAACAAATGTGCACGGCTCACTGTACGCCCTGGCCGAGCTAGTAAACACTGGGCGACACCAAACTCTAGCGGGGTTAGATCCAATATTTGCTCATCAACCAGCAATTGGCGACTTTCTATCTGCAAACTAAATCGTTGTTCAACACCCAACTCACGCTGCGCTAAACCCGTAAGCCAGCCATCAACGGACCTTGGGCCCATGTCGTTGGCCATGCAGTGATAACCAGTGGCTTCTATTTCCACGTAGGTGTTGGTTGCTTCCTTAAAACCAAGTACCTGCATTACTTCTTGGTAAGCAGATGGTTGTTTTATCACGAGGTAAATTCTGAGCATGGATGGCTTAAAGGCCATGTAGAGGCGTTTATAGTCTAACCAAAACGCGCCTTGTGTCGCCGAGGGCAACTCACCTTCTTTTCGACTGAGCCACCGACGTGTAATCAATACCGTTTGGCCTTGAGGCACGGGATGCGCCTTGAGGTGGCCCATCATGCTCATGGACCATGGCCATAATGTTGTCATAATCTGTTGGAAGTGCCGGCTCCACAGCCATAATTTGGCTGCCGCACGGGAAAAAGGCTTCCCTGACACGGGGGTTTTCAACCAAATATAATAAGTCTGCAGTGTGGCGCCATAGATCATGGCTAGCGGCTTTGCCTAAGTCCTGTTGGTGCTGGCGATAGGCCTCTGGGTCACTGGCTTTGTAAGACCTGGCCACTAAACTACGCACTAGATCATGAATATGCAGGTCATCACTGGTACTGCTCACAAAGTCGAGTTGTTGTAAGCCTAGGTATTCGGCCTCTACATCGTCTTGCTTAAGCAATGCCCGCAGCAACGGTTTGGTTAATCTACGGACAACACTGCTGGCTTCCAAGGCAGTGCGTAATCTTGGCGTATAAATGAGCCAGTGCCCAATCCAAATTGGTGTTTTGGGCGGTTGGTAACTGCAGTCGATGTTGGCTGCAAGCCGCCAAATAAAGCGCCAAAGGCAACCCTAATAATATCAGCTGTTTACGACGGTTGGTTGCTAGTTTGATGCCAGTAGTTGGGTTTGTCACCTGGTTTTTTATGTGTAGTGCCAAAGCGGACTTTTCGGTCGTTTGTAGGGTCGTAGGTTGTTGCTGGACACTGGATAACTTCATTAGATAGGAGTAGGTTTAGTGTAAACAGAGGGGTTGTCGAGGCCTGTTGTTGGTCATACTCGAAGGTGAGTGTAGTCTAGAAAACTGGGCGCGTATTAACTACAGAAACTGCACCAGAATATTAATAGTGTGCAGGAGTAGGGTTAACTCCTGCCTGAGTGGCATACGGCTAGTTGGGCTTATATGTTGGTCGTCAGATGAAGGAGCCAACGAATTTATAAGGAGAGTAAAATGTCTATAGCACGAAATTCGTTAGACGCTTGGAAACAGGCACTTGATCACGCTGATACGGGACCATTAGCAGAGATGCTGGCAGAAAAATTTTTCTTTGAAAACACAGAGTGTGAACAAGAAAATAAGGAAAGTGTACTGGCTTGGACTGTAGCTGGTGGTTTCACAATCGGTGACTGGGTTGTTTATCACGAAGATGAAAGCACTATTTGCGGGACCCATAGTATGACCCCAGAGGAAGGACCAGCTCTGTCCATAATGTATTTTGCAGACTTTGAAGTTAACAAATGTGTATTTTGGAAAGTCCACTCACACCTGCCTAAGTAAACGGTCAATATAGTCGCCAAATTGTGATGCGAAGACTCTCAGAGCGCGGGTTTAATTGATTTCTTGATCTAGAAGGAATTTGACAGAAATGCTTGACTGAGCACTGATTCCTTCTAGGAACTGATTATAATTAAAGCGCACATCATCAATAATAGCCTTAATCCCAAGAGACTCGAGCCTAGATTCATTGTTGCCATATTCCCAATTTCCAACGTAGCCACTACACCCATCACTACTATAGCCATAACCATCGGCACCGCCCCAGTCACCCCGTATGAATGAAACACGTGGTGCCAAAAAATTATATTCTGGGTAATATTGGACACATAAATTGGTTGATATATCTTGGTCACCATACCGAAGATGTACTCGTGCTTTGAGCCACGGATTGTGGTGCTTTCGATCAACTTCAACATTCTTAAAGCCCATAATTAGAGCCCCTGATGTTGTTAAACTAATGGGAATCTCAAATGCCTTAAACGCATCTATACCCTCAAACTGTATCGACGGTAGTTTTGATAGTGCTTTAGAGAAATTATTGGAGTGAGCGGTGGCTTTAGTAACCGCCTGCTTTTTCATATAGTCAAGGTCGATCTGGATGTGCTTTTGACTGCCGTCTTCAAAGTATTGTGACGCTTCTTCAGGACTTAATATGTCAAATGCGAACGAGCCTTTGTTAAGCAGAATGGAGCCATTAGTTTTTAATGATCCTGATGCCAAGTAAATATCAATGTCGCCATCTTGGTCAAAATCCCTGAAAATAATATTTTCTATAAAGTCATTCCACTCATTCCCTTCACCAATAGGTTTAAAATCAGATGGAGCCTCGACTAAAGGGAATATACCGTGATCTTTGAACTTTTTGTTGCCTAAGTTTTCAATTATTTGGATAGCAGTGCCCACATACAATTTGCCTGCTCGACTATAAACAATATCTAGATCACCATCGTTGTCGAGATCTGATGCTGATACCTCTGGTATTGTTCCCCATTTTTTGTGCTGTGGTAGTTTGGTTTTTTGAGAAAAATAACCCTTGCCGTTATTCCAGACGATACCTGTGTAGTTAATGTTTTTGTCAAACTCGTGTGCGCCAAGCAGAGCATCTAAATCGCCATCACCATCAAGGTCGGCAAGTTCCAATCCAAACGAAAAAACACCGCCACACTTACGCTTCTTTAAGAAGCCATTGCCATCGTTCATCAAGCACCAAAGTGCCGTTCCTGTTTCCCAGTTGGACTCGGTAATGACCACATCCATATCGCCATCATTATCAATATCACCCGTTGCGCCACCGTGGTCAAAAACCTGGAAGTTAGAATGACTTAAATGTGTATTTGAAGATTCAACCCAAGCGCCACTAGGTTGGCTCAAAAAGTAACTATCCCTAAAGCCATTGTGAGTGCCAATACCGTGATCAGCGATATAAAAATCCAATTTACCATCGTTATTGTAATCAGCAATTAACAATTGACGCCCTAAAGACATTCCGCTTTCATCGCGGTCATCAGTTAATAAATGAGGTGCGTAGGTTAATACCCCGTCTTTGCCACCTATATACAAAGAGGGTAGCGGTTTGTGCCCTGAACATGCGCTTGAGCCGCAGGTATCGCCTGTGTCTTCTCCACCAGAAACAGCATTGCTTGGGTTCATCGTCCCTATATACAAAACATCAATCATACCGTCGTTGTTGAAATCAGCCATCTTCCACATTCGTCCAAACCAATACATCTCTTTGGTTGGAAAAGGCGCAAGTGGTGGTTTAAAAAAATCAATATTGGGGTCGTTTTCAATGTCAATGCCAGCCAGTGCCTTAGCTGCTTTTTGCGAAGAAACGCTTTTGCTTGTCGTGTTTGAAACGCCACAATTTAACTTGCGGTGATCTGCTTCGGCTTTGTATTCTTCATTAGTTGGATTGCTTTTCACAACTCTACACACTGTTTTGTCAGACCAAGCGGAAAAGTCCGCTGCTATGACTGGCACTGCGATTAGCAGAATCATCAAAGCCCGGAGGCAGTGAGCGGGCATATTAAGGCGGATAGATGGAGGCAAGATATTTGGTGTGATTGCTCTAGATGATGGCATACAAACTCCTTGCACTTGTTAAATAACGCTTACTATAAATAACACATGATAGGAGGGGTTGCTAATGGTGCGGGTCAAGTTAATTTTGACTACGGCAAGCGTTATATTTCTTGGGTAATTTGCTGGTTGCTCATTTCGCTTCTCCTATGCTCAAATTAAAGCGTAGGAGTGTCTAGATTTCTAGGGGAAGTCCACTCATGGGAAAAGTATTAGCCGTCTCAGATATGATGGCCGATGCTACTTGACCACTCTACTACAAAGAGCAAATGGTCGAATAACAGAAACTATTGCGACATCCCGAACATCAGTGGCTGTATTTGTTGTGATTATGTAGTAAAGTTTGTCCGCTGATCGCCCGTCATAAATACTAATAACGTTCAAGGATGACCTATCGCTGTGGAGTTCGCATGATCGAATCAATGGGCAACACCGAACTAAAAATTGATAATAATACCTGTACTTTATACCGCTTACATGAAGCCAACCTCTGTGTAATTGACTTCGGTTGCAAGGGAGCTCGACGTGCGATGAGCTTGTTAAGGAGTAACCTGCTTGAACGCCAGTTATATGGCTCGATAGTTGGAGGCTCTGCCATTTTTAATGACTGTCTAGATGACTCGATGTCAATAGTGCCTGAGATAATCTACAAGTATGGCGCTCCAGACTTCGCATTAAGAACTCAAGGCACTTCAAGATCAGTGGCCCGTGGATGAGAGATGACGATATCATCGTGACGGAGGAAGAACTGAGGGCTCTGCTCGATCATCATGAGGTCTCAGATGAGCGCCTTAAGGGGCTTCGGCCAATAATATACGTAAGGTCTTTTCTCGTCGCATTCATAATCGGAGTAAGGGTTGTTATAGCAATTTACTTTCCAGAATATCTCGCGGCGACCATATATAACGAACAACTACTCGACTCAGAGTCGCTGCGATTAATGGTTCAACTCAGGTTGATTTTGGCGTTTGTAGTCGCCACAGTGTACATATATTCGCTTCATAAAAACTTCTATTTTAGGTCCGTCAATGTAGCCCTTCTGGTGATTTTTAGCAGTCTTTTTTGGAGTGACTTAGAAAGTATCATATTCCCGGCGCTTATAGATCTAACTTACCCATCTATAGTTATGGTACTCCTTAGGGTGGTTCCTTTAATTTTTATAATCCAAAACTATCGTGATCTGCGGCAGGCATAATAGTAGCCAAAAGGTTCTCTCCGCAGACCTAAGCATCTTAAATATCATGACTCCTGGTCAGGTCAACTATAACAACAAACAAAACAACCCTTACCGACATTTTTAATTAGTTTTTGGCGCAAAAAACAGAATATATATTTGAATATTTTTCTGCCAAATTCATAGTCCAACTTAATTCTGAAGCCGCTCCTTTGTCGCTTGGGTTAGTTAACAATTTACCCCATTGCCCATCTGTTAAAAGGATTAAATTTTCAATTGTAGATTTAAGTTCAGAACATCTATCGTCAGTAAAAAAGACTTCCTCAGCATTTGACAAATTGGCTAAAGAACAAAAGGTGATAACTAATAATACTTTAAATTTCATATTTTTTACCTTTTAATATCAGTGAATTATGGTATTTCCACTTAATTATTACACTTATCTAAATTATTGATTTATATGAATTTTGTAACGAGGCTGCTAATAAATACTAGATGAAAGTCTGATGGGTTAGCTCACATCTAATTCAACTTTATCTAAATGAGTGGCTTAGAGTCTATAGCAATTAAGAGGATTTTTGAAGTGTCGGGGGGTATCTTCAAATGCGCCCATAACACCAGTTGACGCATTTCCTTATCTAATAATTGTGTACTGTTTAACACGACGTAGTTAGTGTCTACAACACGAAGTCATCGTAAGTCTTATTGATATCAGCCTGCTCCAAATCAATGTAGCGCATCGTCACTGCTGGCACTTCGATGTGATAACGGGCCGGAATTTGTCAGTCATGAGCTCGTCGATTGGGCGACGAAAGAGCAGATAACGTTGCCTTATATTCAGCCTGGGAAACCGACTCAAAACGCCTGCATCGAACGCTTTAATCGTACGGCAAGGCAAGAATGGTTATCTCTAAATCTGTTCGAAGACATTGAACATGCACAATTATTAGCCACACAGTGGCAATGGACCTATAATAATATTCGTCCACATTCAGCAATTGGCGGGGT
>JABGSN010000028.1 GCA_018647765.1 Oceanospirillaceae bacterium | reverse complement strand
TTTGCAGCCGTTACACCAACCCAGCTGCCTTTCAAGGTTAAACCGTCCTTCGGCGTCTCTATAGTAATAGCGGCCCCAAGTCGCCCTTTCCGACGACTTATAGTCACATTGGGTACAGAGTATGGAATAAGATGGAACTGACATTAATCGATCCTTGATTGTGTGAATTACATATATTGTAAATGTAACGCATCTGTGAGGGTGCAACCCTTAGAAAGGTGATGCTGGAAGGTATGCAGAAAGACATAGAAGCGATTCACTACCAGGCCTGACTAGGTTCACGATTTACCGTTACGCGGCCTATTACTAACGAATTTATGATTATTACCTGCCCGATTTTGACCAAATAGCATCATTAGGGCTGGAGCCAGTAGAAAATCACCCACTAAAGCTAAAATTACAGTAATGCTAATGAGCATCCCGAAGTTAAAAAGGTTAGTAAGATCTGACCACATTAACATGGCAAAACCGATGCTGAGTATGGTTGAGGTGGTGAGCATAGCCCTACCACTTGTGTCTAGAGCGTAATGTATGGCCTGGGGCATATCACCGCAACGCTGGTAGTTGTGTTTGCAGTGATACATAAAGTGGACCGTGTCATCAACGACGATGCCAATGGCAATGGAGGCCACCAAAATGGTAAACATATCCAAAGGAATCTGCAGCAACTGCATCAGCCCCAGGGTTATTAATATAGGGCTTAGGTTTGGCACCATGGCCAACAAACCGTAGCGCCAACTGCGCAGTAACAAAATCATCATAATACTAATAAAGCTGAAAGCAATAATATAGCTTTGGGCAGTGGTACTAATAACGTGACTAAGGGTGGTGCCCATTACCGGTACCATGCCTGTCAAGGTCACTTGGGCTTGACCATCAAATGTGGCTGCTGCTTGGCGTTCTATATCATTGATAAAGGGTCGGTAATGCAAGGTGTCTAGCCAAGGCATAATGACCGTTAAGCGAGTGCTTTTGAAAGCCGAATCGACAAGTGATTCAAGCTCGTCTGGGCCAGACATTTGAATCAAAAACAGCTCGTTAGCCACCACTGCTGCCCGTTTGGGTATTCGGTAGAAGCTGGGGTCATTGCCATTGAGCACCTGATGCGCTTCTTTGATGATGTCATTTAAGCCAGTCACCTTGGCAACTTTAATGGCGCCCGAATGGTAACCATTGAGCCAACTGCTAAATGAATCCAGTTGGTGTAAGAAGTGCGGTTGATATAAGCCTTCATCCGTGCCGGTATCAACGATAATATCCACACTGATGCTGCCGCCCATGTTGCTATCAATGGCCTTCACTGCTTGGCTGATTTCTGCATCGGGCGCCAGCCATGTCATTGGGTTATGGGAAAACTTCAAGTGCTGCAAACTACTAATCGCAGTGGCAGTCACTAACAAGCCAAACAACAACACCCAAAGGGGATAACGGGTACTGGCCTCCACTGCAGCCTTGATTATGCTAGTGACCTTTGGGTTGGGCATAGCTTGTTGTTTGCGCGGCACCTTGTGCAGACAAATAATGGCGGGCACCAGAGTCAGGGTGTAGATCAGGGCGACGCTAATACCAAGCGCTGAAAACAGGCCTAAGCGGGCCAGGGCAATCATCGGCGAGCCAGCAAAAGACAACAAGCCTATCGCGGTGGTGAGGCTGGTAAAAATAATGGGTGTGCGGGTGTGAGCCAGGGCTTCTTGCAAGGCTTGTAGCTTGTTAGTACCAGCATCGTAAGCGCGGAAAAATAGTGATAAAAGGTGCACGGAAGCGCCAACGCTGACTGTGAGCAAAAAGCTAGGTAAGATGCTCATGGTGGTCTGGATGGGGATACGCAGGGCGCAAATAATTCCAACCGTGGTTATTAATGTTAACACCACGGTCAGCATAGGCAACATCACCCCATGGCGACGGCGAAATAATACTAACATCATCAAAGCAATGGTTATAATTGCCAATGGCATAAAGGTCAGCATTTCCCACATCATGGTATCGATCAGGGTTTCGGTAATGACAGGCATGCCGCCAACATAGAAGGTGCGCCCATGACCCTGATACTGAGCGACAATGGCTTTTACCTTGTGGCTGATTATATTTAGTTGCGCTTCGGTCACCCGGTCGCCGGTGACCGTGATGACAGAGGCATCGAAATCGATACTGCTGGCATCAAAATCACCCTCTAGGCTAGGTTCGTCTAAATAGTCCATAGCGTCACTATTGGTGGGGACAATATAAGCTAAGGGCTTGATGGCGATCGTAGTAAAATGGCCATCGGCAGAAATAAGCAGATTGCGATACAAAGGGTTGCTTAAGGCAGCGGTGCGCATAGCATCACGCTGGGGCTGGGTTTGTGGCAAAGGCTGCAGAAATTTATTAACCAACAAGGTGTCGGCCTCGGCCGTCAGCACACGAGCATTAACCAGACTGGTTACACTGTCCAACCAGGGCACTTCCTGTTCAAGTTGTTGGTGCAATTGTTTTAGTACTTGTAGATGTTGCGCAGCAAACAGGTCATCTGCCTGCATAGTGACTAATACCATCTCCCCGTGGCCGAACTCCTTACGCGCGGCTACCAGCTTGGTAATGGCAGGATCGCCCTTTTGCAGGAATCCTTCGAGGCTTGCGTCGAATTGTATAAACCATATCTGGCTCATACTAACCAAAGAGCATACGACCACCAGGCCGATGGCGCGCTTAGGGTAAGCGATGACAAGGTCGCCCCAGCGTTGTAAAAGCTGGTTGAATAACAGTATAAATTGTTTCATTGTGGCAACCATACTGGAGACCCTTTGCAAAATTATGACATTCGCTGATTCGGCCTTAGCTAGCGACTCAAAATAGTCATTTATCACCAATTAATTACGTTTGAACTTACCCCTCGAGCCTAGGTAATGCTTTGGTATTTCAGCTTGTTTTAACTTCGCTCACAGCATTGTTCATGGATGTTCTAGCTAGGGCGTGGGTGCGAAGGTATTGGTATACATTAGCACGATTTTACTATGGGCTATAAGCATTAGACAAGGCCATTTATGGGCGGAATTGGCTCAGGTCGCAGGTTTCAGCATCGAGGCCCTAACTTAGAGGAAGTGCCTCAACTCGATGTTCGTACGCTAAAACGCAGCGGACTATTTGACCAAAGCACGTCGAACGGCTCAATTAAATGGACAAACCCAGGACTCCAAGAATGTGCCCTAGAGTACGCTTACGCGGACTCTACAACTGAGTATTTCCTACACCGTAAAGACGCCCCTGAGGCAGTCTCAGAACACACCTTTATAGACAGAACCGTATGTAACTATGGCGGCACAATAACTTGGTTTTTATGCCCATCTTGCGGCACTAGAAAAGCAATCCTGTACTGCGCATCCAAACGGTTTTTATGCCGCCAATGTTATGAACTGAACTACAGCTGTCAGAACGAAGTTTATCCAGATCGGATGATCCGTAAAGCTCGAAAGTTACGCTCTAAACTCGGCGCATCCATGGACCTGAGCCAACCCATCTCTGAGCATCTAATCACGGCTTGTCGGCGGCATTTAGTCTTCAGAGAACGTCGAATATGAGTCTGATTAAACTGAGATTCAAGATGCAAAGGCACACGAATACGAAAGTAATAAACGCCATGTCGTGAGGACTGAATGTAAGCTGCAGAATTGGCCATGTGGTCCACCATGTGTTCCACTTGCTTCAATAAGCATCCAAAGTCAGCTAAAACTATATATAAATCAAAGTGATGGAGGCAACCCTACCAGCCACACCTCGGCACACGAATCCACCGCTGTGGCTGCTCCCTTCCAGGCCTGACCAGGTTCACGGTTTATCGTTGCGTGGGGACCAATAGGGCTACCATAACGACCGTAATCGAGCGATTACGAGGTGCGCATTATAGGCAATCGCTTAACTATACTCAAGTGGTTTTTGTGGTGCCTGCAACATGTCACCCTGCGCCTAGCCGAAAGGTTTAAAATCTCTCGCCCGGGCTCGAAATGCGTCAGTTCTCAAACGCCATAACTAAGGTAGGGCAAAAATTCCACCTGTTGGGCGTCTGCACCACAGGTATTGGCTTTAACCACGGCTAAGCCATCGCCTTTCATAGCCGTGGAAAGCACACCAGAATTTTGGTTGGTCATGGCTTCTAAGTTGAGGCCACCTTGCTCATCACTGATCACCCGCACGCGCAGGTATTCCTGCCTAATGTTGGGCCGCTTTGGCGGATTGACCAAGGTAGCTTTAATACTATGTCCCGCAGTTTGGCTGCAGCCTTGGTTGGCTAATAAAAACGGCCGCGCAATCACCATAAAAGTGACTAACACACTGGCAGGGTTACCGGGCAAGCCAAAAAACGGGGTGTTAATGACCTGCCCAAAAGCCAGCGGCTTACCCGGCTTAATGGCAAGCTTCCATACGTCTAACCGGCCCATTGCTTGTACTGCGGCTTTAACATGGTCTTCTTCACCTTCGGAGACGCCACCGCTGGTAATAATGATGTCTGCCTGTTCGGCGGCTTGCGCTAACGCGGCCTGGGTTAAACTAAGCTGGTCTTCAATAATTCCTAGATCTACCACTTCCATGCCCAACTGGTCGATTAGGCCTGCTAACAAGAACCGATTTGAATTATAGATTTGCCCCGGTTGTAGGGTTTGCCCTGGGTTGACCAGCTCACTGCCGGTGGACGCGACTGCCACTTTTAAACGTCTATAAACCGCCACGGTATCGACACCCATTGAGGCCAATACGCCTAAGTGTCGGCTTTCAAGTTTTGTTCCGGCGTCACACACGACTTGGCCTTCGGTAACATCTTGACCGGCCTTGCGGATAAACTGGCCCGCTTTTTGGCCTTGTTCCAAGGCGTCTGGCAATAGCCGAATACCGCCTTCAACGATTTCAACATTTTCTTGAATCACCACCAAGTCTGCATTGTGCGGCACTTCGGCGCCGGTAAATACGCGGGCGCAGGAATGAGCCTCCAAGGCATGGGGTACTTGCCCTGCCGCTATGCGCTGACTCACTGGTATTACCGCCATTGCCAAATCGGCCACACACAAGGCATAACCATCCATGGCACTGTTGTCGGCCGGCGGTACATTAGTGGTAGAACTAACCGGTGCACCTAGCACCCTGCCGCGGGCGTTAAAAAGTGGCACACTCTCAATAGGCAACTGGCAATGGGCGTGGGCCATGATTTGTTGTTGCGCTTGGGATACTGGCATTAACGGTGTTTTAATTGTCATACAAGGCAGCACCGTTTAAGCAGATGGGAGGGCGGCAGCATGAAAAGTGACCATTTCTACAAAGTTGCAGGGTTTGTGGCGGCTGTCGAGCTGCTGCTCAATAATACCATCCCAGGCCGTGCGACACGCGCCTGTAGAACCAGGCATACTGAATATAACAGTGCGGTTAGCCACACCCGCCACAGTCCGCGACTGAATGGTTGAGGTGCCAATTTCAGCGTATGACAACTGACGAAACAATTCACCAAAACCTTCGATTACCTGATCAAACAAGGGTAACAACGCGTCGGGCGTAGTATCTCTGGCAGTAAAGCCTGTACCACCTGTCACCAATACCGCATGTACATTTTGGTCGGCGATCCATTGGCTAACGGCAGCTCTAATCTGATAGACGTCATCCTTAACAATGCTGTGCTGCGCCAGACTATGCCCCGCTGCCTGCAGACGTTCTATTAAGGTCATGCCTGACTTATCGGTGGCTTTGGTGCGCGTGTCGGAAACGGTTAACACTGCAATGCTAATGGGTTTTTGTGGGTTACTGGCACTGGTCATGAGGTCAATCTCGTCAATGTTATTGGCGTCTGGAAACGAACACCTGCAGTATACAGAAGGTTTGATGTGATTGTATTAACCTGCAACGACTAATTTTTATTACCTAAAGATCTTGCACTTTAGTCGCACAGACTTTGGTCTCATTCACTAAGGTCTAATTTTCAATAACAGACAAATCTCTAGACTATGCCTTAACCCAGAAGCACCTCTGCTTTGATCTGCTGATAGTGTTCATCTCGGTTCAACAACAATAAATTGGAGTTTGTTATGACAGATGTAAAATCTGAAAAATCAAGTCACACTGCATCGGGCTGGTCTCGCCGCTCTGTGTTGAAAGCCACGTCTGCAGGCGCTGTAGGCGCAGCTGCTACACCACTGTTTTACACCCAAAATGCTTGGGCAGAAGATGCTATCGGTAACTACCCTGTAAAAGGTAGTGAAGTAGTTCTTGGTTTTAACGTACCACAAACTGGCGCATACGCCGACGAAGGCGCCGACGAATTACGCGCATACAAACTTGCCGTTAAGCACTTGAACAACGGTGGCGGCATGCTCGACACCCTTAAGCCAAGCAAATTAACTGGTAACGGTATTTTGGGCAAAAAAGTAACTTACGTTACTGGTGACACTCAAACTAACGCTGACGCATCACGTACTTCTGCACGTCGTATGATCGAACGTGACAAAGTAATCATGGTTACTGGTGGTTCTTCTTCTGGTATCGCCATTGCTCAACAGTACTTATGTAATGAGCTAGGCATCATCTTCATGTGTGGTTTGACTCACTCAAACGACACTACAGGTAAGGACAAGCAACGTTACGGTTTCCGTCATTTCTTTAACGCTCACATGACAGGTAAGGCACTGTCTCCTGTATTGAGCAAAGAATACGGTAAAGATCGTCGTGCATTCCACTTAACTGCGGATTACTCTTGGGGCCACACCCAGCAACAATCTATGCAGGAATTCACCGAGAAGGAAGGTTGGAGCACTGAAGGCAACATCATGACGCCGTTGAAGACAACTGACTTCTCTCAGTACTTGTCTCAGGTATTAAACTCAGACGCAGACGTATTGGTATTGAACCACTACGGTGCTAACATGGTTAACTCTCTAACCAACGCTGTTAACTTCGGTATGCGTGACATGCAGAAGAATGGTAAGAACCTAGAAATCGTTGTACCGCTATACAGCCGTTTGATGGCTAAAGGTGCAGGTTCTACCAACATCGATGGTGTACTAGGTACATCTGGCTGGAACTGGGCATTAGAAGACGAAGGCTCTAAGGTATTTGTTAAGACCTTTACCGACGAATATGGCTTCCCACCTTCACAGGCAGCACACACCTGTTACGTACAAACACTATTGTATGCAAACGCATGTGAAATGGCCGGTACTTTCTACCCACCAGAAGTAATTAAAGCCCTTGAAGACTTTAAATTCACTGGTGCTGGTAACGGCGACACCTTATACCGTGGTGCCGATCACCAGTGTATTAAGGACATCTTGGTTATGCAGGGTAATTCACCTTCTGCACGTACCAGCGACTTTGATTACCTTAAGATTGTTGATCAAGTTGATGCTAAGACCGTTGATTACGATCCAGCCATCTTTGGCGGTGAGTTAGGTCCATACGTACCTGCATAAGCAGAGCCGTACGTTCTTGCGGGTCGGCCATTTAAGCTGACCCGCTTTTATTTATTCAAATCAGAAAAAACCATGAATTTGCCACAGCAACCAATGGGAGTAGCTCCAAAATGGACATGACGCTCAACGCTTTTACCCTTTATATTCTTACCGGGTTACAACTCGGTTCCATTTTCGTGCTCATTGCTCTAGGCCTTACCCTTATTTTCGGCACCTTGGGCGTAGTTAACTTTGCCCACGGAGCCCTTTACCTTATTGCCATCTATTTGGCCGTAAGTATCAACAATGCCTTAGGTTTCGGCCTGGCGTTAATCCTTGTACCACCCATTTTATTTGTCTTTGGTGTGCTTATGGAACGCGGCTTAATACAGCGTTTCTACGACCGCGAGCATACCGATCAGATTCTGGTAACCTTTGGCCTTGCCATTGTTTTACAAGAATTACTAAAATGGGTATTCGGCGCCAACAACATCCCGTTTGCCATCCCTAGTTGGGGTAATGGCATCCTTATGTTGCATGACTACCTACCGTTCTTAGAAGGCTTTGTAGTGTATCCAAAGTGGCGTTTGATTTTAGTGGTCGTCTCTATCGTTACTGTTGCAGCCGTATTCGCTCTACTTCACCTGACCCGTTTTGGTTTGGTCATCCGTGCTGGCATGCGCGACGCTGAGATGATGCAGTTCCTCGGTGTGAATATTAACCGCCGTTTTATGATTGTATTCGGCCTTGGCTCTATGATTGCTGGTATCGCCGGCGTATTTGGTGGACCAGTGACCCAAGTGTCACCTGAAGTAGGTATGCATTTACTTGTGCCCTCTTTCTTAGTAGTGGTTATTGGCGGTATGGGTTCATTAGGCGGCGCAGTCATTGCTGGCATCCTCATTGGTATGGCTCAAAGTTTCACTGCGCCTTACATCAACCTCAACACCGTTATCATTTACCTAATTACTGTGGTTATTTTATTGGTCCGCCCACGCGGTTTATTGGGTGCCAAGGGAGTGTTTGAATAATGCATAATCAACAAAGCTTTTGGCAACTCAACAAGGCGGTAGTTTTATTCGCCCTAGTTGCCCTCACCATGCCTCTTTGGTTTCCACTTATCAACGGTTACTCTGGCCTTGATACTAAGATTATGATCTTTTGTATCTTCCTTGTCGGTTTTGATATTTTATTGGGCTTTACAGGCTATTTATCGTTTGGACATGCTGCATTTTTTGGTATTGCTGCCTACAGCACAGGTTTAATGTTAAAGAACTTTTCGGACAACATTATTCCAGCCATCATCGTTGCGGTGATAGCGGCGACATTGGTGGCTATTGTGATTGGTTTGCTTACCTTAAAACGTACCGGCATATACTTCTCAATCCTTACCCTAGCCTTTGCAGAAATGTTTCACTCCATGGCTATGGCCATGCTACAAACATGGACCGGTGGTGAAAATGGTTTGACTGGCATGCCTACACCAATGTTGTTTGACATCAAGATGCAAGGCAGCGCTGTGTTTTACTTTACTGCCATCATGGCTATCATTTTATTCTACGTTGCTAAGCGCATTGAGCGCTCGCCTGTAGGCTTAATGATGAAAGCCATAAAATGTAACCAAACTCGTTTGGAATATACCGGCATCAACGCACGTAAGTACAAGTTATTGGCCTTTGTTATTAGTGCTATGTATGCCGCTGTTGCAGGCGCGTTAATGGTGGTTTATGAGCCATTTGTAGGCCACGAATTCCTTGGCTGGCACCAGTCTGGTGAAGTTGTAATCATGTCCGTTATTGGTGGCGTGGGTACTCTTGTAGGCCCGATGATCGGCGCGGCGTTCATGCTCTACTTCGAAAACGTATTGTCTGTAGACCTTGGCGAACAATGGTTATTGGTATTAGGCCTTATCTTTATGTTTGTGGTTATCTTTATGCCAGGCGGCTTCATGGAAGCTGTAGATCGCATCAAGAAACGTTTTATTACCACCGCTGACAGCGAATAGGAGACTCAACCATGACCATATTAGACATTCATCAGGTGTCCTTGAGTTTTGGTGGTTTAAAAGCCTTACAGAACGTAAACCTCAAAATTGGGCAAGGCACCACACACGCACTTATTGGCCCTAACGGCGCCGGCAAATCTACATTACTGAACGTGCTTACGGGCATGCTTAAGCCCGACGACGGCTCAGTAATGTTTGATGGCAAGCCATTGTTAGATGTTAATTCATTTGACATCAACCAGCTTGGCATTGCCAAAGTGTTTCAGACCCCCGCTATTTTCCCGGAAATGACGGTACTACAAAACGTGACCATCCCTGTGTTTGCAGCACGAGATGGATCATTTCGTATGAATATGCTTGAAGGGTTTAGCAAGCAACGCCCATTAATCGAGTTTGCCGAAGAACAAATTTGTGAACTAGGTCTAGAAAAACACATGCACTCCATCGCAGGCAGCCTGTCACGTGGTGATAAACGTCGTTTGGAAATGGCTATTTGTTTAGCCAACAAGCCGCGTTTATTGTTACTAGACGAGCCTACTGCGGGCATGGCGCGCCACGAAACTGAGAAAACCATCGAACTGCTACAAGGCATGAAAGATGGCATTACCAAGGTTATTGTTGAACACGACATGAACGTAGTGTTCTCATTGGCAGAGAAAATTTCTGTGTTAGCCCAAGGTCAAATCATTGCCGAAGGTTCGCCTGACGAAATTAAAGGCCACCCGAAAGTTATTGAAGCCTACCTTGGCGAAGCTCAGGTTTAAGGAGAAGATTATGTCATCAAAAAATGAAGCACCGCAGTCCTTCTTTTCTTGCCGCGAACTGAACGCATTTTATGGCGAAAGCTATGTGGTACAAGGCGTGTCTTTTGACATCCCAGAAGGCGATATCGTTGCCTTATTAGGCCGTAACGGTGCGGGCAAAACATCAACCCTACGCACCATTGCAAGGGCTAATGAACCGGCACTCACTAGCGGTGAGATTTGGCTTAACGGCCAAGCCTTACACGAAATGAAGCCTTTTGAGGCGGCTCGATCAGGCATTCAATTAGTGTGTGAAGATCGTCGTGTTATTCCTGGTGTTACGGTAGAAGAGAACTTAATACTTGCTCAAATCGCTCAACCCTTAGGTTGGAGTTTAGAGAAGATCTACAGTCACTTCCCTAAGCTAGAAGAACGACGCAAGCAAGAAGCCTCTTCCCTTTCCGGTGGCGAACAGCAAATGCTAGCCCTTGCTCGAGCTTTGGCCCGTGACGTTAAGTTGTTACTACTGGACGAGCCTTATGAAGGTTTAGCCCCTGTTATCGTGCAAGAAATTGAGCGTATGTTGCAGGAAGTGAAATCCATGGGTATCACCACTATTATCGTTGAACAAAATGCCGTAGCCGCGCTAAAACTAGCCGACCACGCCATTATCATCGATACGGGTGAAATCGTGTTTACCGGCACTGCGCAAGAAGTGTTGGATAACCAAGCACTACGTGAAGAGTACTTGGCGGTTTAATTATCTGTCTATCATGTCGGCCTAGGCCGACATCCTGCTATTCTGGCCTCCCTCGTCATTCCGGCGAAGGCCGGAATATCCCTGAAATCCTGACCTTTGTCAGCATGACACGGGAACGTCAAAGTGGCTATGGCTGAGCAACATCGGCAATAAGCCGATCTAAAAACTGACCACCTAACTCAAACTGTTCAAGACTGATGTATTCATTGGCTTTATGCG
Organism: Oceanospirillaceae bacterium; assembly: GCA_018647765.1. Lineage (GTDB taxonomy): Bacteria > Pseudomonadota > Gammaproteobacteria > Pseudomonadales > Balneatricaceae > Njordibacter. The sequence continues at coordinate 58,279 of JABGSN010000028.1, read as the reverse complement.
CCTGATCTATATTGCCTGGTCCACAGACGATTGTGGGAATGCCTAAACGCTGCTGAAACAAGCCCCCCTCTGTACCAAATATCACCTTGCTGTGAGCTTCATTGTTTAGCAGCTGTTTAACGTAGGTGACAAGCCTTGCTTCTGGTTCGATTAACAGCCCAGGATAAGACGCAATTTGGGTTATATTGATACCCGTGCCTTTTGCCACCGCTTGCATTTTTGGTTCTAATTCATGATGGGCATAGTCGGTAATTTGTTGCACTAGAGGCGCTGGGTCTTGTTGCGCTAAATAACGAATTTCAAACTCAAAACCACAGTGATTAGGCACTATATTTAGAGCTGTACCGCCTTGAATAGAGCCCGTGTGTAAGGTCGTGTAAGGTACTTTGTAGTCATGGTCGAAGGGGCCATTGAGTGCAGATTGTTGCGCCATGTTATTAATATAAACGATGAGTTGCGCTGCATAATCCACGGCGTTCACCCCTAAAGGGGCTTGACCAGAATGGCAAGCATGGCCGGTAACGTCAACCTTGTAGCTCACCTTGCCTTTGTGGCCTATCACCACTTCCATACTGGTGGGTTCGCCGACAATACACATGGCTGGTTTTACCGACAGTTGCTCTAACAAGGTTAATAAACCGCGCACACCCACGCAGCCAATTTCTTCGTCGTAAGAAAAGGCTAAATGGAACGGCATTTGTAATGGTTGGGCCAACATGAGGGGCACGCGGCTCAACACCAAGGCAATAAACCCTTTCATATCTGCACTACCGCGGGCAAACAGCTTGTTGTCTTCTTCATACAAACAAAACGGGTTGGAGTGCCAGTCCTGCCCTGTGACTGGCACTACATCCGTATGACCGGAAAGCATAATACCACCTCGTTCTGGGTGGGCGGAGTCGGCGCCTATGGTGGCATAAAGATTGGCTTTCTTGCCGCTTGCGTCTGGCACCAATTGACTGTCTACGCCATAACTTTGTAGATACTCTTGCACATAATCCACCAAGGCCAAATTAGACTTGTAGCTGGTGGTGTCAAAACTGACTAGTTGTTGCAAGATGTCTTGTGCGATCAGGTCTTGAGACATGGTTTATAAATCCCCTGGCACACCATAGCTTGGGGCTGCACTGGGATTAATGGCACGGGCATTGTAATCCATCATCTGCGGTTCATAAGCTTTCCACAGATCCATAAGCTGGGAAATCGGGCCATCATCTGCCCAATCCACTCTTAAGTCCACTAACGGCCATGGGTGAATATGAGCCACCTTTAGGCCTGCAGAATGTACGGGGCCTTCTTCACCACCCGCGTCCACACCCGCTTGTAATGCCACTAATAACCGCTCGGCTAAGTGCATCTGCGCATTGCTGGAAAAACTGCCCGCCATCGCTTTGGGTACATCGGTAGTAATAAGCAGGTTACCAGCGGCAATACACCCATCCCCTTTTACCACGGCGTTGGTGCCTAAAGTCTGGGCTCCGGTAAAACTTGCACTGCGCCCTTGAGCATCGATTAACGCCAGCTGACGATATTCAATAAATTCACGCTTGTTGACCAACTGGTCAATCACTTCAGCTGGGGTTTGGCCTTGCTCTAGGCCATCTAACATTAAGTTGCCTAAACTAGGATCAGTGACGTTTTGGGTTGCGGCAGCGCCGACTCCGGCCCTGATCCACGGGCAACGGCTGGCCACGCTGATGCTGGAGGTGGTAATCGCTACACCCACCATGCCCGTGCGTTCACAAAAGCCTGATATGGAAAATGTCATAATGAAGTCTCTTATGGTTGGTCTATTAAGTAATGCTAGTCTTGCTCTTCATCTTGGCCTTGGGCACCGAAAAACGAGTCCGATTCATACAGGTATGGCATTTCTACTTGACCCGCCCTGAAGCGCGCAATACGGCTCGCCTTACCGGCTACAATCTTACCAGTATAGTCAGAAGGCACTTGTGGTTCCATCAATGGATAATTATCGGCTGCAGTGAGGTCACAAATCAATAATCGGCGTGAATTTTTAGATAAGTTAGAGGTACCACCATGTAAACACCAGGTGTTCATCAAGCAGATGTCACCGGCTTTACCTTCCAACTTAGTTGCTGAGGCTTCACACATGGCTTGAGCTTCGGCATCGACCTTACCAACAAATTCGTCACCTTTGTAGTGACTGTATTGCGGCCATAAATGGGAGCCCGACACGATTCTTAAACAACCATTGGCTTCAGTCATATCATCAAGCAGCACTAGTAATGTCACGTGATCATCATTAGTGTGCACATCGAACGGGTGGTCTTGATGGTAATCCACTCGGGTCACCATGCCGGGCAGTTTGATATTGAGTTTACAGTGATGAAACTTTACATCGGGGCCCAACACATCAACTGCGGCCTCTATCGCAGGACCTTCGAATAATACGTCTCTATAAGCTTGAGAAATATCTACGGGGTTGCTGATGCGTCTTAACTTAGGATGTTCCGCACTATGACCGGGTTCCAGATCAAAACGAGCTTTGCCATTACGGGTAGAGCCGTAATTTTTTTTATGGTTACGGCTTTCTTCTATCCATTTTTCCAGCTCTAAGGCCATAGCGGCAATATTTTCTGCCCCGATCGCCTGTGGTATTAACACGAATCCTTGGTCTTTATAAGTTTGTTTTTGTGCTTCTGTTAACATCGTTTGCAACTCCACGTGGGTCATTCAATCGTCAAGCATCTGCTTCTGGGATAATAGCTTCTACGTCAATTTCCATCACCATTTCTGGGCGCGCTAAGCCTTGTACAATCAACCCCGTCGAACAGGGATGAACACCTTTTAGCCATTTACCTATGACCGTGTAGACTTCTTCACGGTAGGCACGGTCGGTAATGTAAATGGTGGTTTTACAGATGTGTTCTAACTTGGCCCCAGATTCTTCCAATAGTGTTTGTACACATTGCATGGCCATTTCTGTTTGCGCCGCAGGATCACCGATACCCACCATATTGCCGTCCAGATCAAACCCAGTTTGACCTCGCAAGAACACGCGATTACCCGCTCTTACTGCCATACACAGATCGTTGTTCATGCCTTTACCCGGATACATTTGCGCCGTGTTGAATTTTCTAATGCGTTGGTGTGCCATGTTAATTTCTCTTATTTGTTTATTTAAGCCGCAACACTGCGACTAAGAATGGTAGTGGTGACATAGGCGCGCTGGCAATACACTAAACTATCTATGAAATTGGTTTCTTGATGTACATCGGCAACCAAACCAAACACCACCCAATGGCTTGCGCCGTCCACAATTTTGTTCACCTTACAATCAAAACTGGCTAAACTGTTTTCAATAACGGGCTGGCCTAATTCACTTTCATACCAGTCCACAAGATCAAATTTGTTGCCATCAGCAGCCTTGATACGGCCTGCAAATACGTCTGACTCTCGGCTTTGCTGCTGGGTAAGCAGGTTAAGGCAAAAACGCCCGTTAGCCTCTATGGTCTGTGCCAAAGCACTGTCTTTATGAACACAGACCAATAACGTCGGTGGGTCTGCCGACACCGAACAGAAAGAACTTACGGTAGACCCCGACATTCCTGCTGTACCGGCTGAGGTCACCACAGCCACCGAAGAAGCCGTATTGCTTAATGCACTGATAAATAAATCACGCATAATACTCTCCTACCTATTAGCTTAGCCCATCACTGCATCAGACAAACCGGCGGCCTGTTTTACAAAGCTCAATGGACCTTCAAAATCAAAATTGTTATACACCGTATTGAGGTGCGCAAACGGCGGTGACTGAGCAAACAACTGGAAAGTGACCTTGTGACCAGCATAATCAGAATTGAGCAAGTCACGGCCAAACGCCAACAACCGGCGGCGGTCACCTGCCGTCCAACGCTCATTGACCGAATAGAACTTTTCTAACCACGGCAAGGTCTCGGGGTTGGCAAAATCTGCGGCGTTGGGTGTGACACAAATTTGTCCACCACACAGCTCACGGGCTAAATGCATCATCGCCGGCAATTGACTACAAGCGTGTACCCGCCCCGTGTATAAGAACGACTGATTAGGCATTAACAAACCGTTGGGGCTAGGTTCTGCCGTAGCAATGGCGGCTGTTAGGTGAGCGTCAATGCCCTCTCGATAACAAATAAGTTGGGCTATTTTTTCACGCACCGCTTGTTGTGAATCGAGGCCGGTTTGACGCAAATTATGCAACGCTGTACCAATCATCAAATCGGCAATGTGTTGAATGCGCTCAACAAACGCCAAGGCACTGTAACGGTGCAAGGTGCCGCGAATAAATGTAGCAGCTTTGGTGTGTTGATAAAATAGAACGTCTTCCCATGGAATCAACACATTATCAAAGATTAACAAGGTATCAATTTCATCAGCTCGATTGCTTAACGGGTAATCCTCAGGACTACCTCTCCCTGCAAACCCGCTACGGCAAATATGTTTTAAGCCCGGCGCATTCATGGGGCAAATAAAACCTAGGGCGTAGTCAGACAACTCTTGGTCGCCCCAGTTAGCAATAGTAGGTTTAACAAAGGCTTGGTTAGCATAGGCCGCAGCAGTTTCGTACTTTGCACCGCGTACAATAATGCCTTCATCGGTTTCTTTCACCGCATGCAAAAGCATGTCTGGGTCTTGGTCTTGAGGCCGTTTAGAGCGGTCACCCTTGGGGTCAGTATTGGCAGATACGTGAAAGGTATCGGTTTCTAATACCCGCTGAATATGGCGCTCTATATTAGCGCCAAAACGTGGGTCCACCTGATTGAGCATGTCTTGGCCGTCGTACAAAGACCACATTTCTCCGGCCGTTTCGTCACCTACACGAGTGACTACGGCACCTACGTCGTACATCACACGTTTAATGGCCTCTCGCTTGGCCTGCCAATCGGCTTGAGTGTGGGGTAATTTAAAGCCAATACAATTACGTTCGCCAGTTTTTTCATCCACGTAGGACATTGCATCTTGGTGAGCGGCCTCGTGGGCCATGTCGTAGATACGTGCACGAATATCAACAATGGGTTTAAACGCAGGATGACTCGGCACGTCGAACACCTTTTCGCCATCGATCCAAACCTCTCGACCATCTCTTATTGACTCTCGGTATTGATCACCAGTACGTAACATGCAAACTCTCCAAAGGAGGCATTAAAGAGCCTCAACAAATGACATGAATCAAGTATGTAATGGTGTTACGATAAAATAAAATATTTTAAATTTTGCAATAAGATAAATTAATTTTATAGGTCAGCTACGCAATGCTTAAAGTAACTCTTAAACAACTACGTTATTTTGTCGCAGTTTCCGAACATCAAAGTATCGCGGCTGCGGCTCGAAGTCTGCATATATCACAACCTGCCGTCACCCATGCTATGGGTCTGTTAGAAGATCACTTTGAATTACAGTTATTTTTGCGTCATCACGCGCAAGGTGTATCACTCACCACGGCCGGTGAAGACCTGTTGCTGCGTGCGCGCAGCTTATTGGCCCATGCCATTGAACTCGAAACCAATGTGCGCGATTTAGGTCCAGGTCTGCAAGGAAAATTAGAAATCGGGTGCTTTTTAACCATAGCACCCATGTACATGCCACCCTTGATTACCGAGTTTTTAAGTTTACATCCTCAGGTGGATTTACGGCTCTATGAAGCTAACCAAGACCAACTAAATCAAGGCTTACACAATGGCACCTTTGATTTGGCTTTTATGTACAGCGTGGCCTTAGATCAAGACTTAACTTCTGAAGCACTGATAGAACCCATGCCACATATTGTCCTAGACCCGTTACACACTTTGGCTAACAGAGACAGCATCAGCTTGGCAGAACTGGTGGAATTTCCGATGATACTACTTGATGTAGCGCCAAGCCGTGATTATTTTACCAGCCTATTTCGCAATCAAGGCCTAGAACCATGGATCAAGTACCGCTCGCCGTCGTTTGAAACAGTGCGTGGGTTTGTGGCTCATGGCATGGGGTATTCGGTGCTGGTAACAAAACCAGAGGCAGGGGTAGATTACAATGGCAACGCGCTGATTACAAAACCCATCACCGAAGAAGTGGAACCGGGTTATATCAGCATGACTTGGCTGGAGGCCAAGCGTCCCACTCGCCTAATGAGCGCCTTCCAAGAGTTCGCCAAACAGCACTTTCAGTCTCAATAAATGTTACAAAAACATCATTGCAAAGCGCGTTTACAAGGACTCAAGTAACACGCCTTCGCGCAAGGCACCTGCAGAAAAGTAGATACGGTTTAAGTTTAGGCTGAGCATAATGCCTTTTAGTATGGCATAACCCGCCGGTAACACCTCGCCCCTATCTGGGCGCAAACCGTCCATTTGTACATCATCTAATTCATCAAAGGCTAATAGCTTTTCCTCTATCAAAGCCATTGATCCTAGGTCTAAATAACAAATGCCGTGTTCTTTTAAGTTACTAACGTGGGCCAGCGCTTTGACCGTACCCGACGAGCCTATACATACCTGCCAGCCTTTAGCTTGGAAACAGGGAAGTTTGTTAGCCATGGCAGCTTGGGCAGCATTAACTGCAAGTTGTATGCTTTCTTGGGTGATTTTTCGTTGCGGGAAAAATTGTTGACTAAAGACAACACAGCCCATGGGAAAGCTGTGCAAAATTTGCGGTTCTTTACATCCCTGAATTAGTTCAGTGCTGCCACCACCAATGTCGATCACCAATTTATCACTGTCTTTAAATCCTGTGCATGAGATCTCACCCACCACACCTGTAAAGATTAAAGCGGCCTCTTCATCACCTGATACCACACGGATAGGCACCCCCAAAATTGATTCTGCTTTAACCAAAAAGTCGGCGCTATTTATAGCCACGCGTAGAGTATTGGTTGCCACCACGTGACAGTTTTTAGGGTCGAGTGCAGCCAACTTGGGCGCTAATCGTTGCAAGCAGTTTAAACCACGATCAATGGCTGCATCACTAAGATGATTATTTTCATCTAAACCCGCAGCTAATTGGATTTTTTCACCCGCCCTACTCACCACAGTATACGGCGCGCCATCTTTGTTTGGACGAGTATCAACAAGAGTTACATGGAAGCTATTAGAACCAAGATCAATAGCCGCCGTAAGGTATGGCAGAATCGCGTCAGGCATCTGTTTTTCGGGCAAATTCGCTGGTCCAAGAATGAATCGAAAATTCAGTGTACCAAACAATTTGTGACAAGCCTATGCCCAGTTTAGAGCAAAAATGTAAGCCAATATGAGTCTAAAACGGCAGTGGTAATTTGCTGGTTCGGGCACCATCCACCACCAACACTTGGCCACTGATAAAACTGGCTTGATCACTCGCCAAAAACACCACCGCTTGGCCAATATCTTGAGGCTCGCCCACTCGCCCTACTGGGTGCATATTTAACAATCCTTGCCACGCTTCAGCGACGTTAGCCTGGCCATTAATGTAATCATCGCTCAATTGGGAACGAATCCAGCCCGGTGCAATGGCATTACAACGCACTCCTTGGGGGCCTAGATCGATGGCCATGGCCTTGGTCATACTGTGAATGGCGCCTTTACTGGCGCAATAGGCTACATGGTCTGGGTTGGCTGCCCAACCTTCTATGGAACCAATATGAATGACATTGCCTTGGCTTGCCACCAACATCGGCAGCAAGGCTTGGGTTAAAAACACCGGGGTCGACACGTTGAGTGCCATAAGCAAGTCCCAGTCGTGGCGCACTATATTTCCCATGGTTTGTTGCAACATTACCCCGGCATTGTTCACCAACAGGTCTAAACGACCATACCGTTCGGCAATGGTACTAACCACGCCTTCAAATTCGGCACCTACCCCTAGATCCACCGCTATAAAATCGATATGCTCATGACCTTGTAAATCATCAGCTAAACTCGACCTTTGAAGAACAATGACGTGGTAGCCCGCTTCGACCAGCGCCAGACTTATACCTTGGCCAATACCCCGACCACCTCCCGTTACTAATGCGACTTGCTGCATATTTTTCTCCTTCTCAACCACATACTGGTTTTGCGCCGGTCACGGCGATGGTTTCACCACAAATGTAGCGGGCGTCATCGGATGCCAAAAAGGCAATAACATCGGTGATATCTTCGGGTTCGGCGATACGACCAATCGGTACGCTTTGATTGAGCTGCTCAATGGCCGCATCAGGGTCTAACCCTCGGCGTTCAAAACCACTACGGATCATGGGTGTATTGACCTCGTTGGGGCACACGGCATTAACTCGAATTTGATCCCCCGCATGGTCACGCCCTAAGTTTTGGGTTAAACATGCCAGCGCACCTTTACTGGTGCAATACGCCACATGGGCCGGTCCAGGTTGGGTACCCCACACCGAACTGATATTGACGATGGCACCTTTGCCCGCTTGTTGTATGTGTGGAATAGCCGCTCGGCACAGGAAAAACACGGCATTTAGGTTAATGTTCATGGCACTGAACCACATCTCGTCTGTAGTCTCAAGTATGGTACCACGGGGAATAATGCCGGCATTATTGATGAGTATATCTAGCCCACCGAGTTGCTGTACTGCGCTGCTGACTAGGCTTTCACAGTAGTCCTTCTGGGCAAGATCACCGGCATAAGGCATGACTTCATAGCCTTTTTGATGCCATATTTGAATTAATTGATTAAGTGCCGTCTCTTGACGATCGCTCGCTATGACTCTAGCCCCTTCGCGGCAAAAAAGGTCGACCAATGTTTGGCCTATGCCTCCAGCTGCTCCCGTTATAATTACGCGTTTATCGGTGAAACGTGCCATAACCTTTCTCCATTAATAGTCTTTTAACAGCCGTAGGGCATCATACAAAGCCGCATGCACACTGCGGCCCGCCCATGCGTCGCCAATACGGTATAGATAAAACTTACCGACTTTGTTGAGCTCTAGTAACGCAGGCGTATTCTGGCGTAAGCCAGATAAATCTATTTGGCCTAAATTACGACTCTGCGGTGACAATTGTTGAAATACATCATCGTTCACTTGGGTGCCGTTTTCCACCACCACCTGATCGACAAAGCGGGTTTGATAGGCATTACTGTATTCGTTCCATAGTGTTGCTTCTAACTGCGCGCCCTGACTTGCCACCTTAACCAGTTCCCAATCGGGCGTTAGGCGAGCGCCAAGGGCGTATAAACCACGCAGATAATGTGGAAAATTAACGTCGCCGACTTCTCGGCCAATATGCCGATGTGGCGCAACTATCTCTAACTCAGTAGTGCCTTTTTGCAACATAAATTCGGCGCAACCCATGCCCACATGGGTGCCGGTTTCGTCATACAACAAGACCCTGCTGGCAGGTTTTACTTGGCCTGTAAGAATGTCCCATGTGCTGGTTAACAGCTCTTGCTCGGCTTTAATAGGCAATTCCAACGGAAACCCACCGGTGGCCACAATGACCATATCTGGGTCATACGCCAAAACCACATCCGCATCGGCCCAAGTATTAAATTCAAACTGCACGTCTAAGGCTTGGCACTCGCCATAGAGCCAGCCACTGACTGCCTGCATTTCTTGGCGTCGCTGCGGTTGCGAAGCCAAATTAAGTTGACCACCTACCTGATTGGTGGCCTCAATAACGGTGACCTGGTGCCCTCGGCTAGCAGCAACACGAGCCGCCTCTAGGCCTGCCACCCCTGCACCAGCAATGACTACACGCTTATTGGGCTTTGCGCTGGTAGCAATTACGTGGGGTAATTCGGCTTCGCGGCCAGTGGCTACATTGTGCATACACAAAGCTTCACCTAATGCGTGTAACCGATCTAAACAATAACCTGCACCCACGCAGGGGCGAATACGGTGTTCTTGGCCTGCCTTAATTTTATTGACAATATGAGGGTCGGCCATATGGCCTCGAGTCATACCAATCACATCGACCAAACCACTAGCGACAGCGTGGCGAGCGGTTGCCACATCGGTGACACGGGTGGCATGCAACACAGGGAGTTGCAGATGTTGTTTTAACCGGCCTGCCAAATTGAGGTAAGGCGAACTTGCACTGCCCATAGGCGGAATACAATCAGCCAAACCCATATCAGTGGTAAGATGACCACCCACAAAGTTGAAAAAATCCAACTGGCCCGTGGCTTGCAGTGCCTCAGCTATAGTAAGACATGCGTCTTCATTGAGCCCTTGTTTAGCCGTATTTTCGGCATCACTGTGAGACAAAAAGTCGTCACCTGTCATGCGTATACCGACAATAAAGTCATTCCCCACAGACTGCCGAATACTGTCAAATAGTCGGTAGGTAAACTCCAACCGGCGATGTAAGTTACCACCAAATACGTCTTCTCTCTGATTAAATTTTGGGGTCCAAAATTGATCGATTAAGTGGCCATAGGCCATCAATTCAATACCATCTAAGCCCGCCTCTGCACAACGGTAAACCGCGCTACTGTAGTCTTGCAAGATGCGTTTGATGTCTGACTCTAGCAATTTCGCAGGCACACTACCGTGGGGTCTTTCTGCTAGGGCCGTGGGCGCCACAGGCGGCAACCAATGTTCCACATCAAAACGCGTGCGCCGGCCAAGGTGAGTGAGCTGGCACATAATGCCTGCGCCTTGATCGTGCACCGCTTGGGCGAGTTGCTTTAGCCACGGCGTCACCACATCTTGACTTAAATCGATTTGCGCAAACGCTGCCGGTGAATCGGTAGACACTGTGCTAGAGCCGCCAAACATGGTTAGTCCTAAACCACCTTTGGCTTTTTCTTGGTGGTATAGACGATACCGCTCTTTAGGAATGCGATCTTCAATATAACCCGGCGCATGGGCGCTACTCATGAGCCTATTCCGTAGGGTTAAATGTTTTAGCTGGTAGCTCTGAAGTAGTGGGTCTTGATGCATGCGCTAACCTAATAGTCTTCGTTTAAACCACCGTCGTCAGGGATTTCTGACTCTCGGCGGGCTATAAAGTCTAACAATTCATCATTGATGGCTTGATCTAACTTAGGCTCTTCATATTCGTTGAGTTTGGCCTTGGCCAAGTTCAAGGCCCGCTCGGTAATACTTTTGCTACCGCTTGCCATCCATTGTTCAATGTTATTGTTATCTAATAGTTTAGGCATATAAAACGCTCGTTGAAAGTTATCTTGCGTGTGGGGGTGACCAAGGTAATGCCCTCCGGGGCCTATGTCTCTCACGGCAGCTAAAGCCTCATCAAAGTCATCCCATCGTGGCCCTTCGGCCATACGATAAGCCATGGCACATTGTTCGGCATCCACCATAAATTTGGCGGTGGAGCAATGCATGCCGGCTTCGTTCCAGCCTGCCGAATGCCAAATATAGTTAGCCCCCGACATCATCACCGCCATTAAATTAACACCACTTTCGTAGCCCGCTTGGGCATCCAAGACCTTAGCGCCGCCTAGTGTATTTGAGGTACGCCACGGCACGTCGTAATAGCGTGCCATTTGACCGATCATAAAGTTCATTAAACAAATTTCGGGAGTGCCCGCCATAGGCGCACCCGATTGCATAGACACGGTAGCCAAGTAATGGCCATAAATAGCCGGCGCACCCTTACGTACCACCTGAGTGTAAGCCAAGGCAGACAAGGCTTCTGCATTAAGCTGCACCACTGCAGGCACGGTAGAGGCCGGAGTATTTGCTCCACCCAAAACAAACGGTGAGCAAAGCACCGGCTGATTACGTTTAACAAAGGCCCGTAAAGCACCCAACATGGTGGCATCCCATACCAAAGGTGAGTTGCCGTTAATGTTGCCGGTCGTTACAGGGTGTTGGTCGAGGAAATCCTTACCAAATAAAATGTCGCACATATACATCACGTCTTCGGCATTTTTGCCAGACGTGGTCATGCCCATAAAGGTTTTGTCCGAGTACTTCATGGACGAATAAGTAATGCGCAAATGACGCCAAGGTACGGCGTGATCCATGGGTTCCACAATATGGTGGGCCGACGAATGTATAGCTGGGCTCATGTGAGCTAATTTATGAAACATGGCCAAGTCGTCTAACGTGGGGTTACGCCGCACGTCATCTAGATCCCGCAAAAAAGGTGCCCCTGTCATGGGTACAAACATACAATGACGGCCGCCTAGCTTAAGGTTATTGGCGGGGTTGCGAGCATGGTATTCAAAATCAGTGGGAATACTGGAAATTAGTTCACGGATATGATGACGATCAAACTTAACCAAGTCCCCTTCGACCCGAGCTCCGGCTTTGCGCCAGTCTTCAAGGGCTATAGGGTCGCGAAACACTACCCCTACTTCCTCTAGGATCGCCATAGAGGCGTCATCAATCTTACGGATCTGGTCTTCGTCTAAAGGTTGGGTGTAGGGCATATTGTGCTTTAGCTGAGGCAGCATTTGCTCAATATTATGACAGCGCAGTTTTTGTCGATTAGCTCGTCCACCGCTACGCTGTCCACGCACAGGGCGAGTGGCTTCTTGAAAGGCCTGGGTCATGTTCATTCCAGTCTAATATTTTTACCCAAGGTAAATATTTATGGCTTCGAAATCAAACGACATTTGGCGGACAATAGATAACCTAATGTAATCTTTGTAGGGCTAATAACCCGCCAACGTGGGCAGCTAAGGCAGTTAGCGCTGCCAAATTTGTGGATATAGATCGGTACTGGGTCTTTCACCTTCTTTTAAACCAGCCGCTAACATACAGTCGGTGTGGTCTGGATCCATACCACATTCTCTAAACTTAATGCGGGCATCATCACCTAACCATTTACTGGTAAATACACTAAGACCTGTGTCCTCGTCTAACTTGCCAGAACCACCATGAATAATGCGGCTGTTAAAGGCCACACAATCACCGGGCTGCATGTCCCAACTGGTAACACCAAAGGCATCTGGATCGGCATCAATATCTGGGATATCCAATTTACCCACGTTGGTAAAGTCCGACTGATCGACATCGGTCTTACCATCGGGGTTAAGGCTGCCAAAATTATATTGATAAAACACCGAGTCAGAACGATGGGAACCCGGCACAAACGCTAAGGCATTGGCTTTGGCTACGGGTACCAGTGGCATCCACAAGGTTAAGGTGTCGTATCCCTCCACAGACCAATACGGCTCATCCTGATGCCATGGCGTGGTAAATTGGGTACCGGGCGAACGTACAAACACGGCATCAAAGAAAAAGTTAATGCGCCGGGCTTTAAGTAATTGGCCGGCAATACTGGCAGCAGGCGACTGATAAATAAACTTTTGGTATTCATCGATACTTTGCCACGCTTGGCTGTCCCAAAACATAGAGCGCCCTGCTTCGTCCCGATACCAAACTCGGGCCCTAGTCGTAGGTAGTTCACTATTTTTAGCGAGCCCCTTGGTAAGTACATCGACCCAATCGGCAGTGAACATTTGTTTAAGGAGTACCACGCCATCGAGATGAAAGGTTTCAATTTCATCCGTTTTAATGGCTCTGGGAGGTTTATTCTGCATAGGTTTTACTCTCCAACATGGGCTTGATACAGCTTAATAAAGGCTCTAATAAGGCATTTATTGACATTATTTTAAGTGACAAAATAAACCCTTTTTGACTATCATACAAACAACATTTTTTTATGCAAAAAACTAACTAAATGTTACTACTCAAATAACCCACAACACAGGAGCAACCCTTTGTTACGTAAACAGTTACCCGGCATCAATGGGCTTGTAACCTTCGAAGCGGCAGCTCGCCACTTAAGCTTTACTCTAGCCGCCAGCGAACTGTGTGTATCTCAAGCCGCTGTAAGCCGCCAAGTGAAACGTTTGGAAGAACAACTAGGTTGCGCCGTATTCCACCGCGCACAAAGGCGTATTGAACTCACCAAAGATGGCCACAAGTTATTTCAAGCGGTGACGATGGGCCTAGGTCACATTGCCAGCGTCAGCAGCGACATACGTCGCACGCAATCCGCCGGCCAAATCACCATTGCTTCTACCTTAGGTTTTTCTAGTTTTTGGTTAATGCCACGCATTCGTGCATTTCATCAGCAGTACCCAGACGTTAAGGTACACGTGATCGCCTCAGACAATGCGCAAGAATTGCGCAGCGACAAAGTAGACCTTGCCCTCACCTGTGGCAACAACCAACTACAGGGCAACCAAACTCATTATTTATTTTCCGAACAGGCCTACCCCGTATGCAGCCCAGAGTACCTGAGTAATCGGCAAACACCTCTACAGGCGACAGACCTGTTACAGCACAGGTTATTACATTTGGACGAACAGTTGTGGGACAACATTGGCTGGGACGCCATCGACTGGCCTGCTTGGTTAGATCACTTTAATGTGCCCGGCATGGACCTTGATGATGATACTGCTAAAATACCCGCAGGATTTACCTTTAACAATTACCCCCTGTTAATTCAGGCGGTGTTAGACGGCGAAGGTATTGCCTTAGGTTTTGAGCATTCCACCGGCGATTTGGTGGCTCAAGGAAAATTGATTCGGCTTACCGACAAAGTATGGGATACGGGTCGTGGCTATTACCTTGCCATTAAATCTAACTTAGTACATCACCCCGATGTACAAGCCTTAAGCCAGTGGTTATTAAATAGCTTTTAATGGTGGTAACAGCACCGACTTAGGCTTCGCGGCCGGCTCGCATTTTATACATCATAAGGGTTGCCTTTACGGCCCAATCACTCAGCGGTTTGGGTGGCAGCCAACTGGGTCCGCCTTGATTGACTTGTTGACGTAATAACTCGCTGTCGTGACCCAGGGCCATTTCTGCTAACAATTTGCCCGCTGCGGTACCGCGCGCCACGCCTAAACCATTTTGGCAAACAGCAGCATAAACACCCTCTTGGCATTGACCAAAATAACTCGCCTCGTTACCCGACAAACACAACAAACCACCCCATGTGTGTTCAAACTTCAGATCTGGCAAAGCGCTAAAACGACGCTGATAGCTGAGTTGATGCTGCGCCTTAACCTTGGCCATGTTGATGCGTCGGTAACTCAACTTAGGGTTACAGGTAATCACGCTGCGCACTAGCAGACGTTGGTCGGGTGTACGGCGAATGGTAGCGCCAGCGGGGTGTGCCGGAATCAGCCCCCAGCTTTGGTCACCACCTAATCGCTGTTGCTGCTCAACCGTCATAGCAGCCGTCATACTAGCGTAGGTACACACATGCACTAAGCGACCTTTTTGTTCGCCAAAGGCTTGCGCAAAACCGTTATTGCATAACAACACTTGGTCGGCTCTCACTTGCCCATGAGGCGTGGTTAATAGGTTTGGGCGGCCCCATTGGTAAGCCGTAACCGGTGTGTTTTCATACAAGGTCACGTTAGCGGGCAAGTTCTGCGCACAGCCACGCACAAACGCCGCCGGTTGAATCAGTACAGTGCCAGGGGTAAATACACCGCTGTGGTAATAATTGAGCCCCGTGGTGTCTTGCATTTGTTGGCGAGAAAGGTGGCTAAAAGGTTCTCCCAATGCTGCGAGCCCTTGCCCATAAGAATCAAGGCTTTTAGCCCCATTGGCCGAGGTAGCCCCATGGATTTTACCGCTTTCGCTCCAATCACACGCTATGTTGTGCTGCTTGACGATGCTTTTTGCATAGGCAATACCCGATCGATTAAAGGCTATAATATTATGATCGTGGCTTAAGTCAGTGGTATAGGAATGGCTATTTAACGCATGGGGTAAGTCGATCATAAATCCCGAATTGCGGCCTGCCGAGGCCATACCTACAGCCATAGCATCAAGCAATACAATGTGTTTGTCTGGGGCTAATTCGGCCAACCGTCGCGCCGCCGCTAAACCGGTAAACCCCGCCCCAATAATGGCGATATCAGCCGTCACAGACCCGTGTAACGGCGCACTCACGGCAGGCTGTGGCAGGTTGTTATACCAACCACAGTCATTAGCGTAATCCGGTAAGCTCTGTACCGGCTGCATTTGATCTGGCATTAGTCTAGTTGTGAGTCAGATTCGGTGGATAGATCCATCCAGATGGTTTTGGTTTCGGTGTATTGGTCATGGGCCATCAAAGAATTATCTCGCCCACCAAATCCAGAAGACTTATAACCGCCAAATGGTGTGCTCATGTCCCCTTCGCTATAACAGTTAACACTCACGGTACCGGCTTTAATAGCGCGGGCCACGTTGTGGGCACGCCTTGCGTTACTGGTAAACACCGACGCAGCCAAGCCATAACAAGTGTCGTTAGCTAAGGCCACCGCTTCGGCTGCGGAGTTAACCGTCATGACCGCTAGCACCGGTCCAAACACTTCTTCTTGAGCAATGGTCATGTCGCTCGTGACTCGATCAAAAATGGTGGGCTCAATAAATAAGCCATTGTTTAGCTCTATCGCATTGCCACCTAAAATCAACTCAGCGCCCTGCTGCTTTGCACCTTCGATATACTGCATCACTTTTTCAAAGTGTTCTTGGCTAATCATAGCCCCTAGGGCATTACGCGGGTCCATAGGATCCCCCGTGATCCAGTCACGCGTTTTCTCTAACACCTTAACCATGAGTTGCTCTTTAATAGCACTATGAACAATGAGGCGCGAGTTAGACGAACAATTTTCACCCATGTTCCAGAACACAGCGTTTACCACGTGTTCCGCCACTTCATCTAAACGTTCTGCATCGTTTAAAACGATACACGGATTTTTACCGCCACACTCCAACACCACACGCTTTAGGTTACTTTGTGCAGAGTATTGCAGGAACAACCGGCCCACTTCGGTGGAGCCGGTGAAAGACACGGCATCAATGTCGTCATGCAAACCGAGGCTTTGGCCACAGGTTTCACCTAAACCTGGCAGCACGTTAATCACGCCTGCCGGTACGCCCGCTTCGTGGGCTAACTGAGCCAACCGCAAACAACTCATACTGGTGTGTTCTGCGGGTTTAAGGATTACGCTGTTACCTGCTGCTAACGCTGGACCTAATTTCCATGCCGCCATAAGCATGGGAAAGTTCCACGGTAAGACACAGGCAACCACACCGATGGGTTCTCTGACAATCATGCCCAAGGCAGCGTCACCAGAGGGCGAAATTTGATCGTAAATTTTATCGATGGCCTCGGCATGCCATTGAATACAATCAATGGTTTCTGGCACATCAATGGACACACAATCCTTAATGGGTTTGCCACTTTCTAAGGCTTCCATCACCGCGAGTTCTTGTTGGTTACGGTTAATCAACTTAACAAACTTAATCATCACCTGTTTGCGTTGGCTAGGATGCAACTTGCTCCAGCTGCCCGCTTCAAAGGCTTGTCGAGCTTTATCTACCGCCACATCGACGTCGGCAGAATCACAGGCACTTATTTGGGCAATCTCCTGACCTGTGGCTGGGTTAATTGTGGCCAAGGTGCCACCGTTAATAGCAGGGGTATAGCTGCCATCAATCCACGCATTGGTTGGAAAGTTAATCTGCTCGGCAATAGCGAGGTATTCGGCTTGAGTTAACATGGTGTAATTCCTGAATGGTTGCAGATATTGGCAATGGTGGTTTTTACTGTGGCTACGGTGACTTCAAATTCGCGTTTAAGCTCTTTGTTCATGTCCCGCAGCGGTTTACGCACGGGCCCCGTGACAATACCCTCTAGCTGGCAGCCATACTTAATGCACTGTACAAACTTGCCCCCTTGCTCCAAGGTTTGCATGAGGGGTAATAAGGCAGTCATGATTTGGCGGCCCTTGGTAAAGTCTTTCTCCACCACACACGCATGGTACAGAGCATAGTGTTCTTTAGGTAAAAAGTTAGCGGCACCCGCCACCCAGCTGGTTGCGCCCCAAGCAAAAAATTCCAAGGCTTGATCGTCCATACCACAACTTAATTGAATGTGAGGGAAACGGCGAGCCAACAAATGCACGCGGTTAATGTCGCCGCTACTTTCTTTAATGGCGCAAAAATTAGGCCGCATGCTCAAGCGCTCCAAACAGGCTTCATCCATAGGTGCGCCAGTGCGATCGGGAAAGTTATATAACATTATGGGCAAGTCGGTAGCTCGCTCAACAGCTAAGCAATGGCGCACCAATTCTTCCGACGTAGGAATGGCGTAGTAAGGCGCACCGAGCAACAAGCAGTCGGCACCGGCTTTATCGGCCTGCAGGGATAACTCAATGGTGTCTTCCGTACGTAACGCCCCCACGCCGGTGATAAGCGGTACACGACCACCAATGGCCTCTTTAGCAATAGCAAAGGTGCGTAACCGCTCGGCCTTTTCCATGGCGTAATATTCGCCCGTGGTCCCCCCCACAATAATGCCCTGCACTCCAGAGGCAATAGCACCATCTATAATACGGCTATAGCCGGCTTCATCAATGGAAAAGTCGTCGTTAAAGGGGGTGATTACAGGTACATAGATACCGTTGAATTGCATGTTTTCCTCACAAATAAGTCATAACTAATCGCGCTTAAGCAGCCAGTCTAATAGCCTGTGTTAACTTAGGTCAAACAACTATTAATCACCAGATCTCATAACATTTAGTTATTCATCGGGAACCTGTTGAGCTTGTATATCGACCTAAACAACTATTAAAAAACGTGACGAATAAGTGAAGCAAAATTAGTAATAGTATCGGCTTTGAACGATGACAATTTGGTCTGCGGTGGTTTTATAAACCAACCTATGTTGCCGGTCTATACGGCACGACCAATAGCCAGACCAGTTGTGTTTTAATGGTTCTGGATCACCCAAACCCTGGTGCGGGTGTCGACCGATGTCTTTAACCAATTTGTTAATTCGCTGCACCATTTTTTTATCGGTCTGTTGCCAATATATATAATCTTGCCAAGCCGCCTCGGCCCAACACAGAATCACGATTCAACCAATGGGCGTTCGATCAACATACCTGCCTGTACTTCAGCGATGGCTTGATTTAGTCTTTGGGCGTTCGCAGGGCTCGCCATCAAATAGGCTGTGGCCTCGTAGGGCTGGTAGTCTTCAAGGCTCATAATCACTGCCGGGTGGCCATTTTGTCGAGTCACTAGCACCGGCTTATGATTGTCATTAACCTGATCTAAAGTACCTGCCAATTGTGCCCTAAATGATGAATAGCTCATTGTGTCCATGGTTAACTCTGGTTTTAGGTGTTTATTTCAGCCCGAGAAAACATTGTACGTTAAATACAATGGAAAGAAGGGTGTACTGCGTTGCTTGTTGAACCTGTAGCGCGTTACTGCGCCTCAGCAAACTCTTTAAACTGGCGCATAAATTTAGTGCTTTCTTTTTTGAACATAAACGGCATGAGCCAACACATGATTTTCATTATCCAGTACAGCGAAACTCAGTATCCATAACCCATTGCGTAATATCGCCATGATCATGAAAATAGTTTTCTACCAGGTTCCACACGCCGTCGGTTCCTAGGTGCAGGCAAATGAGTCTGGGAAATTACGTTCGGTGATGGTTTCGATCATCACTATTTGCTTTTTGCCCATGGTCTGCACCATACGAGACTCAGCGCCTACCTGACCCGGCTCGCCAGACACATGGTCAAAGCTAACTAGGCAATCTTGCTACTTAACATATTTTTCGGTGCTATCAAATAGCTCAAGCATACGCTCCCGAGGTAAATTGATATCCATAGACACGGTGTATTTCATATTGTGGCTCTCATGGTGGTGCCGTCATTTTGTTGTCGGCATTATTATTGTATGCTGCAGTTAGTATTACTCATTTTCACGTTTTCGCTACATTTGTGCAACCTACATGCAACTTCACCTCCATCCAAACACCCTTGAACTCGGCCAAAAGCATTGGCAACAATACCTGGGAGTTCAGTCAGACCCTTTTAGCCAATACGCATACCATGCCGCCCTTGAAACCAGTGGTAGCGTGGGCGGCAAAAGCGGTTGGCAGACCATACATCTAGAAATCACTCACCAGGGCCAGCCCGTCGCCTTAATACCTAGCTATATAAAAACCCATTCGTGGGGTGAATATGTGTTTGATTTTGAATGGGCTAATGCCTACCAACGTTATGGCTTGGAGTATTACCCTAAACTCATTAGTGCGGTGCCTTTTACGCCCTGTGCTGGCCCCAGAGTATTACTTGCTGCCAATGCCCACCTGGGCCAAGCCCTTGGTTTTCTACAGGAGCAATTGCCACACCTGTGTGCGCAACTTAAACTCAGCAGCTGGCATTGGCTATTTGCCCAACAGCCAGACTGGCAAGCAGCGCACCAACAAAAATGGCATCAGCGCACGGGCTGCCAGTACCATTGGTACAATAAAAACTATAATGAATTTTCCGACTTCACCGCCCGCCTCACCTCTCGTAAACGAAAGTCCATTAATAAAGAGCGCCGTGTGATAGCAGAGCAAGGCATTGAGTTTACTTGGCAGCGCGGCGGCGACATCGAGCCACAGGCGTTACAAGAATTTTACGATTGTTATCAAAGCACTTACCTAAAACGCAGTCGTCAAGGCTACTTAACCTACGAATTCTTTGCTCAACTGTTAATGCAAATGCCCGACAAACTGTTACTGGTCACGGCCTCTCAAGAACAAAGACCGTTAGCCTATGCTTTGTTTTTTGTGGGCGATTACACTCTTTATGGGCGTTATTGGGGTTGTTTAGAAGAAGTCAACTTCTTACACTTTGAAACTTGTTATTACCAAGGCATTGATTATTGTATTGCCAATAACATCCCTCATTTTGACGCCGGCGCACAGGGCGAACACAAACTCGCCCGCGGCTTTATTCCTCAAACTACCCACTCCTACCATTATCTAGCCGAAACAGGCTTTAACGACGCTATTGAACAATACTGCAAAGCAGAAGCCGAGCAAATAGAGCACTACATGCAATGGGCGCAAACGGCTTTGCCTTATAAAACCAAGCAATAGTCATGAGGTCCATTGCTACTGCACAACACGTTAAGCGATAATAAGCCTACCGAACATTATTAGAACACCAGCTAGGGAATAATTGACAATGTCTGATAGATTTCGCGTGCAGCACCCAGAAAGCCTGCTCCCCTTCCTTAATACTCAACTTAAAGGTTGGACTCGCAACAACATAAAAAAACGCTTAAAAACAGGCTGTGTTACGGTTAATGATGTGCCTATTATGCAGCACGATCACGCACTTGCAGTGGGCGATAACATAGAAGTTAGGGCCTTTGGCAAACCTATGGTTCGTGAGTCGACACGCTTAGAAGTTTTATATTCAGACCCTGATATTGTGGTGATCAATAAACCAACTGGGTTATTGTCTGTTGCGTCAGATGATGAAAAAAAACAACATGCCCTTGCGATTCTTCGCCAACAGTTATCCCGCTCCAAACAGCCTGTTAATCTATGGGCTGTGTATCGACTGGACCGAGAAACATCGGGGGTTTTAGTATTTGTTACTTCTCGCAAAATGCGCGAAGCAATTAACGAAGACTGGGGGCAAGCCGAGAAAACCTATCTTGCCATAGTCGAAGGTAGCCCTAACCCAAGCCAAGGGCGTATAGACCAGCCGTTGCGTACGGACTATGAGAACCAACAAGTGATTGTTGGCCCACATGACGACGCCAAAAAAGCCGTGACTCATTTTAAAACATTGCGCACAGTTAACAGTCGTTCCCTAGTGGAGGTTCGCGTAGAAACAGGTAGGTACCACCAAATTTTGGCGCATATGGCCTGGTTGGGGCACCCTGTCGTTGGAGACGGCCACTATGGCACCTACGGCCCACGTACGGGGTTACACGCCGTGAGCCTAAGCATTACACGGCCAGAAACGGGCAAACGCCTTACCTTCGAGACACCTATGCCTGCTAACATGATGGACCTGCTCCAGTAGCCCATTACATTGACCTAGTGGTCATGAAGGTATAATTATTTGACCCTCTTGGCCACAACACCTAACCTGACACCCTGTCAATCAAACAAGTGTTTTAATTATGCCGTCTCCAACACCTTCTAACACCTACCCTCATCTTTTAGCGCCTTTAGACCTTGGTTTTACGCAACTTAAAAACCGCGCAATCATGGGCTCTATGCATACTGGATTAGAAGAAGCTAAAAATGGCTTTGAACGCTTAGCTGAGTACTTTGCCGAGCGTGCCCGCGGCGGCGTTGGCCTCATTATTACCGGCGGTATTGCGCCTAACCAGCAAGGCTTAACTTTTGCTGGCGCCGCCGCCTTGGACTGTGCCGATAAAGTATCTCAGCATCAGTTAGTAACCCAAGCCGTACATAAGGCTGGGGGTAAGATTTGTATGCAAATACTGCATACCGGCCGCTACGCTTACTCGCCAGATTCCATCGCACCGTCTGCTATTAAAGCACCCATCAATCCATTTACCCCCAAAGCCGTAACCAGCGACGAGATAGAACGGCAAATTGAAGACTTTGCAAACAGTTCTAAACTCGCCCAAGAAGCGGGTTACGACGGCGTTGAAATCATGGGTTCTGAAGGCTACTTCTTAAACCAGTTTATTGTTACCCGTACCAATCAGCGAGATGACGCATGGGGGGGTAACTACGACAATCGAACTCGCCTTGCCATAGAGGTGGTAAAGCGTGTACGCCAACGGGTTGGCCCCAACTTTATTATCGTCTACCGCCTGTCTATGTTGGATTTAGTGCCTGAAGGAAGTAACCTAGACGAAGTGGTGCAACTTGGACAAGCCATCGAAAAGGCCGGTGCTACCATTATTAATACGGGTATTGGCTGGCACGAAGCCCGTATTCCTACCATTGCCACCAAAGTGCCCCGTGCAGCCTTTACTTGGGTGACCCACACCATACGTAAGCATTTAACCGTACCGGTAATCACTTCCAACCGTATTAACACGCCAGAGGTAGCCGAAAGTGTTTTGGCTAATGGCGACGCCGACCTTATTTCTATGGCTCGGCCATTCTTGGCCGACCCCGAGTTCGTCAATAAAGCAGCAGCCGGCACGCCTGAACGTATCAACACCTGTATTGGTTGTAACCAGGCCTGTTTGGACCATGTGTTTAGCGGTAAACCGAGTTCTTGTTTGGTGAATCCAAGAGCCTGTGAAGAAACCAAAATAATAATTGAGCCAACCACAGCTAAAAAGACCATTGCCATCATAGGCGCGGGGCCCGCTGGCTTAGCCTGTGCTGTAACTGCCGCAGAACGTGGCCATAACGTAACTTTATATGATGCAGGTAACGAAATTGGTGGTCAGTTTAATATTGCTAAGCGCATCCCAGGCAAAGAAGAGTTTTTTGAAACCCTACGTTATTTTGCTGTTCGGTTAAAAGAGCTTAAGGTCACTGTTAAACTTGATACCACCCTAACCACCCAACAGCTCAACGCCTTGCAGGTCGATGAACTGGTGCTTGCCACTGGCATTAGCCCTCGCGATTTAGAACTTCCAGGGCACGATCATGCAAAAGTACTTAACTATTTAGACGTCATTAAAGGCGCCAAAGTGGGCCAAAAAGTCGCCATTATTGGTGCCGGTGGCATAGGTTTTGACGTAGCCGAATTTTTAACCCACGGCGAACGTCAGCCTAGTAAAAACATCGAACAATTTATGTCTCAATGGGGCATCGACATGACCATGCAGGCCCGTGGTGGCGTGGCACAAATGACACCCAACTTAGAGGCTTCTCCGCGAGAGGTTCACCTATTACAGCGCAAAACCACTAAAGTGGGTGCAGGTTTAGGCAAAACCACCGGTTGGATTCATCGTGCAGGATTACAACAAAAGCAAGTGAAGATGATTGCTGGCTGTGAGTACCAGGCCATTGACGACAAAGGCCTTCACTTAACTATAGGTGGTGAAGTCAAGGTGTTAGAGGTAGACAACATTATTGTATGTGCTGGCCAAGATCCAGACCGTCGATTGGTTGAAGGCTTAGAGCGCGAATATCACCTTATCGGTGGTGCTGATAAAGCCACGCAGTTAGATGCCAAACGAGCCATTCGTCAAGGTACCTTGTTGGCAATTAAATTTTAGGAGTAACTTGTGGACTACACTACGTTTGATTTAACCGTTGAAAACCATGTGGCTCATTTACGCTTTAATCGGCCGCTAAAATACAACGCTATGAGCCTTGAATTTTGGCAGGAGTTCCCGCAAGCCATAACAGCCCTAGACGATGATCCAGAAGTCCGTGTGTTAGTCATTAGTGGTGAAGGCAAACACTTTTGTGCCGGTATGGATTTAGCCGTGTTTACCAGCGGAGCCATTAAACGCCCTAAAGATCCAGCAAGGCGCAATGAACATATGCGTCAAATCGTATTGCACCTACAAGCGGTGATTAGCAGCGTCGAGAGTTTACGTATGCCCGTTTTAGCCGCCATTCAAGGTGGCGCCATCGGTGGTGCGCTAGATTTAGTTTGTGCCTGTGATTGCCGTTACATGACTGAAGATGCGTTTACTAGTATTGAGGAAATCCGCCTTGGCATGGCTGCCGACTTAGGCACCTTACAGCGCTTACCCAAACTTATTGCACCCGGCCTTGCCAAAGAACTGGCCTATACTGGCAGACGCTTGTATAGCCAAGAAGCATTGTCGAGTGGCTTGGTAAATCAGGTATTTAGTGATGTAGACACGATGATGAGCGAAGTGATGGTGTTAGCTCAAACCATGGCTAACCACTCACCCTTGGCGGTGTACGGCTGTAAAGAGATGATTAATTATGGCCTCAACCACAGCACTGATGATGCGCTGAAATATCAGGCCACATGGCAAGCGGGCATGTTACAGCCCGAAGTGGATATGATGGAAGCCATGATGAGCAAAGGCCAAAAGCGAGAACCTGTGTATAAGGCTTTAGAAACCACACACACACAATTTAAAACCCCGCTTTAAGCCTCCATTGGCTACTAGTCAGTGTTGGCAATAATACGTTGCAGCATGGTCTTTAAGGTTTCTGCTGCATCGGCATCTAAGCCTTCCAACGCACTTTGTTCGGCTTCTTGGCAATCGGCAATCAGGTGAACAACACGCTGCTGACCGGCTATGGTGCCCGTCAACTTAGTTCCGCTATCGAGCTGCTGTACCCGGGCCATGTCGTGCTTTTGTAAACCTAAAGCCAGTTCCAACAAGGTGGTTTGATCCACCATAGTGCGCTTGGCTAGTTCCGCAAGGCTCATGCTATTTTCGTTGTACAAACAGGCCAATACGCGCCACTCTTTCGTGGTTAAGCCGTCATCCGCCACCAATTGATGAAACTCGTCACCCATTTGATGGGTTGCCCGTGTAAGGTAATACAATAGGTAGTTATCAATAAAGTGACTAACATCGTTAGTCTCTACCGGTGCCAAGGTAGGAATGGCTTCAGCCGTGGCATAAGCACCTCGGTAAAAAACCAAACCAGAACCAGCGGTACTACGCATGGCCTTCACTTGGCCGACAATAATTTCGTGATCGCCGCCATCATAGGTAGCCCACGCCTCACACTCAAAACAGGTGATGGTACCGGGTAGCATAGGCACGCCACCAATTCCCTTCTCCACTTCAACATCGGCAAATTTATCGGTGCCGCTACGAGCAAATTTGTTAGAGATGTCCGTTTGGTCAGCGCCTAATACATTGACTACAAAATGCTTAGCGTTAATAAAGGCATCGGCGCTATAGGCGGTCTTGGTGATACTCCAAAGAATTAAAGGTGGATCCATGGACACAGAGTTAAAACTACTCGCTGTGGCGCCTACAGGCTCACCGTTGGCATCCAAACAAGTCACCACCGTGACGCCTGTAGCAAACGATGAGAGAGCATCGCGAAATTCGCGTGCGTTAAAAGCTTCTGTTGTCATAAGGGCTCCAGTTTAGAGGTCAATAATAGACCGACATTATAAGTGGTCTCGCTGCAAAATTAAGGTTTTGCTACGAATTAGATGAACTAATTATAATTAACATGTTAAATAAATCAAGCCCTAAACTTTAACTCACCTATGAAACACTAACCCTAGATTTAATAGGCGGCCGGCAATGTTGCCTTAAGACGGCTTTTGACAAGCCCCAATAACCACGGCAAAACCAAGATCACCACAGTAATACAGACAATGCTAAAGGTTAATGGCCGCTGCCAGAGAAAGTCAAAACTACCGTCACTAACCACTAATGCTCGGCTTAAGTTCTTTTCCAACATTCCACCCAAAATAAAGCCTAACAACATGGGTGCCATGGGAAAATTAAGTAACTTTAAGCCAACGGCCAAGAGCGTGATAAATACCATAATCTGAATATCAAAGGTGTTAAAACTCACCAAATAGACACCAATAATAGAGAAGAAAATGATCAGCGGATTCAATATTTGCGGCGGTATTGCGAGCAAACGAGAAATATAAGGAATTAGTGGTAAGTTCAATACCAGCAACACCAAATTACCAAAGTACATAGAGATAATCACCGACCAAAATACGTCAGGATGATCTAAGTACAACCGAGGGCCTGGCTGAATACCATAAGCAATCAACGCACCTAACATGATGGCCGTGGTACCGGATCCCGGTATGCCTAATGTGAGTAGCGGCACAAAAGACCCAGTAGAGGCCGCATTGTTGGCCGATTCTGGTGCCGCCAAACCACGCAACGCGCCTTTGCCAAACATTTTACGCAGCCTTGGTGGCGCTATATTTCGCTCCAAACCATAGGCTAAAAAGGAGGCAATGGTTGCCCCTGCTCCGGGCAACACTCCAACAACAAAGCCAAACACTGATGAGCGGGCTATGGTGGGAGCCACTTCTTTCACCTCGTCACGAGACAGCTTCATGCTACTTAAAGCGACGGGTTGCATGGCCTGCTCTGAGCCGTGCATTTGGCCACGCATGATGGTCATCATCACTTCGGCTAAAGCAAAAGTGGCCATGGCTAACAGCAAGAAGCTCACACCATCCACAAGATCAAGTGCGCCAAAGGTATAGCGCGGTGCACCGGTAATGACGTCGTTACCGACGGTTGCGATCATGAGACCAAATACGGTCATCATCATGGCTTTAATGACTTGTCCTTTGCCAGAGAACGCCGCCACCGATGTAAGCCCAAGTAACATTAGGGCAAAATAGTCAGCCGACTGAAAGCTCAAGGAAACACTAGCCAGCGCCGGCGCTGTAAATATGAGAATAATGGCGCCTATAGTGCCACCGGTAAAAGAAGCATAGGCGGCTAAAGCCAAAGCCTTACCGGCCTGATTTTTTTGTGCCAAGGGGTAACCATCAAAAGTGGTTACCAACGTACTAGCACAACCCGGCGCATTAATGAGAATGGATGACGTTGAGCCGCCAAAAACGGCACCATAATAAACCCCGGCCATAAGGATAATGCCGGATGATGGATCCAAGGTATAAGTAATAGGAATCATCAATGCGACGGCAGAAATAGGCCCAAGACCCGGTAACATGCCAATAAAGGTACCCGCAAAACAACCCACAACTACCATCAATAAGTTAAACGGCATTAATGCCGTAGCTAATCCTGAAAACATGCCATCTAACATGTCAGCCTCCTACCAATACAAAATTCGTGCGGGTGCAATATACACCTCCAGCACTTCGGTTAATAACAACCAAAAAATCAGCGCAAAAGGCACCGACGCTAGCACTAACATTTTTAATCTGCGTTCACCCAACAGCCAATAACTGGCTATTAAAAACAGACTCGTTGTCGCCGGAAACCCAAGCCAAGGCAGACTCAGGGAAAACAACAACGTCAAAGCCAATAAACCTAACATGAGGCTTACATTGGCACGGGACAAAGGTGTTTCTTGTGTGCTTGGCGTTGCTTTCGATACAATCAACAATAATGCTAGAAAAGATCCCAATCCAGCCAACCAGTAGGGTAAGGTTTGTGCGTGGAATGGTTCAAATTTATCACCTGGGAGCAAGGGTATATCGGCTGCGTAATAGCCGTAGCTCAAGGATAAAAGTAAAAATAGAACACCGCCAAAACGGTCTTTAGTGAGGCTAATCATTAGCTGCTCCGATCTTGCAAAAAAAACGTCTTGTATGTGAGCTGTCTGTAGGACAATTCCAACACAAGACGTTAGTACACGCTTAGATGTTTATAGGAAACCCAGCTCGCGCATTAAGTTACCCACCACTTCTTCTTGCTGCTCTAAGAAAGTGACAAACTCAGCACGAGGCTTGAAAATTTCAGTCCAGCCGTTACGAGCTCGTACTTTTTCCCAAGCTTCAGTCTTATACATTTCAGCTAAGGTTTGAGCGTACTCATCAGCTTCTGCGTCGCTTAGGCTTGGAGCGCCAAAGAACCCACGCCAATTAACAAAGCTTGCGTCATAACCCTGCTCTTGTAAGGTTTGTACCTCAGGAGCAGCATCAGAACGCTGATCACCGGTCATCACTAGAATGCGCACTTCACCTGCCGCTGCCAGCGCTAACGCTTCACTAAAACCGGTTGAAAGAAGGCCCGCTTCACCCGATAGCAAACCCGCCATGGCTTTACCACCACCGTCAAACGCTAAATATTTCACTTTGTTAGGGTTAGCACCAGCAGCCTTAAAGGCCATGGCCGCTACCAGATGATCCATGCTGCCACGAGCCGAACCACCAGCGATGATCACTGACTTAGGGTTGGCCTTATAGTCTGCAACTACATCACCAAAAGTCTGGTAGTTAGAATCAGATCGCACTACAAACGCACCAAAGTCACCTATGGTTGCTGCAATAGGGGTTAGATCACGGAAGGATTGTGGAAACACCTTAGACAATGAGCGAATGACTATAGGTGTGGAGTTCACCATCAAAGTGCCATGGGCTTGGTCTGCTGTTTCAATAAGATGGGCAATGGCTTTGCCACCGCCGCCGCCGGACATGTTTTGGTAAGAGGCACTATCGATCAGGCCTGCATTGGTTAACGCTTCGCCTGTACCACGAGCTGTACCGTCCCAACCGCCGCCTGCGCCACCAGGAATCAAAAAGTGAATACTGTCTACATCGGCGTATGCAGCGCCAGCACCTAGCATGCCGCTCATCAGAGCAGCGGTAAGTAGCATGCGTTGTTTAGTTTTAAATTGCTTTAACATAATAAGTCCTCGGTTAGTTTTATTGTTGTGCCTGAGCAGCATAAAACGCCATTAATGAGGAGGATAGTTTTAGAAAGTAAACACTTTAAAACACTTAAAATATATTTTGGCCATAAAGTTTACGGGCTAAAACCTGCAATGTTCAGTAGTATGTAAACCATGAAAATAACATTAAAAACCATGAAACTACCGTTTCGCAAGCTCAAACTAAAAAGTCGAATGATGTTTATTTTGGGTTTAATGGCGCTATTACAGACCAGCATGTTGGGATTATTTGCTTTGCAGTACCTCAATCAATCTCTGAATGACGAAATTGGTGTGCGCGCGCTGCACGTGGCAAAAACCATTGCCGCCATGCCAGAAGTAGCTAATGCAGTAAAACGTAGCGACACAAATTACCTACAGCCTCTAAGTTTAACCTTGGCACAAGAGATCCATGCTCGTTTTGTAGTGATCGGCGATGCAGCAGGCCTACGCTTGGCTCACCCTAATACCGCGAAGCTGGGCGCATCCATGATGGATGACGACAACGACGAAATCAGCCCCACCCTAAGCCAAGGCCGAGCAGTTATTTCTAAGGCGGAAGGCAGCTTAGGCTGGTCTATGCGCGCACGGGCCCCTGTTTTCGACCCCTTAGGTGAGAAAATTATCGGGTTAGTTTCGGTAGGTTATCTGCTGGACAGCATTGAAACGGTTATAGACAGCTACCGAGCGACATTACTATGGGTTATTTTGGCGGCTTTTTTCATTAGTTTGTTAACCGCATTATGGTTTGCTAATCATTTTAAAAAAGCCATTTTCGGCCTAGAACCAGAGCAGATAGGTCAACTCTATCAAGAACGTATCGCCACCTTAGAGTCGGTTAGAGAAGGCATTATCGCAGTCAATGCCGAGGGCCAAATCACTACCATCAACAAAGCCGCCGTACAGTTTTTAGAGTTGGAGGATCAGGTACAGTGGCAAGGGCAAAATATTAGCACGGTAATGCCGGAAAGCCCCATGTTAGACAATCGTTCCCATAGCGCCGAGTTTGAAAAAGAGGTGTGGTTTAAGCAAAAACCCTACATAGTGAACCGTTTGCCCTTGCGTAACGAAAGCGTCATTATTGGTTTAGTGGCCAGTTTTCGGCCTAAAGACGAACTAGACTTGGTCAGCCAACAACTCAGCCGTGTACAGCAATATGCTGACAGCTTACGTAGCCAAGCCCATGAATACACCAACAAATTACACACTATTGCGGGCCTCATTCAAATCGGCGCATCAGATCAAGCGCTTGCCCTCATTGGCCAAGAAAACCAAGCCCACCGCGCACTCATTAAGCTACTTATGAGCACCGTGTCAGATGCCATTTTAGCAGGCTGTTTGCTAGGAAAATTTAACCGTGCAAAAGAGATTGGCCTCACCTTAAACATTGACCCCGACAGCCACATGAATGACTTACCTGCACACCTGCCCAGAGATCAACTGGCAAGCATGATTGGCAATATTATCGACAACGCCTTTGATGCCTGTTTAGCGGAAGGTGCCCATGGTACTCAAATCAACCTAACCATGACCGACTTTGGTACCGACATTTTGTTTGAAGTGGAAGATCAGGGAGCTGGTGTTGACCCAAGCCAACGTGAGCTGATTTTCACCAAAGGTTATAGCAGCAAAAGCGGCGGCGACCATGGCATAGGCTTACATTTGGTACAAAAACTGGCCAGACGTTTTGGTGGTTATGTGACTATGGAACCTGTCACGTTAGGTGGCAGCCGCTTTACCATTAGCCTACCCAAACAGACCCCACGCTTATGATGCACAATAATACTATCCGTGTAGTCATTGCCGAAGATGACCCACAAAATGCCCTTATCCAACAGACCTATTTAGAACGGTTAGAAGATTTTGAGCTAGTGGGGATTGCCCACAGTATAGAAGACGCACAAGAGCTGGTGTCTATACTGATGCCCGACCTACTGCTGTTAGACGTGTATTTTCCTGCCGGCAACGGCATGCAACTGTTGCACCAGTTGCGTGCTAATAATAGCCATACCGATGTGATATTGATCACTGCAGCTAAGGAGGTGGATGTACTAAAATCCGCATTACATGGTGGTGTATTTGATTATATTTTAAAACCTTTAGTATTCGAGCGGCTCAAAGTGAGCCTAAACAACTACCAGCAACACCACGCACGACTCAACACAGTGGCTGCAATAGGGCAAACCGACTTAGATGAACTGATGCCTCGCCTCGCTCAAGCAACTGCCTCTATCAATGCACGGCTGCCAAAAGGCGTTGATGAACTCACTTTGAACAAAGTACTTGATGTCATTTCACAGCAATCGCAAGCATTGAGCGCCGAACAAATTGGTAACGACATTGGTGCCAGCCGCACCACTGCAAGACGCTACTTAGAATACTTAGTTGGGATCAATAAAATAAAGGTGCAAATTCACTACGGCAGCGTGGGTCGTCCCGAGCGACTGTATGCGGCTATTTAGCGCAGCAACATAGAAACTTCTATCGAAACACAGCCTTATAACCA
This sequence comes from Oceanospirillaceae bacterium, assembly GCA_018647765.1. Lineage (GTDB taxonomy): Bacteria > Pseudomonadota > Gammaproteobacteria > Pseudomonadales > Balneatricaceae > Njordibacter. The sequence goes on along the minus strand of JABGSN010000028.1, from coordinate 26,869 downwards.
TTTAGTATATGGTTATAACTATATTTGCATTTACTAATAAGCCGGCGTACAATGGCCCAAGTTAATTAAATTTTCCACTTGGAGGCACCATGACGCAAGCCAAACAGACACCACCAGCGATTACTGCATTTTTTGATGAAGCCACTTTCACTGTAACCTATATCGTTGCAGATCCAGCCACTAAACAATGTGCAGTGATCGATTCCGTTTTGGATTACGACGCTAACATGGGCCGCACGCGCACAGACTCTGCGGACCAAGTGATCGCTAGTATTAAAGCACAAGGCCTAACCGTTGCTTGGTTATTAGAAACCCATGTACATGCTGACCACCTCTCAGGTGCTCCATATATTCAAAGCCAATTAGGCGGCAAGATCGCTATTGGTGATCAAATTAGTCAAGTTCAAGACATTTTTGGCAACTTATTTAATGCTGAAGATGGTTTTGCCCGTAACGGCAGCCAGTTTGATCACTTGTTAGCACCCAACGAAGAATTAAACATTGGCAACATGACCATGAAGGCACTGCACACACCAGGCCACACACCCGCCTGTATGAGCTTTGTGATTGCAGACGCCTGCTTTGTTGGTGATACCTTATTCATGCCAGACTACGGCACCGCTCGTTGTGACTTCCCTGGTGGTGATGCGACTACACTGTTTGAGTCAATGGAAACCATTCTAAGTTTACCTGACGACACCCGGTTATTCATGTGCCACGATTATGCCCCCGGTGGCCGCGAATACCTTTGGGAAAGTACCGTTGCAGCGTCTAAAGCCAGCAACATTCACTTAGCGGGAAAAACCAAAGCCGAATTTATTGATATGCGCACCACTCGAGACGCTCAACTAAGTGCGCCACGCTTGCTTTTACCTTCTGTGCAAGTGAATATGCGTGCAGGCCATATGCCACCGGCAGAAGACAACGGCATTGCTTATATTAAAATCCCTGTTAATCAAATCGGCGCTTAATAACTGTGACTAAAGCTCTTTGGAATCCGCTTACAAAACTACCGGCATTAGTATGGCTTAAAACTTACGATGCACGTTCGTTACAAGCCGACGCGATGGCGGCATTAATTGTTACCATAATGCTTATTCCTCAGAGTTTGGCCTATGCCATGTTGGCTGGGTTGCCTCCCGCTACTGGCCTATACGCCAGTATCTTGCCATTGTTAGCTTATGCTCTGTTTGGCTCTAGCCGCACCTTAGCGGTGGGCCCAGTCGCAGTTATTTCCTTGTTATCCGCTAACGCTGTAGGTTTAGCCCATATCAATAGTGGTTTAGACGTACTGACGCTGTCCATGACCTTAGCCTTGTTATCGGGCATCTTAATGTTGTTTATGGGGTTATTTAAGCTTGGTTTTATCGCCAATTTACTGGGCCGCCCCGTAGTCACAGGTTTTATCACCGCCGCCGGCATTCTTATTGCCCTAGGCCAGTTCAAACACATTTTGGGTATCCCCTTAGGGGGGCATAACCTGCCCGAACTGATTAACGGCCTTCAGCAATATGGCACCGACACGCATTTGCTCACGGTGGTTGTGGGTGTGACCAGCGTGGCTTTTTTATGGTGGGCACGCGCTCCGTTAACTCGTTTTCTGTGTCGTTTTATGAGCAAAACTGCGGCCTCGGCCTTAAGCAAGCTGGCCCCCGTTAGCGCGGTGATCATGTCTATTTTATTAGTTTCAAACTTAGGTTTAGATCAGCAAGGCGTTAAAGTGGTTGGGGATATTCCCTCTGGCTTACCAACCTTGGCTTGGCCAGAGCTCAGCTGGTTACTGGTTTCAACACTCATGCCCTCCGCCATCATGATTAGTCTTATCGGTTATGTCGAATCCATCTCTGTGGCGCAAACCTTAGCTAATAAGCGCCGCCAGCAGATAGACCCTAACCACGAGTTATTAGGTTTAGGTGCAGCTAACGTCGCTTCTGCGGCATCCGGTGGCTTTGCGGTAACCGGTGGATTTTCTCGCTCGGTAGTTAACTTTGATGCCGGGGCACAAACGCCAATGGCAGGTGTATTCACCGCAGTTGGCATTGCCCTAGCCAGCCTTTACCTTACGCCCTACTTAGCGCTCTTACCTAAAGCTGTGCTAGGCGCCACCATATTTGTGGCCGTGCTCACACTAATCGAACCCCACGAAATTAAGTTTACTTGGAAGTACAGCAAACATGACTTTGCCGCCATGATGATTACCATTGCGATGGTGCTTGGTGTCGGTGTAGAGGCTGGCGTAATGGCCGGCGTGGCGGCTACCATTTCATTGATGCTTTGGCGTACCAGCCGACCTCACACGGCCATTGTCGGCCCGATTGCGGGTAGTGAACACTTTCGCAATATCGACCGCCACGAGGTTGAACAATGTGAGCAAGTGATTGCTCTGCGTATCGATGAGAGTTTGTTTTTTGGCAACGTCCGTTATTTAGACAATCAGCTCAATGAGCTATTAGCAAAAAATCCGTGTATCGAACACCTGATCCTTATGGCGTCTGGCATTAATCACATTGACTCCAGTGCCGTAGAGAGCTTATTGGAATTCAATCAGCGCCTCAAAGACAAAGGCGTTAACATGCACTTATCAGAAGTTAAAGGCCCTGTATTAGATCGCTTACAACGGGTTGGGTTTTCTGAACAGTTAACCGGCAGCATTTACCTTAGCCAACATCAAGCGTGGCAAAATCTTACGTGATAAAGTGCGTGCTCCACATTTAGCTTTACAAGCTCGGAGCACGCCATGCGATTAAGCCAACAAAACTGTGAAGCCTGCCGCGCAGGCGCACCCAAGGTGTCTAACCAAGACGCTGTGGTTTTAATGGCTCAAATACCTCATTGGGCATTGGTTGAAAACAACCGCATTATGCAGTTGCAACGGGTTTATAGTTTTAAAAACTTCAAACTGGCCCTCGCCTTTAGCAACCAGGTAGGCGACTTAGCAGAAGCAGTGTTTCACCACCCCAGCATTTTAACTGAATGGGGTAAAGTAACCGTTACTTGGTGGACCCACACCATTCATGGTTTACACCATAATGACTTTATTATGGCGGCCAAAACAGATACATTACTAGGTTAATACGCCACCTACACAGCACTACCCCCGTCCATGACCTACGAACTTTTTTTTGCCATTTGCCTGTTTGCCCTTGTTACCACGGGTACGCCTGGGCCCAATAACATCATGCTCACAAGCTCAGGCGCCAACTTTGGTTATCGTAAAACCATCCCGCATATGGCTGGTGTTACCTTAGGTCTCAACAGTTTGCACTTGTTAATGGGCTTAGGTTTAGGTGCGCTGTTTATGCAATTGCCTATGCTGCAAAATATCCTCAAGGTGTTAGGTAGTGCATATTTGTTGTGGTTAGCTTGGAAAATGCTCGGTAATTCGGTTGCAACGGCCACCAATACGCCCACACCACTGACAATGTTACAAGCCGCCACTTTTCAATACGTTAACCCTAAAGCTTGGGTTATGTCCATTGGCGCAAATGTGAGTTTCAGCCTAGAGGGTGAATTATATTCGGCGTCGGTGATCGCTATTATTGGCGCTTATTTATTAGTTGGCCCTTGCACTAATACTTGCTGGGTGATCTTTGGCAAGGCCATTGGCCGTTATCTGTCTTCGCCGCAACAGCTAAAGGTATTCAATATTATTATGGCTGCCTTAACGGCGAGTTGCGTGTGGTTTATTTGGTTATAAATTGTTCGGCCTAGGCCTTATACCCAGGAGACCACCTAGCTGCGCTGCCAGTTCACTGTAGCACTAGACTCTGACCCTCTTAAAAAAAGCACTTAGATGGTTGGTTTGTGAGCTAGAATACATACTATTGTTGCCAAGGACACCACGGCCCGCCATGTTTAAGTTTTTCGAAAACCTAGTTAACCCCTACCCTCGGCAAGCACCTGCCCAACCACCCAATAACGTGTGGAATTTCTGCCTGCATTACTGTGATGGCATGAAACGCTACATGCTGATTTTGGCCTTGAGTGCAGGTGCTTTTGCGGCTATGGAAATAGTGTTGTTTGGCTTTGTCGCCCAGTTGGTTGACTGGTTGGCAGTGCAAAACAAACAGACGTTTTTGGCAGACCAAGCGGTAACCCTATGGACCATGAGCGGTTTGTTGTTAATCGGCATGCCTATTATCATTTTGATCAACAACCTCATGCGCCACCAAACCCTAATACCTAACCTTACCCAACGCGTACGGTGGATGGCCCATGGCTATTTACTGCGTCAAAGCATGGAGTTCTATCAGGATGACTTTGCAGGCCGTATTGCCGCTAAGGTAATGCAAGGTGCGTTGGCGGTCAGGCAAATTGTGAGCAAACTCTGCGACACCTTTTTTTATGTGCTAGTGGGTGTCATTTCTATGCTGCTATTATTGACCTTTGCCGACTGGCGCATGGCCATGCCTTTAGTGGCTTGGATCGTTGCCTTTTCTATTGCCTTGTATTATTTTCTGCCCCGCTTACGAAACGTGTCAGAAGACCAAGCCAATAAACGGGCCATCATGACTGGCCGCGTGGTGGACAGTTACACCAACATTACCACCGTCAAGCTGTTTGCTCACACCCAAAGTGAAGCCCGCTATGCCAAGTCTTCTATGGACCTGTTCTTACGCAACGTATTTCAAATGATGAGGCTTAGCACGGGGATGGATTTAACCATCACCCTCATCAACAATATGCTCATCTTTTCTACCGCAACCTTAAATATATACCTGTGGCTCAATGGTGACGTGAGTTTGGGTATGGTCGCCGTAAGCCTGGCCTTAGCCATGCGTTTGCAGAGTTTTTCTGATTGGTTAATGTGGGAAATTCATGATTTCTTTGAAAGCATAGGCACCGTGATAGACGCCATGAATACCATTTCACAACCACAACAAGTCGTCGACCATCAGCCCGTTAATATGCAGGTCAGTCAGGGCCAAATCGACTTTAATAACATTGATTTTCGCTATGGCAAGCAAGAGGGCGTCATTGAATCGTTAAGCCTGTCTATTAAAGCCGGTGAAAAAGTAGGCATTGTCGGCCGCTCTGGTGCAGGTAAATCCACCTTGGTTAACCTTCTTATGCGGTTTTACGATTTAGAAAACGGAAACATTTGTATAGACGGTCAAGACATTTCCCAAGTGAGCCAAGACAGCTTACGCGCGGTTATTGGCATGGTGACGCAAGACACATCCCTACTGCATCGCTCCGTGCGTGAAAACATTGTATACGGCAAACCCGATGCCACCGACGCTGAGCTTCTGGACGCCTGTAAAAAAGCCGAAGCTGATGTATTTATAGAAACCTTGCAAGACCCTAAAGGCAACAAAGGCTATATGGCCCAAGTGGGCGAACGCGGGGTAAAACTTTCGGGTGGCCAACGTCAACGGATTGCTATTGCCCGCGTATTACTTAAAAACGCACCTATTTTGGTGTTAGACGAAGCCACCTCAGCCCTAGACTCAGAGGTAGAAGCTGCCATTCAAGCGAGTTTAAACCGTCTGATGGAAGGCAAAACTGTAATTGCTATTGCCCATCGTTTATCCACCATAGCGGCTATGGATCGTTTAGTCATCATTGACGAAGGTCGCATCATCGAACAAGGCAGCCATCAGGAGTTGCTGCTCCAAGATGGAATCTACGCTAAGCTATGGCAGCACCAAACCGGTGGTTTTATTGGTTTGGATTAAAAGATGATGAATCAATAGTGGTCTTCCTCAGTCGCCTCATCGGGGTCTGGAATCGCTAACTCTGGGCCCGCTATCGGTGCTTGGGTCCATTCGTCAATGTCATCTAGCTGTTCTAATTCATCTTCCTCTAAAGCCACCGCATAGTCTTCTGCGTCAGGTGCAGTAAAGGCGGCGATCGGTGTACCAATGACACCAGCGGCCAATATGGGCGACTGTTCTTCCACGTCTTCGGCGGTCACTTCACGATAGCGCATGCTATTAAGCACGGCTAAGGCAATGGCCACAAAGGCCAGCGCAATACCAAGAAAATACACATCAGGGCCAAAAATGGACATGGTAAAGGCCACCAAAATAGGCCCTATACTCAAACCAATGCCTGCCGCCATTACCATGGCTCCACTGGCCGATACAATTTGCTCTGGCGTTAAGCGGTCGCTGGCGTAGGCGATGCATAAAGAATACATGGGCATTACCGAGCCCCCTACTATAACGATCAGGGGAATATAGCTATTGCTGGTGGTGTCCCATACGGCTGCCAACAAACATAGGCCTACAGCAACCACCGCGTTTAGCAGCATTACACCACGACGGCCATACTTGTCTGATAACCGGCCAATGGGCCATTGCAACAAAAACCCACCCCACAAAAACGAGGCCATAAACAGCGCCACAAGGCTATTATCAAAGCCCTTTTGTAGACCATAAACGGCGCCTAAACCAAACACAGTGCCATGGGCAGCACCGGTTAAGGCGTTACTGATCACAGCCAAGGGTGACGCCCTATACAGGGAGATGATTGACATGCTTTCACTCTGATCAAATGCAGGCGCAGGACGCGCAGTGAGTAAGATAGGCACCAAAGCAAAGGAGATAACAACAGAGATCAGAATAAATAACTCTGTGCTGGCAGGGTCTGCCACGTTCAACAAGAACTGGCCGCTACCCATACCCAAGGTCACTACAACCATATAGGCAGACAATATCGCACCACGGTTTTCGTTACTGGCGCGGTCGTTAAGCCAGCTTTCTGTAACCACAAACAAACCAGAAAAGCAGATACCCGTAGTTAGGCGCATGGCGCTCCAAGTATACGGGTTGATATAAATACTATGTAGCAAAATAGCAATGGAGGCGGTAGAGGCCAGAGCAGCAAACACTCGAATGTGGCCTACTCGAGCCACTAATTTTGGCGTGATAATACTGCCAACCAACATGCCCGAAAAATAGAATGACATCACCACACCAGTGGTAAATACTTCAAACCCTTCTAGGCTTGCACGCACACCTAATAGGGTGCCTTGAAGGCCATTGCCCACCATGATCAAACCGATGCCTAATAACAAGGCCCAGCTGGCTTTAACTTCTTGCAACATGGCGCGTGCCTCCACCATAAGTGCTTAACTTAAGGCCGCCACGATACTGTTTTTTTTGCTCGGTGGATAGGGCCAAAAGGCGTTTTATTTATGGCTTATTTAACCTAAATAAGCCTTGCGCACTTGATTCGCAATAATCGTTAAACCGGCAGCAATACGTTCGGGCGATTGGGCCGCGTAGTTAATACGGATACACTCATGCTGGTGTTGCCAGTGGTCGTTAATACCGACAAAAAAGTGATGCCCAGAAACCACGACAACACCCTGCTCTTTTAACCGCTCATAAAGTTCTTGGCTAGTAATTGGCATGTCTTTAAACCATAGCCAAAGGAACATAGCACCTTCAGGCTTGTGCATGGCATAAGGCACATTGGGGTCCATCACTTCATGTAAAGTTTTTTGGGCAAACGCTAATTGTGCTTCGTAGGCTGGTCGCACTATCTGTTGGCTGAGATCAATTATTTCGCCGGAGGCAATCAGATCGGTGGTTAAAGCCGCCCCAAAACTACCGCTAGCTAAGTTAATAATGGCATTGATGCCAGACATGGTTTGAATGGTTTCTTCATTGGCCACCACAATGCCGGTGCGAGCGCCGGGCAATCCAAACTTGGACAAACTCAAACACACAATGGTGTTGTCATTCCAAAACGGCGTGACTGGGGTATAGATGAGCCCTGGAAACGGTATGCCGTAAGCACCGTCTATAATAAGCGGCACCTTATTGGCCTTGGCTAAGGCATCGAGTTGCTCCACTTCGTCGTCGGTGATGACATTACCCGTGGGGTTAGTTGGACGAGACACACAGATAGCACCGGTATTTGGCCCCACGTGTAGGTCGTCAAATTTTACCCGATATTTAAACTGACGTTGCGCCAATTGTTCAATGTTGGGGTGGGCTGCAGTGAACAAACTTGGGCCAATACCGGCGTCGGCATAGCCAAGGTATTCGGGTGCCATGGGCAGCTGAATTTGTTTATGGGAGCCATCATCAAACTCACCAGCGAGCATATTAAACAACATAAAAAAGGCCGATTGACTGCCATTGGTGAGGGCAATATTTTTGCGCGTCACCGGCCAACCGAGCTTTTTGCTGAATAAGCTTACAAGGGCATCAATTAGGCCCGAATTGCCCTGCGCCGAGTCATAACTACCCAATAAACTGCGTACCGCGACTGAATCATTAGATAATTTTTGCAGGCGTTGCTGCATGATAACGTCTATTTCTGGGACATTAGCAGGATTTCCGCCGCCCATCATAATCATGTCGCGGCCACTAGAAAGGGCATTGGTGATGTCCTCCATAAGCACTGTAATGCCTGCATCACCGCTAAACTTTTGACCAAAGGTAGATAAATTCAAACCATTATTCCAACTAAACTGAGGTTAAAACCAACCCGTGGATCACACGGATTAGTGGCGTCTCCTTGAGCTAGCCAATTGTGTCGACTGCCCAAACCAATCAGCATATTACAGGTATTTTTGCCAAAATTCTGCTTTACCCGCGCCCTCGGTCAATTCGTAGGCTTTAAAGCCAAATTTGTTATACGAGGCTTTGGCTATGGTGTTATTGCCGAGTACTTCTAGAGTCACTTTGCAGGCGTTGCCTTGCCGAGCATGGTCTTCTACAGCCTTTAACAATGCGGTACTGACACCCATACCACGGAATTTTTTTTGTACACCAAGGTCGTGGATGTTCACCAACGGTTGCGCCGCAAACGTGGAGTAGCCCCACAGGCAATTAGTCATACCGGCACATTCATCCCCTACCCACGCCAACAAACTAAAATTTTGCTGTTGCTGGGGTAAGTCAGTCAATAAGCGTTGCTTTACCTCTTCAGGCAGTGCCTGACCGCCGCCCATGTCATCAAGGGCATATTCACCCAACTGAGCTAGCAACATAGCCATTTGTTGCGGGTTTTGATAATCAACTAACCTAGTCGAAATGGTTTTTACTGTTGTCATAAGTGCGTCCTAATCAGGGTTATAGGGTTGAGATACCCTTTCTTATATAACTAAATAGAATAACGTTTAAGTTTTTTATTACTTTTTATTTTAAAAAAGTAATGGCATACTGCCCGCAACCTATGGGACCAATCTGTAAATTGCCATGGGGCCAGACAATATAACCGGAAGCAACATGCCATGAGTAACCTCTCTAAAGCTCGTCTAAGCCATCTCAAACAATTAGAAGCCGAAAGCATTCACATCATGCGTGAAGTTGTGGCCGAGTTCAATAATCCGGTGATGCTTTATTCCATTGGCAAAGACTCATCGGTGATGCTGCATTTAGCCAAAAAAGCCTTCTACCCTGCACCGCCGCCGTTCAAATTGCTGCACGTAGACACAACGTGGAAGTTTAAAGAGATGATTGAGTTTCGTGAAAAGGCGGTAGCAGAATCCGGCATGGAGCTCATTACTCACATTAACCCAGACGGTTTAGCCATGGACATCAGCCCGTTTACTCACGGCTCTAAAATCCATACTGACGTGATGAAAACCCAAGGCCTAAAACAAGCCCTAGACCATTACGGTTTTGACGCCGCTTTTGGCGGCGCTCGTCGCGACGAAGAAGGCTCTCGAGCCAAAGAACGTATATTCTCCTTCCGCTCCAAAGAACACCGTTGGGACCCTAAAAATCAACGCCCAGAATTATGGAACCTGTTTAATACACGCATTAACAAAGGCGAGAGCATTCGTGTATTCCCTATTTCAAACTGGACCGAACTGGACGTGTGGCAATACATCTACATGGAACAAATTGACATTGTGCCTTTGTATTTTGCCGCCCAACGTCCTGTTGTTAAGCGCGACGGTATAGACATTATGGTGGATGACGAGCGTATGCCTATTGCCACCAATGAAACCATAGAAGAAAAATCGGTCCGCTTTAGAACCCTTGGCTGTTACCCGCTGACCGGGGCAGTTGAATCTACCGCCAACACCTTGCCAGAAATCATTCAAGAAATGCTGCTGGCCAAAACCTCAGAACGCCAAGGTCGCCTGATTGATGCCGACCAAGCTGGATCCATGGAACTTAAAAAAGCGGAGGGCTATTTCTAATGAGCCATCAAAGCCAACTTATTGAACAAGACATTTATAGCTACTTACAGCAGCACGAGCACAAAAGTCTATTACGGCTACTCACCTGTGGCAGCGTGGACGACGGCAAATCTACCCTTATTGGGCGCCTACTACACGACAGTAAATTGGTGTATGAAGACCAGTTAGCCGCCGTAAAGCACGCCTCAGCCACTAGTCAAGGCAACCAAGACAGCGGTGAGCTAGACTTAGCCCTGTTGGTAGACGGGCTGCAAGCCGAACGTGAGCAAGGCATCACCATTGATGTGGCTTATCGTTATTTTTCTACCAGCAAACGTAAGTTTATCATTGCCGATACACCTGGGCACGAACAATACACACGCAACATGGCTACAGGAGCCTCTAATTGTGACCTAGCCATTATTCTAGTAGATGCGCGCAAAGGTTTACTCACGCAAACACGCCGCCACAGCTTTATTGTGTCTTTGTTAGGCATTAAACACGTAGTGGTGGCCGTCAACAAGATGGACTTGATGGATTATGATGAAGGGGTATTCGAGCAAATTCAGCAAGACTATAAAACCTTTGCCAAAAAGTTAGACTTACCTAACATCCACTTTGTACCCGTGTCGGCCCTTACCGGCGACAACGTAGTGGATGAAAGCATCCACATGCCATGGCATCAAGGCCCATCGTTATTACACCTACTGGAAGATTTAGACACCGAAACCGATCTTACCCAAGGCGATTGGCAGTTACCTGTGCAATACGTTAACCGGCCTAATGCCGGTTTTCGTGGCTACTGTGGCACTATCTCCTCTGGCAGCGTAAAACCAGGCGATGAAGTACGCGTATTACCCTCGGGCCAAACCAGCACCATTGCCAGCCTTATCACCGCCGACGGCGATTTATCGCAAGCCTTTGCACCCATGGCGATCACCGTTACCCTAACCAACGAAATCGACATTTCCCGTGGCGACACCTTGGTGCACGCCAGTAATGCTCAACACACGGTAAGTAGCCAGAACTTAACTGCCAACTTAGTTTGGATGGATCAACAACCGCTACGCTTAAGCCGTGACTACGAGCTCAAGCTAGGCAGTAAACGAATTAACGCACGGATCAAACAAATTCATCACCAAATTAACGTTAACAATTTGGAAAAAGGCCCTGCCTCCACCCTAGAACTTAATGAAATTGGGTTAGTAGAGCTACATTTAGACGCCCCAATCCCGGCGTCTGAATTCAACAACAGCAAAGGCTTAGGCACGTTTATTTTGATTGATAAAATCAGCCACGCTACGGCTGGTGCTGGCATGATTTCTGAACTAAGCGTGGCTTCTACCAGTGCTGCCAACGATGACGTAAAGGCCTTAAATCTTACAAAAGCGAACCAACAGCTCGCCACAAATAGTGCTCAAGAAGTGGTTCAATGGGCACTCGAGTTAGGCGGAAAAATGCTAGTCACCACCAATTTTGGGCCTCAAGAGGCGGTGTTGTTACACATGGTGAATCGAGTTTCCCCAAGCACCCAAGTACTGTGGATAGATTCTGGCTACAACATGCCCCAAACCTACGCCTTTGCAGAGCAAGTGATTAGCCAGCTAGACTTAAACTTAGTGGTGTATACACCCACGGTGAGTGCAGCAAGGCGAGATGCCGTTATGGGGGGCATTCCTACTATCAACGACCCAGCCCATACTGAATTTACTCAGCAGTTCAAGCTAGAGCCCTTTAAACGCGCCATGAGCGAACTTGCACCCGACGTATGGCTTACAGCCCTGCGCCGTGAACAAAGCCTGCTACGTCAGCAAATGGACACCGTAGCCCATGGCCCTAATGGCATGATTAAGGTATCGCCGCTATTGGATTGGAGCTTCGAAGATATGCAGGCTTATTTGTCCCTACACGGATTGCCAGACGAGACACGCTACTTCGACCCTACCAAAGCCGAAGCCGGGCGTGAATGTGGCTTGCATACGTTAGCTGCGGATTAGATCAACGGCGCTGGGGTGGCTGGCACCACCCCAGTTCATTGAATGGGCTTTTTAAACAGCAGGTCTTGGGCTGCAACAAGGGCGCCAAGGGTAATAAGCAAGCTGGCCATATGGTGTCTTCCAACATTATGTGAGCAATCGTTGCTAATAGGGGTGTCGCCAAACAAAATCCAGTCACTAGATCGGTGGGAACATTTGAAAATTTTCAAGACAACACAGAATAGCTCGACCAAATGAGTGCACAGGCCAATGCCATGGAGTACCCATAGGCATACTGCGGTTTAAAACTAACAATATCCCCTTTAGTCACAATTAGCACTGCCCCCGCAAGCCCTAACATAGCCCCTAATATATAATGGGCCCGAAGCTGCTCACCTGGCAGTAAGGCAGAAAATAAAACGATCAACAGTGGCTACAAAAAATCGATTAAACTGGCCTCTACTGGAGGCGCATTACGTAACGCCGTAAAGCATGCAAAATGGTAGCCAAACAGCCCGCCAACTCCCAATAGCCAGATATACAATGGTTGCCTTAAAACCGTTACTCGTGAAGGATTAATGCACCACCTGATCAACCCTATGGAACCACAAATAGCAAAGGTAATAGCGGCCAATTCAAACGGCGGTACCGTGCCACTGGCAGTGGTCAAAAAGGCTAAAAAAGCCCATAGCAATATGGCAATAAAACCCACAAGAGTCGCTGTACTGCGTGTCACTTTGTAGTTTCTCCATGAGCTAGATAATCGAAACATAAAAACAACGAGACTGGTGGCGAAGACTACTTAACCGCCGGCACCCAACGTTGAGTGCTCAAGGGTAAACTCTTCACCGTAGCTGCACGCACATGGTTCCAAAATGCAGACAGCAACAACAAAGCACTACCAACAAATACTCCTGTTAATTTCAATGCTGCCAAACGTGCCTACGAGGCTACCAAGTGCATAAATCACATAAGCCAACGAAGACACCATGAAGGCACAACGGTCGATAACGATAAAAACATCGCTGAATCCGACAATGAGTCGGAAGTTTTCTTCTTCTACCTGTGAGGTTTTACTGTGCGTTGTTAGCTTTTGTGTTTCACCTTCAGGCAAACACCACACGGCCAGTTCGTTGCCGCTGGATTCGGTAAAGTGAAATCGCTGGCCTCCAGGGAAATCGAAAATACCTTGGAGAATGATCCCGCCTGCAGCTTCCACCTTCGCCTGCGTGGCTTCTAAGTCTTCACTCAGCAGCACCAGTAGTGCTGCACCCTCTTTTGCTGTAGAACAGGCATCGGAGGTATAAAAGCCACCGTCTAAACCTTGGCTAGAAAAGGTGCAATAATCTGGGCCCTAATCTTCAAACATCCAGTAAAAGGCTTGCGACAAGAAGGCTTTGGTGGTCACTAAGTCTCGTGCTGAGTATTCTACGTAATTGAGTTTTTCTGCTTGCGGCACAAACGTCTCCAGTTTTGTAAGCGGTGTCGGGTGGCCTGTAGGGCGTCGGTCAAACTCATCGTTTGATCTGGCACTACTTGACTGTGCGCAACACCCGCACTTGTAGTCGCTATCGCCGCCATACCTGCTTCAGCCAAAATAGCTGCGCTACCTGCATCCCATGCATTAGCCATCACAAACGCAGAGCCCGCTTGATGCAAGTCGTAAAACTGTTGTGCATGAGTTTAAACATTACTATTGAGCGGATTATTCATTACCATCACCTTGTACCAAGGCACTGGCGCGCAAATGATTGTATTGCCCAAGAGAAATCAGCACGCGGTGCCAGCCTTGCTCACCGGTTAAGTTTTCGGCTTTGCTCTGCTTAAGTAACTCATGACGATTACCCATACCGAGTTTAATCACCTTAGCGCTGGCTAAGTCAATTTTAAGGTAATAACGAGTATCGTTGTCTGGTTCTTCGAAGTACTTTAAGTCCATACACTTTGCCTTTAAGGAGCGTCAGGCCTCAATTTAAGCCGGCATTTGTACTAATTCAGACACTTCTAAGGTGCCACCAATGTCTAGGAACGGACACGCCTTGGTGATTTCTACAGCGGCTTCAATGGTGTCTACTTCAATAATCGTGAAGCCAGACATTTTAGTGCCCGTATTTGTATCTACGTTGCCATCTGGAGACACTTGATGTGTGTCTTTTAACGGGTTCATTGCACTCACAACCGTATCATCTAGTTGTTTTATCCACTGCATGTATTTAGCAAAGTGGGCACGGCCTTCTTCTGGTGTTGCAGGCTGATTGCCGCCTAAATAAGTGATTATAAATTGTGTCATGGTTTCAAACTCTCGATGATTACATTTTGAGTTCAGTCTAGCAGATAGCCATATTAAGTACATATAGAGGTCTGCTACACTGACTCAATGAACAAAAAATTACTCATCGTGGCCCATCAGCCCTCCCCCAACACAAAAAAAATGGTCGATGCCTGTATTGCTGGCACCCGCATGGCAGAAGCTGGCAGTGTTTTGGTGTCCGTTGTAGCGCCTTTAGAGTGTCCGCCACAACAGGTGTTAGATGCAGATGCAGTGGTCATCATCACCACAGAAAACTTGGGTTATATGGCGGGCGCCACCAAAGACTGGTTTGATCGAATTTATTACCCCGTGTTAGAGATAAAACAAGGCATGCCTTATGCCTTGGTGATCAGAGCAGGCTTAGACGGCACAGGAACCCAACGTGCTATTGAATCGATATGCACAGGATTGCACTGGAACTTGGCTCAACCGATGCTTTTGTGCCAAGGCAACTGGCAGGACACGTTTGAGCACCAATGTGTTGAAATGGGGCAATATATGGCGGCTGGTTTAGATGTGGGAATGTTTTAAAATCCAGGACCGAACATTCAAATATTAAAAAGCCCGCATGCGCGGGCTTTTTTTCGATTGCTTCACTGCGTTCGCAATGACAAGGGCGCCATGTTCGCTATGAGAAGAGGGTCATATTGACAATGACATTGTGCGTCTTCGCGAGCGCTGCGCGGCGATCCATCAAGAGGATGCTATAGCACCTGATCCAAAGCGGCATCTAATGAAGCAACAGAGCGTTCTACGTTATGCAGTTTGTCTAGGCCAAATAGGCCCAAACGGAAGGTACGAAAGCCTTCTGGTTCGTCACACACTAGCGGTACACCGGCGGCGATTTGCATGCCTAAGGCGGCAAATTTGCTGCCGTTTTGGATATTAGCGTCTGAGGTGTAGCTAACGACTACGCCTGGTGCGCCAAACCCTTCTGCCGCTACGCTTTTAATACCTTTAGAGGTTAACAATGCACGCACGGCGTCGCCTAGCTCTTGTTGTTCTACTTTGACCTTGTCAAAACCATAGTCTTCGGTTTCGCGCATAACGTTGGCAAAACCGGCAATGGAGTCCGTAGGCATAGTGGCGTGGTAGGCATGACCGCCGTTTTCGTAAGCTGCCATGATGTCGCGCCATTTTTTAAGGTCGCAAGCAAAGCTGGTGCTGGTAGATGCTTCTAAAGCGACAACGCCCTGCTCACCCATCATTACCAGACCACAACATGGTGAGCCACTCCAGCCTTTCTGAGGGGCGCTTACGAGTACGTCTACGCCCATGGTTTTCATGTCTACCCACAAACAACCGGAGGCAATACAATCCAATACAAAAATGCCGCCCACGGCGTGCACTGCATCGGTAACCGCTTTGATGTAGTCGTTTGGCAAGATCATGCCTGAAGAGGTTTCTACATGGGGGGCAAAAACGACGTCTGGCTTTTCACTGGCGATTGTCGCTAACACTTCTTCTATAGGTGCTGGGGCAAAGGCTTCGGTGTCTCCCACTTGGGCTTGGCGTGCCTTAAGTACGGTAGAACTTGCAGCAATGCTGCCCATTTCTAAAATTTGAGTCCAACGGAAGCTAAAGAAACCGTTGCGAATGACTAGGGTCTTTTTACCCGTAGCAAACTGACGTGCTACCGCTTCCATACCAAAGGTACCAGAACCAGGCACTATAGCCACTTGCTCGGCGCCATAAACGCTCTTTAAGGTGCTGGAAATGTAACGCATGTCACCTTGAAACGACTGTGACATGTGGTTAAGGGCACGGTCGGTGTATACAACTGAATATTCTAACAATCCGTCTGGATCAACGTTGGGTAATAAGCCAGCCATGAGGCCTCCTAATAAGTGTTTAATCGTGGTCGAATCTTGGCATGGAAACCAAGGCCCGTAAATAAAAAAAGGCCAGAAATAGTCGCTATTACGGGCCTTTATTGCGGCATGCGATCCTGACCTGCGTCAGGATGACACCTCACACGTCATTCCGGCGTAGCCCGGAATCTAACGTAACGTCTCTGCCGAATGGACCAAGAATTCAGTAAGGGACTTGGCAAAACCGCGCATAACCCATACTTCAAACTGTGGTTGACCACCAACATCATTATTGCGAATGACGCTTACACCAATGTGGTTAATGTGGCTATGTTGAACTTCACCAATAGCAAACTGACCTGCGCTGATGTCCAGCGGTAGACCACGGGCCAATAAAGCCCGTGCATCTTCACCCGAAATCAACAGTTGGGTCTTACCATAGGTTTGATCCGTAGCGTAAACACCGTCGCCATCGGTTAGGTCTGTGCGACTTGTCGTAAGATAGTAGCGGTCACGACCGCCCCATATCAAACGT
The DNA here is from genome assembly GCA_018647765.1 of Oceanospirillaceae bacterium. Lineage (GTDB taxonomy): Bacteria > Pseudomonadota > Gammaproteobacteria > Pseudomonadales > Balneatricaceae > Njordibacter. Next base: position 10,146 of record JABGSN010000028.1, on the reverse strand, counting down.
TCGTCACCCTGTACGGTCACTTGACCTTGTGCAGGCACAGCCATACCAGCAATGGTAGCTACTTTTGCGTCTACGTTTTCGCAGCCTTCGAGCTGCCACATGTTGGTGGCAGTGAGATCGATGGTGACTGCGGCGAAAGTTTGTGGCATTTCAAAATGCCCATTTAATGCACCAGCCATTAGCCTTTCACCCTATCGTTAGTTGGATCAACAAAGTGGTTGCTTACAACTTCCACTTCAACATTTTTACCTTTCACTGGGTAAGCGGCGTAAATGCGCTCACCAATACGGTCTTTACCACCGCGTAGGAAACCTAGTGCAATAAAGCTGCCAAGTTCTGGACTATAGGTCATCGAACTCACCCAACCTTGCTTATCCGCACCGGCTGTCGCGTTAGCCTCAGTGACTAAGATAGAACCCGTCGAGATTGGCGTGCGCGGATCAACCGACTTCAAACCAACCAACTGCGGACGGTCTGGGTGCACCATACCTTCACGCTGTTTCAAGTTTTTACCTACAAACCACTTCTTCTTAGAAGCCATGCCGTCCATGTGGACATCGCCTAGGGTCACACGACCGTCTAGCTCTGCACCCGTTACGTGGCCTTTCTCGATACGCAATGCACCTAGAGTTTCCAAACCGTAAGGGACGATATCATAAGCCTGGCCGGCATCAACAACGGTTTGCCAAATGTCCGTAGCATGCTCAGATGTTGCATACACTTCGTAAGCCATTTCACCCGAGAAACTAATACGCAAAATGACTAACTTAGCACCGTTGTGCTCAGCGTGAACCACACCCATGAATGGGAAGGCTTCGTTGCTGAAGTCTACCGATGGGAAGGCCGCAGTCAAAGTTGCACGTGCATCAGGACCGGCAACAGCCATGGCACCCCAACGTTCACTCACAGAGCTCACACGTACTTTTAATTCTGGCCAATCAATTTCTAAACACCGCTCTAAGTAAGCCATTACTGGGCCAGCTTTGGCCGTAGTAGTGGTCATGAAGAAACGATCTTCAGCAAAACGAGAGGTGGTGCCGTCATCATAAACGATGCCGTCTTCACGTAACATTACGCCGTAACGTGCTTTGCCCACTTTAAGGGTACTGAACATGTTGATGTAAACACGATCGAGGAACTCGGCGGCGTCTGGACCCACAATTTCAATTTTACCCAAAGAGGTAACGTCACAAATACCAACTTTCTTACGTACATGTTCAGTTTCACGCTCGTATGCATCATCAATAGTTTCACCCGCTTGAGGGTAATACTGTGGACGCATGTACATACCGGCTTGTACGAATACAGCACCGGCTTTTTCATGCCACTCTTGCATTGGCGTACGACGCACAGGCTTAAAGTGTTTACCAATTTCGCGGCCTGCAAAACCACCCATAGACACAGGAGCAATGGGGGCACGGAAACGTGTCGTTCCAGCTTCGGCAATACTTACACCACGACATTCGGCCATAATAGCCAAAGCGTTAACGTTAGACGTACGTCCTTGGTCATTGGCCATGCCTAGTGTGGTGTAGCGTTTAAGGTGTTCTACCGACACAAATCCTTCACTATGGGACTGAACTACGTCTGCTGCAGTAACGTCGTGTTGGATATCAACTAACTGCTTACCCTTAGCAGGCACGCTCCACAGCGGCACAATGTTAGTTGCGCCGTCACGATCTTGTGGTGGTGCGGTTACAGCACCTGCAGTGCCACCCAGTTCAGCACAAGCAGCCTTAGCCGCTTCCAATGCTTGAGCCACACCCGCCAACAAACCGTTTTCGCCTTCAGCGGCACCTACAGAATAGGTGTCTGGAGCTTGGTCGCCCACAACAAACGCAGCAATGGTCTTGTCATAAATAGGTGGCTTTCCACCGTGTGCAGCCATTTGAACTTGCGGCGTCCAACCACCTGAATGTGCTAACACATCACAAGCTACACGGCGACGATTGCTAACGCTTTGGCCGTTTGCGGCTAGGTCTGCAATCTCAATGCTACGCACGGCCTGCCAACCTTTGGCTTCGGTGACTACCGCTTGAGTGTGCAAGGTAATACCGCGAGACATACAGCCGTCTACCAACGCCTCACTTGGGTATTGACGGCTATCGACAACGGCAGACACCTTAATGCCAGCATCTGAGTAATCAAACGCAGTTTGGTAGGCACTGTCGTTGTTGGTGAACACAGCCAACATTTTACCGGTTGCTGTACCATAGTGGTTCAACATACGACGTGCGGCAGAAGCCAGCATGACATTCGGCTTGTCGTTGTTACCAAACACTAGAGGACGCTCAATGGCACCTGCAGCAATGATGATCTTCTTGGCTTGAACCTTAATGTAGTTTTGACGCACTTTGCCATCCACACTTTGGTGTGCAGCCAGCATGTTGCCGTCAAAGCGGCCCCAGCATACGGCACGGGCCAATACAGTCACGTTATCAGCAGCTTCTAACGCAGCGATGGTGTCTTTGCGCCATTGTTCTAGGTCAGCGTTTTGGTCACTGTTAGCTTCGTTAAGCAACTGACCACCAAGGTCGTTATGCTCGTCAAAGATAACCACGCGCAACCCACTTTGCGAGGCGCTAAGTGCGGCCGACAAACCGGCAGAACCACCACCCACAACGGCAACATCACAAAACATTTGAATGCGGTCATAAATGTCTGGGTCAGCCACTTTAGGCGGCACGCCCATGCCCGCGGCAGCACGGATAGAAGGCTCGTAAAACTTGTACCAAAGGGCCGCTGGCCACATAAAAGTTTTGTAGTAAAAACCCGCTGAGAATAATGAACCCGGCAAGATTGCGCCCGCTAAACCGTTCACCGACATCAAGTCGAACTTAGGTGAAGGAAAGCAGTTTTGAGAAAACACTTCCAACCCTTGAGTCACAGGTTCCATGGTTGCACGAGCGTTAGGGTCGGCTTTGCCGCCTGCGCCAATGGTTACCAATGCACCCGCCTCTTCTGGGCCACTTGAAGTCACACCACGTGGGCGGTGATATTTAAAACTACGCCCAACCACTTCTACGCCGTTAGCTAACAAGGCCGAAGCCACTGTGTCACCAGCGCGTGCAAGCATGGGTTTACCGTCAAAGGTAAAGTTGAGTTGGGCATCGCCTAGACGGCCAGCGCCATGTCTGAATCCGCTCATGATGCAGCCTCCGGATTTTCATGGGGTAAACCCACCCAAGAAATGTCGTGCGTTATGGTGTTACGCTGAACTTTTAACCAAGCTCTGCAACCAAACGCGTGATGCCAATATTCAATATGTTCACCAGCGGGGTTATCACGCTCATAAACAAACTTGTTCCACTCTTCCATAGGAGCGTCGTTGTCTGGAGTGGTGCGCGTGGCGTCTTCACCGTAAGTGAATTCACTGTGTTCGCGTTCACCACAATAGGGGCAATTAATTCTAATCATAATTAGTGCGCCTTCGGATATGGACCCATACCCTTTTCATCAATCGTGTAGCCTTTGGCAAAACGATCTAAGGTATAAGCTTTGTTAAGTTCGTGGGCTTCGTCATTGGCAATGGTATGCGCAAAACAATAACCCGAGGCAGGCGTGGCCTTAAAACCACCGTAACACCAACCCGTGTTGAGGTATAAACCGTCAATGGGGCCAACGTCGATAATAGGTGAACCGTCCATAGACATATCCATAACACCACCCCAGTTACGCAGTAACTTAAGGCGAGATAGACATGGCATCATAGTTAAGCCACCGGCAATTACGTCTTCAAACACAGGCAAGTTGCCGCGTTGTGCGTAAGTGTTGTAGCCGTCGATGTCACCACCAAATACAACGCCGCCTTTGTCTGACTGAGACACATAGAAGTGACCCGCACCAAAGGTAACAACGCCATTTATTAATGGCTTGTAGGGCTCAGTAACGAAGGCTTGAAGTACATGACTCTCAATCGGTAGACGTAGGTCTAACTTCTCGGCCAAGCGGCTAGAAGAACCTGCAACAGCCATACCTACTTTTTCTGCATGGATATCGCCACGATTGGTTTTAACACCAATAATACGTTCGCCCTGCTTAATAAAGTCAATCACTTCACAGTTTTGGATGATGTCTACACCCAACTGGTCGGCAGCACGGGCATAACCCCAAGCTACGGCATCATGGCGGGCGTTGCCGGCATCTGGCTGTAAAATACCGCCCCATACAGGGAAACGTGTATCGGCACTGCCATCAATAATAGGTTCGCGTTCTAGCACTTCGTCACGGCTTAATAGTTCGGCTTGAATGCCGTTAAGGCGCATGGTGTTAGCACGGCGAGCAAAAACATCATACTGGCTTTTGGTATGAGCAATGTTCATAACCCCACGAGGTGAGAACATGACGTTATAGTTTAGGTCTTGTGCCATGTCGCGCCACAAATTCATGCCGTGCTCATAGAATGGGGCATTGCCATCTAACAAGTAATTAGAACGCACGATAGTAGTGTTACGACCCACGTTGCCACCGCCAATCCAACCTTTCTCAAGGACAGCGACGTTAGTAATACCGTGGTTTTTAGCCAGATAATAAGCAGTAGCGAGGCCGTGGCCACCACCACCAATGATAATCACGTCATAGTTGGATTTTGGCTCAGGGTCACGCCATGCACGCTGCCAATTTTTATGGCCTCGTAGGGCGTTCCAAGCGATGTTCAGGGCGTTATATTGGCCCATGCGTGCCTCCGCTATTATAGTTATAGCCAATGATGGCTGGTTGGCAGAAATAATAAAGCTTTTCCCTACCAAAAGGGAACTTTATCTAGTGTTGAAAAAGTAAAATAATTGACCTAAAGGGTAGAAGGATAAATCGACACCTTGTGTCGTTTTTGAGCGCAAAACGACAAAAAAGAGGAAATATTCGACTTATTTGGCCTAGAGCCTACTTCTACAGCGCAAGGTCTAACATTAGACACCTGTATTCTGATACCGACTTGTCACATCTGTTAAGGCAACTCTAACAATATCGTTTAGGTAACAAATAAGGCAAAAAAAAAGACGACTTAAAAAGTCGTCTTTTTTTAACAATAGTGGTGGGTGATGACGGGTTCGAACCGCCGACCCTCTGCGTGTAAAGCAGATGCTCTCCCAACTGAGCTAATCACCCACATGACCTGTTTGCAAAGGCTTAACCCCTCTGCTAAATCAGTGCGCGTATTATAAGGCAATAACACCATAGGTCAATGATTAATTAAGATTTTTCAGCAAGCTGATTATTCCGCCATGGCAAGCTATAATAGGTCGTTAATTTCTCCACTGGGCAATTTAAGCCTCTTTTGTAAAGGATTTCTTCATGGTTATCAAACCTCGTGTTCGCGGCTTTATGTGTATTACCACCCACCCGACCGGTTGCGCTGCTAACGTTCAAAGCCAGATCGACTACGTACAGTCCAACGGCAGCTTAACCAACGGGCCCAAAAAGGTGTTGGTTATCGGTGCATCCACCGGCTACGGTTTAGCTTCGCGCATTACTTCGGCCTTTGCGAGCGACGCCGCCACCCTAGGTTTGTTTTTTGAAAAAGAAGGTACCGAAAAGAAACCAGGTACGGCCGGCTGGTATAACTCTGCAGCCTTCCATGATGCTGCACAAGCAAAAGGCCTCTATGCTAAGAGCATTAACGGCGACGCCTTTTCCGATGACGTTAAGCAAATCACCATCGACACCATAAAAGCCGACTTAGGTCAGGTCGACCTGGTGGTATACAGCCTCGCCTCCCCTCGTCGCCAGCACCCTAAAACTGGCGAAGTGCACATGTCCACGCTCAAACCCATTGGTAAAGACGTGGTCCAACAAGGTGTCGATACCGACAAGGGCATTATTAAGGAATTTGCCATTGGCCAAGCCAGCCAAGAAGAGATTGATAACACCGTTGCGGTAATGGGTGGCGAAGATTGGCAAATGTGGATTTCGGCCCTCAGCGATGCCGGTGTATTGGCCCCTGGCTGCAAGACCACCGCGTACACTTATGTCGGTGAACAAGTCACTCGCGATATCTATTGGGATGGCACTATTGGCCAAGCCAAAAAAGACCTAGACCTCAAAGTGATAGGTATTCGCCAGCAAATACAACGCGTCAATGGCGATGCCCGCGTATCGGTGCTTAAAGCCGTAGTCACTCAAGCCAGTGCTGCCATACCAGTGATGCCGTTATATCTGGGTTTATTGTTTAAAGTAATGAAACAAGAAGGCACTCACGAAGGCTGCATAGAGCAAATCGACCTCTTGTTCCGCGAGAGTCTATACGGCACTAAACCCTACCAAGACGAAGAAGGCCGCTTACGTGCAGACTACAAAGAAATTGAGCCCCATGTACAGGCTGAAGTAGAGAAATTATGGGCTAATATCAATGATGAAAACCTGTTTGAAATAAGCGATATGCAAGGCTACAAAGATGAGTTCCTGCGCCTGTTTGGCTTTGGCATCGATGGCGTAGACTATGATGCAGACGTCAATCCAGTGGTCAAAATACCGGGCCTGATTAGCGCCTATTAACCCAATGGGCAAATAGTCGCTCCTGCTGCATTTGCCCGTCGACCATAAAAACCAGCGTAATTTGCGAACTGACTTGGTTTTTATGGTCTCGCATCGCCCTTTGGGCAATGTAAAAACAGCCTTGTTTTTCTACTATTAAGCCACCGGCTTAATAAAGCATTTACCCACCCTATCGAGCGCATGCTCAAGCTGCTTATTCCTGCATAAATCACACATCCCCAATTTATGCACTACCATTAGTGTTACCTGAAACCAAAATACACACTTCTTAGAGCAATATCTGAAAAAAATTATAAAAAGTGTGCAACAGTAGCTTTGTAAGGAAACACCAACATGCCTCTATTACGTTTATTCCCACACGCTGAAAAACAGTTGTTAATGCTCTGCATTGTGGGCGCCTTAGGTCTATGTTTCAGCAGCCCGATTTGGGCTACCAAAAATACATCTAACATCACCATCTCCTTTGAACGATATGTGCTGGACAATGGCCTGACCGTGATTATTCACGAAGATCACAGCGACCCAGTGGCCCATGTCAATACCACCTACCATGTGGGCTCAGCCCGAGAACAAGCAGGCAAATCTGGCTTTGCCCATCTGTTTGAGCATATGATGTTCCAAGGCTCGGAACATGTTGCTGACGAAGAATATTTTAAAACCATCACCGCAGTAGGTGGCTCCAATAATGGTTTCACTACGGAGGACCGTACCACTTACCATGCCACGGTGCCGGTCAACCATCTGGAAACCCTACTGTGGTTGGAAGCAGACCGCATGGGCTTCTTCTTGGATGCAATCACAGAGGAAAAATTCGCAACCCAGCGGGATGTGGTGAAAAATGAAAAACGCCAGCATATGGACAATGCAGCCTATGGCAAAGTGTTTGAAATAATCCCACCGGCCCTTTACCCTGATGGCCACCCCTACGCCCATAGCGTGATTGGTACTATGGCCGATCTTGATCGGGCCAGTACCAAGGATCTGCAAGACTTTTTTCTACGCTGGTACAGCCCCAATAATGCCACCCTGACCATTGGTGGCGATATAGATCCGCAGCAAGTACTCAAATTAGTGAAAAAATATTTTGGCGGCATTGCCCGGGGTCCAGCCGTCCAACACCTAGCCATTGCCAATAACAGCCTTGATATAGATCGTTATATCAGCTACTACGACGACAAGATCCAGTTCCCAGCCGTCACCTTCAGCTTTACCACCGTACCCATACTGCATGCAGATGCCCCGGCACTGGATTGCCTGGCGGCCATTCTGGGCAACGGCCAGGACAGTTACCTGTTCCAAAATCTGGTGGCCACACAAAAGGCGATTAACGCCAGTGCCCGCCATATAGGATTTGAGCATGCTGGTCAATTGTTTATGTTTGTACTGCCCTATACCGGCAGCACCCTAGCCGATTTTGAAGCAGAACTGAGGGCCACATTGCAACAATTTGAGCAGGCTGGGGTCAGTGATGACGATTTACTGAAATACAAGGCTCAATTTGAAGCCAATGCCATATCAAGTCTGGCCACGGTAGCCGGCAAGGTTGGCCAGTTGGCATGGTATGAAACATTTGCCGGAGACGCGGGTGCTTATACTAAGGAGATTGACAGGCACCTGGCCATTACTCGGGAGGATGTGATGCGGGTGTATCAGCGCTATATAAAAGACCAGCCTGCAGTGATACTGAGTGTGCTGCCTGATCCGGCTGGCATCCCAGCCCAAGCGGACAATTTCAAGCCGCAGACTGAGGCTGCAAATCCATTCCCGATCACAGACTACAGTGATCTGGTTTACCATAAGGCCAAGGATGATTTTGACCGCAGTATCAAGCCAGCACCACAAATGGCCAAGCTGGTCACACCACCGAATTACTGGCAATACGAGGCCGACAACGGTATCCGCGTCATCGGTTCCAGACAGACCGAACTACCGGAAATCTGGCTTAGCTTTGCCCTTAAAGGCAGTGGCTACCTGAGCGACAGTCTAACTATGGACAAGCTCGGACTGGCCTCGGTGACCAGTCAACTGATGAATGCATCCACGCTAAACTTTTCCGAGCCGGCAATGGCCGCCGAGCTGGAAAAAATAGGCAGTTTCATATCATTCTCCATGGCTGAGGATGCCACCTTTGTCACCGTGCATTCACTCAGTAAACATATTGACCGCACCCCAGAACTGCTGCAGGAAAAACTCTTCTCCCCAGCTTTTAAGGCCAGTGAATTTGCACGTATTCGCAAGCAATATATTGAGGTCGCCGAAGCCCAAACTAGGGAAGCTGACTCTATTGCCAATATGGTCTACGACCGGCTGCTCTATGGCAACAAGGATATCCGCGGCATTCCCCCTACGGTGCTGATGCAGACCCTGCCCCAAATAACCCTTGATGATGTCAAGGGCTACTACAAAACATTTTACTCGCCACAGGATAGTACCCTGGTGGTGGTGGGGGATATTGAGCAGGAGGCAATGCTGGAAAAACTCGATTTCCTGCTTGATTGGCAACAAACCGCCGCCGCAAAACCGATGTTGCATGCTGCCCCGGAAGTCGAGCAAACCACCCTGTACTTTGCCCACAAGGCAGGGGCCACCCAAACAGCAATTCGGTTGGGCTATCTCACTGACTTGCCTTATGACCTGACCAGCACATACTTTAAAGCCGGGTTAATGAATTTTACCCTAGGGCGGGCCTTTAACAGCCGGCTCAATTTAAACCTGCGCGAAGACAAGGGCATCACCTACGGTGCCAGATCTCGGTTTGACAGCAGTGATCTGCCAGGCCCCTATACCGTAAGCACAGCGGTAACAGCAGCTGCAACCGGTACAGCTATAAGGGAAATTATGGGTGAAATAACGGCCTATGCCGAACAGGGTATCACTGATGCCGAACTGGCTTTTATGCGCAGTGCCGTTGCCCAGCGAGATGCCCTTGCATACGAAACCAATCAACAGAAACTCGGCTTTCTGGCCACTCTGGAAAAATACCAGGCCGACAAGGACTATACGGTGCAGCAGCAACACATTATCAATACCATCAGCAAAGCAGAAATCAACGGGCTGGCCCGGAATTACCTGCCGCTTGATCAACTCAATATTCTGGTGGTTGGTGACAGGGCAACGGTATGGCCACAACTGGCAGCACTGGGTTACCCCCTGATAGAGCTGACCGTTGACGGCACTCCTGTTACAGACGCCAAGCAGAGGCCTTAACTCAATACAGTGGGGCCATCCTGATACTATTAAGCCGGTGGCTTAATAGTAGAAAAACAAGGCTGTTTTTCCATTGCCCAAAGGGCAATGCGAGACCATAAAAACCAAGTCAGTTCACAACTTACGCTGGTTTTTATGGTCGACGGGCAAATGGAGCAGGAGCGACTATTTGCCCACCGGGTTAATAGGCTGAAACACTTTTTCGGGATGGCTTTTCAAGGCCCAAAAAAACCGCAACTAAGCGGCTTAATATCAGTAATGGCGGAACGGACGGGATGATACTGAAAACACCGCTGCCTTCGGCGTTTTCACCCTACGGGCATCTTTGCTTTGCAAAGCCGGTACAAACGCAGGCGTTTGTCGCGCTTCGCGGGTTCGAATCGTGTCTTTTTCAAGGCCCAAAAAAACCGCAACTAAGCGGCTTAATATCAGTAATGGCGGAACGGA
>JABGSN010000031.1 GCA_018647765.1 Oceanospirillaceae bacterium | reverse complement strand
TTTGTCGGCTCTGCACTCATTAGTTTGGTGCGGCGCAACTTCAAGCTACAAGGGTTTGATACACAACACCCAATGCGTCGCTACATAGTTGCTGGTACCTTTATGGGGTTGGGCTCAGTGGTAGCTAGCGGCTGTTCTGTAGGCGCAGGTTTATCAGGTATTTCGGTACTTTCCGCCAATGCCCTAGTCACTCTTATTTGTATCGTCATGGGCGGTTTGTTGGCGTTACGTTACAAGGGGTAACGCTAGGTAGACACCAACTGCCATGGCAGTAAATGTTGGTTCTTGAGCTCTCTCAAGGCAAAACTAGAATTGAGCCCTGATACACCCGGAAGGTTGACCAACTTACGCTTTAGTGTTTGTTCATATTGCTCGATGGACTGCACCACCACGCGCAATAAGTAATCCACGTCGCCAGACATGATGTAGCACTGCATCACTTCATCCATGGCGACGGCTGCGCTTTCAAACTGCATTAATAATTGCTCGTCATGGCTGTTAAGCTTTACCGTAACAAACACCACCACACCTAAACCTACTTTTTTGGCGTCTACTAACGCCACGTTGGCACTAATAATGCCATTGTCTTGTAGTTTTTTGATGCGCCGCCAACAGGGCGTATGTGACAAACCCACCAGGTCGGCAACCACCTGCACCGACTGGCTGGCATCTTTTTGCAACTGCTGCAATATCTTGATATCGAAAGCATCCAACTTCATATTTTACCTTTTTAGGATAATCATCCTATTAATGCGCTTTAAAACGAAAAAATCTACTAAATTATCACTCATCTTTATATACATACGCAAATTAATTTCTCCCTGCATAGGCCATACTGAGCTACTACACCTACATCTTTTGCGTGAGATACCCACCATGACGACACTACTCGCCCACCAGCCTCAAGATCTGTTTGAATGCTATCGCCAAGAGTCTGGCCAAGTTTATATGAGTGGCGTGCAAGCCTTAGCTCGCATTCCTATGGCCCAAGTACGCCGCGATAAAGCGGCAGGTTTAAATACCGGTGGTTTTATCAGTGGTTACCGTGGGTCACCACTGGGTTTATTAGATAAAACGCTGCAACAAGCTCAACCTTATTTAGACCAACACAACATTCGTTTTCAGCCTGGCGTCAATGAGGAGTTAGCCGCCACCATGGTGTGGGGATCACAGCAATTACATTTATCTAACCAAGCCAAACTCGATGGCTTGGTGGGTATGTGGTATGGCAAAGGCCCAGGTGTTGACCGCTGCGGCGATGTATTTAAACACGCCAACGCCGCGGGTTCTGCATCCCACGGTGGCGTATTGTGTGTGGCTGGCGATGACCATGGCGCTAAATCGTCTACCGTGCCACACCAATCAGACCACGCCTTCATGTCTTCCACCATGCCGGTACTCTACCCGTCATCTATTCACGAATATATCTGGATGGGGTTAGCCGGTATTGCCATGTCTCGTTACAGCGGCTGCTGGGTGGGTTTTAAAGTCATTTCTGAAACCGTTGAAACCACTGCAGCGGTAGACCTCAAAGACGAAGACGTAGAATTCATTATGCCTGACGATTTTGACATTCCAGAAGATGGCCTCAATTTACGCTGGCCCGATGATCGTATGCAGCAAGATTCGCGTCTGCAGAATCACAAAGGTTATGCGGCCCTGGCGTTTGCCCGCGCCAACGGCTTTAACCGCGTTACCCTCGCCTCACCTACGCCACGTTTTGGCATTGTAGCTTCTGGTAAATCCTACGAAGAAACTCGCCAAGCGATTCACGAGCTCGGCCTCACAGACCACCAAGCCGCTCAAATGGGTGTCAGCGTATATAAAGTAGGTATGCCATGGCCCCTTGAGCCGCAGGGTATTCGAATATTTTCTGACGGTTTAGACGAGATTCTCGTCGTTGAAGAACGCCGTGAAATGATCGAAAACCAAATCAAACAACAACTATTTAACTGGGGCACCCATGATCGCCCACGGATCATCGGTAAGTTTGATGAGTTAGACCAAAGCGTATTGCCGTTAGACAAAGAACTTGATGTACCTATGGTAGCTAAGGTCATCGCTCAGCGTTTACTCAAGCTCGATTTAGACGCCGAAACAAAAGTTCACTTAAGCGCGCAAATAGCGCGCATTGACACTCAACATGCGACCAGTTCGCAGATGTTGGCACCAATTAGCCGCACACCTTACTTCTGCGCTGGCTGCCCTCACAACACCTCAACTAAAGTACCCGAAGGCAGCCGTGCAGCCGTAGGTATTGGTTGCCACTTTATGGTGCAGTGGATGGGTAGAAATACCGAAACCTTTAGCCAAATGGGTGGAGAAGGCACGATGTGGGCCGGTTGCGCCCACTTTACCGACGAAGCCCACCAGTTTGTTAACCTGGGCGATGGCACCTATTTTCACTCAGGTTCCTTAGCCATTCGCCAATCATTGGCTGCTGGCGCTAACATTACCTACAAAATTCTTTATAACGATGCCGTGGCCATGACCGGTGGCCAAAGTGTGGATGGCGTTTTAAGCATGCCACAAATCACCCATCAGCTGTACCATGAAGGGGTACAGGAGATTATCGTTTTGGCCAATAACCCGAGCGATTTCAAACAATCTGAATTAGCACAGGGCACTTATTTGGGCCATCGCGATGAACTAGAGCCCATCATGCTACGTTTGCGCCAACAACAAGGTTTAAGCGTAATTGTATTCCAACAGACTTGCGCCACAGAAAAACGCCGTTTACGTAAACAAGGCAAGGTTGCGGCCATTAAAACCCGCGCCTGGATTCACCCCGAAATTTGTGAAGGTTGTGGTGATTGCTCAATGCAGTCAAACTGCGTCGCCATCGAACCCTTAGACACAGAGTTAGGCCGTAAACGCAAAATAAACCAATCCAGCTGCAATGCTGATCTGTCTTGCGTAAAAGGCTTTTGCCCCTCGTTCATCACCGTTGAGGGTGCACAAGTACGCAAACCCAAAGCCCAGTTACAAGAGTTGCTGGAGCTGCCTGAGCCTGCGGTTCATGTGGGTTTAGCGCAACCTTTCAATATTGCCGTGACCGGCGTTGGTGGCACAGGGGTACTTACTATTGGTGCCTTGTTAGGCATGGCCGCGCACTTAGACGGCAACGCCTTTATGACTTTAGACTTTTCTGGCTTGGCACAAAAAGGCGGCGCGGTCCTGAGCCATGTGCGTTTAGCAGCCACCCCAAGACAAGTCACAACCCCTCGTATAGTTGAAGGTCGTGCAGACTTGCTGTTGGCGGCTGATGCGGTGGTGACTGTGGCGCCCAGCGTGTTAGGCCTGTGTAGCCAAACCACCGAAGCGGTGATTAGCAGCCACCTTATCCCCGTATCTAATTTTGTGCAGGATGCCGATTTTGAATTTAAGCAAGATGAGTGTTTAGACCTGATTGCAGCGCATGTATCCCCTCACCGCCACCAGCTAGACTTTCACAAACTGGCATTACAGCAAATGGGCGATACTATTTTTGCCAACGTGATGCTCTTGGGTTTTGCTGTACAAAAAGGCCTAGTACCAGTGTCTGTTGCGGCTCTGGAGCAGGCTGTGCAGTTAAACGGTGTCGCTATTGATGCCAATCTACGGGCCTTCCACCTAGGCCGCCAGTTAGCTCACAGCGATGTAGAACAGCCACAAGTGCTACAAATTAAACCTTCTGCACCGAGTTACGAGGATATTGTAAACGACCGTAAGCAGCGTCTGGTCAGCTACCAAAACCAGGCCTTAGCCGACCGCTACACTCACCAATTAAGCCGTTGGCAGCAGCTTATCGACAGCAAACTCACCACCCATGACAGCCAGCCACTTAAACAAACTATAGCTAGCAGTTACTTTAAGCTGCTCGCTGTCAAGGATGAGTACGAAGTGGCTCGACTGTTCAGCCAAGCTGGGTTTAAGGACCAACTGGATAACGAATTTAGTGGCAACTACACACTGTCGCTTAACCTTTCGCCGCTAGGTTTCGCGGGTTGGAATAAAAACTTAAACCAGCCTAAAAAGTACAGCATGGGGAGCTGGATGCTCAAATTAATGAAACCATTGAGCTTGCTAAAGGGTATCCGCGGCACGACCATTGACCCTTACAGCTACCACAGCGAACGCCGAGCTGAACGCGCTTTTGTAAGTTATTATGTGGCGCAAATTGACCGCTTGCTAGCGCATCTAGACGCCTCCAATGGAGCTCAAATATTGACGAGCATTAAGCACTTCGACAAAGTGCGCGGCTACGGTTATGTGAGGGCTGATGCCATGGCTCAAGCCAAGGCGCTGGTTGCTGCTGAGTTACAACACTTAAGCCTTGATAAGCAAGCCTACGCAGCGTAAGCGCCACGTCATTGATATTGTTTCGTGGGTGTGGCTTAGCCAGGCACTTCAAAGACTGAGGTATTAGATTGCTTCACTTCGTTCGCAATGACGGAGGGGGCATTCGCGATGACGGAGGTTCGTTCGCTATAGCTCCCTCCCGCGTCGCATTCGTCACTTACGGGCACTTGATGCCGTGATCAATAGAGGGCAGAATGGGGCCATCTCATACTGCAATGGAACCATTTGCATGCGCCCACATTTATCCATGTCTCGTCGTACACGTCGTACTCCTTTTAGTAGCCGCGTAGAGGCAGCAGGAGCCTCTGGCTATACGGTTTACAACCATACCCTACTTGCCACGTCATTTCGTGGCATAGAAGTGGATTATTGGCATTTGTGCGAAAACGTACAGGTGTGGGATGTAAGCTGCGAAAAGCAGGTTACATTAATGGGTCCAGGCGCCAACGAGCTCACCCAATACATGACACCCAGAGACTTAACGCACGCCAAAGTTGGCCGCTGTTATTACCTGCCTATGTGCGACGAAAATGGTAACATGATGAATGATGCGGTGGCTATCAAGGTGAATGACCGCCATTGGCGTTTGTCGGTTGCAGACTCCGATGTATTGCTGTGGGCTAAAGGACTGGCTGTAGGTTTTGGCCTAGACGTTGAAGTGAGAGAACCTGATATTTTTCCATTAGCAGTACAAGGCCCAAAAGCCGAAGAGTTGATGTGCCGCGTGTTCGGTGATGAAATTAAAGACCTTGGTTTTTTTGCCATTGAGCCGTTTATCTACAATGGTCAACGCATGAAAGTGGCGCGTTCGGGCTGGAGCAAACAAACCGGCTATGAAGTATTTGTAAATAACCCCGGTATCGGTACGCAATTGTGGGATGAATTGTTTGCCAAAGGCCAAGATCTAGATGTTCGTGCCGGTTGCCCCAACCTCATTGAACGTATCGAAAGTGGTTTGTTATCGTTTGGCAATGATATGGACCATGAAACCACACCCTTTGAAATTGGTCTGGACAAGTACGTTAATCTCGATGCCAACATTCAAAGCCTCAGTTTACCCGCCTTGCGCAAGCGCAAGCCGACTAAACAGTTAATGGGTTTAGTGCTGGAGTACCACCGTAATCTTGGCGATTTGAACGTGTTTGTCGGTGAACAAAAAATTGGCGACATTCGTAGCCAAGCCTACTCACCTAAATACATGCGTCGTTTGGCCTTTGTTATGTGTGATCTAACGGCATTAAATGGCGCCACCACCGTAGAAGTTAATACCGACCAAGGCAAAGCTACGGGCAGGCTCACTAGCCTACCTTTCGACTTTAATGCGCTAGGCCTCGAAGCCTGCCGTTAGTGGTTGTGTATGACTTGTGGGGCCTAAGAAGCATATAAAGTGACTATATATACTTAATTATTTGCCTTTGTTTATTGTTGGCGTATATTGCGCTTATTTACACCCAAATATAATAAGTACTCGGTCACTACATCATGATGCCACAACTCTCTATTTCTCGCCGTACGCGCTCCACCCCGTTTACTAGCCGTGTGGAAGCCGCAGGCGTACAAGCCTATACTGTATACAACCACACCCTATTGGCCACCAAGTTCCGTGGTTTTGAAGAAGACTATTGGCACCTTTGCAAGCACGTACAAGTATGGGACGTGTCATGTGAAAAGCAGGTGGCTATTAGTGGACCCGATGCCTATCGTTTAATTCAGCTGATGACCCCCCGTGACTTATCTAAAGCACGCATTGGTCGATGTTTTTATGTGCCCCTGTGCAACCCACAAGGCGGCATCGTCAACGATCCCATTGCCATCAAACTTAGCGAAAATGATTGGTGGTTATCCATCGCCGACACCGACGTAATGCTGTGGGCCCAAGGTTTAGCCACCGGCTTTAGGCTTGACGTGAATGTAACGGAACCTGATGTTTGGCCCCTAGCCGTACAAGGCCCCAAAGCAGAAACCTTGATGGCAAGGGTGTTTGGCGAAGACGTGCGCAACATTAAGTTCTTCAACATCAAACCCATGACTTACCAAGGCGTAAGTATGCAAGTGGCACGCTCGGGCTGGAGCAAGCAGGGCGGCTTTGAGATCTACGTTAATGACGAAAGCCTAGCTGGGCCTTTGTGGGACGAATTATTTGCCCAAGGACAAGACCTCAATGTCGGCCCAGGTTGCCCTAACCTTATTGAACGGGTGGAAAGTGGCTTGTTGTCGCTTGGCAACGACATGGGTTATGACACCACACCGCTGGAATGTGGCTTAGAGCAGTACGTCGACTTAGAATCCGACATCGACAGTTTGTCGTTACCGGCCTTACGACAACATACCCCTGAGCGTCAGCTAAAGGGTTTAGTCATCAACCAAGCCGTCGAAATCATAGACTTGAACGTCTATGTTGATGGTCAAGTTGTGGGCCAAATCACCAGCCAAGCCTATGCGCCAAAATATGGCGTACACTTGGCATTTGTCCTGTGTTCTTTAGCTCAGCTAAACGTTAGTCTTACACTTGATGTCAATACCAGCCAAGGTACCATGAGCGGCCAGATCACTAGTTTGCCGTTTAACTTTAACCGCCTAGGTCTAACACCAACAACACCAGCATAGCGCTATTTATTCGAGTGATAAGCATGAGCAAATCTTCTTTTTTAGGGGCTGACACCATTGCCCTACACAGCGGCTATCAACCAGAGTCTGACCATGGCTCCCGTGCTGTGCCTATTTACCAAACCACATCCTACGTGTTCGACAGTGTAGACGAAGCGTCTGCTCTCTTTAATGTGGAGCAAGGCGGACATATTTATAGCCGCATTACCAACCCAACCGTGGCCGTGCTGGAGCAACGCTTAGCCGCCTTAGAAGGTGGTGCGGGTGCCATTTGTACAGCTTCGGGCATGAGTGCCTTGTTTGTCACCTTTTTTAGCTTATGTTCCGCCGGCGACCACATTGTTAGTGCGGCGCAAATTTACGGCTCTACCGTCACCCTACTTAAGCACACCCTGAAACGCTTCAACATTGATTGCACTTTCGTCGACATCAACGACCAAGACGCCCTAGCAAGCGCCATTCAAGACAATACTAAGCTGGTATTTTGCGAATCTATTGGTAACCCAGGGCTTGCGGTATCTAACTTACCCGCCATTGCAGACACCGCTCACCAACAGGGCATCCCGTTAGTAGTGGATGCGACGTTTGCCACACCCTATTTAAATAACCCCATCCAACACGGTGCCGACGTGGTAGTGCACTCGGTGACCAAATGGATCGGCGGCCATGGCATCGCCGTTGGTGGCGTAGTGATTGACGGCGGTAATTTTGATTGGTTAAAAAGCGGCCGTTTCCCCACCCTAACGAAACCCTACGAACCCTTCCATGGCATGAATTTTTGGGAAGAATTCGGCCCAGCGGCCTTAGCCATGCGTATTCGCTGTGAGTCGATGCGCGACATTGGTGCCGCCATGACACCCCACAACGCTTTCTTATTATTACAAGGTTTAGAAACCCTCAACCTACGTATGCAACAACACGTGACTAATGCTCAAGCCATGGTGCAATGGCTGCAACAGCACGATGCTGTGGCTTGGGTCAACCATCCAGACATCAATGCCGATACTCATACCAAAGCCTTATTCCCCAAGGGTGCAGGTTCCATGCTCACCTTTGGTGTTAAAGGCGGCCGAGACGCTGGCGCTGCATTTATCAACGCCTTGCAGCTGTCGTCTAACCTTGCCAATGTGGGCGACTCGCGCACCTTGGTATTACACCCAGGTAGCACCACCCACTCCCGCCTAAGCGAAACCGATTTAGTGGCCGCAGGCATTAGTGCCGACTTAATTCGAGTCTCGGTGGGCATCGAAACCGTTAACGACATCAAAGCCGACTTTGGTTTAGGTTTACGCGCGGCCGCAAAAGTAGCTGCGGCACAACTAGCACCAACGGAGGCCTAAACATGTACATTACAGTGGATGATCAAAACACCTTTGTAGCCACTGGTGGCAAGCCCTTTAACCCCGATTTACCGACCGTGGTATTACTCCATGGCTCAGGTACAGACCACCGTGGATGGGCCTTGCAAGCGCGCTGGTTTGCCTTTCATGGCTACAGCGTGTTTGCGCCAGACATGCCTGGCCATAGTTTATCTGCAGGTGCAGCTTTAACCAGCATTGAGGCTATGGGTGCTTGGTTAGTACGCGCTTTAGACGCAGCCAAAGTGGGAAAGGTGCATTTAATAGGCCATTCACAAGGCTTTTTGGTGGCCTTAGAAGCCGCAGCTTTGTTAACTAAACGACTGCTTTCTGTCACGGCCATGGCCACTGCCAGCGCCATACCGGTTAACCCTGCCCTTATTGAAACCGCGCAAAAGGATCCCGCTTTAGCGGCGCAAATGATGCTGCAATGGGGTTTTGGTAACCAACACCAACAGGGCGCCAGTGCCGTGCCGGGCATGCAGCCTATAGGCATTGGCCAGCGCATCATGGCCAACAACCCATTGGCCATCGACCTAGCCGCTTGTAACGCCTATACCGCAGGCTCCCAGCGCGCCCAACAACTGGCTATCGAGGGTTGTGCCAGTTGTGTAATCCTCGCCGCTCAAGACCGAATGACCCCAAAAAAAGAAGGTTTAAAGTTAGCCCAAGACCTTGCTACGCAAGCGCAAGTGATTGCTGACACCGGCCATATGTTACCAATGGAAGCTCCCAAACAAAGCCTTAGCCTCATGAAAACATTTATTCAGTCACTAGAGAAATAATCATGGCCAAACTCATTGCCAACAAATTAGCCCCCAAGTCCAGCATAAAAAAAGTAGCCGTTATTGGCGCAGGCACCATGGGCGCAGGCATTGCAGGCCAAGTGGCCAATGCCGGTGTTGAAGTCTGGTTATTAGATCTGCCCAGCAAAACGGATAGCATCAACGCCCTCGCCGAACGGGGTTTTAAACGCCTACAGAACCTCAATTCGCCCGGTTTAATGAGTAACGACGCGGGTCAATTAATCCATTGTGGCAACACGACTGACGACTTTGAGCAATTAGCCGACTGTGACTGGATTGCAGAAGCCGTGGTAGAGCGTTTAGACATTAAACAAGCCCTCTACCGCCGCATTGAAGCCATCACTGGCCCACAGACGATCGTCACCTCGAACACGTCTACCATTCCTATTAGTTTGTTAACAAAAGACCTGCCGCCGGCTTTTTGTGAGCGCTTTGCCATTACCCACTTCTTTAACCCAGTGCGGTTTATGCGTTTACTTGAGCTAGTGCGCGGCGAACACACCCGTGACGATGTGATCACAACCTTAGACCAGTTTTGCGAAAGTAACCTTGGTAAAGGCGTGGTAGTGTGTGAAGATACACCTGGATTTTTGGGCAACCGCGTGGGCGTATTTGCCATTCAATGTGCGTTGCACACGGCCTTTAAATTAGACCTATCGCCGGCCGAAGCCGACGCCTTATTTGGCCGGCCCATGGGCATCCCAAAAACCGGCGTATTTGGTTTATACGATTTAATTGGCATCGACCTGATGGCCGACGTGGCCAAAAGCCTAGAGCAAATTTTGCCGGCTGACGATGAATTTCATCAATATGCGCAACCCGTACCTTTGATGACGCAAATGATTGCCAATGGCCAAACTGGTAATAAAGGCGGCCAAGGCTTCTATAAAGATGCCGACGATGATCGCCTCGTGCTAGATTTGGCCACCGGCGAATATCAAGTTAGTGAGCGCTTACAGTTAGCTTTGGCACAACAAGCCGAAGCCGAGGGTGTGGCTGTGTTACTAGACGACAACAGCGTCTATGGCCAATTCGCCTGGCAGGTATTGTCTAGCACCTTAAACTATGCGGCCTCACTCATCCCAGAAATAGGCCCCAATGTGGTGCCCATCGACGATGCTATGAAGCTTGGCTACAACTGGATTTATGGGCCCTTTGAGCTGTTAGATCAGTTGGGTGCACAACGCGTTGTTGAGCGCATGCAAAGCGAAGGTCGCGAAGTGGCGCCTATCTTAGCCCTCGCTGCCCGCCAGCAAGGCTTTTACCAAGTCGCCAATGACCAGCTGATGAGTCTCACTCAATCGGGCGAGTATGCGGTGCTAGAACGCCCAGAAGGCGTGTTACGTTTTTCAGAACTCAAACAAACGCTTAGCCCTGTATTTAGTAATAACAAGGCCAGCTGGTACGAATACGACACGGCCGCCATTGTAGAATTCCACTCCAAAGCCAATGCCCTAGATGCCGATTCTATGGCGGTTATTAAACACGCCTTAGCACAAGCTCAACAGCGTAATCTACGCGGTGTGGTGCTACACAACGACACTCAGCATTTTTCCTGCGGCGTTAACTTGAGTGCCTTTCGTGGTTTCTTCGAGGCTGGCGATTATCAGGGTATGGACGACTTCCTGAATGATTTTCAGCAAACTATGCATGCCATGAACACCTGCCCTGTGCCGGTGATCGCTGCACCTGTGGGCATGTCGATTGGCGGTGGTTTTGAAACCGTGTTAGCCGCCGATCATGTTATTTGTCATGCTAATTCGGTTATGGGTTTAGTTGAAGCCAGTGTTGGCGTAGTGCCCGGCGGTGGCGGTTGTAAAGAATATCTCTACCGTTGGTATGAAGTGCTGGATGACATTAAGGCCGCCGCCTGGAAGGCATTTATGATTGTTGGTTACGGCTGGACCGCTAAGTCGCCCATTGAGGCTACCGAGCAAGCCATGCTCTATCCAGAAGATCAGTACATGATGAACCGCGACCGCATTTTGCAAGCAGCCCTAACCCAACTCAATAAAGTACAAAAAGCCAAGCCTCGTAAACCCTTACCCATGGCAGGAGAAGACACCTACCGTGAAATGATGGACTGGTTATTTGAGGCCGAAGACCAAGGCAAAATAACCTCTCACGATGTGGTTGTAGGCACCGAGCTGGCGCGCATTTTCACCGGTGGCAAAGTAAAAGCCAATACCATGATGAGCGAACAGGATTTATTTGATGCCGAACGCGAGGCTTTTTTGCGTTTGGCCCGTTCAGGTGATACTCAAGCAAGAATTATCAGCATGCTGGACCAAGGTAGCCCCATACGTAACTAAACGACCCCAAGGCTTTAGTGAGATACAAAAATACAAACAAGGTTACACAACCGGCAGCTTTATAGCAGCCGGTAACCTTGTGTTGCAATTCACTCAGTATATTTAGCCTCCCCCTGCCAACACACTAGCCATACACGGCCTGCAAGTGTAATCTGCACAATAATAGTTCTTAGCCACCGGAGCGTCCTTGCCATGTTGAATTGGCTTACTAACCTCAGTATCAGCAAAAAACTAATCACTGCTTTTTTATTTGTGGGCATCATCCCTTTTACAGTATTAGGAATTACTGCACTGGACAGTGCGACTCAAGCGCTGGAACAACAGTCTTTTAATCAGCTAGAAGCTGTGCGTGGTATTAAAAAAGCGCAAATCGAAGGCTACTTCCAGTCCACTCAGGATGACATGGACGTACTGCGAGAAACCTCTGGTACCATTAGACAAGAGGCGATGAACAAACTTGTTGCAGTACGAGACAACAAGAAAAATGCCATTCAATTGTATTTCGACACGGTGCGTGACCAGGTCATCACTACCGCAGAAAACCCAATGATTATTAATGGTATGCGTGACTTTAGCGCCATTTTTGGCGATTTCGCGGCAGAAAATGGTTTTACTGCGGCTAAGCTAAAGGCCGCTCGTCAACAATTAGCCACCTATTACAGCAACGATTTTTCCAACGAGTACAATAGTCAAAACGGCAATGCTCCCGACACCGAGTATATGCTTAAGTTTGATAATGACAGCGTTGCCCTACAACACGCCTACATCAGCAACAACCCGCATCCCCTAGGCAGTAAGGAGCAACTTGACCATCCCGGTGACGATTCCTATTACAGCAATATTCACCAGTCGTTCCACCCGTCGATGCGTACTTTCCTCCAAAAATTTGGCTACTACGATATTTTCTTAGTCGATATTGACAGTGGCGACATCGTTTATTCGGTATTTAAAGAACTCGACTACTCTACATCTTTGATCGACGGCCCCTATGCCGACACTAACTTTGGTCAAGTGTTCCGCGACGCCGCGCAGCTAGAACGCGGTGAAGTGGCGTTTGTCGATTTTGCCCAATACCGTCCATCCTACGAAGCCCCTGCAAGTTTCATTGCCTCACCTATTTTTGAAGGCGACAAGGCGACTGGTGTATTGATTTTCCAACTGCCGTTAGATCGCATCACTAACGTCATGAGTGAACGTGCAGGCTTAGGTGGGACGGGCGAAACCTACCTAGTAGGCCAAGACCACCTCATGCGTTCCGACTCCTACTTAGACCCAGTCAATCACACAGTGATCGCCTCGTTCCGTAACCCCGAATTAGGCAATGCTCGTACAGAGGCTGTAGACTTAGCCCTGGCTGGTGAGTCAGGCACTAAAGTCATTATCGACTACAACGGCAACCCCGTATTATCAGCCTATTCACCCTACAATGTACTGGGTTTAGAGTGGGCCTTACTATCTGAAATAAACGTGGCCGAAGCCTTTGTGCCCCATGTAGAGGGTGCCGAAAAGGATTACTACAACAACTACATCGAAAAATATGGCTATTACGACATATTCCTAATCAACCCCGATGGCTACATTTTTTATACCGCTGCCAAAGAAGCAGATTACCAAACTAATCTGATCGACGGTGCTTATGCCGACTCAAACTTAGGCAAGTTGTTCCGTCAAGTGAGCAGTACAGGCGAGTTTGGTTTTGTAGACTTTGAACCTTACGCTCCCAGCAACGGCGAGCCAGCCAGTTTTATCGCCCAACCCATTAAAGATGCTACCGGCAAGGTAGAGATGGTCGTTGCCCTACAAATCCCATTGGATGGCATCAATAATGTCATGGGTGAGCGCTCTGGTATGGGCGAAACAGGCGAATCTTATTTAGTGGGTCAAGACTATTTAATGCGTTCCAACTCATTCTTAGACCCTATCAACCATTCGGTTAACGCGTCATTTGCTAATCCACAATTAGGCAGTGTTGATTCGGACGCCGTAAAGGCTGTATTTGCCGGCCATACTGGCTCAAAAATCATTACTGACTACAACGGTAATCCGGTCCTTTCTTCCTATACCGCCGTTAACATCCACGGCACGCAATGGGCCCTAATGGCAGAGATTGACGAAGCCGAAGCCTTTGCTTCCATTGAAGGTTTAAAAGCCATCATGTTGGGCGTGGCTATCGCTGGCATCATCCTTATTTTGATCTTTGCCTACTTTATCTCCGGTTCAATCAGTCGCCCCATTCGTTCTTTGTCTGGCTTATTTGCCAAACTCGACGACTCGGGTGATTTCTCGCTGCGCAGTACTGACATCACGTCGAAAGATGAAATCGGCCAGATGGCCGAAGTTGTCAACCAACACCTTGAGTCGCTACAACAAGCTATTGATGCCGCTAACAAAGTGGTCACCGACGTGGCGCAAGGTCAATTTGAGAATCGCATTGAGCTCGACTTTAAAGGAGATTTAGCCAAGCTAAAGACTGGCGTCAATAATTCTGCCGACAGTGTTGAACAAACCATGCATGCCCTCAAGCAAGTGCTTAATGCCATTGCCACGGGCAACTTTGGCTACCGTTTAGATGGTGTAGAAGTAGAGAGCAACTTCCGCAGTACGTTGACTCATACCATGGAGACCATGGAACAAGCCATTGGCGAAATTAACCAAGTCATGAACGCCGCCGCTCTAGGTCACTTTGATTTACGGGTTAACACCCCACTCAAGGGCGACCTGGATCAATTAAAAATGGGCGTAAACAACTCCATTACTGCTATTGCCGAAGCCTTAACAGAAACCACCGCCATGGCAAAAAAAATGGCTTATGGTGATCTGACTCAGCGCATCACAGGTGATTACAACGGCCGTTTAGATGACCTAAAAACCGCCCTCAACAGTTCTGTGGAAAACATGGAGAAAACCGTATCCGCAGTGCTTAATGCCATCGACAGTGTGGCGTCTAACGCCTCGGCAATTAGCCGGGGTTCCGATGACTTGTCGCAACGCACCAGTGAACAAAGCGCCTCGTTAGAAGAGACCTCTTCTAGCATGGAAGAAATGGCGGCCACCATTGAGCACAACACCAACCGTGCGAATGAAGCTAGCGGCCTGGTAGAGGGCACACGGGTCGACTCAAGTAGCGGTGTTGAGGTAGTGAATAAAGCTGTACAAGCCATGAGCGACATTGAGAAGTCAAGTGGCAAGATTGTGTCGATCATCACCTTGATTGATGGCATTGCCTTCCAGACTAACCTATTGGCCCTTAATGCTTCTGTAGAAGCCGCAAGAGCCGGCGAACATGGTCGCGGATTTGCGGTAGTGGCAGGTGAAGTACGTACCCTGGCTCAACGTGCGGCTGACGCTGCCAAAGACATTAAAGGCCTCATTGAAGACAGCTCGAGCAAAGTACAAGAAGGTCGCAGCTTAGTTAACCAAACCGGTGAATCTTTGGCGTCAATCAGCGAGTCCATTACCAAAGTGAGTGATATTGTTACCGAAATTGCTACTGCAACTGGGCAACAGACTACCGTAGTTAATCAGATCAACTCCGCCGTAGGTCAGTTAGAAAACGTTAACCAACAAAACGTAGCCTTGGTGGAAGAGTCGTCTGCGTCCAGCTACTCCTTGAGCGATCAGACTAAAGCACTGAAACAACAATTTTCCTTCTTTAAGATAAACAACTGGGACATTAGTACGCCCACAGTCGCACCGCTAAAATCTACCGAAGAAGTATTTAGCGCGGAAGCCTTGGCTGAAATCACAACACCATCTTCTGCACCAACGCCACAGGCGGCTACGGGCTATAAAGACGACGACTGGCAGGAGTTTTAAGTTTAATTAAGGAAGATTAACTAAGCTCCTCTCAGACCTATTTAACGTCAAGCGCCAATCATGGTACTTGCGTTTGTAGAGGAGCACACCATGAAAAAATGTAACTATCACCTGCCGATCAGTGGTCTAGCCCTATCTGGCCTTTTGCTCGTTAGTCCTATAACCCAAGCCAATGAACCAGAAGCCGTGGCCATAGCTAAAGCGGTGGACACTATGGTGCGCTAGACCCGGGCCACCTACACCAAAACGGTAGTCACCAAACTCAAACAAGATGGCAAAGGCGCCAAGCAAAAGAGTAACAAACTCAAAGGTTTCGTACCCCTTCCGGCGCAGTTTGTGCGTAACGTGGCGATTCATTCTAAAGCCTCGAGCAAAGCCAACTTTACCGTGGCTTTGAGGAGTGCGTGGAGTTTAAACCTAGAGCAGGGTCTGCAAGATGAGTTTGAACGCCAAGGCTGGAACTACTTAATGCAGTAACAAGCGGGCCAAGCAGACAACTTGGCCAGCATCAACTGGCAACCCTACACTCAAATAAGCACCATCGGTGGCGTGCAAACCCTACGTTATTTTAGTGCCGATACGGTGGTAGGTGGGTGGGGCCTGCGTATTTTGCCACAATAACTGGGAAGGCCGCGACATGATTAGAGCCGTACGCACCGATGCGGGTTTAGAAGCTGGCAAACAGTTTGTATTACACGAACTCATGGGGGCCGTGTCGATTAGTGTACCCATGAACTAACATAACTAAAGTCGGCGCTGCAATTGCAAGGGAAAGGCTTGCCTAATGGCTTGTATATGCTCCAAATCAACCTTGGCCAAGGCCAAGCCTGGACCTTCGTCTAGCTCAACCAGCACTGTTCCCCATGGATCGATGATCATTGAATGCCCATAGGTTTGCCGGTGATCATGCTGACCACCATGGGATGCGGCCAACACATAGCACTGCGTTTCTATGGCGCGTGCGCGTAGCAGCGTGTGCCAGTGGGCTTGGCCTGTGGTTTTGGTGAACGCTGCACCATTAACTATAATCTGCGCACCGCGGTCGACTAACTGGGCGTGAATTTCTGCAAAGCGCAAATCATAACAGATGGTTAACCCCACCTTACCTACCGGTGTGTCTACCACAATCAGTTGATTACCCGCTTCAAAGGTATCAGACTCACGATAGCTGCCGTGGCTGTCTTCAATGTCAACATCAAACATATGTATTTTATCGTAACGAGCCACTTCTTGGCCTGCATCATCATAAACAAAACATGCGGAACGCACTTTTGTCAGGTCACTAATACCCTCTTGACAAGGAATGGTACCGCCGATGATCCACACCTTATGCTGCTGCGCTTGCTGCGCCAACCATAACCGCAAACCACGATTAGGCGCAGCGGCAGCGGCGCCATACGCCACCATTTGAGGGTCGCCAAACACGGCAAAGCTCTCGGGTAACATGATTAGCTTAGCACCTAATTTAGCGGCACTGGCTATTTGGATTGCTGCCTGCTGAAGGTTGTCATCAACCTTGAGTTTACTCACCAATTGCACCACGGCTACGGCTAAGCCTTGGCCTTGTAAGTTAAGCGCTTGGTTGTGATTAGTCGATGGAGATGGCATTTTCAATACGCTCCTTCACAGATTGGTTTTGGTAATCTTTATCAAATATTTTGACTAACTCAACTTGAGGTTGGTCTAACGAACCCGAGACTTGGTAACGGGCACTGGTAAAGGTAGCCAGCTCGTCGCCAATGAGTTTGTTAGCAACATAGATGACCCCACTTAGTTGCGGTAAACCGGCTAGCAAGGCGGCTAACGGCAACTTATCTGCCACCGGCAAGGTGACAACTAGATCGTTATCAACAAGGCGTTGATTAAAATCGATCCAGCCGTTCATGGTCAGGTTTAAGGATGATGATTTTAAGGCTAATGGGGTTACCGTTTGCGCCATGCCGTGATTAAAACGGTAATGGGCATTGATACCGTCAAAACTAAAACCGGGCTTAATGACATCAGAAAAATCCAGTTTAACTCGGTTCATAAGGAGGGTCATGTCCATCAAAGCGAGAATTTTAAGTCCCGCAGCACCGTCCAGTGAATCAGCAAAGCGGCCCTGTTTGAGGCGTAGTCCTATGTCGCCGGTTACTTCTTTAAGGGCGAAGGCTAAGGGTGAGCGGGGCCATTCGAGCTGCACTTCAATGGCAGCAGCAGTGGCAGACACACTAGGGCCATAACCCCAATCAACTAACATGCTGGCGATATCGCTGGTGGCTACACGGCCGGTGAACTGGGTTTGGTGGAGGCCGTCAACTTTACTCCAGATTAGATTACCTTGCAGGTGAGCATGTCGAATAAAGGCTTTTAAATCATGCACGTTGACCTGATCCGCTTGGCTCCGGGTTTTAAACTGCCATTGGCCAAAGGACTCGCCATTTTTAACCAGCTCATCAATGGTTACATCGGCGTCAGGCAAAGCGCTGGGGTCGATGTGCTCCAACAAATCGCTGATTTCATCGCTATCCGATTCTGGGAAATCAAAATTTGCGTAATCCACCTGTACTAACAAAGGATCTTGGGGCCCAAACGAATCAATTTGGCTCGCCAATTGCTGCGACGTAAGGCGCAAACGCCAAGGTGTAGCCGCTGCGTTGGTGGAGTCTGGCGAAAATTTAAAGTCCAAGGTGACATCATCTAGACCCACGTCATACCACTGCCCATGTTTCACGTGCACATTAACCTGTGGCAATAAACTGGTTATCGAACCGTCATTAGTCGCCACCAAGGGTTCTATGTGGGTTTGATAGGCTTGCCACCAAGCTGCTAGATCAAGCTCGTCCAACTGACCGGCGAGCGTCCATTCACCAACATTCACCCAGCGTGCTGGCTGCTGCAATGCCAGTGAGCCACCCACCCACCGTAAGCTAGCATCGTCCTGTCCATCTAGCGCTAAGGACAGGTGATGCTCATCAAGCGCCGCATACCAGCGTTGTTGCTGGCCATGCCAGTCGCCCAACAATTGAGCCTGTCGCAATTGATTGATAGGGCTAGGCAACGCCAGTTGCGCTTGACGCAGGTCAATTTGAGCCGATAACTGAGAGCAAGCAACAACGCGGGTGTCGCTACAGGTAGCCAAACGTGCCACAAAAGGCAGCTGCCCTGGAATTTGCCGTAGCCAGGGTTGCTGATACTTAGCACTCAAATAACCTGCTGGGGCACGGCCAGTAAACTCGATCACTAAATCTCGCTCAGCTAACCGCTGACTGTCGATCACAGACATGGGAATTTGGTCTAACCAAGGCTGTGCCAACGCGAGCTGATCTAAGCGCTTAAATTTAATGTGTTGGCCATCCATTAAACCACTGCCACTAATGGCGCCAAGTCCATCAGCAGCAGAGTCAACCTCAATGGCAAATTCAATGTGCCGTAAATCTGCTTGCAGAGGCGCCCAAGTCGCATTCAAATCGTCACCCGACACCACAAGGTCATAGCGAGGTGGCGCTTGGTGGCCATAGGCCACAGCCACATCACCTACCACTGTAACCAAACCTTGAGGCTCTGCATCATGCAACCAAGCAGGCAAGTCTAACTGCATTGGTAGTTGTTCGGCTAAGGACATCATCTGTGCCGCTTCGCCCACAACTTGCCCTTGAATGTCAACGTATTGACCGTCGCCGGCTTTAATCGGTACTTGCACCTGCCAACCTTCTACCGATTGAGAGAGCTGAGGGGTCTGTAGGTGCCCAGCCTGTGCTGTGACCCGCACTTCGTCGCTATTCACGGCCACTGTCACCGCTAAATCCTTTACCTCGGGCCAATCGTTGGCAAAACTTAACGAAGGGCTAGTGGCCTGCACCCGAATAGGTATGGTTTTGGTCACACCCGGTTGGCCATGATAAATGAGCGCCGCCCGTGTGACTTTTCCCTGAGGCGTTGCTTGGCCCAGCCACTCACCCAGGCGATGACCTAACACCCGATCGGGCAATAACTTGGGCAACCTTGCCAAGTCTAAATTTTGTAAACCCAAGGCCAGTTGAAGCATCGGCGTAGTCGCCGAGCCCTGGCGAGGAAATTCAGCCGCCATGGCCAAATTGGCTTGTCCTTGGGCTAACCCAATGGCCATATTTGAGGATTCGAAACGATTACTTAAGGCACCATAATGCCAACTAAATTCGCCCTTTAAATGCTCTATAGGCCACGATTTGGAGATTAAATTAATCACCTGTACCGACAACCCATTGTCATCAGCAATGGCCACTTTGCCGCCATGCCGGTTCAGCCAAATATGACCATCAGCTTGTTCAATTTTGGGCACACCTAACCACGGCTTAATACTGACGCCATGCATTTGCGCTTGAAATAAAAACGCTTTGGGGCGATTTAGATCCAAATGAAGCTGTGCCTTGGCTGCCTTACCAGAGGGTGCCAAGGCAAGAATAGGAGTGCTGATATTAGACGGTAAGCCGGTCACGGTTTGCAATACAGCAAGGGTTTTATCTAAGTTAAGTTGCGGCACTTCAATGGCCAATTGTCGGTGTTGGTTTTGTGCTAGAACAGTGTCAGTGGGTAGCTCTAAATTATTCACAGAGCCGGTCAGTTGTGTAGCGGCCAAACGCCAGTTACGCACCTGTACCAAATCTACAGAGCTCGCCTCTAACTGGCTAGTGGCGTTTAAGTGCCCCGCCAACTCAAACGTTAATGCATCACTTTCAAAGTCCAGCCGCATTTTCTCGGCGGATAACGTAAAATGTTTGCCAGCTTGGTAATTAAGCCAATAGTCGCCTTCAACATACACCCGCTTGAGCGGGGTTGTGACATTTTTTACCAGTGCCGAAGCCCAGGAGGCGACGTCCAGGCCGCCGCTGTGAAGGTATATCTGAGCCTGCTTTATGTCTTGCTGGGGTGAGATAGCCACCTTAATATGGCTTTCAAGGCCCGACAAATCTACCCCAGCGTTAGGCACATTATTGCCATACAACAACACTGAAATATGATTCAAGCCATCACTTGATTGCGTGGCAAGTTGGTCTAAAGCGAGCCGAGCATTTAACTTAGGAATACGTATCGCCGGCCCCTTAAGTGGCATTAAGGTTAAGCTAACCTTATGTAACCAAAGGTTAGGCACTTGCTGCACCAGCGCCAGTATTAATGCAGGCGCCGACTGGCGACCCTGCTTAGTGGTGGCTTGTGGCCCCCAAGCGCCGTTGGCCTGCTGTGCCACATTGAGCTCGAGGCCTGACGCTTGTACCTGCGACAACACCAAACGCCCATGCTGCAAGGATGTAGCCACATCGATACCCAGTGACAAGCGCGCTAAGCTGAGCTCTTGAGCTGCCGCAATGCCCGTTAATTGTAGCTGCAACTGGGTGCCTTGTAGTTGCACACTAAAGGCGTCTAATTGTAGTTTTTGACCTACGGCTTGGCTCACTTGGGACTGCACCCAGGTGTGATACAGAGGATGACTATTAATGCCTAGGCGCAACCATGTAAGACTCACGGCGAGCACTAGTAACGGGACACATAATCCCATTAGTAACCAGCGACTCGACCATAACATCATTACCTTAGCACCACATCGTATTGCTCATTGAAGTACAGAGATTCCACCTGCAAGCCGATATTTTTTCCAATAAATTCTTCCAACTCGGCTAAACGATGGGCCTCTTCATCCAGTAGTTGGTCGATGACCGCTTGCGAGGCCAGCACTAAATAAGTGTCGGTATCGTAAGCGCGGTGGGCACGTAAAATTTCACGAAATATTTCGTAACAAATGGTTTCCGCAGTTTTTGTAGTGCCCGTGCCTTCGCATGACGGACACGGCTGGCACAACAACTGCTCTAGGCTTTCGCGGGTACGTTTACGCGTCATCTCGATAAGGCCCAAATCAGACACACCAGACACCTTAGTTTTTACATGATCTTTAGCTAAGCCCGCAGCCAAAGTACGGCTCACTTGACGCTGATGCTCAGGGTCCTGCATATCAATAAAGTCTAAAATGATAATGCCACCCAAATTACGTAAGCGCAATTGCCGGCCAATCGCCGTGGCGGCCTCTAAGTTGGTTTTAAAAATCGTCTCTTCTAGGTTACGGTGACCGACGTAGGCACCCGTATTGACATCAACCGTGGTCATGGCTTCTGTTTGATCAATAATGAGGTAGCCGCCAGATTTTAACGACACCTTACGGCCCAACGCCTTTTGTATTTCATCTTCGACGTTATACAGGTCGAAAATTGGTCTGCCACCGGGGTAATGTTCCAGCTTAGCCGCCATATCGGGCACCAAATCACGTACAAAACCAGACACTTTTTGAAAGGTTTCGTTTGAATCTATACGTATCTTTTCCACCTGTAAGTGAGCAATGTCACGCAAGGTGCGTAGCGCTAACGGCAGGTCTTGATACACCATCTGTGGCGCTTTGGCAGTGGTGATTTGTTGACTTATTTGGCGCCACAGTCGGCGTAAAAAATCCACATCTTGCTGTAGCTCTTGAGTGTCAACACCTTCGGCGAGGGTGCGAATGATGATGCCTTCAGCGGTATATTTTTGCTGCGCCAAATCGCCCTCTGGTGCCTTTTTAAGGTAGTCTTCTAAGCAGGTTTTAAGCCTTACTCGCTCGGCTTCGGCGTCGATGCGCTGCGACACCCCTACGTGGCCGGTACCTGGCATATACACCAAATAACGTGAGGGGATAGAAATTTGTGTGGTTAGTCTGGCACCTTTGGTGCCTATCGGGTCTTTGAGCACCTGCACTAACAAACTTTGGCCCTCGCGGACCAATTGCGCAATAGGTGTTTCGCTGGCCTCTGCGCGATCGTCGTGAGAGGCTAAATCGGCAACATGAATAAAGCCGGCCCGCTCCAAACCAATCTCTACAAAAGCCGCCTGCATACCCGGCAAAACACGAACAATTTTACCTAAATAAATGTTACCCACAATGCCAAGATGATCGTTACGTTCAACATGAACCTCTTGCAGCATGCCATTTTCAATCACCGCAACACGGGTTTCCATGGGGCTAAAGTTGATGAGAATTTCTTCGTTCATTAGGCCACCTTAAAGGCGCGGCGAAGACCGCGCAATACAACAAATAACCACAACCATAATAGCCCACTGGTTAACGCAGGCAATAAAAACCACAAGCCACTGCTGGCGTCGCTACCGATGCCTTGCGCCCAATAGCTCACTGTTTGATGGAGCGCCACTAACAGAGTCACCATAAAGGCCTGCTGCCACACGCGATACATTCGCAAACGGCGATACATGAGGATGGCAAAAAAGGTCACACAAACCATGGCCAAGGCGTTAATACCGAGGTAATTGCCTTGCAATAGATCCAACAACAAACCCAAGATAAAAGCCCAGCCCAATCCAAAACGATGCGGCAAAGCAATGACCCAATATAAGAACACCACCAGCACCCACTCTGGCCAGCCCCATTGTACCGACTCAGGTAAGGGCAGCGCACTGAGCATAAAAGCTAACAATAAAGTGACAAACGGCACCCATAGGTTGTGTGTTCTAGCTAACACCATTATTCACCTCTATTGACTGCAGCCGTTTGTTGATGGGCTGTTTCAATTAACAGCAAGTGTCTTGAGCGGCTCAATTGTGCCGTAGGCTTAGCCAAAATTTTAGCAAAGTCCTGGCCAGCTAAATGTTGCACCTCAATTACCTCGGCTACAGGATAACCTTTGGGGAAGCGTAAGCCCAATCCAGAACTGACCAGAATGTCGCCCACTTCTATGTCTGCCGTATCGGCCAGGTCTTCTAATTCTAAGTAATCGTAATGGCCACGGCCGTAGGCCACGCTGCGTAAACCGTTGCGATTAACTTGAACGGGAATGGCATGGTCGGCATCGGTAATTAACAATACGCGGCTGGTAAACGCAGAGGTTGACGTAACTTGCCCCATAACCCCAGTTGCGTCCAATACCGGTTGACCAACAAAGACATTGCTGTCAAACCCATTATTGATAATGATTTGATGTACAAATGGGTCTGAGTTAGTGCCAATTAATTCACTCACCATCACCTTTTCATCCAGCCGCTCACCGCTATTAAGCAGATCTCGTAGGCGAAAATTCTCTACTGTAAGTGATGCCAGTTTTTGCACCCGACGTTCGGCCAACAAGGCTTGGGCTCGTAATTGTTTGTTTTCGGCGATTAACTCGTCTCTTGCTTGCAAGCGCTCGTCGAGCCAAGTCCACGACCTTTGTGGTACATCCACTAACCATTGCACGGGGGTCACTGCAAGGGACATCCAGGCACGAATTTGTTGCATCTGCTGAAACTGGTAGTCGGCAACAATTAAGGATAAACAGATCACTCCATAAGTGATGAACTTCTTTACCGTGGAGCGGCCCTTAAACAAAGGATCGATAACAATTCCTCAAGCAAAAACGGCGAGGTGGCTTACGCCACCTCGCCGTTTGTTTATTCTAGTCGTGTTGGTTATTCTCTAGCCAACAAGTCGAAGGCACTTTCATCAAGCATTTGTAATGCTCTACCGCCACCACGAGCCACACAAGTAAGCGGGTCTTCGGCAACGATAACCGGCAGCCCGGTCTCTTCGCTAATGAGTCGATCCAAGTCGCGCAACAAAGCAC
>JABGSN010000040.1 GCA_018647765.1 Oceanospirillaceae bacterium | reverse complement strand
CTACTGGGCTCCAACCACCAGCAACGGCGATTAAATCACAGCTTAAGGTTTTGCTCGCGCCAGTGACGTTATCACCTGCTTCATCGAGTGGTGCAACGATTGCGCCAGTAACTTTTTTACCACCTTGGGCTTCAATCACACCGTGACCAACCATCACCTGAATGCCGGCAGCTTTAGCGGCTGCAACAAGACGACCGTCTGGCGTATGACGTGAATCAACCACGGCCACAACAGTACGGCCTGCGGCTTGAATGTCTAGGGCTGTTTGGTAACCCGAATCGTTAGTGGTCATGATGATACAACGCTGACCTGGCACTACCGCGTAACGGTTAATGTAGGTGGATACAGAGTTGGCCAACATAATGCCAGGCAGATCGTTATTACCGAATACTAGCGGTCGTTCAATGGCACCCGTAGCCAAGATCACTTGATGGGCACGAATACGGTGTAAACGCTGTCGAGTGCCTGTTTTCGCAACAGGACCAATGTGGTCTGTGCGGCGCTCTAAGGCTACAACAAAGTTGTGATCGTAATAACCAAAAGCCGTGGTACGTGGCATAACAAGCACGTTATCCATGCCTTCTAGTTGGCTAGTGGCTTGCTCTGCCCATGTTGCAGCATCAATACCATCAACGGTTTGAGTGCTGGCAAGCAAGGTGCCACCAAATTCATTTTGCTCGTCGACAATGATGACGCGCTTGCCGCTACGGCCAGCTTCTAATGCTGCGGCCAATCCGGCAGGGCCTGCACCCACCACCATGACGTCACAGTGGGCGTTGATCTTGTCGTAGGTGTCTGGATCTGGTTCTAAAGACAACTTACCAAAACCTGCGGCTTTACGAATGAATTTCTCATAGGTCATCCACATTTTTTGTGGTGCCATAAAGGTTTTGTAGTAAAAACCTGGAGGCATCATCATACCGCCAATCTTACCCATGAGTGACATTAAATCGAATTCTGCACTCGGCCAGCCGTTAGTGCTGGTGGCGGTTAAACCATCGAACAATTCAACTTGAGTTGCCCGCGGGTTAGGAATAGTTTCATTGCCTTTGTGTAACTGCATCAACGCATTTGGCTCTTCTGCACCATGGCCTAAAATGCCACGGGCACGGCTGTACTTAAAACTACGGCCGACAATACCTACGCCATTGGCTAGCATGGCAGAAGCTAATGTATCGCCTTCAAACCCTTGGTAGGTTTTGCCATTGAAGGTAAAGTTCATTGGCTTAGTGCGGTCAATACGACCACCCGCAGCTAAACGGTTAACTTGGCTCATGATGCATCTCCTTTGGCTACTTGATTAGCAGCAACGGTTGCAGCAGTGATGGTTGGCATTTCACCCATTTTATAGGTCTCGTGAACTTTGTAAGATTGCGTATCGCGGGTGGCGTTGAAATAACGGCGACAACCAGCTGCGTGGTACCACATTTCATGGTGGATACCGCGTGGGTTAGAACGGAAAAAAATGTAGTCAGCCCAAGCTTCATCGCTGATAGCAGCAGGGTCTTTTGGACGTTCAATGTGAGCTTCACCCGTGTAAGAGTATTCCTCTTCTTCACGCATTTCCTCACAGTAAGGGCAGTAAATATGGTGCATGTGTATGTCTCCTTAGTGTGGGTTTAGTGAGCAACGCCGGCGGCGCCGTGCTCGTCGATTAAATGACCAGTACTGAAACGATCAATACTGAATGGTGCAGCTAACGGATGGGCTTCATCGTGGGCTAAGGTGTGAGCAAATACATTGCCAGAACCTGGTGTGGCCTTAAAGCCGCCCGTACCCCAACCGCAGTTGAAGAACAAACCTTTAACGCTGGTTTTAGAGATGATAGGACACGCGTCTGGGCAGGTATCTACAATACCACCCCAAGCACGGTTCATGCGTACACGGCTAAACATAGGGAACAATTCACAAATAGCCGACATGGTATGTTCTACTATGTTGAAACTACCACGCTGACCGTAGCCGTTGTAGGAGTCTGTACCGGCACCAATGACAAGGTCACCTTTGTCAGACTGGCTCACGTAGGCGTGTACTGCGTTAGACATTACCACAGTATCAATAATTGGCTTAATGGGTTCAGACACTAGCGCTTGTAGGGGACGCGATTCGATAGGAAGACGTAGGCCAACCATGGCCGCCATCACACCAGAGTTACCGGCAGTTACACAAGCCACTTTCTTAGCACCAATAAAGCCTTGGTTGGTTTTTACACCCACAACCGCGCCTTCTTCTGTCACAATGTCTAACACTTCACACTGTTGAATAAGGTCGACACCAAAGCTGTCTGCGCCACGGGCAAAGCCCCAAGCTACTGCGTCGTGACGGGCTACGCCGCCAGTGGCTTGCCAAGATGCACCCAACACTGGATAACGAATATCTTGCGAATCGTTAATAATGGGTACGATTTCTTTTACTTCTGCAGTATTCAATACCACGCCATCAATGCCGTTCAAACGGTTGGCGTTTACACGACGCTCAATGTCACGCATGTCTTGTAGGTTGTGTCCTAGGTTCAATACGCCACGCTGGCTGAACATGACGTTGTAGTTCAAATCTTGGCTCAGGTCTTTCCACAAATCCAAGGAGTGATCATACAATTTAGATGCTTCGTCCCATAAGTAGTTAGAACGCACAATGGTGGTATTACGCGCGGTGTTACCACCACCTAGATAGCCTTTTTCTAACACAGCAACGTTAGTAATGCCGTGTACTTTAGCCAAGTAATAAGCTGTGGCTAAACCGTGGCCACCGCCACCGACGATAATCACGTCGTATTCTTTTTTAGGCTGTGGACTGCGCCATGCGGCCTGCCAATTTTCATGGTGGCTTAGGGAATGTTTAAAGAGGCTAAAGCCTGAGTATTTTTTCATAGGTCACTCGCTTAAGTTCACTGCCATGCTATGTATGGCAGCGTGAGTCTGATATTCGCTGCAGTATTGTGCGTAATGCCAGTCCTGCGCTCTTATTCAATTGCGACCCAAACACAAGCATCTAGGTAAAGGCCCATAGAATTGGCATAGCGCCAACCCCACGGGACAGAAAATGCAGTACAATCACCCCATATTGATGCAGCCCATTAGGTAAAAACAGCATGCAAATTTTCGGCGTTGTCGGATGGAAAAATAACGGCAAAACCACCCTCGTAGAGCGCCTTATTGGCCAGCTTACACACATGGGTTATAAGGTGTCGTCGGTAAAGCACGCCCACCATAATGTGGATATAGACCAACCTGGCCGCGACAGCTACCGCCACCGTGCCGCCGGCGCTAGAGAAACGTTAGTGGCAACGGATCAACGCTGGGCCTTAATGCACGAGTTACGTGGTGCCCCTGAACCTTCTTTAGAGCAACTATCGAGCCTTTTTTCACCGTGTGACATCGTCATTGTTGAAGGCTACAAAGGGTCTACTCATGCTAAATTAGAAGTAGTTCGCAATATCAATAGCCGCGGCTTTTTAGCCCATCAAATGCCCAACATAGTAGCGGTGGCCACAGACAAAGATGCCTTAGACATCAAACTGCCACAGCTGGACATTAACAACATAGAACAAGTGGCTAATTTTGTGCTGCAACACACCGGGCTGATCACCGATTCAAGCACACCAGCCACAAACACCAACGATTGCTATAGCCCAGACCAACAACTTCTATTGGCTGCTACTGTATGGCAACGCATGCAAGCGCAGGTAGAGTCTGCCATCGCTTCACAACAGCCCCTAGCCAACCAATGGTTGCCGTTAAGCCAGTGTATGAACCGGCGATTAGCCGTATCCCTCACCACCCCTTATGACAGCCCGCGTTTCGATAATGTCGCAGTAGACGGTTATGCCTTCAACTACGATCATTTGCGCCAAACACAAGATTTCACCCTGCCCCTTATGGCAGCAGAAGCCAACGCCGGCGGCAGTGCCAAACTCACCTTGCAGGTAGAGCACTGCATTCGTGTACTCACGGGTGCTCGCATGCCAGCTGGCGCTGACACCGTGGTGATGCAAGAAGACGTGAGCATGGCAAACAACTGCGTCCGCTTTCCAAAGGACTGCAAGGCCCGTGGCAACTGGCGCCCTCAAGGTGAAGACGTCAAAGCGGGTGAAATCATTATTCATCAAGGCCAACAAATTCGCCCACAAGACATAGGTCTAGCCGCAGCAGCTGGCCATGGACAACTTAACGTCTATGAAAAAGTAAACGTGGCTCTATTTTCTACCGGCAACGAAGTGTACGAGCTGGGTGAAGAGCTCCCTGAAGATGGCATTTATGACGTCAATCGCCATTTACTTACAGCGTTATTAACCAGCCTGCACTGCGACGTGACCGACTTAGGCATTTTGGCCGATGATTACCAAACCATCCGCACGGCTTTAGATGCCGCAAGCCACGATCACCAACTCATCATCACCTCCGGTGGCGCCTCCACCGGCAGCCATGATCACGTGGCTGCAGTATTAGAGGACATTGGAGAGGTGCATGGCTGGCGCTTGGCCATTAAACCGGGCCGGCCACTGGCCTTTGGTAAAGTGGGACAAGCGTTTTTCTTAGGTTTACCCGGCAATCCAGTAGCCGCCAACGTGTGCACCTTAATGTTTGGCCAACCCCTAATCCGCGCATTAAGCGGTGGCGGCTGGCAGCGGCCCAAGTCTTACCCACAAAAACTGGGTTTTAAAGTGAAGAAAAAAGCCGGTAGAAGAGAATGGTTGCGAGTGTATCAAGAACGCCAAGACAATGGCGATATGTTACTTCAACGTAGTGCCTCCCATGGCTCAGGCATTCTCACGTCGATGACCCGTGCTGATGGTTTAGTGGAGCTAGACGAAGCCACGAGCGACTTACCAGAAGGTAGCCTGGTTAACTTCATTGCGTTTGCCAGCTTTGGAATGGGTGATGCCTAAGGCTTGGCTAATACCAAATAAACCGCATCCATTGGCATTTTATCTACCTGTTCCACATCACACTGAGTGACAACAAAACCACTTTCTAAGGCCCACTGCATTAGCTCTGCCGCGATATAGCGCAAAGCGACAGTATTGGCTGCATTACCATAATCGATGCGACCCGTACCTTCCCAAGCAGCAACTATCAACTGGCCATCAGAGGCCAAAACTCGGTGCCATTCTGCCAGAGCCACTTGAATGCCAGCAGCATCTAAATGATGCACTGGGAAAAAGCTAATCACTGCTGCCACGGCGTTATTTTCTAACATGTGTAATTCACGCATGTCATAGACTAGCACCTTGGCATAGCTGCCAATTCATTGGCCCGTAATGGCCGCCATCTCAGGTGACAAATCAACCCCTATTAGTGAACGAGTTTGATCAAATTGCTCATGGTACATGGCCAACATATAGCCACTGCCGCAGGACGTATCCATCATCGCGTTGTAGCTAGACGAAACCTCATCATACATATGACTGACGTGTTCATTGGTTGAAACGTGGATGTCGTTTATCCTTTTCTATTTCTGACGCTGGTGAATAGTCGCCCGTCTATGACTGCCAAACCAAGCGCTATCAACCCCATGCCCACAAAATGAACCCACTCGAGGGCTTCATGCAAAAAAATCGAACCTAATAATATGGCTGACACAGGTACCAACAATGTCACCAGCATGATGTTGGTGGCCCCAGCGGACGCCAGTATTTTAAAATACAGTACGTAGGCTAGCGCCGTAGAAAATACCGCCAAGGTGAGTATGGATGCCCAAATTCCAAGGCTGGGCGCGTCGGCACCCAAAAACCTAGGTAATCCATCGATATATAAAGCAACGGGCGCCAATAGCAAGCTCGAACCTGTGACTTGGCCCGCCGCAATAACTACTGGACTCAACGCCATATCCTTAAAGCGCCGCCCAAAAACACCGGCGAATGCATAGGACAGTGCAGCTATCAATATAGCCATCTGGCCAAGTGTAGCACCTTGGCTAGAGACGTCCATATTAGGCATTCCTATCATTACTAACACACCCATAAATCCAGCCACTACGCCCACTAACTTCATTGGTGTGGCGCGCTCATCGGCTAACAACAAACCCGCCACCACAACGCCAAACAGCGGCGTGGTGGCGTTAAGCACCGACGCTAAGCCGGAAGCAATATGTGTTTGCCCCCACACGATGAGACTAAAAGGGATCACATTATTGAGCAAACCCATCGCCATAAATACCAGCCATATTTTTATACTTTTAGGCGGCCGCAAACCCATAATCAAGGCAATGACCCAAAGGGTAACGGCGGCTAACCCCACACGCAGGGTGACGATGGTTAGAGTCGGTATTTCAGCAACGGCAACGGCCACAAAAAAGAAGGATCCACCCCATAATACCGACAAGACAATCAACATAAGCCACTCTCGTGCACCCATGGACGTATTAATTATAGACGTCACTGATACTCCTTACAGTCCTGCAGGTATGGCAACCTCTGCCGTGCAATATTAACTTGTTCAAGGTCTATTTCGGCCACAACTAACTGTTCTTCACTACCCGCCCTTACCGCCACTGAGCCCATGGGCGAGCCGATAAAGCTCTCACCTAAATAACACATTCCATGATCTAAGCCAGTGTAATTTGCATAGACAAAATATACCCCATTTTCATAACCCCGTGTAGGCATCATTTGCCTTGCGACCCAGCCCCAGCCACTCGCCAAAGCCGTGGGTACCAAAATGATATCGGCACCGGCTATCGCCAGTTGCCGTGCAAGCTCTGGAAACTCAGCGTCATAACAAATGAGCATACCTATGCTAATACCGCGCCACGTAAACAGCCCTATTCCGTCTCCCTTTGTGAAAAAGGAGGCCTCAAAACCCGGCGGCAATACCCGCTTTCTGTAATGCCCAAGAACCTGTGCGTCGGGCCCGATACATTGCACTGCATTGTAGAGCTTGCCGCTGTCGGCCTCGGAAAAGCCATAGTGGATCGCCATGCGATACTTCTGCGCCAACCCCGCAATCATCGTTGCTGTTGGTCCGTCAGCCGATTCTGCCAAAGTCTCTACTTGCGAACCCACGTTATAACCGCTAACAAACAGCTCTGGCAAAACCAAAAGCTCTACGCCCTGTTTTTGTGCCGTATCCAACTGTTGCTCAAGCCATTGTATACGTTCATCACCTGCTGCTCGGCCAGCATCAATTTGAGCCACTGCAATGGTTAGTTTAGTAGCCATATCAACTGTTAGTGACCAGTAACTGGCGTGGGTATTGGGTCAGGTAATCGCAACCGTTGTCGGTCACTACGATAGAGTCTCCAATACGGCCCGCGGTTACCCCATCAATAGAAATACCACCGTCCACCGCAAACGTCATACCGGCTTGTAAAATGGTTTTGTCGCCGTGTTTAAGCTCGGGGGCTTCCAGGTAGGCCACACCAATAGAGCGGCCGGTTCTGTACCCCGTTTCATAACCTCTCTGCTGATACACCGCATTGGCCGCGGCAGCCACTTGTTCAGCGCTAACACCGGGTTTAATGGCCGCAATGGCCGCTTGCTGAGCATCAATGGCGGCCAATTGCACTGCTGCAGCCTGGTCGGTTACTGCTCCAATATGAAACATGCGATCAAAGCCTAATTTGTACTGCTTAAACTGAGCCATATTGCAAAAACAAAAATAAACAGGATCTGCCCGCTGGTAGGTACGCACACTAGCTCGCCGATGCACCATGGAGGTGTCACGACCACTTTGAAGTATTTGTAAGTTATGAATCATGGGCGAGACAAAACGCTCCCAACCCGTATCGGTCAAAAAGCCAGCGGCCTTTTTAGTGCCTGCGTTGATCACAGCCAAGGCCGATTCGTATTCGGGCACACCTTCGGCTAGGGACTCATGGGCAGCTTGCATCATGGCCCCTGCAATACTGCCTGTTTGAGACATAACTTCAATTTCGAGCGCCGACTTAATCATCCGTTGCTGTCCCAATACAGGCGCAATATCACACAACGGCACGCTGCCAAAATCTTGGTCCAAATAATTGCGTACAATGGCTGGGACTGTGGGCAGCTCCAACCAAATAGACTCAGGGTTGGGGCCTAACACTTTAGCCAAGGCGGCCTGCCAGCTATTGCTGCCAAAGTCTTCCCACACCCGAATGTCTTCTACCCAAGTCATGGCATCTACCATTTCTGATTCCATTAACGGCGTAATCACTGTAGGCGAGCCTACGGCAGGTACCACCAACATGGTTGGGCGGCCAAATTCGATGCCAAGGTAACCCCAAAAGCCGGCCAAGTAAGCAATAGAGCTTTCGTCGGTAAACACGCCAAAAGGAATGTTCTGTGTTTGCATTTGTGATTGCAGGAATGCGGCACGGGATTTGGCTTCGGCTAACATGATGCTATCTCAGATTGGAAAAACCCGAGTGTAACTGGATAATCTCATGCTGTATACAGCTAAATTTTAGTCTTGTAAAAGCCGAATCACACGGGCTATATAATTTCGCTTTATATAACCCAGAGCCACTAGATCATGCCCTTTTGCCGCGGCGATCAACTCGGTGAGTTCATCAACAATGGCGCCAATTTCACTGCTCAAAAACTCGGGCATTTGTTGATACCAGACGCGACTGGTTTGGTAATAATACAAGTCATATAACTGTCGTAACGCTGCGTTATCGATGACCTGACAAATTAACCCATGCAACTTATGATTTATCCGAGCGATTTCTAAGGTGGGGTTAGATTGGGTTGACAGTTGCTCGGCTTGGCATAATAAACGTTGCAAACCACTCACCACCTCTAGCGGCACCGTGGTAACACCCATGGGGCCAATCAGTTCTGCAATTTTAAGGCGCATGGCATAGACGTCTTTTAACAATACAAAGCTGGCGGCTGTAACCACTGTGC
Source organism: Oceanospirillaceae bacterium (assembly GCA_018647765.1). GTDB lineage: Bacteria > Pseudomonadota > Gammaproteobacteria > Pseudomonadales > Balneatricaceae > Njordibacter. The sequence continues at coordinate 2,733 of JABGSN010000040.1, read as the reverse complement.
CTACGCCGTTCTTGCTAGTCACTAAACCCTCAAACTGTAAGCGTTTAATGGCTTCACGTACTGGCGTGCGGCTACAGCCAAACTCGTCGGCTAATTGCGCTTCGCGCAGTACCGATAAGGGCACATACTCCAACAGGCAGATACGTTCTCGCAATAGGTGGTGAATGGAGTCGATACGCTGTTGTGCGGTTAACTCATCCGGCTTTGTGGGCATGTTGCTCATAACAGACTATGAGCAAGCTGTTGCTCGCCGGCGACGATGTCTTCTGGCTTATTGATGTTAAAAAATGGGTTATCTGTGAGTTCGTCAAAGGGTACATCGGCCACCCCATAAGGTGCGGTAAAACGATCCACTTTGCGCATATCGTCTTCTACCAAGGCGTTATACAAGTCATCAAACAAGTCTACCGGCCACACACCAAACACCGGTTGAGTGCGACCATGATAGCTTGCACAGGCAAGACGCTGTTGTTTTAACGCCATTAAATCCAACATACGCTCGACGTAGTCGTTAGGAAAAAAAGGGGTGTCTGCCGCCACCGTAATGATGTGCGTAGCCGTTGGCTTATTTTGATTAACCCATGCCATGGCAGACACCACACCCGCTAGCGGGCCCGCAAAATCGGGCACGATGTCGGCCTGTACAGGCAAGCCAAACTCAGCAAAGCGTTCGGCATCGCCGTTGGCATTAAGTAACACCGTGTTCAGTTGGGTGTTGGCGTTGCTAATCACGTAATCTAGAATGCGCTGGCCACCTAATTGCAGCATGGATTTGTCACCACCGCCCATGCGTCTTGCTAGGCCACCCGCCAATATTACGCCTACAACATGGTCTTTGTTAATCTGCATGTTTGCGCCCCGAATGTTTGGGCTCGTCGGCCACATAGGCTAGATCGGCATCATAGATGAGCCGTTCGTACCCTGCCAGAGCAACAAATTTTCGCCCCTTAGCGCGGCCAATCAACGTCAGGCCTGCTTTACAGGCTAAGTCCACCCCCCAAGCGGTAAAGCCAGAGCGAGAGATAAGAATAGGAATGCGCATTTGCACGGTTTTAATCACCATCTCAGAAGTAAGCCGGCCCGTGGTGTAGAAGCACTTATCATCGGGGGCGATGTGGTGCATGTGCATGTAACCGGCAATTTTATCAATGGCGTTATGGCGCCCTACATCTTCCATGTACACCAAAGGCTGATCTTGTTTGCACAGCACACAGCCGTGTATAGCGCCCGCTTTTTGATAGATGCTGGGAGTGGTATTAATTTGGCGCGACAAGGTATATAGCCAACTAGTTTTCAAACGCGCATCCGCCGCTAAGCTAATGGTGTCGAACTTTTCCATAATGTCGCCAAACACCGTGCCTTGAGCGCAACCTGAGGTGCGCACTTTTTTCTTCAGTTTGTCTTCGTAGTTGGTTTCACGCTGGGTGCGAACAATCACCACCTCTAACTCTTCATCAACATCAATGCCCGTCACCACGTCATCGGCACGGAGCATATTTTGGTTAAGCAAAAAGCCCACGGCCAAATATTCGGGGTGGTCTCCCAAGGTCATGAGGGTGACTATTTCTTGTTTGTTGAGGTAAACCGTAAGCCCCTGCTCCGTCACCACATCTACATCCACATCAGCGCCCGTATGATCACGACCCGTGACTTGACTAGTCAGACGTGGGTTTTCTGGGTTAGGGTAAATCAAGTAATTAGAAAGGTCGGCGTGGGTCATAACGATTCCTGCTTGGTGGGTAGCTTGGCGATCCAGCGGTCTAATTTGTTGGCGAAGTTTTGGCGATCCGTATGATTCATGGCGGCGGGGCCACCAGTTTGCACACCGCTGTTGCGCAAAGTTTCCATAAAGTCGCGCATATTTAAGCGCTGGCGAATGGTTTCTTTAGTATAGGCTTCACCACGAGGGCTAAGGGCTTGTGCACCCTTCTCTACCACTTCTGCGGCTAAAGGAATGTCGGAAGTAATCACCAAGTCACCCGCGACAACACGTTTAACAATTTCGTTGTCGGCCACATCAAACCCCGAACCCACCTGCACCATGCTAATCACTTTAGACGGTGGCGTGGCAATGTATTGATTAGCCACCAAGGTGGTAACAATCTGCTTGCGTTCCGCCGCGCGGAATAATATTTCTTTGATAACACCTGGACAGGCGTCGGCATCAACCCAAATTGGCATAGTGTGCAAATTTCAAAAAATAAATAATGGCGTTATTGTGCATTAATCACCGGTTAAGGGCCAGATGAATAGCACTTATTACACGAGCGTCACCTCGACTTTGCCTGGCTAACCGTCCTGCAACCCGTTCCAAGTGATCACTAAAATCTCTTCCAACACGGCCATATCAATGTCATCGAGCTTGTTGATATACAAGCAAGCGGCCGAGCTTAAATATGGCCTATGAACTACGCGGAAGGCCCTCCGGAGTCATGTTTCATTCCGACCAAGGCAGCCACTATACAAGCATTAGCTTTCGCCAAAATCTTTGGCGTTTGCAGATCAAACAGAGCATGAGTCGCCGTGGAAATTGTTGGGATAATGCCCCAATGGAACGATTTTTTAGAAGTTTAAAGAATGAATGGGTGCCCACAACGGGATACTCAAGTTTTAATGAGGCTCAGGCCTCGATCACACGATATATTGTTGGCTATTACAGCGAGCATAGGCCGCATCAACATAACGGTGGCTTGCCACCAAATAAAGCAGAGGCAAAGTACAACCTTGTCTCTT
>JABGSN010000038.1 GCA_018647765.1 Oceanospirillaceae bacterium | reverse complement strand
TTATGTTAAAGACGTCTGGACTATTTTTATTAACTGCATTAGCCGAAATTGTGGGTTGTTTCTTGCCTTACCTTTGGTTGCGCAAGGGCGGCGCTCACTGGCTGATCATTCCGAGCGTGGCTAGTTTGTGTTTATTTGTTTGGTTGCTAACGCTTCACCCTGCGGCGAGTGGTAGAGTATATGCTGCCTATGGTGGTGTTTATGTGGCCACAGCGCTGGTTTGGCTTAGGGTTGTTGACGGAATAAAGCCAACAGTCTGGGATTGGCTGGGTGTTGGTGTAGTGCTGTTGGGCGTGGGCATTATCGTATTGGGTTGGCGTCACGAGTAAGCGCTTGTGTAATTTACAACGGGAAAGGTGTTATGGAAGTCTCTTCGAAAACAGATGTCAGCGCAATGTATGATGCCACTGCCGCGTCCTACGCTAAAATGATGCAGCAAGAAATTACCCAACCCAAGTACGCAGATGTACTAGGACGTCTGGCATCCCGTATTGGTGATGTTTCTGGCACAGTAGTAGACACGTCCTGTGGTAGTGGGCATATGCTAGCTATGTATCATGCACAATATGACGCTAGCAGAGCTTTAATTGGGATAGATTTGTCGCCCGAAATGGTGGCTTTATCTAAACAATATATTGGTAACTACTCAAGCGCAATCGTCGGAGATATGTGTGACTTAGCCTCAATTGCGTCAGACTCTGCTGCTGCGGTAGTGAGTTTTTTTGCATTACATCATTTAGACACCGAAGGGGTCGCTGCCGCGGTTAAAGAGTGGCACCGAGTATTAACCCGAGGTGGGCAGCTTGTCATTGCAACTTGGGAAGGGGAAGGCGAGATTGATTATGGTAGTTCGGTCGACATAGTCGCCTTACGTTACACCTTAGATGACCTGGTTGCATTGATTGAAGCGGTTGGTTTTAACGTGTCTCGTGCTGAAGTTGAGGCAGTAGACGATATGTTTATGGAAGCGATTTACATAGAAGCAGAAAAAGCTTAATGCTCTTGTAGTTAGGCTGCACACTAATCAACTAGGGTTCCATAATGGCAACACCATTGGCCTCATCTATTAACACCGACATGGGTACACGAGAGTGGCTTATGTTGATTACCTTGTCGGTATTGTGGGGCGGATCCTTCTTTTTTGTGGGTGTTGCCGTTACCGAATTGCCGACCCTAACTATCGTCACCTTACGTGTGGGGTTAGCAGCCGTGACGCTTTGGGTCATTGCCTTGATCATGGGTTTACAGCCGCCTAAAAGCATAAAAATATGGCTGTCATTTATCGCTATGGGCTTGCTGAACAATGTCATCCCTTTTAGTTTTATCGTGTGGGGGCAAGCTCACATTGCTTCAGGCTTAGCGTCGGTACTAAATGCCACCACTCCACTGTTTGGCGTAGTGGTGGCTGGTTTGTTGTTAGCCGACGAACGCGCCACACCAATGAAATTAGTGGGCGTAGTGGTTGGGTTTATAGGTGTGGTGATGATGGTCGGTATGCCCAGCTTAGGCCTGGCAAGCCAAAGTGCAACGCTTGCTCAATTCGCCATATTGGTTGCGGCATTGTCCTATGCATTTGCTGGTGTTTTTGGGCGGCGTTTTAAGGGCATGGGTTTGAGTCCAGTGGTTGTCGCTGCCGGCCAGGTCACGGGTTCGAGCTTGGTGTTGGCGCCCGTCGCTTTATATATCGATGGGCTGCCTACGCTATTGGGCACCGACGCCCCCAGCCTTGCAAGTTGGGCATCCATTCTCACCTTAGCCGTATTTTCCACGGCCTTGGCCTACGTGCTGTATTTTAAAATACTGGCCTCAGCTGGCGCCACTAACATCATGCTGGTGACATTATTAGTCCCTATGTCCGCGATATTGTTGGGTTCGCTATTTTTGCATGAAACCTTAGAGTGGGTACACTTTGTAGGCATGGGACTTATAGCAATGGGTTTAGCGGTGATTGACGGACGATTAATCAGGTTGATGCGTTAGGCCTACGCTGGAATGACCATCCCCGCGTTAAGCATCACCCATTCCAAAACTCGCAAACGGAATAAAGTTCACTAGGCTACCTTGGGGCAGGCTGCTGGTGGCTTCGTCTAGTTCCACTAAACCATCAGCACGGGTCATGGAAGTGAGAATGCCAGAGCCATGGGATGCGCTACGTTGAAGCAACATTTCACCATCGTCTAGGCGCTCTTGAAATACGCGCAACCACTCTCTTCGGCCGGCTTTTTTCTTCATTCCAAAGCCTAGCTTTTGGGGGTAAGACTTAGGCCGGTGCCAGCCACCGCCACTTAGGGCGCGAATTAAAGGCTGGCCAAACATTAGTGTACACACGTTGGCCGCTACGGGGTTGCCCGGTAGGCCAAGGAAGAAGGCATTGGCCACTTTGCCAAAGGCCAGCGGCCGGCCCGGTTTAATGGCCAAGCGCCAGGCGTGGACTTCACCTAAATCTTTTAGTACGGCCGCTACATGGTCATGGCTGCCCGTAGAAGCGCCGCCAGAGGTAATAATGAGCTGGTGATTCGCGCTTGCCGCATCTAAGGCTGCGCGCACGGTGGCATAATCATCGGCCAAAATACCTAGGTCGGTCACGTCACAATGCAGGCTGGTTAATAAGGCTTTAAGTAGGTGCCGATTAACGTCATAAATACCATCTTCAGGTAGCTCTTCGCCCAGCTCGTAGACTTCGTTGCCGGTAGAAAATAGAGCCACTTTTACTTTTTCATAAACGTTCAATTGAGCATGGCCAGCGGCTG
>JABGSN010000044.1 GCA_018647765.1 Oceanospirillaceae bacterium | reverse complement strand
CCAGCCCTTTGTTTTATAAGGCCTTTTAATAACTCGCTTAGCGCTTGTCGAAGACCCCTCTAACAAGGGAGCGCCATTATATCCATCGCAGCATAAAGCACAAGGGGTAAATGGAAATTAGATCAAAAAAAGAGAAATAAGACCAAGCAGCGGGACTACTTAGCCTTTCGGCTGCACTTGGGGCGAGCTCCACACTGCGGCGCTCGCATGACGCGACACACTACTTGGTGATTTTAAGCGCCCAGCAAATAGGACCCGACACTGCAAACACAAGAAATGTGAGCGCCAATAAGATCGGCGGCTGCAAGGAATATATCGCAAACACCAACACTACGGCTAGCAGAGCAACAAACGGCACCTTGCCTTTGAGGTCTAAATCTTTAAAACTATAATACTTGAAGTTACTGACCATCAGAATACCTAACACCGCGGTTACCATGGCTACCATATAGCTAAAACTCTCGCCGTTTAAGCCATAATCAACGCCGGTCCAAAGCATACCCGCCATCACACCGGCAGCTGCGGGAATAGGTAAACCAATAAAGTATTTGCTGTCTGCAATTTCCAACTGCACATTGAAACGCGCTAAACGAAGGGCGCCACCAGCCACATAGATAAACGCAGCCACCCAGCCAAAATTGCCTAAACTCTGTAACGACCAAGAAAATAACACTAAGGCCGGCGCTACGCCAAACGCCACCACATCGGCCAGACTATCGTATTCTGCGCCAAACTTACTAGATGTATTGGTTAAACGAGCCACTCGGCCATCTAAGGTATCCAGAATCATGGAGATAAAAATGGCAATCGCCGCATTTTCAAAATTACCACTCATACCCGAGACCACGGCATAAAAACCAGAAAACAACGATGCCGTAGTAAAACTATTAGGCAGTAAGTAGACGCCTTTGGCCGGCTTTTTAACCGCAGCTTCCTCTTGCTGATCTGAATCACTGGGCTGCTCTAAAGGATCTTGAGTCATGAATTTACTGCTCTATTAATGAATTAACGCTAGCTTACCATGGCTAAACCACAATAAAGAAACAAAAAAGGCAGCCTCGGCTGCCTTTTACTTCTTACTAAAACTAAATGCTCAGCACTTTGTCGCCCCGGGCAATGCCCGACACACCCGTACGCACCGTTTCCAATACGTAAGTTTCGCCAATTGCCGCAATAAAGGCATCCAATTTACCTTGATCACCGGTTAGCTGCACCGTGTAAATGCTGCTGGACACATCGACGATCTGGCCCCGAAAGATATCTACGGTGCGCTTTACTTCGTCACGATGCTGGCCTGTCGCTTTAAGCTTAATCAGCATCATTTCGCGCTCGATATGCTCGCCCTCAGTCAGATCGACCAACTTCACCACTTCAATCAACTTATTAAGCTGTTTGGTGATCTGCTCAATCACACGATCGCTGCCCGAGGTAGTGACAGTGAGACGAGACAAGGTTGGATCCTCAGTAGGCGCAACGTTCAAGGTTTCAATATTGAAATTACGCTGCGAGAACAAACCCACAACCCGAGACAGAGCACCCGCTTCGTTTTCTAACAGCACTGCAATAATGTGTCTCATTAGGTTCTCTCCGTCTTGTTCAACCACATATCACGCATCGAGGCCTTAGGCACCAACATCGGATACACGTGTTCGGTTGGGTCGACGTGGATATCGAGAAATACCAATTCGTCTTTGAGGGCAAACGCCTCCTCAAGAGCAGGAATTAATTCTGCTTCTGTCTTTACTGTTATCGCCTTATGTCCATAAGCATCGGTGAGCTTATGGAAATCGGGCAATGACTGCATATAGGACTGGGAATGGCGACTTTCGTAGTTCATATCCTGCCACTGACGCACCATACCTAGAGAATGGTTGTTTAAGCAGACAATTTTAACCGGTATGCCGTACTGGCTACAGGTAGAAAATTCTTGCAAGTTCATCTGAAAGCTACCTTCACCAGTCACGCAAACTACTTCGGCCTCTGGGTAATGTAGCTTCACACCCATTGCCGCTGGAAAACCGAAACCCATGGTGCCAAGGCCACCAGAGTTAATCCAGCGGTTGGGCTTATCAAACTTGTAATATTGTGCGGCAAACATTTGATGCTGACCGACGTCGGAACAAACGTATGCGTCACCCTTAGTTACCTGGTACAAAGCCTCAATAACCTGTTGCGGCTTTAACATGCCACCTTCGTTACGCTCGTAGTGGCCACCATGGCGCTCGCGCCATTGGTCAATTTGACTCCACCAACTGGATAAAGCTTCTGCATCAGGCTGCTTGCCACTCTTCGCCAAGAGCGCTAGCATTTCTACGAGCACACTTTTGGCTGGGCCAACAATAGGAACGTCTGCAGCAATGGTTTTAGAGATCGACGAAGGGTCGATATCAATATGAATAATTTTGGCTGTTGGGCAGAACTTTTCTGTGGCGTTAGTGACCCGATCATCAAAACGTGCACCGATACTCAAAATCAAGTCTGAACCATGCAACGCCATGTTCGCTTCGTAGCTACCATGCATACCCGGCATACCCAACCACTGTCGATCAGTTGACGGATAACCTCCCAAACCCATGAGGGTATTACTTACAGGGAAGTTTAGAGTTTTCGCCAACTCAGTGGCTTCGGCTGTGGCTTTACCACCTACAGCGCCGCCACCCACAAGAATCACTGGGCGACGAGCCTCCAGCAATAACTCAACCGCCTTCTTGATTTGACCACTGTGACCACGAGTCGCAGGGTTATATGAACGCATAGGCACTGCTTCTGGGTAACTGTATTCAAACTTATCCGTGGGCGTGGTCATATCCTTAGGGATGTCGATAACCACTGGTCCGGGACGGCCACTGCTGGCGATGTAGAATGCCTTTTTAATCAGGCCCGGAATTTCTGACGGATGCTTAACCGCAAAGTTGTGCTTAACCACTGGACGAGAAACGCCCATCATGTCAGTTTCTTGGAATGCATCCTCGCCAATCAAAGTGCTTGGCACCTGACCACAAATCACCACCATGGGGATAGAATCCATAAAGGCGGTTGCAATACCCGTGACTGCATTGGTGGCACCTGGACCAGACGTCACTAACACCACACCAGGCTTACCTGATGCACGTGCATAAGCGTCGGCCATATGGGTAGCCGCTTGTTCGTGACGAACTAGAATGTGTTTTACTTGCTCTTGTTGAGCCAAGGCATCATATATATGTAATACAGAACCACCGGGGTAGCCATATATATATTCTATTTTTTGATCCTGTAAACTACGGATCACCATTTCTGCGCCGGAAAGCATTTCCACTGTAATATCCTCTCGCCCTACTTTGAAAGCAGCGGCCGTTATTTTGTCTGAGATTTATCTCATTGTAACCATCGATGGTTTGCGGGCAGCGCTTGTAGCCAGACCGCAATATCGTGTAGGCACGAATGTGCCTAAAGTGGTGACGCTCAAAGCTCCAGCATTGTCGGGTTGCAACGTGCATAGAACTCAGGGCAGACAAGCGAAAGGGTACTGCTTACCGTATCACAAACGCCAGGGATCACCTGAGCGACATGTGCATCAACCTAAAGCAATAATTTTCACACGGCAAGGCCCTTAATTCAAGGGCTTAGGCGTAAAACAGGGATGAATATAGTAACTATTTGAGTGAATTATTGACCACTTTTTCAAACCCGATCCAAAGGTTTGGTGTTATAGTGGCCAGCATAGTGTAAAACGTTTTTAGCTTGAGGGTACCCCATGTCTAGTTTAGAGTTACGTAACCGCGATCGCATCATTGAAGAGCTGCGAATTTTTCTTAAAAAGATCTTGGTAGAACCAGAGATTATTCCACACTCCCTAGCCATTACTCGTGAATTGATTGACGAAGACAATGCCGATGCCAGTATCGCTCAGAGAATCTCTGACACCACCAACGTCAAAATCCCCGCCCAGCACAGTGATGCTGATAAGTTGTTTTTGGAAGCCTTGCGCGAAGTTGTACGTGATGAAAAAGCCATGTATTGATGGCAATCTTCTAGCCTAGCCGAGGCATGTTAGACCCCTCGGCTTTCGCTATAGGCGGCAAACACCAGACTAGTGCTTGTCTGCCATACCAAACGTGAGTTTGGCCTCATCAACATCACAAACTATGACCTGGCCCGGCAAATAATTACCCGCCAACAGTTCCTGCGCCAATGGGTTCTCCAAACTTCGCTGAATCGCTCGCTTAAGCGGCCTTGCACCATAGACTGGGTCAAAGCCCTCTTCCACTAACAAGTCTTTCGCTGCATCTGTGAGCTGTAAACTCAAGTCATGCTCTGCCAGACGGTCCTGCAAACGCAACAACTGAATGTCGGCAATTTGCCTAACGTGCCCCTTGCCCAACGGGTGAAACACCACCAACTCATCAATACGGTTAAGTAATTCCGGCCTGAAATGAGCACCAACGATGTCCAGCACCTGTGTACGCATCGCTTCATACTGACTTTCATCGGTCATGGCTTGAATTACATCAGATCCCATATTAGAGGTCATGACGATCACCGTATTACGGAAATCCACCGTTCGGCCTTGGCCATCCGTTAAGCGGCCATCCTCCAATACTTGTAACAAAATATTGAATACATCTGAATGGGCTTTTTCCACTTCGTCCAACAACAAAACGGCATATGGCCGGCGGCGCACAGCTTCAGTTAGATAACCGCCTTCTTCATACCCTACATAACCCGGTGGCGCGCCTATCAACCGAGCCACGGAATGTTTTTCCATAAACTCAGACATATCGATACGCACCATCGCTTCTTCTGTGTCAAACAAAAAGGTAGCCAAGGACTTACATAGCTCTGTTTTACCCACACCGGTTGGCCCAAGGAACAAAAACGAACCGTTGGGACGGTTTGGGTCTGCCAAACCAGAGCGTGACCGACGCACCGCATTGGAAACGCTAGACACTGCTTCAGCCTGGCCAATGACTTGACCATGCAATACTTCTTCCATTTTCAGCAGCTTCTCGCGCTCGCCCGCCAACATACGGCTTACGGGAATACCGGTCCACATACTGACTACTTCGGCAATTTCTTCTTCGCCGACCTTGCTGCGTAGCAAGGTGGTCTCTACATCTTCTGCTTCGTGGGCAGCCTCTAATTGTTTTTCTAAATCAGGTATAAGGCCATACTGTAGTTCCGACATACGGCCTAAATCACCATTGCGGCGAGCCACTTCGAGCTCTTGCCGAGCTGTTTCTAAGTCTTCTTTAAATTGTTGAACTCCATGCACCGAGGCCTTTTCTGCCTTCCAAATTTCCAGCAGGTCAGCAAATTCTTTTTCTGTTTGGGCCAGTTCGCGCTGCAAATCTTTTAACCGCGCGGCAGCGGCCTTATCTTTTTCTTTGCTCAAAGCTTGTCGTTCAATTTTTAGCTGAATCACATGCCGCTCTAGCTTATCCATTACCTCTGGTTTAGAGTCCATTTCCATGCGGATGCGGCTGCCCGCCTCATCAATCAAATCGATGGCCTTATCGGGCAACTGGCGGTCAGTAATATAACGTTGTGACAAACGCGCAGCAGCGACAATGGCCGAATCGGTAATATCCACGCCATGGTGTAATTCGTAACGTTCTTTCAGACCACGTAAAATGGCAATGGTTGCTTGTTCTGTGGGCTCACCTACAATTACTTTTTGGAAACGGCGCTCTAAGGCTGCGTCTTTTTCGATGTATTTACGGTATTCATCTAAGGTTGTGGCACCTAAGCAATGGAGTTCGCCTCGGGCAAGCGCAGGCTTAAGCATATTACCCGCATCCATGGCACCTTCGCCTTTACCTGCGCCCACCATGGTGTGGATTTCGTCGATAAACAAAATTACATTACCGTCTTGCTTACTCAGTTCATTCAAAACACTTTTAAGGCGCTCTTCAAATTCACCACGAAACTTAGCCCCCGCAATGAGCGCACCCATATCCAACGACAACACTTGCTTACCCAACAACCCTTCGGGCACTTCACCATTCACAATACGCTGCGCCAACCCTTCTACAATGGCTGTTTTACCCACGCCGGGCTCGCCGATCATTACCGGATTGTTTTTAGTGCGTCGCTGCAACACCTGAATCGCTCGGCGAATTTCATCATCTCGGCCAATCACAGGATCTAACTTACCTTGCTCTGCACGTTGAGTAAGATCAATGGTGAATTTATCTAACGCTTGGCGCTCTTCTTCTGCACCTTGGCTGTTGATTTTGTCGCCACCACGTAATTTATCAATGGCTTGCGTAAGCTTGTCGGTTTTTACACCCGTGTTACGCAGCAAGCCACCCACACCACTGGCATCTTTTACCAGCGCAATAATTAACTGTTCGCTAGAAATGAATTGGTCACCCAGCTTGCCGGCCGACTTTTCGGCCACATTAAACAGACGCGCCAAACCATTGCCAAAATGCACATCACCGCTATCATTAGCCACCTTGGCCATACTGTTTAATTGCTTGCTGAGTTTAGCTTGCAGCATGGGCATATCTGCCCCAGCCTGCACTAACAAGGATTGTGCCGAACCACCTTGCTGTTGCAACAGTGCACTGAGCATATGTTCTGGTTCTATAAATTGATGATCTAGTGACAGAGCCAAAGACTGGGCTTCACCCATCGCTTCTTGTAAACGGCTGGTGAGTTTTTCAAAACGCATGATATAACCTCAACAATACCCGTCAGTGCTTTTCAGAACAGTCTAAATAAGGTGACGAGGTAATTAACTTGTCATTTATTTATGGGGTCGTCGGTGGCAACTTCAAGAGCAGGATACTGCCATATTAGAAAAACACAATACAAAGCCATGACCCACCTAACCAAGCCAAATCATACTAGCCATGCGCCCACTTGCGGCATCACGGCGGTGGGAGTAGAAATGTTGAGGATCGGACAGGGTGCAGTGATGGCCACCGTATATTTGCGTTACACCCAATTGATTCAATTGTGCGCGCGCAATGGCATACAGGTTACCGAACCATTTATTAGGATTAACACTCTTGGGGGTGAATTCGGTAGATGCCGCAGATGGATCAACACCAAAGGCGTGCAACACATCAACACCTACTTCAAAAGCTGTTGGGCCGATGGCTGGACCAAGCCATGCCATGACTTGAGATGGCTCATCAAATTGGCCGATCGCTTTAGCGACGATGCCATTAGCTAAACCTTGCCAACCAGCGTGCACTGCCGCCACCTGAGTGCCACCTGTATCACATAACAGCACCGGCAAACAATCTGCAGTCATCACCACACAAGGCCAGTTTCTGGTTTGCGTAGTACTGCCGTCGCAATCATATAAGCCAGCGGGTGCGGGCAACTTTAATAGATTAGTAGAATGGGTTTGATTGAGCCAAAAAGGCGAGCGTTCAAGGCCTAAATCTTGCTGCAACTGCAAGCGATGCCGCGCTACACGCGCTGGATCATCACCAACATGACGGGCCAGGTTAAACCCAGCTAAACCCACTGCCGGCTCGTTGGCTGCCAAGTCACGGCAGGTAGAAGCTGCGTGAACATTTGCAGGTGCGGGCCAGTCGGGCTGCAAATATCGCGAACACTGGCCCTGATCATTCACTAGAAACGTGATTCTGGGTTAAGCTTGGTGTCAACGTTGAGCTGCTTTAATAAGCCAACCATATCCTCTGGCAAGTCGACTTCCCACTCCATGTCTTCATGGGTAATCGGGTGCATGAGTTCCAGGCGCTTAGCGTGCAAGGCTTGACGCTTAAATCCTCGTAAGGCTTCCAAAAATTCCTCATCACAGCCTTTAGGCAATCGCTGGCGACCACCATATAGCGGGTCTCCCTGTAACGGGTAATTAACGTGCGTCATGTGTACGCGAATTTGATGGGTGCGGCCCGTTTCTAACTTCAACCGTATATGCGTGTGGGCGCGGAAACGTCGCAAAACACGGTAGTGGGTAATGGCTTCTTTACCCATGGCCGAAACAGCCATTTTTAAACGGTTGCGACTGTGGCGACCCATCGGCTCATCCACTGTACCACCGCCCGTAAGTACACCTTTAACCACGGCCTCATATTCACGGCCCATGCTGCGGTCTTGAAGCTGAGCTACTAGCGCCGTTTGTGCTGGAATGGTTTTAGCCACAACCATCAAACCTGTGGTGTCTTTGTCTAACCGGTGCACAATGCCTGCACGGGGCACGCCATTGAGCTGGGGGCAGTGGTGTAACAATGCATTTAACAAAGTACCGCCATGGTGACCCGCGGCGGGGTGCACCACTAAACCCGCTGCTTTATTGATGATCAAGATGTGATCATCTTCATAAACGATGTCGATATCGATTGGCTCTGGCTGCCAGCGTTCTTGAATTTCAATTTTGCAGTCTAGGGTGATACTCTCACCACCATAAAGCTTCTCTCGTGGGCGTAGTTGCTCACCGTTGACCAGAATATCGCCTTCTTCGATCCACTTTTTTAAGCGTGAGCGGGAATATTCAGAAAAGGCTAAAGCGGCGATTTGGTCGACGCGCATGCCGGCCCATTCTGGGTCGACTTGGGCTTGGAGCGAAATTGTTTCGTGCATTATTGATATCGTTTGTAAGCAATCGTTGGCGCAAGCAGAGCTGGCGTATTAAACTAGGGGCTCATTGTACAGTATTTACCCCAATGATAGACAATTACCCTCTGTGGAAGACAAT
>JABGSN010000036.1 GCA_018647765.1 Oceanospirillaceae bacterium | reverse complement strand
GTCCGTCAGAAACATGGGGATGACAAGGAATGCCACAGCCATAATGAAAAAATAACGCCAGCGGTCAAACTTAATAGGAAAGGTCTGACTATCTAATTTGTAGGTCTTTTTAAAATCACCAGATTCGCGATAAAACATCTGCTTACACCCTTTCTATAATCTTTTCGCCAAACAAACCTTGAGGTCTAAACACAAGGAACATCAGTGCCAACACATAGGCAAACCAGTTTTCCGTGGCGCCACCAATGAGTGGTCCAACAGAATATTCAAACAGTTTCTCACCCACTCCGATGATCAAACCACCGATAATGGCGCCCGGAATGGAGGTGAAGCCACCTAACATCAGTACAGGCAAGGCTTTTAAGGCAATGAGTGAGAGTGAGAACTGAACGCCCGATTTGGCGCCCCACATAATACCGGCGACTAGGGCCACAAAGCCTGCAATAGCCCACACAATCACCCATATGGTGCGCAGAGAAATGCCCACAGACAAAGCGGCCTGATGGTCATCAGCCACGGCACGCAAGGCACGGCCAGTTTTGGTGTATTGGCTAAATATAGTTAATGAAACCACCAACACGATGGCAACTAAACTGGCCACCATATCAAGCTTATCAAGGTACATACCGTAATAACGTTCGCCTTCAGCGGCCCAACCTAGGGTATAATCTTCCAACCAACGAGAGCCGCCCGATGGTAAACCGACATCCAAGGTTTTAATGTCGCTGCCCCACATGATGTCGCCAAAACCTTCCATAAAATAAGCTAAACCAATGGTAGCCATAAACAAGATAATCGGCTCTTGGTTAACCAAGTGATGCAAGATGTAGCGTTCCACCAAAATGGCAAACAACACCATTAGGCCCACTGTAAGCACTATGGCTAACAAGGCTGGAACCTGCCAACCAAAGTGGTGTACGTTAGTGCCAAAGATGGCATTAATTAGGTGAGCAAACGGTATTTGCCCAGTTTGAATTCCTACCAAAGTTAGAGCCGCGAATAACGCCATTACGCCTTGGGCATAATTGAAAATTCCAGAGGCCTTAAAGATCAATACAAAACCAAGGGCCACCAAGGAATACATCACGCCAGCCATTAGGCCGTTGACAATCACTTCCACTAAATATAAAAAATCAGCACTCATGTTCGTTTCCTCAGTGGCTCACGCCAAGATAGGCATCAATTACGGTTTGATCGTTACGGACGATGTCTGGAGTGCCATCACCAATTTTACGGCCGTAATCCAGCACCACGACTCGATCGGCAATATCCATCACCACACCCATGTCATGTTCGATGAGAACAATGGTGGTACCGAAGGTGTCATTTACATCTAAGATAAAGCGACACATGTCCTCTTTTTCTTCTACGCTCATGCCTGCCATCGGTTCATCTAACAACAGCATTTTAGGTTGTGCGGCTAAGGCACGGCCTAATTCAACACGCTTTTGTAAACCGTAAGGCAAACGCCCCACTGGGGTTTTTCGAATGGCTTGAATCTCTAAGAAATCGATAATATGTTCTACAAATTCACGATTTTCAATTTCTTCTTGTTCTGCTGGACCTTTCCAGAGCGCTTGCCACAACATGTTTTTACGCATGTGGGTAAAACGCCCAGTCATAATATTATCCAACACACTCATACCCTTAAACAAAGCAATGTTTTGGAAAGTACGGGCGATACCTTGGTAGGCAATTTGATACGGCTTCATGGAGTGACGTTGTTTACCGTCAAACCAAATCTCGCCTTGTTGCGGGTGATAAAAGCCGTTGATTACGTTCAACATTGAGCTTTTACCTGCACCGTTGGGGCCGATGATGGCGCGAACTTCGCCTTCCATGACGTCAAAGCTAATATTACTGATGGCTTTTACGCCACCAAAAGATAAGTCGATATTCTTCAGCTCTAGCAGTTTTGAGGCCGCTTCCATTTGTTGCAATGGTTCAGTCATGGCTTAGCTCGCTTGGGCTACAGGGTTAAAGGTTTTGACATCATGAATACTGATGTCACCGGTAATTTTACCAATGCGGCCATCTTCAAAAGCCACTTCGGTTTCAATAAAACACTGGGTTTTGCCATCATAGAGGGCATCTATAAGGATTTTGTAACGCTCATTAATAAGCTTGCGTTTAACTTTCTTAGTACGGGTCAACTCGCCATCATCGGCATCAAGCTCTTTGTGCAAAATAAGGAACCGGCTAATCTGCGAATGAGACAACATCTCATCATCAAGTAACGACTCGTTCACCTCAGCCACACTTTGCGCCACCATTTTGTTTACTTCAGGGTGTGCTGCAAGCTCTTGATAAGATGCATAAGCAATGTTATTTCGCTCTGCCCAGTTACCCACTGCCCCTAAATCAATATTAATAAAGGCCATGCAGTCATCGCGGCCGTCACCAAAAGTCACTGCTTCTTGAATATGGGGGAAGAACTTAAGCTTATTCTCGATATACTTAGGGGCAAACATCTTGCCGTTACTGAAGGCGCCCACGTCTTTAGCGCGATCAATAATACGTAGATGGCCATTGCTGGCCATAAATCCGGCGTCACCGGTGTGTACCCAGCCTTCAGGAGTTTTTGTGTCTGCCGTGGCTTCGGGATTCTTAAAGTAACTATGGAACGCACCCGAACTACGGTAGATCACTTCGCCATTGTCAGCTATTTTAAGCTCAACACCTGGGCTTGGCGTTCCTACGGTATCTGGGTAAACCTCGCCATTAGGCTGCACGGTAATAAACACCGACGACTCTGTTTGGCCATAAAGCTGCTTAATATTAATACCCAAAGAACGGTAGAAATCGAATATTTCACCACCAATGGCTTCACCCGCCGTATAGGCCAAACGCACACGCCCCATACCCAAGGCATCTTTAAGGGGTGCATAAACGAGCACATTACCTAAAGCGTATTTAACACGGTCTATAATACCCACTGACTTCTTTTCTAATAGTTTAATGCCGGTAGTCTTGGCCACCTGCATAAAATACTTAAACATTTTGCGCTTAATCGGTGCCGCATCTTCCATCCGTATCTGAACACTGGTTAATAGGCTTTCAAACACTCGAGGTGGGGCAAAGTAATAGGTTGGGCCAATTTCACGCATGTCTGCGGCCACAGTCTCAGTGCTTTCTGGGCAATTGACGCAAAAACCCATGGAATAAGATTGTGCATAAGAGAAAATATGGTCGCCAATCCATGCCACAGGCAGATACGCTAGAATCTCTTCGTTTTCTGTCAGGCCTTCCATCAAGCCCCCATGGTAGCCCGTGAGCAGCGTATTATCATAGGTCAGTACCACGCCTTTCGGCTTGCCTGTGGTGCCAGAGGTATAGAGGATGATAGATATATCTTCTCCCTTACCTTTGCTTACGAGGTCTTGGTACTGATTGGGCTGCTTTGCACGCACTGCCTCACCTTGAGCCTGTACTGTTACAAAGTCTTTAATTTCAATAACTTCAGAATCGTAACCTTTCATGCCTCGGGGATCGTCAAAAATCACGAGTTCAACGGCTGGGCAGCGGTCTTCCACCTCTAAAATTTTATCGACCTGTTCTTGATCTTCGGCCACTATCACACGCGCTTCAGAATGCTCAATTACAAATTGCATTTCTTCTGCAACCGAGTCGTGATAAGTAGGTACCGGCACCGCGCCCAACGACTGGACGGCACACATGGTCCAATAGGTGCGAGGGCGATTACCGCCAACAATTAACACGGAGTCACCCGCTTTCACGCCATTAGCTTGTAAACCTAGCGCAAAGCGCTCTACCTCGTCTGCGACCTGACTCCAAGTCCAAGACTGCCAAATGCCAAATTCTTTTTCGCGCATGGCGTCTTTGTTGGTGAACATACGAGCGTTGTGTTGTAACAACTTAGGAAAGGTATCAAGCCCAGGTGCTGGGTAAGACTGCTTTTGAGCGCTGGATGCCATAGGAAACTCTATTAAGGTGATGTTGTTATTTTGTACAATTTAACTGCAAGACCCTATCCGAACCATTAGATATATGTCGATACATCGACATATATCTAAGGCAAATGCCAGGTTCCGCGCCTAATATGGGCACCAACGGGTGGGCGTGATATTCTTGCGATAATCCTAACTTGGTCCATGTTGATATGTTCACTAGCACTAGCTTACTTGTTATCTCCCTAGTCTATTTTGCGATGCTTCTTGGCATTGCCAAACTGGGTGACCGGTTAATGCCATTCAAGACCTATAGCAACCAACACCTGCAAGCTATTATTTACAGCTTGTCCCTTGGTGTATTTTTAACGTCGTGGACCTTTTATGGCTCGGTTGGCCGGGCAGCGACTTCTGGGTGGGACTTTTTAGGCCCATATATCGCGCCCATCGCCTTCTTTTTGTTTGGCCACCGTATTATTTACAAAATAATTCTCATCGCCAAGCGTGAAAATATTGGTTCAATTTCTGACTTCATTTCTTCTCGCTACGGAAAAAGCCGACGCTTAGCTGTGATCGTTACCCTAATGGCCACCTTGGGTTTATTGCCTTACATTGCGCTACAACTTAAAGCCATCGACTTAAGTTATGCCGTACTCACTACGGGAACCCATTTGCGCGGCAGCCATGCCGATTTATCCGTATTCATTATTGCCATTTTGATCGGCATTTTTAGTGTTTTATTTGGCGCGAGACAAGTCGACACGTCTGCCCATAACCCCGGCATGGTACTGGCAATAGCCACTGAGTCGCTTATCAAACTGATTGCCTTTGTTGCCATCGGTGTGTTTGCAACCTATGTGCTCAACGATGGTTTTGGTGACATTTTTAACCAATTGGAGCAGCAAGGCGGCCGCACCAGCTTGGCGTCCTTCGATCCGTTTCGTAGCAGTTTTATTATCGAAACATTTTTGGCCCTCATTGCAGTACTTTGCCTGCCCCGCCAATTTCATATGATGGTGGTGGAAAATACAAACCCACAGCACATCTACACAGCGCGGTGGCTATTTCCGCTTTATATTTCGGCCATGTGTGTGTTTATGATCCCTATTGCTTGGGCAGGTACTCAAGCGTTAGCCAGCAGCGTTAATGCCGATGTGTACTCCCTCATGTTACCGATGATAAAAGGCCAAGACGGCTTGGTCATCTTGGCTTATGTAGGGGGTATTTCGGCCGCTATGGGAATGGTAGCTGTGTCTACCATTGCCATAAGCACCATGATCACTAACGACATTATTATGCCGTTTATCCTGCATGTGAAAGCCGTGGATGTGTCTCAAAACAGGGATCTTGGACGCCTGCTACTTAATTTAAGGCGACTCACTATTTTCGCCATATTGTTGCTGGCATTTGGCTACTACCTGCTCATCGACCGCGGCACGGCTCTGGTGTCTATTGGTTTATCGGCGTTCGTTGCCGTAGCGCAGTTTGGTCCACCGTTATTTGCCGGAATTTTTTGGCGCGGCGGCCACGTGCGGGGCGCCACAGCGGGTTTAATGGCGGGTTTTGCGGCCTGGATATACTGTTTGCTGCTACCCAACCTTACCGGCTTATTCGACCTGTCTGGCAGCATTATTAGCAACGGTCCATTTGGCATTGAGTGGCTAAGGCCTACCGCTTTATTTGGTTTGCAGTTGGACCCTATCTCCCACGCCACGGTGATTAGCCTAAGCCTAAATATTGCGCTTTACTACCTCGTTTCTAAGTTCAATACACCTCGACTCATCGACCGCATCCAAGCCGACCTATTTGTTGGCACACTATCCAACGCAGGCCTAGTAGAAGGCCGACGCCACCACAGTGGGCATACGGTTGATGACCTCACTACATTACTCCAACGTTTTATGGGTTACCGTCGTACGGTCGATTCTTTAAATCAACTGGCACGTCAGCAACCACAACTGGACCTTCATAAAGACGCCCCTATCAACGCCTTGCTCATCCATCACTGTGAACGTACATTAAGCGGCATTATTGGCGCCTCTTCTGCCCGTGTCGTTGTAGAAACTAGCCTTAATGACAAAGCAGTACACTTGGGTGACATGGTGTCGATTGTGGGTGAGGCGGCCAAAGCCGTGTCGTTTAATCGCGGTTTATTACAAGCCACCATCGATAACGTCAGTCAAGGCATCACCGTAATAGACCAAGACTTAAACTTGGTCATGTGGAATCAGCGTTACCTTGAGCTATTTGACTTTCCAGAAGGTGTAGTGACTGTTGGCACACCGGTTAAAGAAATCATCCGCCTGAGCGCGCTACAAGGTGAGTACGGCCAAATAGACCCAGCAAAAATCGTAGCGGATCGTTTATCAATGATCGCCAAAGGCGAACAACATCGCAGCATTCGCTATCGTCAAAACGGCACAGTAATCGAAGTGCGAGGCAACGCCATGCCTGACGGTGGTTACGTTAACACCTATACCGATATTAGTGAACAGCATGCTGCTGAAACCGCCCTACGCTCGAGCCAAGATGAATTATTGCAGGCCAACGAAAGTTTAGAGTTGCGCGTGGAAGAACGTACGCAAACCTTGTCGAAGGTAAACCAAGAATTAGAGCAAGCGCGAGCTCAAGCCGATGCGAGCCACCAGAGTAAAACTCGGTTTTTGGCGGCCGCCAGCCATGATTTGCTGCAACCGCTCAATGCCGCCAAGCTGTTCTCTACAGCCTTAAGTCAGCGCCAGGCCACATTGCAACAAGACCCGCAAAGCGTAGAGCTTAGCACCCACTTAGATGCCTCTTTAACCAATGCAGAGCAACTGATCAGTGACCTGATAGAGGTTTCAAAACTCGATGGCGGTAGCCTAAAGCCTAATCAGAAACATTTTAAAGTGGCGCCATTGCTAGACCAGTTAGCAAGCGAGTTCAATGTTCTATGCCAAAACAAACACCTTACCTTTAGCCTAAAGTGTAGCCGTTCCACACTCTTTAGTGACCCGGCTATGCTTAGGCGAGTACTGCAAAACTTTTTAACTAACGCCATTCGTTATACCGCCAAAGGCAAAGTGGTGTTAGGCTGCAGACGTCACGCCAAGGGGCTAGAAATACAGGTATGGGACACTGGATTCGGGATTCCACAAGAGCGACTAGACGATATTTTTGTCGAGTTTAAGCGCCTAGAGACGGGCCCTCATGCGCAACAAAATGGCATCGGCTTAGGCTTGGCTATTGCCCAGCGTACCGCCAACACTTTAGGGCATGAACTAAGGGTAAACTCAAGCTATGGCGAAGGTTCAATGTTCAGCATTACAGTGCCTTGGGGGGATGCAGACCTAGTTAAGGCCACGACATCGAAAAACAATGTTACCGCCAACCATCAACAACTCGAGGGCTCTATAGTACTAGTAATCGACAATGAACCGGCGATTTTGCAAGGCATGCAAGCGATGATGCAACAGTGGGGCTGTAAGGTGTATTGTGCGGCCAGCAGTACTGAGGCGCAGAATTTGGTAGGCACTTTAGCCAAAAGCGATGAACCCAACCTAATTTTGGCAGACTATCATTTGGATGGAAGCCTGTTGGGTACCGACGCCATTGCCGACATACGCCTGGCACTCCATAATGAGATACCCGCGATCGTGATTACTGCGGACCGAAGCCCGCAAATGAAAAAAACCGTGGCTGAAGCCGGGTTTGGGCTGATACATAAGCCACTTAAACCGGCCGTATTACGCAAGTTAATTAACCGTTTGCTCTAAACCAACGGTTACCAGTTACATCGGCTGGTGCTGTGGGTCGTCCACTTGTAAACGGCTAAATAAGATGACCGCTTGAGTGCGGTTAGTTACCCCAAGCTTACGAAAAACTTCGGTCACGTGAGCCCTAATAGTGGCATCGGTCACGTCAAGTTCCGAGGCAATTTGTTTGTTGTACATGCCTTCGCTAATCATCAACAACACCCTCAACTGTTGTGGCGTCAAGGTCGCAATCCGTTCGGCTGGTATGTCATCCACTTCACTAGCCACCGGATCGGGTAAGTTGGCCGGAATCCAAACATGGCCTGCTATCACCGCATCTATGGCACTGCCTATGTCCTCATTAGATGAGGCTTTGGGTAAAAACCCGCTGGCACCTATAGCAATGGTTTTATGGATCACATTAGGGTTGTCGTTACCGGAAACAATCATCACCGGTACTTCTGGAAACTGTTCGCTGATCTGGGCTAGCCCAGTCAAACCAAGAGCTTCTGGAATATGTAAATCAAGTAACAACAGGTCCACACTGAGGCCGGTTTTTAACAGACTCATTAACTCAGGCAAGCTGCCTACTTCTTCAATCTCCGCACCCACGAATTTTTGACCCAAAGTATGGTTCATGGCGGTACGGAATAATGGGTGATCGTCAGCAATTATAAATTGCATTAGGGAAGCTCCTTAAATCATGCATTGCTTACAATTAGGTCCAAACCCAACGCAAAGGCTCGCCAAAATCGTCGTAGATCCATTTTTTAGTAGGTCTGCGATTAACTTTAGGAGGGGTTGGCTTGGGTTGACGACTGGCTTGCTTGCGTTCTTCAATGGCCGTCACTTGGTCAGACAACAGGGTACGTGTTTGTTGCTGTGATGAGAGACTAGGCCTTTGTTGATTAAAACGTCCGTTAATCAACGCTGTCGCGCCCTGCTCAACTTCGACCACATTGCCTCCACGAGCCAAAAAATCGGCCACATCATTGGCCAGCTCTTGCTTCACCTGATGCTTGTTGGGCGGCAACCTAAGCCTTGATTTTGGACGACTAATAATAGACATGAATGACGGCTAATTAAAACGCAATCAGGCATCATAACACAAGACCCGTCAGTTCCCACGCCAAGGGCAGCAACTATTTCTAGCGCAAGCTGCTTACGCCTGCACGCAAAGGCAAACTCATGCCCGCCGCGATAATAAGACCTGCACCAAGCAGTGCCATAAGAGAGGGTTGTTCTGCGTAAACCCAATAACCTATCACCAATGCCACCGGCATTTGTATATAGAGCATTAAGCCTACCGTGCCGGCCTTGCCCGTAGAAGCAGCCAACTGCAAGGCTTTAGATACACTAGCCAAACCCAACACCGCCAACCCACCCATCACTTGCAACCAAATTAACGCCTGTGTATCCGGCATAGGAAACTCTTGCACTAAGTGCACCACAACACTCACCGTGACCGTGATCAACATGCCATAAAAGGTAAACCCGATAGGTGTCGCTTTGTCCCGATGGCGCGCAACAAATATGTTGGCTAAGGCATTAAAAAAGGCCGCCGCCAAGGCAAGCAACAAATACACTGTGCCAGAGCCAAAACGTGGGTCAATAATAAACCAAACCCCAAGCAAACACACAAACGCCACACATAGCTGGTGCTTACTAAAGACCTCTTTTAACCAAAACACAGCCAACAACGCTGCCAATATAGGCCCCAATTGGAGGATCATAACCTGTTGAGAGTAGGGGTTATAACTCAGGCCAATAAAGTTAAAGTAAGACATACCAATCATAAACAGGCCGCGCATCGCTAACGCCTTTGGGTACTTAGGTGCCAAATGTTTAGCTACACCTCCGTTCACCTTGGCCAATAAAATCAGCAACAATACACTTACAGGTGTCGCCATTGCAAAACCCGTGGCTGGATGAACCCCGGTGATAGCCACCTGCTTCATTGAAAAATCGGCTAAGGTTAAGCATATTGCTCCAAATGCCATCCAAGCATAAGCAACCCAAACTTTTTGTCGTTCCATTGTTGTCCCTTAGATCACAGTTTACGTAATTCCCTACGTAATATTTTACCCACGGTAGATTTGGGCAATTCGTCCACAAATTCCACCTGCTTGGGCACTTTGTACTTGGCCAAATTTTCGCGGCAATAATCTTGTACGTCGCTACCATTGAGGCTGGTGCCAGTGCGTACACAAAAGGCCTTGATGGCCTCGCCAGTTTTTGCGTCGGGCATGCCAATCACAGCCGCTTCCACGATGTCTGGCAATTCGGCAATAATGTTCTCTACTTCAGTTGGATACACATTGAAGCCAGACACAATGGCCATGTCTTTCTTACGGTCCACAATTTTGTAATAGCCGTCTTGGGTGTATATCGCCACGTCGCCCGTTTTAAAGAAACCGTCTTCGCTCATGACGCTCGCAGTAGCTTCTTCATTGCGCCAATAACCTTGCATCACCTGTGGTCCACGAGCCCATATTTCACCGGCCTCGCCTTCTGCCGCTACCGCACCGTCATCATCACGTAACGACAATTCGGTATTGGGCATGGGATAGCCTACGGTTTCGGTAAAACGTTTGTCGGAGATAGGATTGAGGGTCAGCACGGGAGAGGTTTCACTCAACCCATAACCCTCTTTAATGTGCTGGCCCGTATGTTGTAGCCACTTGTCCGACACCACCCGCTGAATGGCCGCACCGCCACCCCATGCAATTTTTAAGTGATCAAAGTCCAAGTCGGCAAAGCCGGGCGTGTGTAGCAGGCCGTTGTAGAGTGTATTAACCCCAGAAATAGCGGTAAATTTCCATTTCGCCATTTCCGCTACAAAACCAGGCATATCCCGTGGGTTGGTAATCAACACATTAAGCCCACCAAATTTAAAGTAAGAGATACAATTAAGCATCAGGGCAAAAATATGGTATAGGGGCAATGCGGTGATAATAATATCTTTGCCTGGCGTGGTCACTTCACTGGCAACAGCTTCGTACATCATAATATTAGACACCATATTGCCGTGGGACAAGGCCGCGCCTTTAGATAAGCCCGTAGTGCCACCGGTGTATTGCAAATAAATTAAGTCATCGGCGCTAATGGCGGGTTCGGTAAACGCCAAGCCCTCGCCTACCGCAATCATATCAGCCACGGTTTTGTTGTGTGCAAAACGCAGATTCATCGGCGGCGACAACATTCGGCCATTGGTCGCATCACCTAAATTGGCGATAATAACGTTATTGACTGGCGTTTCGTCTAGCACTTCTTCTAGGGTATCGCTGACACCTGAAAACACGACGATAGTCTGGCAATCGGCATCCTTGAGTTGATGCTTCAACTCTCTAGCAGTGTACATGGGATTCACATTCACCTGCACAAGACCTGCCCGTAAAATGCCAAACATCACCACCGGGAAGGCCATAATATTAGGTAACATTAGTGCCACTCTGTCACCTTTTACAAGGCCTAATTCAGTTTGAAAATAGGCAGCAACAGCGAGGGATTTTCTATCGACTTCGGCAAAACTAATGGTTTGGCCAAAATTAGAAAAAGCTGGCCGGTCAGCATGTTCAGCCACGGCTTGATGAAATATATCCACCACGCTAGTGTAGGCATTTACATCAACTGTTGTTGCCCAAGGCGCCGTTTTAGGTGCTAAAAAATGATGTGCATTCATGGTTTTTCTCACTACTTATTTTTATTTATAAAAAATGGACTAAGCTGTCGTTTGGCCAATAATTCAAGCTGATCGCCATTGTTTGTGTGTTGGTAAATGCTACTATTTCCATAGCTTAAAAAAGCGCCCCCACGGGCACCTTCTGGGGTAAATTCAACCAGCATAACAAAGGTTTCACCGCCGTCGTTTTCGATACGATTAGCGGGTAAAACACCGGCTTTAATTTGCGGCCTCAAACTTGGCTTAAGGGGTATGGCGGAAATAATTCCCATAGGGTCGCCTGGCCCACCCACCGCTGGCACTGCATATTCACCATGCTGCAAAATCACCGCATCTTGCCATTGCACATCCAATGGGTAGCCTTGTTGCTGTAACACGCCTGCCGCTTGCACTAAGGCTTGCAAGGCAGTTTTGGGGTTGGCTAATTGATTGGGTGTATCCAGCGATTTAAGGTGCTCAACTGGATCTTTAGCAAGTTCAAAATTCCAGTTGTCGGCAAATAAAGGGCTCGCAATGGCGTCATCTATGTCTTGCTGTAACAACCACTGCAAAAATAAGTAAGCCCCTTTGCTGCTGGGTTCAGTTAATCTATCCCAAACTTTCAACACCGCTGCACATTGTTGCAACATCGCCTTTTGGGGGTGATCGTTGAGCATCTGTACAGCATTAATTAACTGAGGTAATAAACGGTCCGCCAGCTCCACTCGGGAGGAGAACTTAGCGGCGACAAAAGCCTCAAAATCAAATGTCTGCGTGCCGCTCAATACACGGCTGTAGTTTTGCGCTCTAAAATTGGTGTACACCGGCGCCAGCCAAGCTGGGTAATCCAGAGGATCAAACGGCGATGGTAAGGTACAAGAATAAGGCGAATCATTACAGCTTTGATACCAGCCACTTGGTGCATCTTGGTGTTGAAATAAAACACTATATGGGGTCAAGCCGGTACATATATTGCTGCTGCCATGGCCATCTAGCACCTGCCACCAATCAACCCACGTGCCTTTGTCTCGTGCCGGTGGCATGGAGTGGAAGCTGTATTGTATATGGGCTTGATTATCAAGCGCATCTCGGCCCGCATAAAGTATGTTGAACATAGGCAACTGATGTTGCTGTTGGGCTATTTGAAAACTTGCCAAACTGGTGGCACAGGTCATATCAAACAGCTGCCTTAGTGACTGGCCAAAAGGCCTGCCAGCATAGTTCATTAGCAGCAGTTGTTGCTCGTCATGGGCTGTTCGACTGGCCATGGAAAAGGCTTGATGTCGCTCCGACCAACACTGGTCCTGCCCATGTAAGGCAAATCCACCATCACCTTGCAAACACTTAATCTGCTTTTGCTTACGCTCTAAGCGATGGTTTTTTTCATCTACGGAAAACTGATCGTCATTCAGCGTGAGCTGATAAAAACTCAAACTCGACTGCGTATTAACCGTGCCAGCAAAGCCTTGATGAGCATTACAAACCATTAACAACCCGGGCCAGCCCACCATAGTGGCTCCCATATACCCAACACCAGCAACGTCTAAGCGCACTGAGGTGAAGGTGTTAAGGTCCACGTCCCACTGGGTATGGGGATTACAGGCCAACATAGGATGGCCATATCGGCTTTTGCTTGGGCCAATGACGCAGGCGTTTGAGCCGGCTCCGGCAAAGTCACTCCAACTCGGCATGACCGGCTCCATACCTTGCATCCATTGTGCTAGGGTGGGTTGTCTTATCATCACCTGAAAACCCACTAGTATGTGAGCCACATGGGCCGTAATCATAGTGGGAGTTATGTCGCCAACGGTCTCAAAACGGTTATCAAATCTATCTGGAAATTCCGCCCTACAGGCATTGATACCAATACAGAAGGCTTCAATTTGCTGCGCCATTTCAGCGTCTTGTTGCTGCCAGTACTGCGCACCTAAGTTAGCAATATCGAGCTGCCATACCAAGCGGTCGGATTGTAGGTAATCAACACCCTGAGGCTGCTTCGTTAAACCCTGGTCTGGCAATCCCGAGTACTGCCCTAGAATTTGTGCCGCAATGCCTTGGCCACGCATTAAGGCGGCCATCAATAAATTGGGGTGCAAATAGGCTTGGGCATAACCAAAACCTTGCATCACATCAGCCCAATCTTCGCCACTAATCGTTGGTGTCGCGTGCTGATCCCAGTTAATGTTGTAGTTAATCATTGGGCAATACCTAAAATACCTAAACTGGTACGAAAGTGTAGGTTTATATTAGCCGCTGAATCCAGCTTACTGTCCATATGGTGCACCGCCTGATTGGCCATGTAGCCCGTGGTAACCTCTACCATCTCATGCACCGCTTTTTTCCAATCCACGGCCTTAATTTGAGGCTTAAAAGGCGCTATTTTAATCACCACAACATCACCAATTTCCCTGGTTATGTCGCGTAATTTTTGCCACGTTTCAGGATGGCGAATAGACACTTCGTTAACGGCTCGATAAAAGCCATGGTTTTGTTCTAACA
The DNA here is from genome assembly GCA_018647765.1 of Oceanospirillaceae bacterium. GTDB lineage: Bacteria > Pseudomonadota > Gammaproteobacteria > Pseudomonadales > Balneatricaceae > Njordibacter. Next base: position 11,362 of record JABGSN010000036.1, on the reverse strand, counting down.
ACTGGGCATTGCGGCTAATCATCCATAACAGCAGCGCTTCAACAGACTCTGCATCGTCGGGCATTTCAGCAACAGCACCCCTAGCGCGGTCGAGAAACTCAGCTAACATAAACTCGAACAGGGCTTCTTTGTTCTTGAAACGAAAGTAGAAGTTACCAGTGGACGATCCCGCTTCCTTAACAATGTCCGACACCCTTGCGCCTGCGTAACCATGTTCGGCAAACGCCAATTGTGCTGCCCGTACAAACTTACGTTCTGCAATTTTTCCGCGTTCCTGTGTTGGTTCTAACCGACCCACATTCTTCTCCTTGTCTAAAAATTATTTATTAACCAGAACTAGACTTCTGGTTCTAGTTAAACTAAGATCGAAACTAATGTCAAGCTCCTTTATTGATGGCGCCTGCCATTTGCCTATAATTATAAATACAAAAAAATGAGGAAATAAGCATGAAAATCAACCCCTTATTCGCTGTTACCGGTTTAGCTATAGCCCTTGCTTCGGTGCCTAGCCATGCCGTTACGGAAATGAAGTACGCGTCGGCAGCCCCCGCTAACACCCCTTGGGTTAAGCACAGCGAACTCATGCGCGACACTGTATCTGCCAACAGCGAAGACGCAATTCAGATCAGTTTGTTCAATGGTGGCCAATTAGGCGACGAAATCACCGTTATTAAACAAGTAGCTCGTGGTCGTATTGATATTGGTGGCTTCTCTATGACTGCTGCAGCCACTATGGTGCCCGAAATGGCGCTCATGGGCGTGCCTTACATGTGGGACTCCTATGAGCAGCTAGACTGCGCCATGGACCAACATTTAAGCAGTGTATTTGAGCCGTTGTTTGAGAAAAAAGGCCTTAAACTGCTGCAATGGAATGAATTAGGCTGGACTAACACCTTGGCTAAAAAACCCATGTTATCACCGAGCGATTTTGATGGTTATAAAATCCGCGCCGCACCAGCTAAATATTCGGCTAGTTACCTAGATGGTATGGGCGCCAACGGCGTGGTATTACCCTTTGCAGAAACCCCAGCCGCTTTACAAACAGGCATGGTTGATGGCGCAACCCTAAGCACCGTGACCTTTGTGGCCGCAGGCTTCGGCAAACTTGCTCCGCACTATACCCTAAGTCGTCACTCACACCAGTCCGGTGCTATATTAATGAGCACTAAGATATGGAACGCTCTAAGTAGTGACGAACAAACTCAGTTCACAGATGGTTTAGCCCCAGTGACAACACTTCGCGCGCAAGTACGTGGCATGGGTGCTTTCTTGCTTAACAAGTACAAAGAAGCCGGTGGCCCTGTGTATGAGCAGACCCCTGAACAACGTGCCCAATGGAAGGCTGTTGTATTACCTGGCCGTGATGCTTTAGTTGCTAGTATTGGCGGGGATGCAGCTACTATTTGGCCACAAATCGAAGCTGCTAAGCAGGCTTGTAGCCAGTAAGTGGCCGCCTTACAGTTCGCGCCCAACAAAGGTGCGAGCTGTAAGACCTTTGTCATTTTAGGCGTAACAAAACAATCCACCATTATACTTAGGAGCATTGATGCAGCATTTCTTGCGGCAACTGTTTCGTCTTGAAGCCATGGTAGCGGTCGCTGCCTACACCATTGTGACTTGTGCATTGATGATCGATATCGTCAGCCGTGAGGTATTTCACCACAGTATTTGGGGTATTCAAAAAATTGCGGTCTATTCCGCCATCACTGCGGGTCTTATTGGTTTAGGTTTGGCCACCTCCAAAGGCAAACATATACGCCCAAAATTCACTGATACTTGGTTGCCAACACGTTGGGTAGGCAACCTCACACGCGCGGGTGATTTAATCGCCACGATCACTTTTTTGGTTGCGGGTTATGTGTCTATTGACCTAGTGGTAATCTCTTACGATTACGAATTCCTCGCTCCTGTTTTAGATTGGCCTATTTGGCCCTTCCAAATCATTTTACCCTACACTTTTTTTTCCACTGCTCTACGTCACGGCTGTTACACCGTTAACCCAGAATTGCGTCCAAAGGAAGCCTTATCATGATACCTATTGGCTTAACCTTAATGGTATTGGTGCTGCTAATATTGCGCCTTAACCTGATTATTATTCTGCTCATTTTGGCGGCTTCCATCCACATGTTATATGGCGATGGTGAGCTACTCTACATGTCGGAAGACATTTGGGCCGCTTTAGACCGAGACGCCTTGCTGTCCATTCCCTTATTTTTACTGTGCGGCACTATTATGTGCCGCGGAGCTATTGCCAAACGTTTAATCAACGTGCTTAAAGAGGCCACCTGCCATTTACCCGGAGGCTTAGGTGCGGCCACTATTTTGTCTTGTGCTTTTTTTGCTGCCATTTCTGGCTCCTCCATGGTCACCTTGCTGGCTGTTGGCGCCATCCTGTATCCGGCTCTATTAGAACAAGGCTACAGCAAAAAATATGCCTTAGGCGCCCTCACTAGCGCCGGCACCTTAGGTGTGGTAATTCCACCATCTATTCCCATGATCATTTATGGAATTATCACCGAAACCTCAATTACGGATATGTTTTTGGCGGGTATCATTCCGGGCCTTATCTTAACCTTAGTACTCACCCTTTATTCGGTTTGGGTTAATAAACACATGCCCCGCAAGGCTTTTGACCTGGGCCGTTTCTTAACTAGCCTAAAAGCCGGCATTTGGTCCCTATTAATGCCGGTCATCTTGCTCGGCGGCATCTATTCTGGCTACTTTACTGCCACCGAGTCAGCCGCCATTGCGCTCACCTACGCCATCTTCATTGAAACCTTTATTCACCGCGAAATGGAACTCAAGCAACTCTATGAGACCGTAGTCAGCACCACAGAAATGCTCGGTGGCTTAGTGCCTATCATTGCCATTGCTATGAGCCTCAACCTATTGCTTACAGCAGAGCAGGTACCTGCTAACTTGGCCAATTGGATGACCAGCCATGTGGAAGACAAGTGGATGTTCATCATTGGCTTGAACCTTATGCTGTTAGCCGTTGGTTGTTTGATGGAAATCATTTCTGCCATTCTCATCATGGCGCCGATTATGCTCCCAGTGGCATTAGCCTACGGTATAGACCCAGTACACCTAGGCATTATTATGGTGATTAATTTAGAGATTGGTTTGTTAACACCACCCGTAGGCATCAATCTTGTGGTGGCGACCTCTGCCTTTAAAGAGAGCTTTTTAGAAGTAACCAAGTCGGTAATGCCGTTTATTGTACTTATGATAGGCGTGCTGCTACTGGTCAGTTTTGTGCCCGAAGTTTCTCTATTTTTAGTTAACTAAACTTTGATACAACACAGATACACCTGAGGATTACCCATGACATCGACAAAAAAACCCTTATGGCAATTCAGTGCGGGCCAAACCGCCGCCTATATTAAAGCTGGCGACATTTCTTGCGAAGCTGTAATGCAAGCACACCTAGAGCGTGCTACACAAACCCAGAGCTTGAACGCCATCACCACCCGTTACGACGATCAAGCCATGAGTGAGGCCCGCGCTGCCGACCAAGCACTTGCTAGCGGCAAAGCCGTGGGACCGTTACATGGCGTGCCAGTCACCATTAAAGAAAATATAGACCAATTTGGCCACGTAACCAGCAACGGCGTACGTGACTTTGATGAATTGTATGGCACTGAAGACGCTCCCCTTGTACAAAACTTTAGAAGTGCCGGTGCCATACCCATGGGCCGCACCAATGCTCCAGAGTTATCGTGGCGCTTTCATACCGACAACGAATTATTTGGCGCCACCCTAAATCCATGGAACAAAGACCTTAGTCCAGGCGGTTCTAGCGGTGGAGCGGCAAGTTCTGTTGCTGTAGGTGCCGGTTGTATAGCCCACGGTAACGACTTAGGTGGTTCTGTGCGTGGGCCAGCTTATTGCTGTGGCATCACGGGTTTACGCCCCACCACTGGCCGCATACCTTTCTACAATAGTAGTGCCTTAGGTGAGCGACCCATTACGGTACAACTGTCCTCCGCACAAGGTCCGTTAGCCCGCAATGTGGCCGATGTTAAGCTCGGCTACGAAGCCATGGCGGGTTATCATAATTTGGACACTTGGTCGTTACCCACCTTCGAAATAGATCGACCCTTGACTAAACGCGTAGCCTTAGTTCGTGATCCTATTAATATTGGCCTGGATCCAAGCGTGGACGCAGCGTTAGATCAAGCGGCGGCGGCTTTAACTCAAGCCGGCTATGAAGTCGAAATTGCTACACCACCCAGTATGCTAGACATCCACCTTACTTACATGCGCCTGATGTTCACCGAGATGTATTTAGCCAAAAAAACAGTTGTGGACCGCTTTGGCTCAGGCCAGTTACGCAGAGTGTTGGATCATTATTTGCAGCTTACCGAACCGTTTGATTTAGCGGGTTATTCTCAGGCGCTGTCTAAACGTAACCACTACCACCGCGAATGGGATCACTTCCAACGCCGCTACCCCATTGTTATGACACCAATGATCACTACACCGCCCTACAAAGCGGGTGCAGATATGGATTCCGTAGAATCCGTAGAAATAATTCTAGACAGTTGTAGTAGTATGTCGGCTATGAATTATTTGGACCTACCCTGCATGACTGTACCCACACAAGCACGTGGCTTAGGAGTACCCATAGGCGTGCAGCTCATTGGCCCACGTTATGGTGAGCTACACTTGTTAGCAGCAGCACAAGCCGTAGAAGACACCTGTGGTTGCCCAGTGGAAGAACTACTACAATTATAGGCTAACGTCACTCTGGCCCGCCTTTATGTCATTCTGGCGCAGGCCACAATCTAAGGACCAACATCCCACCATGCCCAACTTAGCCATCACCTACCCAGACATCATCACTGCCAGCCAACGGATTAACGGCCACGCAGTGGTAACGCCCTTAATTGAATCCGCCCTACTCAATCAACGTTTAGGCGGCCGCATTCTGTTTAAAGCAGAAAACCTTCAACGTACCGGTTCATTTAAATTTCGAGGCGCCTTTAATAAGGTTTGCAAATTGTATGATCAAGGGCTATTTAACGCTGAGTTTAACGGCGTAGTGGCTTATTCTTCTGGCAACCATGCCCAAGGGGTAGCTGCAGCGGCCAAACACTTCGGTATAGCTGCCACCATTATCATGCCGGCTGATGCACCGCAGATTAAAATCAGCAACACTAAAGCCTTGGGCGCCACCGTGGTTTTATACGACAGAAACAATGAAGACCGCGCTGCCATTGGCAAGCAATTGGCGGACGATCATAAGCTAACGCTTATTCCCCCCTATGACGACGCCGACATTATTGCCGGCCAAGGCACCTTAGGTTTAGAAGCTGCTCACCAACTTGAGGCGTTGAACCTCAGACCAGACCTAGCCATTAGTCCTATCGGTGGAGGCGGCTTAATTAGTGGCATAGCCACGGCATTAAAAAACCACTTTCCACACATTAAGATATGGGGAGCAGAACCACAAAACTACGACGATGCCTGCCGCTCTTTGGTCGCAGACCAGCGCCTAGCCAATGAGCCAGCGCCGGCATCAATCTGTGACGCCATTGTCACACCGATAGTTGGAGAGCTTACTTTTCCAATAATGCAGCATTATTTAGCGGGTGCCAAAGCAGTGCGTCAGGAGTCGGTACTCCAGGCGATGATGTGCTGCATGCAGGACTTAAAGCTAATTGTAGAGCCCGGTGGCTGCGTGGGATTAGCCGCCATTTTGGCAAGCCAACTGGAGGTACGCGACAAAATCACCTTAGTTATTTTGTCTGGCGGCAATGCCGACCCAGCCATGCTGACTCGGGCGCTTAGGGCAAGCTAATTATTCGGCAGGTGTAATGTCTACATTAACACTTAAAAACTCGCCTGTTGTGTAGGGAATAGTGGTGTTCATCTGCCAAATATTGCCACCAAATTCGATGTAGGTTTTATACCCCGCCACTTGATTAACGGTGCGCTGCTGCATAATCACATTACACACTTCTTGTTGCTTGTGGCCCACGACTACTTGTTTGCTTTTGCCCTTTTTATTGGCCATATCGGCACCGGCAATGGCGCCTAATATGGTGGCGGCATCTTTGCCACTACCACCACCCACTTGGTTACCTAACAGGCCACCAAAAATAGCGCTGGCAATCACGTCGGCTGTAGAGGCTTCTTGACCACCCGCCTGGGTGCCATAGATAGGAATTTGTTCTACCCGACAGGATTTAACTGGCACTTCTTTATACACTTCAGAAACGATCTCATCAGAATCTTGCAGCACTTTCACCAACATGGTTTGCGCCTGTACACTACTTGCTAACAACAGTCCGACAGCTACCAAGGTTAATTTTTTCATGTGATTTTCCTTTACCAATCTAGTTCATTCCTTAGTCTAGACTAACATAATCGGCATTAATTCCCTGCGCTTATGTCAAACTAAGTAAAGATTATTGGTCATCGGCCAGCAATTCCAGCCAGTGTTTAACGGGCACGCTTGCGCTGCCCCCTAAGTGCAACTGACAACCGATATTGGCCGTTACAATCTGATCTGGCTGATCTAAGGTTAAATCATCCAGTTTATTTGCCCGTAGCTGATGGCTTAGCTCAGGCTGTAACAACGCATAAGTACCCGCAGAACCACAACACAAATGGTCGTTATGGGTGCTCGCTGTGTGAACCCCTAGCTGCTGCAATAGGTGTTTCACGCGACTAGGCAACTGCATGGCGTGCTGCTGCGTACAAGGGCAATGCACCGCAACTTTACCTGCATTTTTTGATATTTTTATCGAACTAAGGTCTTCTTTTTCAAGGATTTCAACAATGTCCTTAGCTGCAGCCGACACTTGCTGGGCCTTAGCTGCATAGTCTGGGTCATCCCGCAACATATGGCCATAGTCTTGCAAGGTTGCACCACAGCCAGAGGCAGTCACCACAATGGCTTCGGCACCGGCCTGTAGTTCAGGCCAAACCAGATCAATGTTGTGCCGGGCCTTAATCAAGGCTGCCTCGTGGGCATTAAGGTGATGATCTACCGCGCCGCAGCAACCGGTTTGGTGTAACACTTTAAGCTGTATACCAAGTTTGTTGAGCACTTGTGCCGCTGCAATGTCGGTATTGGGTGCAGCGCTGGCCTGAGCACAGCCCGGTAAGCTAAGCATCACTCGGTTGTGGCTAGCTTGGGGCTGCTTGAGCCGTTTAACGAGTTTAGGCAGATGTTGTTTTAGCACTGTTGGTAACAGGGGCCTGAAGGTTTGCCCAAGCTTTAACAATGGCCCAAAACGGGCGCGATAGGGTAATACCTGACGTAACGACCAACGCACCAACCGCTGCACTTTTGAACGAGGTGCTTTTTGCTCTACCACTACACGGCCTAGGTCCACCAAATGACCATATTCAACACCAGACGGGCAAGTGGTCTCGCAACTGCGGCAGGTTAAGCAACGGTCTAAATGATCCCTCGTTTCATGGCTCACGGCTTCGCCCTCGAACATGGCCTTCATCATGTAAATGCGGCCTCGAGGGCTGTCGCGTTCATCGCCTAATATTAAGTAAGTAGGGCAAGTGGCTGTACAGAAACCACAATGCACACAAGCTTGAAGAATGTCTTTTACCGGTGCAAATTGAGGTTTCTGTGCAAATTCTTTGGCTATAATGGTTTTCATAGTTTAGTTACTGCCCTTTATTAAAGCCAAGAGTACAGACGGCCAACGTTAAACAAACCATCGGGGTCAAAGGCGTGTTTTATACGCTGCTGCAGGGCTTGGTCGTGGGCATTGATACTGGGGTTAACGTCAAGACTACGATCTCCCCCACGGTACTGTGTTACATGAGGATTAACCACAGTGGCGTCACTAGCGGTTGTCAGGGCCCAACGCTCCGACCCCGCCCAGTTAATAAACTCAGTGTTATCTAGCGCACTGGCGGGCGCGTTTGACGGGCCCGACCAACGCCACATAATTTGTTTTTCTTGAGCCACTAACAACTCACGCTCAGTTACTTTTTGCCAAAATTCTTGAGCTAAATCGGCCTCTAAAACCACTAGTGGCAAAGCCTTAGAAAATACTTTGCAGGTTTCTTCTACCCCGGCGACCGAGCCTTGCAGCCGTACATACAGTTTGTTTTGCCAATAACACATACCACTCAAGGGCATACTCAAATTGCCCCAAGCCTGCATTTGTTTTAAGGCCGCTTGGGCGTTTAGCTCACACACCAAGGTTTCGTTAGCGTTAAATTGCGGCAATACCTTAATAGAGACTTCGGTAATAAGGCCCAAACTACCCATAGCGCCGGTTTGTAAACGCGTAACGTCAAACCCAGCCACATTTTTCATCACTTGGCCGCCAAACAACATGGCTTCACCGTAGCCGTTGATCAAACCTAGCCCTAACAAACTATCTTTCACCGCGCCAAACCACGGCCTCGATGGGCCACTTTGATTAGCGGCTACAGTACCGCCAATGGTCGCTAAACCCTGATGGTGTGGAGGTTCAAACGGTAGTCTCTGTTGTTGTTCTGCAAGCGCAGACTGTAGTTCTTGGATCGTCGTACCGGCGCGGGCTCTAATCACCAACTCGGTTGGGTTATAACTTATAATTCCGCTATGACCCACAACATTAACGGGCTGGGCTTGTGTCGCTCGACCTAGATGAGACTTACTGTTGCCGCCCACTATGTGTAACGGTGTTTGCTCGGCACGGGCTTGCTGTACTTGCTCCACTAGCTGAGGCGTTAAATCATGCATGTTGCAAGCTCCGGTATTCTTGGCAATATTTGAGGGTTGGAATACCTTTACCAGGATTCAGTAAGTCACTGGGGTCAAAAGCGGCTTTTAAGCGTCTAAACTGGGCCAGTTCTGCATCCCCGAACTGGTAGGGCATTTGCGGCATCTTTTCTAAACCAACACCATGTTCACCGGTGATGGTGCCACCCACATCTACACAGAGGGTTAAAATGTCGCCGCCCAGGGCTTCAGCTTGATCTAATTGCCCTTCTATACTCGCATCAAATAAGATTAATGGGTGGAGATTGCCATCACCGGCATGGAATACGTTAGCCACCGCCAAACCATAGTGCTGTGAAAGTTCTCTAATTCGCGTTAACACGTGGGCCACTTGACCACGGGGGATAGTGCCATCCATACAGTAGTAGTCGGGGGATATACTGCCCACTGCAGGGAAAGCTGACTTGCGGCCTTGCCATAACGCCGCTGCTTCTTGGGCATCTTTGGCAACCCTGATTTGGTAGGAACCATGGTCGCTAAAACACGCACTCACCGCCGCCAACTGATCTTCTACTTCGGCATCGGTACCGTCGAGCTCGCAAATGAGCAGGGCTTGAGCATCGGTGGGGTAACCCACCTTAACAAAGTCTTCTGCGGCTTTAATGGCCAGATGGTCCATCATTTCCAAACCAGCCGGAATAATGCCTTGGCCAATTAATGCAGCTACGGCGTCGCCTGCTGATATGACATTGTCGAACGCAGCCATAAGCACTTGTACTCGTGGTGCACGGGGTAATAATTTCACCTTTATTTCCACCACCACGCCTAACAAACCTTCTGAACCCGCTACTAACGAGAGTAAATCCATGCTCGGCTCATCGAGGCCATCACCACCAAACGTGACCAATTCACCCGCTACGGTCACCATCGTGACCTGCAATAAGTTGTTAACCGTAAGGCCATATTTTAGGCAGTGCACTCCACCGGAGTTTTCGGCCACATTACCACCAATAGTGCAGGCAATTTGTGACGAAGGATCTGGTGCATAATAAAGGCCCAACGGTGCCGCGGCTTCGCTCAACGCCAAGTTACGCACACCAGGCTGCACCCTAGCCGAAGCGGTGTCTTGGTCAATGTGTAGTATTTGGTCAAACTTGGTCATCACTAACAACACACCGTGGGCATGGGGCATGGCACCTGCACATAAACTCGTGCCAGCGCCACGTGGCACCAAAGGCACGCCGTGTTCGCTGCATAGACGCAACACGTCTTGCACCTGAAACAAGGTTTCAGGCAACACCGTGACCATGGGTAACTGCTGATAAACGGCCAAACCGTCACACTCAAAAGGACGCTGACTTTCTTGGCTTACAATAATACTTGATGACGGCAAGCACATGGCTAATGCAGCCATAAATAGACGATGATTTGAATTAGATAAAGCGGCCATATACAGCGTTCCAATCGACGTTTTTAAATTGGTAATATTTTTTTACCAATATTTTTATCCACATTATCACACCCTCATGAAAATCGCACCTAAAGACACCCCTTAGGCTCGGCTTTTGCCCTTTCAAACGTAAGCGATTACACTCAAGACAGATAACAACAAAAAATAAAAAGGAACCCACCGATGCGCCACTATCAACCTGACTTTTGGCTTATATGCGGCCGACAAACCCACCCAAGTTGTGGCTCAGTTTCGCCCGGCATTAACCCATTTGGAGCAAGACTTAACAGCCACTTTGGGTGAACCAGTCATCATTGATACCCGCATTTCCCCCACTTACGATCTAGCTATTTCCAGATTAGCCAAAGACGAAGTGGATTTTGCACGATTTGGTCCAGCGTCTTATGTGCTCAGCAACTTCACAGCCGCTTGCAACAAGCATTGGGCGACCAATACCCATCCTCCGAAGAACTCGACAAGGTACAACAAACGCTACAACTGGCATTACAGAAATATCGTCAATACTGTGCATCGCCAGAGCTATTAAGCGCGGTGATGCGATTACGAAAATGACAAAAGAAGCTACCGCTATAACCCATACTCAGCGTTATTGGCTCAATCGTTCATGAGCTCGAGCAATTTGTTGTTGTAAATAAAAGCCATAAAAATCTGGTGTGACTAAACCCACAATATCTTCGCCAACACGCGCTCCAGAAAGTGGGTTAAGAAACATTAAGGTGGGCGAAAAATCCGCGCCTAAGCTCGCCGAAAATGCCTTTTGAGACGTGGCCTGACCAGCAAAATCAACCATTTTATGTGGTGAATCAAGGTCGATCCGAGCCACTTGAAAACGCGACGACCACTCGCTATTGCGGCTCAGCGGTAGCAAAAAATCTTGTTTAACACGTTCACAAAAACCACAATTTTTAATTTCTGCCACTAACACCAATACCCGGTCGGGGTGTAACTGCTGCGGGCGCTCAAACATGGCAAAGGCATCAGCCCATACTGAGCTGACCGGCAACAATAACCATAGGCTTAATAACCGTAGGCTAAACACCCATGATTGAGGCCGAACTTGCCCGCGATGCATCTATTGCCCCACCGACTCTATCATTTCCAGCATCGTTTCCACTAATTCGTCGGCATATAAATCCCTGAAATAATGGTCAGCACCATCAACCACAATAAATTCGAGGTTAGGCAACTGGCGCGTCTGCATTTGT
>JABGSN010000021.1 GCA_018647765.1 Oceanospirillaceae bacterium | reverse complement strand
TATTACAGTGATATCCGCCCCAAGCGCGTGGCACGCTCTGGCCAAAAGCCGGTGCATGCGTTAAAAGAAAGTGGCGTAGAATATGTTGAGGTACGCAATATAGACCTCAATCCATTTTTGCCGTTAGGAATTGATGCCGAACAGAGCCAATTTATTAATGCCTTTTTGGTCTGGTGCTTGTTTGCTGAAAGCCCAATTATTAACGAACAAGAATGCGACATGATATCCAGCAACCAGGCTACGGTAGTGCGGCGTGGTCGAGAACCTGAGCTTATGTTGCAAACCTGTAAAGGTGAGCAAAGCCTAAAGTCCATGGGCCTATCGATTATCGCGAACTTGCGTCAAGTGGCAGAAGTGATGCCCAATACGGGCGCTGTCATGGCGTCGCTAGGGACCATGGAAAAGCGCGTAAAAGATGCGAACCTAACACCTTCGGCGCAAGTTTTGACGGCCATGACCAACAAAAACATATCGCACCAAGAGTTGGCCTTTGAGTTAGCCCAGCAACACCAAGGCTATCATTTGCAGCAACCACTCACCCTAGAACGACGCCAGCAACTTAACCAAGAAGCCAAGGATTCCACCGCCGCTCAGTTGCGTATTGAAGCCGAGCAAACCGAAAGTTTTGATGGTTTCTTAGCGGCGTACCTTACGCAATAGGTTAGTTGCTTAAGAAGATTACCGCGCTGCCCGTCACTACAAGGGCAGCACCCAGCCATGCACCTCGGCTGGGGCGTTGGCCGGTGATAAACCAGACCACGGGCAACACCAGCACCGGAGTAATGGCAGATAGCGTCATAACCATGCCCACTTCGCCTACGCCTAAGGCATAAACCACTAACGTCATACCCAACACCAAGCCTAAGGTAGCGCTGGCCATGGTGCGCCAAATAAAGGCTGGTGTGGGCGCTGCATTGGCTTTGGCCCAGGTAAAGGGAAGGGACCGCACAAGCAGTAACACCACGGCAGCAAACCCCACCCGAATGGCCGAAGCTGCAATAGGGTCTGCACCGGCTAGTAGCACCGGTTTAGCCATAACTGCGCCCGCTGCTTGACCAAAGGCGGCGACTAAGCCCAGCACAATACCTAGACCTAAATGACCGGTGACTTGCTCAAGCTTATGTCCAGCATCGGTTTTGCGGCCCCACCACACGGCGTTGACAACGCCGAATAATATTAAGCCACAACCCAGCAGTATGTTGGTGCTTAGGGTTTCGCCCAACCATATAAAACCAAGGCCTGCGGCCATGGGCGCGCTGGTGGCAAATAACACTGAATTGCGTCGTGGCCCAATTCGTTTGAGTGCTTGCATGAGCGCAGTGTCGCCGATGACGATACCGACTAAGCTGGAGCCGATGAGGGTGAGCATAGAGTTTTCTGGCAGGCTTTGCCATAACCCCAATAGGCTGCTGCTCACGATGAGCACTAGCCCCGCAAATACCACCCGATAACGATTAAATGCCACCGCACCAAAGTGATGTACACCCGGCGCAGCGAGAATTGCAGTAAAGGTCCAGCAGGCAGCGGCTCCCAAGGCGGCTAATTCGGCAACAGGTAAATTACTCATGTCAGTCCTTGATCATGCATTGTATAAACAGGAGCCAAGAATAGCAGCTAATGGGGAGAATTCTAGTGTCTAGTAATGCCTGTGACTGAGAAGATTAATGTGGCTATAATGCCCTTATAGCGGACCATTTGATAACCGATATTAGAGATTGATATGCATTGCCCCTTTTGTAGTAACCCAGAAACCAAAGTGATTGACTCGCGGCTCGTAGGCGAAGGTGAGCAAATTCGACGCAGACGCGAATGCTTAACCTGTGTTGAGCGCTTTACTACCTTTGAAGTGGCTGAGTTATTGATGCCGCGGGTGGTCAAGCAAGACGGCACGCGCCAACCATTTGATGAAGAAAAATTGCGTGCCGGTATATTGCGCTCGTTAGAAAAACGTCCAGTGAGTATTGAAAACATTGAAGCCAGCATTAACCGTATTAAACACTCCCTCAGGGCCAGTGGAGAGCGTGAAGTTGGGACTCAGCTGGTCGGTGAGGCGGTCATGGCTCAGTTGCGTCAATTAGATGAAGTGGCCTATGTTCGTTTTGCGTCAGTGTATAGAAGTTTTAAGGATTTGAACGAATTTAGGGCCGAAATTGAACGCCTTGAACAAGAGCATCAGGCCAAGTAATGCCCGCTTCCAAGCCTCATGCTCATTACATGGAACAGGCGTTGTTGCAGGCGCAACAGGCGCGATTGAGTGCGCGGCCTAACCCTGCAGTGGGTTGTGTCATAGTGCGTGATGGCGTCATCGTGGCCCAAGGTTTCACCCAGCCAGCAGGCGGCCCCCACGCCGAAGTAATGGCGCTACGAGAGGCAGGTAGCGCGAGTGTGGGTGCGACCGCTTACGTAACGCTGGAACCTTGCAGCCATTTTGGTCGCACGCCACCTTGCAGCTTAGGTTTGATCGAAGCGGGTATCAGCCGTTTGGTATACGGCTGCCAAGACGCCAATCCGCAAGTTGCGGGCCAAGGCTTAGCACAACTTAAAACCGCAGGAGTAGAGGTGGTCGGGCCAGTTATGCAGGCCGAATGCGAGGCCAGTAATCGCGCATTTTTAACCCACATGCGCACTAAAAAGCCCTTGGTTATTAACAAAATGGCCATGAGCTTAGACGGGCGCACCGCCATGCAGTCGGGCGAAAGCCAATGGATTACCGGTGCTGAGGCTCGCGCACAAGTGCATTTGTTACGGGCCCAGAGTTGCGCCGTAATTACAGGCATTGGTTCGGTATTAACCGACAATCCGAGCATGAATTGCCGAGCCGACGAGTTGGCTGCGGCGGGGGGGTCGGCCGCGGCCATTGAAGGCCTTAAGCAACCGCTTAGAGTGGTAGTGGACAGCCAATTGCGCATGCCGGTAGAGGCCAAACTTTTGCAACAGTCAGGTGCGGTCCTCATTGCCACCTGTGTACAGGATGAGTCTCGTTTTACGCCACTAATAAAAGCCGGTGCGCAGGTGTGGGTTGGGCCCGCAAATGAGCAAGGGCATGTAGATTTAGCCGCCTTATTAGCTGAGCTGGGTCGACGCCAATGCCATCAAGTATTAGTGGAAGCGGGTGCCCACCTCAGTGGCTCATTTTTAGCCGAGTCGCTGGTAGATCAGTTGACTATTTTTATGGCGCCTAAGCTGCTTGGCAGTAAGGCTAGGCCGCTATTTGAGCTGCCGTTTGAGCAGATGTCACAAGCCTACGGCCTAAAAATAGAGAGCATGACATCAGTGGGTGTAGATTGGCGCATTGAAGCCAGCCCCAAGGGCCCTGATAACTAGCCACTGCCCGTGAAATCTGGCACAATGGCCCGCTAAATTGCCTGCGTTACGCTGTGTTGTGTGGGCCGCCAAACTATTGATGGATTACTACATGAACATGAACACCTCAATCGAGCTGATAGACGACTTGCGCCAAGGCAAGATGATCATCCTTATGGATGACGAAGATCGCGAAAATGAAGGTGATTTAGTGATGGTTGCGGAACAGGTGCGACCTGAAGACATCAACTTTATGGCCAAGCATGCCCGTGGCCTTATCTGTTTAACCTTGTCTCGTGAACATTGCCAAAAGTTAGATTTACCCCTGATGGTACAAAGCAACGGCACGGCTTATGAAACTAATTTTACCGTTTCCATTGAAGCTGCCGAAGGTGTAACTACCGGTATTTCTGCGGCGGACCGTGCCTATACCATTCGTACCGCAGTGGCTGGAGACGTGAAACCCTCAGACATTGTTCAACCGGGACACGTGTTTCCTTTAATGGCCAAAGAAGGCGGTGTGTTAACTCGTGCTGGCCATACCGAAGCCGGTTGCGACTTAGCCCGTCTTGCGGGTTATACGCCGGCAGCGGCGATTGTGGAAATCATGAACGACGACGGCACCATGGCGCGGCGCGACGATTTGATGAAGTTTGCTGCCGAGCATGATTTAAAAATTGGCACCATTGCCGACTTGATTCATTTCCGCAACCTTAACGAAAAGACCATCACCAAAGTGAGTCATCATGCGCTGCCAACGCGTCATGGTGAATTTAGCCTACATACCTACCAAGACAGCATTTATGGTGGCACTCATTTGGCTCTGACCATGGGTGATATTAAGCCTCAAGACTCAACCATCGTGCGGGTGCACATGGCAGACGTATTGCGTGACTTAGTGGGTGCAGTGCCTGCTACGCCTAAGTGGACTATCGATTCGTCGTTAGAGCGTATTGCGCAAGAAGGCAGTGGCGTGTTGGTGTTGTTGGGCCAAGGCAATGACAGCAACTTACAAGGCAGTATTGATGCCTTTTTTGAAACCGGCGCACCCCGTCAGTTTAATACCGACGGCTCGGGTGCCTATTTAAATGTAGGTACGGGTTCACAAATTTTACGTGAACTAGGTGTTGGAAAAATGCGTTTGTTAAGCCAGGAGATGAAGTTTAATGCCATCTCTGGTTTTGATTTAGAAATTGAAGAATATATTGACTGCAATTAATAATTTGCTTGTCAGCAGCAATAAATAAGGAAAACCTATGTCTGTTACTCATATTGAAGGTCGTTTTAACGACGCCAACGGTCACTACACGCTAGTCGTGGGCCGGTTTAACGCTTTTGTTG
Organism: Oceanospirillaceae bacterium; assembly: GCA_018647765.1. Taxonomy (GTDB): domain Bacteria; phylum Pseudomonadota; class Gammaproteobacteria; order Pseudomonadales; family Balneatricaceae; genus Njordibacter. The sequence continues at coordinate 11,868 of JABGSN010000021.1, read as the reverse complement.
TTGAAAGCCTAGTGGAGGGTGCTTTAGATACCCTTAAGCGCCACGGTGTTGATGCCGATAACATTCGTGTGGTCCGCGTGCCGGGTGCATTTGAAATTCCTTTGGCAGTTCAAAAAATTGCCCAACAGGGCAAAGATGACGCCATCATTACCTTGGGTGCAGTGATCCGTGGCGGTACGCCGCACTTTGAGTACGTGTCTGGCGAAGCCTCTTCGGGCATCAGCAAAGTTGGCTTGGAATATAATATTCCGGTAGCCAACGGCGTATTAACGGTAAATTCCATTGAGCAAGCGATTGAGCGCAGTGGCACTAAAGCGGGCAACAAAGGCGAAGAAGCCGCTATGTCTGCCTTAGAAATGGTTAGCCTACTTCGTCAGCTAGAGGCATAAATGAGCGCAACTAAAGGTCGTCCAGACCGTCGCCGTGGTGCCAGAGAATTGGCACTACAGGCTTTGTATCAGCTACACATGAGTGGCGCTAGCGCGGTTGAAGTGCAGGCCCAGTTCTTAGCTGACCAAGACTTTAAAAATGCCGACAAACGCATGTTTGGCCAATTGTTGCGTGGTGTGGCTGCGCAAACAGAAAGTCTTGATGGCATGATTGAGCAACACCTTGACCGTAAGCTAGCGGAATTAGACCCGATTGAGCTTGCGGTATTGCGCCTGGGTGCGTTTGAACTCACAGACTCGGTGGCTGTACCCTACCGCGTAGTGATCAACGAATGTATTGAATTAGGCAAAGTGTTTGGCGCTACCGATGGCCATAAATACGTTAATGGCATTTTAGACAAACTTGCCATAGAGCACAGAGCGGTAGAAATTGCTGCCAAAAAAAGCGCAACACCGCGTTAATTTAGCCTGTGATTCCCATGGGTGAATTTGATCTCATCAAGCGCTATTTTGACTGCCCAGAACTACGAGCTGGGCCGGTCATGTCGATTGGCATTGGTGACGATTGCGCAATGCTAGACATTCCCCAAGGCTGTCAGTTAGCCGTCTCTAGCGACACCTTGGTCGCTGGCACCCACTTTTTTGCCGACATGCAAGCCCATCAAATTGCCCAGCGCAGTTTAGCTGCCAGCGTCAGTGATCTGGCTGCCATGGGGGCTACGCCCGGCTGGTTTAACCTATGCTTAACCTTACCAGAAGCCAACCCTCAATGGCTGGCCGGCTTTAGCCAAGGCCTAGCCTGCCAAGCGCACGCGTGTGGCATTAGCTTGGCCGGTGGTGATACGACTAGGGGTCCTTTAAGCATTAGTATTCATGCCATGGGTTGGGCCCCTGCAGACGCAGCTTTAAGCCGTAGCGGTGCTAAAACCGGAGATGCCATTTTGGTGTCTGGCAGTTTAGGTGACTCGGCGGCCGGTTTGCGGCTCGTGCAAGCCAACCGCCAAGCCCAAGGCTACTTAGTTGAACGTTACTGGCAGCCAACCCCACGGCTGGCCTTGGGTCAGTGGCTACGTCAAAAAGCCACTGCCTGTGTGGATGTATCGGACGGGTTAGCACAGGACCTAGGCCACATACTCAAAGCCAGCGTCTGTGGCGCAGACTTACAGCTCAACCAGCTGCCTTTATCGTCAGCTTTGTTAGCACAAGTTTCCCAAGCCCAAGCCCAAGACTATGCCGTTAGCGGTGGCGAAGACTTTGAACTGTGTTTCACTTTGCCGCAACACCATGTGGCCAGTGCTTTAGCCTACGCCCAAGACAGCGCACTTCCGATCACCAAGATTGGCTCCATTGGCGGCGAGCTGGGATGTAGAATTTGGCACAGCGATGGCACTGAATATCAACCTCAATGTGGCTATCAACACTTTTAAGGAGACCAGCAAGCGTGAGTAATATCAAAGTAAGGCCTAACTGGCGTAACCCTATTCATGTTTTGGCGTTTGGCTTGGGCAGCGGTGCTGCGCCTAAAGCCCCGGGTACTTTTGGTACATTGGCAGCGGTGGCGTTTTACGTGCCTTTGTCTTACCTTAGTTTAGACCTGTATTTACTAGTGTTGTTGTTGAGCGCAGTGGTGGGTGTTTATCTGTGTGGTAAAACTGCACAAGACCTAGGCGTACACGACCATGGCGGCATTGTGTGGGACGAGTTTGTCGGGTTTTGGATTACTATGATTGCTGCACCCGCTGGCTGGGTGTGGATATTGGTGGGGTTTGTATTGTTTCGTATATTTGATATTGCCAAACCCTGGCCAATTAACTGGATTGATAAAAAGGTAGCCGGCGGCTTTGGCATTATGCTCGACGATGTGATAGCCGGCCTGATGGCAGCAGCGGTGCTGCAATGCTTGGCGTGGTACGTTTAAACCAATAAAATTTTGGTGCGTACCAAGGTTAAACGCAGGTTATAGAGGCTTAAGCCGCTGAACAGCACAAAGCTCCAACCGGCAATCGACAAACCTAAAAATGACCACTGCACTTCGGCACAGGAGCCAGAACCTTTAATCATGGTCATTAACACTTCTGTAAATGGAAATGCGTCCACCATATAGCTAAAGCTAGGGCCGCACTCAGGCACTAGATCGGCAGGTAGGCTTTGTAAATACAATTGCCGGCTTGCAAGGCCCAGACCGGCCAAGCTCAATAACAAAAGCAATAAGCCATAGCGTTTGTGACCGCCGAAATAGGGGTTGTGTAAGGCGCCCAGCATAAATACAAAGGCTAAGCCTAAGTAAACAAAACGTTGGCTCATACATAACATGCACGGGTCTAAGCCCATGGCAAATTCCATGTACAAGGCAATACAAAGGATGGCCGCGCACGCGACCAAGCCCAGTATGAACTCCCCTCTAAAACCGGCGTATCTCATTTTTTGTCGACAACTCTTAGTATTGTGGCTGATACCACGTTTTTATGTATGTGCTTTCCAACAAAAATTATAGAAGACTTTTTAATTCTGCTATAAATGGGTTGCCATAATATACAAGATAAATAGTCGTCATTAAACCCTACACACTTTTTAGCGCTAAATTAGGCCAAAACTAGAGTGTTTTAATGGGTTTTAGAGGTTTATAAGGCGTCGGGGCCCGTTTCGCCGGTACGAATACGGATGGCCTGCTCTAAGTTGACCACAAAGATTTTACCGTCACCAATCTTGCCGGTGTTAGCGGAATTAGTGATCGCTTCGATGACTTGGTCAACCAGTTGGTCGTCTACGGCCGCTTCAATTTTTACTTTAGGTAAAAAGTCGACCACGTATTCAGCCCCACGGTAGAGCTCGGTATGGCCCTTTTGACGGCCAAAACCCTTAACTTCAGTTACGGTGACGCCTTGCACACCCATATCCGACAGGGCTTCTCGTACGTCGTCTAGTTTAAAAGGTTTGATGATTGCGCTAACCAATTTCATGGGGTATTCCTTTGCACTGATAATTTAAAAAAATCTAACTAGGGTATAGCATAGGGGTTTGCATGGATTGTGCCAACTTGAACAAGGGTAAATGGGGCTAAATACAGGCAATAACCAGTATTTAGCCGCTACTCATCTAATAAGCAGCCCCAAAAGAGCGCGCTAGGCCAAATTTTGCACCTATTGAGTGCGTTAATGCGTGTTGTAAACCACCTGCTAAACTTAATCCACACCCATTCCTCGCCAAGGACAGGCAATGTCTTACGCAGTCACCTACAGCCGAGCGTATGTTGGTATCGAAGCGCCTTTGGTGAGTGTAGAAACTCACCTTAGTGGCGGTTTGCCGGCCTTAACTATTGTTGGATTACCAGAAACGGCGGTGCGCGAAAGCAAAGATCGAGTACGCAGTGCCATACTCAATGCCGGATTCGAATTTCCCAGTAAACGCATCACCATTAATCTGGCACCAGCAGATTTACCCAAAGAAGGCGGCCGTTTTGATCTAGCCATCGCCGTAGGGCTGTTAGCCGCCAGCGGCCAATTACCCATTGAAGAAGTGAAAACGTATGAGTTTGTGGCCGAGTTAGCCTTGAGTGCTGACTTACGCCCATGCCCAGCCATTTTAAGCGCTGCCATGGCCTGCCAAACCAACAACCGCGTGATGGTCGTCGCACCGCTGAATGCCGCAGAAGCGCTGATGCCACAACAAAGTAAGGTCATCAGCCCAGCTAATTTAAATCAATTGAGCCAATGGCTTCTTTACCCAGAGCAGCAACAGCTGCCCACCGTGGCGGCACCTGAACCTATACCAGCGCAGGCATTTGAGTTGCTTGACGTGCGCGGCCAAGAGCAAGCTAAAAGAGCCCTTATCATTGCCGCCGCGGGCAATCACAATATGCTGATGTGTGGGCCACCTGGCACCGGCAAAACCATGCTAGCCCAGCGTTTACGAGGTCTTCTTGCGCCCCTTAGCGAAGCACAGGCCTTGGAGTTGGGTGCCATTAACTCCAGTTTGGGTGTATTTGATGCGGCAACGTGGCGCCAACCACCATGGCGAGCGCCACACCATAGCGCATCTGCAGTGTCTTTAGTGGGTGGCGGCCGAGTGCCTAGAGCTGGGGAGATAAGCCAAGCTCACCATGGCGTGTTGTTTTTAGACGAATTGGCAGAGTTTCCACGCCATGTGTTAGATGGCCTAAGGCAGCCATTAGAAAGCGGCGAAGTGCATGTGTCTAGGGCTGCATATCAAAGCCGCCTGCCTGCCAATTTCCGCCTTATCGCCGCTACCAACCCGTGCCCCTGTGGCTACTATGGCGATGACCTAGTGAGTTGCCGTTGTACGCCCACTAAGGTCGCCAATTACTTACAACGTCTGTCAGGGCCGCTATTGGACCGCATTGATCTGCAGGTGGCCGTTCAACGTCCCAGCGCTCAGGCCTTACTGGCACCTCAAACCGGTATATCAACGGCACAGGCCAAGCAGCAAGTATTGCACGCACAAGCCATTCAGTTAAAACGGGTTGGGCAACTGAATGGACACCTGACAGGGGTAGCGCTAGAGCGTCATGCCGCACTGAATCAACCTGAGGCGGCACTCTTGTCCCAGGCCATAGCCAACTTAAATATTTCGCCACGGGGTATTCATAAAGTGCTTAAAGTCGCGCGTACCATTGCCGATCTAGAGGCCTCGGCCAAGATTAAAAAGCCCCACCTACTTGAAGCCTTAAGTTATCGTAGACTAGATGTACTGAGTCAGGAATCTCAGCAAATATAAGGCGCAACCTCGGCTAAAAAGGCCTATAATTCGCACCTCAATTTTTGCCTTATTGTGTTCTGCCAGAGTCTTTATATCCGTGAGTCGCCTTAATCCCCGTCAACAAGAAGCCCTAGAAGCCATCACCGGACCGGTACTGGTACTGGCTGGCGCGGGATCTGGCAAAACCAGCGTGATTACCCAGAAAATTGCCTACTTAATTGGCGAGTGCGGCCTCAAAGGCCATCAAATAATAGCCTTAACCTTTACCAATAAGTCGGCCCGTGAGATGAAAGAGCGAGTGGGCAACTTAGTCACCGGCAAAGAAGGGCGCGGGCTGACGGTGTCGACCTTCCATAACTTAGGCCTTAATATCATCCGTAAAGAAGTGGCGGCGTTAGGCTACAAGCCTGGTTTTTCCATTTTTGATTCGCAGGATGTATTGGCATTGCTCAAAGACCTGACCCACAAAGAATTTGAAGCCGCCGAAGACGCTTGTGAGCCTATTCAGCACCAAATATCTAACTGGAAGAACGATCTCATTAGCCCAGTCCGTGCCATGGCGGGTGCCAATGGTCCAGAACAAGCATTGGCCGCAAGGGTCTACGAAGCCTATCAAAAGACCCTAAAGCTGTATAACGGTGTCGATTTTGATGACTTGATTCTGCAACCCGTGGAACTATTTAAAGCACGGCCAGAGATCCTCGAAAAATGGCAAAACAAAGTGCGTTACCTGTTAGTTGATGAATACCAAGATACTAACAGTTCGCAATACTTGTTAGTTAAACAATTGGTTGGCCAGCGTAGCAACTTTACCGTGGTCGGCGATGATGACCAATCGATTTACGCATGGCGCGGCGCACGGCCGGAGAATTTGGCGGAATTGCAGGCTGACTTCCCTACGCTTAAAGTCATTAAGTTGGAGCAAAACTACCGTTCCACCGGCCGTATCCTTAAGGTGGCCAACCAACTCATTGCCAACAACCCCCACGAATTTAGTAAAGCCTTGTGGAGCGACAAAGCCTTTGGTGACCCGATACGGGTGATTAGTTGCCGTAACGAAGATGCAGAAGCAGAGCGCATCGCGACCGAGATCCTGCAATTCCAGCTACAAAACCAAGCCGAGTTTAGAGACTTTGCGATTCTCTACCGTGGTAACCACCAAGCGCGGTTAATGGAGCTTAAGTTACAAGCTTATAAAGTTCCGTATAAGATGAGTGGCGGACAATCGTTTTTCTCTCGCACCGAGGTAAAGGACATTATGGCCTACCTCAAAATTCTGCTAAACCCAGCCGATGACAACGCCTTTTTACGTATTGTAAATACGCCACGGCGCGAAATTGGCGCGGCCACTTTAGAGAAGCTGGTTAACTACGCTAACATGCGTGGAGAAAGCCTGATTAGTGCCTGCCAAGAAGTGGGACTAGAGCAGTATATTAGTGGCGCTGCACTGATCCGAGTTAAAGAATTTGGCGCCTGGATAGAACATCTATCAGAAAAGTCCCAGCGCGAAGATCCCATTGCCAGCGTGCGCCAAATGGTGCGAGATATGGAGTATCAAGATTGGTTGTTACAAACCTCTAGCGGCCCGCCAATGGCAGAGAAGCGCATGGCCAATATAGAAACACTAATATCGTCGTTGCAAACCTCCCTAGAAAAAGCCGTAGAAAAAAACGACAACGCCGACATGGGTGATGCCGTAGCACGCCTCGTGCTGATGGACTTATTAGAACGTCAGCAAGAAGAAGACGAAACCGACCGCGTACAAATGATGACCCTGCATTCCGCTAAAGGGTTGGAGTTTCCCCATGTGTTTTTAATGGGCATGGAAGAAGAATTATTGCCGCATCGTAATGCGGTGGACGAAGGCAACGTAGAAGAAGAACGCCGCTTAGCCTATGTAGGCATTACCCGCGCTAAACAAACTTTGGCTATTACTTTGGCCCGTAAGCGTAAGCAATATGGTGAGCTTATCGAGTGCACACCGAGCCGATTTTTAGACGAGTTGCCAGAAGATGACTTAGAATGGCAAGGCCGTGGCGACGATGACCCTAGCAAAAATGTGGCCCAAGGTCAGGCTACCCTTGCCGGATTAAAAGGCATGTTCGAAGACTTTTAGGCCAGCTGAAGTTTGCTTTTACGCCATTGGTAGATGCTATGTAGTAACAGGGTGGCAATCACAACCGTGCCGCCTTGTAGGGCTGCAGAGGTCGGTTCCTCACTGAGTACTAACCACACCCACAATGGCCCGGCGGCTGTTTCTAGCAGCATTAACATGCCCACTTCTGCGGCAGGAATGCGCATGGGGCCCAAGGTAATCAAGAAGAACGCCAATGGATTGATGATCAAGCATAAGGCAATCATATAGCCCCAGTCGTCGCCCGACAATGCCATGGGATCGCCAGCAAAATAGCTAATAAAAGCCACCACCAACCCCGCCGATATTAACGCCGGAGTCATGTCTCTATGGCTAACAGCACGGTCGTTGACAAACTTTACCGATAACGTGATGCAACAAGCCAAGGCCAGCATATCACCTAGCCAGTGGGCTCCTCCCCATGAGTCCCAAAGCACCCAACCGATACCCAATAAACAAACCACTATGGCTAGCCATGTCACAGGGGCGGGTTTTTCTTTGAGTAGTAACCAGCCAAACACAGCCGCAAACAACGGTTGAGAGCTAATAATCACTAACACATTAGCCACCGAGCTTAAATTGATGGCCAAAATGAAGGTGATGGTCGTGATGGCCATTAACGCCGAAGATCGAAGGGCAGCAGCATCGTGGGGCCACCAAGAGGCCTTTGACTTTTGCAGCATGAGTAAAACGATAACCGCAGGGCTGAGTAACAGCCCGCGCCAAAACAACAAATCAAAAGACTCAGCAGAAATAAGGCGAATAAGCAGACCATCAAAACTTAAAATCACCACCCCTAAGGTAGTGAGTATTAGGCCTTTTAAGTAATCAGACATATGCGCTATACCATTATCTTGAGTTTTAAGTTAGTCACAAAAAACCCGGCTAAAGCCGGGCTTGTCGTCGGTTGCTTAACTACTTAGAGTTATCAACCATATGTTTGACGGCATCTTTAATTTCATCATCCGAACAATCCATACACATGCCTTTCGGTGGCATGGCGTTAATGCCGTTCATAGCGTTAGCAATTAAAGCGTCTAGGCCCTTAGCGGCACGAGGCCCCCAAGCAGCCGCATCACCTAACTTCGGTGCGCCAGCAGCGCCAGTACCGTGGCAAGCAGCACAAGAGCCTGTGTAAACGTCGGCACCAGAGCGAGGCCCGGTAGGTGCGGCAGCCGCCTTAGCTACAGGTGCTTTGCACTTCTCGCCCTCAACACATAAGTTTCCAACCGCACTGATGCGCTCAACAATGCTGTCGTCACTGTCGTGGTCGGCGACCACGGTTAGTGCGCCAAGGCTCAAAATTACACCAGCTAAAAGGCTGAATAGGGCTGCAGGCTTAAATGATTTCACGTAAGGGCCTCTTCTAAAATATGAAAATTAAAGTGAGACAACCACCGCGGTTGGCCACTTTACAAGAAATTATGTCGCATTATAGCGGCATTCCCACCCAACGTGAAAGGCCCATTGCTTAATCCTCCCTATCAATTAGAAAAATTACCGCCTAGAGTGGCCAAACAACCCTCAAAAGCACCCCGGGATCTCTTGAACCTGCAGTTCAACCCACGTATCATACGGCTTCTTCGCAGTATCCCTTATTTCTTTAAGGGTTGAGTAATACGCGCCAGTAGCTCAGCTGGATAGAGTAGCAGGTTCCGATCCTGTTGGTCGGGGGTTCGACTCCCTCCTGGCGCGCCATACAAATCAATAGCTTAGGCGAAATTTCCACTTTTTAGTTCGCTGATAATTGAATCCGGTTCCATATTAGGTTCCATCTAAAATAATCTTACATTTATCCTTAACCAACCTAACTAGGTTTCTTCCGCATGCCCGTCGTTAAAGGGCTGCAGCCGTGGAATACAACCTGATATTTGTATATATCAACTGCGCTATTAAATGGCTTGCATCAAAACAAAGATACGCCTATGCCTACTTCGTAGATCACTACAAACCAAGAGGCACGACCATGAATATTACTAACCAACGTAACCTTAACCACTCCAATAACCTGAGCCCACACTGTGATACCCACGGGGCGGCATTCGACTTAGGGTTTAGCTCATCAACAGTACGTGTATCCCGTGTAACCGGCACGCTGGCAGGCGTACCCGCACCCACTTATCGAAAGGTCGGCCGAAAGGTTATTTATGACCGGATAGTGCTGAGGGAGTGGATGGACCAGTTTGCTAACCAACAGAATACAACAGCATAGGAGGGTAGAAAAATGACCAAAAAAAAGACCACCCAAAAGAGTAGCCCTAATCACCGTAGCAGTGATAAGTATAGCAAAGACCGTTCAAGCCGAAAAGGTGGGGCAAAGAAGCAAAAAAACGGCCAATGCGACCTATGGATGTTTGATGAGCATTTTTTATTGCACACCCTTAAAGCCGGCCAAACGTTAGAGCAACTTCAAATAATTGGCTGCCCAGCCGGTTGCACGCATAAAATCGACATAGCGCCTTTAGCTGAAAAGCTACGCAATGCCGGCCATAGTGTCATTGATCTTTTGGTAGTGGCTAAGGGCGCTAAAGGCATTTTTGGCGACGGTATAATAATGACCCGTGAATACGCCTACATTGACACCACCTCGGAGGCAACCAATGACTAGCCCACAGTACCAAACAGACGCTAGAACAATGCTAAACGCTGCCCAACAATATGCAGCAATGGGTATTAGTATTCTTCCTTTACAACCACCGACTACCACCAAGGTAATTGACGAAAAAGAAAGAAAGCAGCTTGGCAAAGCACCTGCTAGCCTCCCTGGCTTCTATAATGGAAGCACCGGCGCTACCCAGGAGTTAGAAAAGATCAATTTAGCCTGGGGTAAAGACCTTAGCATTGCACCGTGTGACACTCGCAATATTGGCATTGCTACCGGGGAAAAGCATAATTTAGTAATCGTGGACGTGGACAAACCCGAGCTGTGGGAGACCTTACTGGCTAGCCATGGTTATGAATTACCAGACTGTGCGAAGGTTACAACCAGCAAAGGTTATCACCTTTATTTTGCATACCCCAAAGGGCGTAAAATCACCAACAGTCAAAATACTGATCTGGGGTTTGATATACGGGCTGCCGGTGGGCTTGGGGTGGCTCCACCATCTAACCATCAAAGTGGCGCAGTCTATGAGCTAGTGAGCAAAGAGACCTTAGACTATCGCCCAGAGCTGCCAGAGTGGGTGTTTGTTTTAGTCGATGAATATAATGCCATGCGCAAGGCCAAGAACAATCCAGCAGCTAACACGACACTTAACTTTACCGCCTCTATACCAGCCTCTAGCGACTCGACGCCCTGGGCTATGGCTGGCTTAGATGGTGAGTGCCAAACCATTGCTAGCACACTAGAAGGCAGCAGGAATGGCAACCTAAATAAAGGGAGCTTTAGAGTGGGTCAATTGGTCGCCGGTGGTGAATTAGCCAGCCATATTGCTATCAGTGCGCTTAGGCACGCTGGTTTGCAATGCGGGCTACCAGCCAGTGAAGTGGAAAAGACGTTAAAAAGTGGATACCAAGAAGGGTTACATTCCCCCAGGGTAAGTGGTGAAGCAACGCGGCCCGAAGGTAGCAGCCTAGATATAACCAAGCTAATTGAAGCAAAGCCCCGACTTAGCGCGCTTGATCAATTAAGTGCTTATACAGCGAATGGTAGGTCCGCAGAAATGAGGCAACAAATGCTAGACGATAAATACGTGTTAGACCGCATTGCCATACGGGGGCAGTGGACCACACTTTACGCGGCCCCAAATGGGGGCAAAACATTGTTAACCCTTTGGATGCTCATACAGCAAGTGAAGGCTGGTGAAATTGACGGTAGTAAAATTTATTACGTTAATGCGGATGATCATTACAAGGGGCAGGTTGAGAAACTAGAATTACTTGAGCCGCATAAAATTAACGTATTACTACCTAACCACAATGGTTTTGACACGGATAAGTTGACCCAGTTAATTGGGCAACTCACCAAAGATAAGCAGGCCATGGGGCAAGTGATTATTCTAGATACATTGAAGAAGTTTACCGACCTAATGGATAAAAAGGCGTCCTCGGAGTTTGGCAAATTAGCCAGGACGTTTGTCGGAGCCGGTGGCACCATAATTGCGCTGGCGCATACTAACAAAAATAAAGATGACGCAGGAAAAAGCGTGGCGGGCGGTACGTCAGATATTATGGATGACTGCGATTGTGCTTTTATGATTGATGGTAGTGGCCCTGATGGCCACAATAAATATAGAGCAGTTTTTGAAAACAATAAGGCACGAGGTGACGTAGCACAAAAGGTCGCGTTCCAGTACAGCAAGCTTGATGGCTGCACCTACGAGCAGTTGTTGAACTCAATTGTCCGATTAGGTAAGAAGGAGGCAAAAGCAGCCGACAAAGAAAACCAACTGCGCAAAGATATTCGAGTCGACAAAACCACCGTGGATGCGATTTTAGAAGCGCTGGGCGACGGGAAACTATCCACCAAAGCGATTCTAAGCCATGTAACGGAAGAAACCCCAATCGGGCGCAGGCCCACTAAGATCGCATTGCTAAAGTGGACAGGCGAAGATTACGCCCAAGGCCACAGGTGGACAGTAAGGCAAGGCGATAAGAATGAAAAATTGTACCCCCGCCTAGCCAATCATA
>JABGSN010000055.1 GCA_018647765.1 Oceanospirillaceae bacterium | reverse complement strand
GTGGTTGCAACGCAAGCTAAACTTAGCTTAAACCAAGCTGATTTTAGGTGGATGCACAATGAAGATGCCATGGCCACTGAGAAACTGGCAGAAGGCATTCGTAACTTCACCCGAGATCAGGAAAAGCTGGAAGCCTTGTTAGCTTAGATCACACACTGAGACTCTAAAAAATCCACCAAGTTTTTAAACTCTTGGTGGTTTTTTTGGTTCATACCCATCAAGGTACGATGTGCCTCTAGCACTTTTTGTTGTACGCTGAGGTCAGAAAAGTCCCCCTCTGCCAGTTCTTGCATGGGCTCCAAGTCTTCATCTAACTGTTTCACCAAAACAAACACTTTATCAAACCCCATACTCAGTAATACGCGGGTGATATTGTCGTTAACCGACACGAGCGTGGGCACAAAACCCATTTGCTTTTTCATACGGATAGACATTTTTGCCAACATACCCAAAGAGGTTGAGTCTATACCTTGGGTGTCGGTAAGGTCTATCAATATGGTTTTGAAGTGACGGCTGTTAAAAATGTTATCTAAGTACTGGTCTAAGGCTGGACACAAAGTTAACCGTACGTCACCTAAAAATTTCAATACATGGGTACCATCGTGGTCTACCACTAAAATACGACCTTTAAGCATGTTGGGCTCCACACATGTTTAGCAACGCAATATCATCGGGTACGGCATCCAGTTGCTCTAGCTGTAAAGCATCAATTAAGCCGTCCAAACTACTGCCACCGCGTTTAAACAAAGTCCGCAGCTGATCTTCTTTGTCGGCCAATTGATCACACGGCAATACTTCAAAAATTCCGTCAGAACTTAACAGCAAGTTAAAATCTGGCGCCATTTGCTGTTCCAAATCAGTGTATTCGGCGTCTTCAAAAAGGCCCACCGGCAAGCCACTGCCAATGCCATGCAAATACTCAACCTCGCCCTGTTGGGACAATAAAGGCATCGGTAAATGGCCGCCCACACAGTAGGTTAAGTGGGCGCTGTTACGGTCCATTACGCCCATAAAAATAGTCATGTGTTTATCAATATCAAAGTCTAACAATTCACAGTTAATTTGCGTCACTACCTTAGCGGGTGAAATCACGTCCTGCCCATCTGCCGCAAGCAGTTCGCGGGCCACACGGTTGGTAATGTTTTTTAGCAACACGGTTAAAAACGCAGAGGAAGCACCGTGCCCAGAAACATCCGCCAGATAAAACAACACTCGGTCGTCATCAAGGCGAATATGGTCAATAAAATCACCACTTAAATACAACGAAGACTTCATATAGCGTTGCATAGTAAGGCCATTGATGCAGCACGACTCTGGCGGCATCATGCGTTGCTGAATCAAGCGCCCGGCTATTTGATCTTGCTGTAATTCGGCTAAGTTTTTATTCACCTGACGATGTACCAGTTCTAATTCTTGACGATAACGCACATTTTCGTAGAACAAATTAGAGCGCTGCACATGCCGATTAACGCTCAGGTCTAGCTCAAACAACCGGCTGACAGGTAAATCAAATACGTCGGTCACCCCTAAACGTAATAAGTCGGTCAGGGTTTCTACACCGTCAACTTGTGTGAGTACGATAAGTGGGATTTCAGCGCACTTTTCAAGCATATCTTGCAGTAGTGCAGTTAAGGTAGGTTGGTTTTGATGGTATTGAAACAATACCAATGCCACCGCTTCTTGGGTTAAGTAGTCCAAGGCGTACATTGGGTCATTAGTGGCCGTCACATGATAACCATGGGCGGTATAATGTTGTGTCAACTGGTGTTTAAGGTCGAGATCGTCTGCAACGATCAGGATCTGACTGACGTCAGGTTCCATAGTACTACTTACTCCAGACCAGGTAACGTGGGCCTAATAGCGCAACAATATGCTCTTTACTTGCCGTTGACAAGTAGAACCATAGTCGTAGCCTTAAAAATCATCAAATTCATCGTCTTCACTGGGCACGCCATCACTGATCAGGTACTCACGTCGCTGCAGGTACGCTTCGCGTACAAAGACATAAGGGTCGCCGCTAACCAAGGTTTCTAAGTCACCCAGTTGGCGCCGATGGTCAATTACTTGCAAACCGTATATCACAAACTGGTGTGCTACTGGGTCGTATTGATTGATCGGGCTGGACCCGGCATCAATTAGTGTGGCGCCGATGTCTCTTAAGGTACTTGGGCCTAAAAATGGCAGTACTAAATATGGGCCGGGGTTAACGCCCCAATAACCCAGCGTTTGACCAAAATCTTCAGGTTGTTGATAAATACCTAAGTCTGACGCAACATCAATTAGGCCCCCCAAACCAAGGGTAGTATTGATGACCAACCGACCGAGGTCTTTACCGGCTTGTGTTGGCTTAAGCTGCAAACTGTGATTAAGCAAATTACCCACATCACTCAAATTAGAAAAAAAGTTATTAACCCCCTTTTCTACAGGGTCTGGTGCCACGTCTTTATAAACATTAACCACCGGCACTAACAACTTCTCATCTAATATGGCATTAAAGCGATGGGTTTTTCGATTAAGTTGCTGCCACGGGTCGCGTGTATCGTCCACCTGAGGTTGAGCTTGCTGTGGCGTGCTACTACAGCCTGTGAGCAATATTAAGCTTGCCGCTAACCCAGCTCCATAAATAAATTTCATGTTGTTAATCCTTGTTACTCCCTGTTGCCCCAGGCATCAATGAACACTACCAACGCATGACTTGTTTTACAAAAGGAATGGTGATGCGCCTCTTTTCATGCCACGACGCTGCATCCAGCTGATCTAATACAGCCAGTAAATTGGGTAAGCCCCGGGCGCTCCGCGCTAACACAAAGGCAACCAGTTCATCGCTTAACTCTAAACCCTTCTGTTTGGCCTTGGCTTGCAACATGAGGCCACAGGCTTCGTCATTTAAGGGCTGCAACTGAAACACGTTGGCTAACTGTAGGCGTGAGCGCAAGTCCTCAAGGGCACAGTCTACCTGCCGTGGGCTGCTATTTGAAGACGCGACTATGCAGCCACCCCGTTGCATGAGTTGATTGTATAAATGGAACCAAGCTTGAGCCCAGTCTAAGTTAACAATCAGTTGGTCTAGATCATCTACACACAACAGTGACACGGACTCTAACCCCGCAAGACATTCGCTTGCTTGTTGGGCCGGTATTTTTAGTAATTCTGTACCGCTGATAAAGACCGCATCTGCATCAGCCTCTTGCGCCATTAAAACGCAAGCCTGCAATAAATGGCTTTTGCCTACGCCAGCTTGACCATACACGTAAAGGCATTCACCGTGCTGAGAACGTACCAAAGTCTCCAAGGTTTTTAACAATGCAGGTGCACCGCTAAAATTAAAATCGCCAATTTGCTGCTGGGCAGTTAAGGTGACGCCTAAGGTTAGCTGAGGTGATCCAATGCGGTCTGGTTTAGCGGGTGCGGCAGGTGCAGAAGAAGCTATCATTCAGGGTCCTGTTGGCCATAAAGTGGGCTATTGATATAGCCAGCGTGAAGATGGCGTAACAATACCATAATCACAGCAGCAACGGGCAAAGCCAGTAACACCCCGAGGAAACCAAACAATTGCCCACCGGCCAATATGGCAAATATGACGGCTACCGGATGCAAACCAATGCGATCGCCTACCAATAGCGGGGTCAATATAAAACTTTCAATCAGCTGGCCCACACCAAACACGGCAAACACCATCAGCAGTGGCCAATAGCCATCAAACTGAAATAAGGCAATGGTCATCGCAGCAGCGAGCCCCACCGCAAAACCCAAATAGGGCACGATACTCGCTAAGCCTGCCAAGATACCAATGAGCAAGGCGTAGTTAAGGCTTACAAAACTCAAACCCATGGCATAAATAATGCCTAGACAAAACATCACCAGCAACTGGCCCCGCACAAAGGCGGCTAACACCTCGTCACTCTCGCTCGCCCAAGCGCTTACTTTAGGTTGGATGTTACGCGGTAACAACGCGTTTACCTTGGCAGTCAGAAGATCAAAATCGCGCAGCAAGTAAAACGCCACCACCGGCACCATGGCCATGGAGCCAAAGGTAGAAATAAGGCTCATAGTCGAGGAGGTTGCATACTTAACCACCCGTGAAATGATGCCACCGGCCTGCTTCCACTCGGCCGCTAGGCCCTCTGTAACAATGTCTAGTTTGAGGCTCTTAATGTCTATGGCCAGCGTGTCTTGCAACCATGGTAACAGCACCAAGTTGTACCAAGTTTCAACCTGCGGCAACATGTAAATGAGGGTTTGAATTTGTTTCATTACCAAAGGCACCAATCCGATCAGCATGGCCACCACCACCAAGGTTAACACCAAAAATACCACACAAGCGGCAAGCGTACGGGACCAACCCCGTGCTTCTAATCGATCGGCAAATGGGTCGGCCATATAAGCGATACCTATGCCCACTAAAAACGGCGTTAACACCGCTTGTAGACTGTACAGCAGCATGGCAACGATAAGGCTTACCACGATCAGCAGCCAAGTTTGGGATTGTGTCATTCTAATGTCCTTTTATTTACCAATGGTCGCTGCTAACGCCACACGTACCGCCACAAGGGGTAGGTCAACGATAAGCGCGCGCTTTCTTCATTTTCTACGGGCAGCAGCCGACGCTTTAATTCTAGTGTAGATTTCACCTGAGACAAGTGCCCATCCGCGAATAAACGGTACACCAATTGCGTGCCGTTAGCGGCGTACAGTTGCACATGGCTAACCCCAGAAACGCCCTCCAGCAAAGCCTGTATGTGTGCATAATCGGCTAAGTTGGCTACTTGGTCAATTTCCACTAATACTTGCTGGCCTACAGCCAACCCAACGGCAGCTTCAGATTTATTAGGCAACGCAAATTTGGCCACTAAACTGGTGGCCAAGCGCTCTTGTAATGGAGTAATTAATTGCGCCAAATTGGCGCCCTGAGATGCCCATTGTTGCTCACTATTATCCAGCCAAAAACTCCATTTCACCTGCCATTGCTGCTGACCGCCTTTATATACACGCCCAATCAAAATGGCATCGGCTTGATAGCGTAAAGAAGCCGACATAATAGGGTCCCTAAATAGCCCCCATAAGGCACCAGCATCTATCGCCAACTGATCATCTAAATCGAGTAACGGCCACACCAATGGTAATCCGCGAGCCTCGGACTGCGCTTTAATCTGTGCCACCACAGGATGCCGGTCGTCGTTAACAATACGCTGTTTACCATGGTTTTCTTCCACTAACCATACCAGCACGGCTGCCCTTTCTGCACCCCAAACGGTCATGCCCGCTGTGGTAATTAATTGATTCACTCTCAGTGGATCAAAGGTTAACTTCAATACGGCTTTTTCCTGCCCATCAATGACCTGGGTGGCAAATGAAAAGCGCTGTAAATAATCCTCTGGGGCAGACAACGCTTGGCGAAGTTTGGCATTATTAAGGCTCATGGCTTGTCCGGTGACTTTAACCAACACGCTGGCAAAGGCCGTCTTTTTTGCGGCCTGCACCTGACGGGTAGACTGGTTCTCAATAGCCACGCTTGCTTGGTAAAGGCCATTAACCGTTTGGCCCTGCGCAAGATTGGCCCACATCACGGCAAACACAAACAGAAGGGTTGCTGGTTGTCGTAACAACAAGCGTTTAGGGCACAATAAGGTCATGTAATCGCTATCTTTTGAGTGAAAAACCAATCTAAACCCCACTATAGTCAATTCGCCGCCCTGCATCCACCAACAAAAACCCAATAAATACCAAAAGTTGGTGTTTAAGCGGGTGCTCAACGGCCAAGAGAATGATAAAATGCGCGCTCTATTATGAATCATCTTAGGCCATTCTCATTATGAGCACTCAAGCAGCTAACACTCCCCTCAGTTACAAAGACGCTGGTGTCGACATCGATGCCGGCAACGCCTTGATCGAACGTATCAAGGGTGTTGCGCGTCGTACTCGTCGCCCAGAAGTAATGGCGGGCTTAGGTGGGTTTGGTGCGCTGTTTGAATTGCCTAAAGGTTACGATGAACCCGTGTTAGTTTCTGGCACAGACGGTGTAGGCACTAAACTCAAATTAGCCCTAGAACTAAATCGACACGACCACATCGGTATCGACTTAGTGGCTATGTGTGTCAACGACCTCATTGTAGCCGGTGCAGAACCATTGTTTTTCCTCGACTACTATGCCACCGGTAAGCTGGACGTTGACATCGCCACCCGCGTAGTGAGCGGCATTGGCGAAGGCTGCGAATTGTCAGGCGCTTCCTTAGTGGGCGGCGAAACGGCCGAAATGCCAGGCATGTACGAAGGCGAAGACTACGACCTTGCGGGATTCTGTGTAGGTATTGTTGAAAAGAGCAAGATTATTGACGGTTCTAAAGTAGCCGCAGGAGACGTACTGATTGGCTTGCCTGCATCAGGACCTCACTCCAATGGTTACTCGTTAATTCGCAAGATCATCGAGGTCAGCAACGCCGACCTACAGCAAGACCTTGGCGACACAACGCTTGGCGAAGCGCTGATGCAGCCGACGCGCATTTACGTTAAAGCCCTATTGGAATTATTTAAGCAAGTGGATGTACGCGCTTTGTCCCACATTACCGGCGGCGGCTTGTTAGAAAACATCCCTCGCGTTTTACCCGAAGACAGCGTTGCCGTTTTGGACACTCAATCGTGGCAGAAGCCGGCTGTGTTTGACTGGTTACAAACGAACGGTAACGTTGAAGACACAGAAATGTACCGCACCTTTAACTGTGGTGTAGGCATGGTTATTGTGGTTGCTAAAGAAGACCAACAGAAGACCTTGGATGTGCTAACCGCGTGCCAAGAACAACCTTGGGTCATTGGTCTCATAGAACAAAATAGCGGTGCAGACGAAGCCGTAGTTTTGCGCTAACAGCAACCACGGACTTTACTGATGCATCAACAAACTTTGCACCAAATACCACGTATTGTGGTACTTATTTCTGGCGGTGGCAGCAATCTTCAAGCCTTGATGGACGCCATAGCTGAAGGCGTTATCGATGCCACCATCGACTTGGTTATAAGTAACACACCCGACGCGAAGGGTTTACAGCGTGCCAGCAAAGCTGGCATTCCGACTCAAGTGGTAAACCATCTTGAGTACAGTAGCCGAGAAGCGTTTGATCGTGAACTCATACACGCCATTGACGACAAGCAACCCGAACTCGTAGTACTGGCTGGATTTATGCGTATTTTTACGCCACAGCTAACCGACCACTACCACGGCCGTATGCTCAACATTCACCCGTCATTGCTGCCGCTATTTAAAGGCACAAACACCCATGAGCGAGCGCTTGAGGCCGAAGTTGATCAGCATGGTGCCAGCGTTCATTTTGTAACCAGTGAACTTGATGGCGGTCCCATTGTCATACAATCATTAGTGCCGGTGTTAGATGAAGATTCACCCACTAAGCTGGCCGCTCGCGTATTAGTGCAAGAACACATGATCTACCCCATTGCCATCAAATGGTTTTGCGAGGGACGTCTTAACTTGAGTCACGACCAGGTCACCATGGACGGCCAACCCCTTCCAACACAGGGATTAGCCTACCAGGCTTGAACTAACACAATAAAATGTGGATACAGCAAGGAACTGCAATGCCCAACATTAAGCGTACATGGTTAAGTTTACCCAGTCTTTATTTGGGTTTGTTATTGTTGTGGAGCAGCCATAGCGCTGCACAGCTGAGGCCTTTTGAAGCCTCTTATAGCAGCCAATGGGACGTTGGTATCAGTTTATCGGGCCAAGCCAAACGTAGCTTAACAATCAACAGCGATGGCAGTTTACGCCTCACCACTAACGCCTCCGCTATGGTTGCCTCTTTGACTGAATCTAGCCTATTCAACTATCAAGACGGCGATATCCCCCCGCACCACTACCAGTACCAACGTAAGCTGTTAAATAAAACACGTGATGTACAAGTGGCGTTCGACTGGACTAAGCAACAAGCCACTAATACCGCCCAAGGTAAAGCGTGGAACATGCCGATTGTGCCCCATACGTTAGACAAACAAAGCGTTCAACTGCGTCTTCAGCTCGACCTTCAAGCCCACCCAAACGAAACGGCTTACGCCTACGATGTGGCCGATGGAGGCCACCTAAAAACCTATCGTTTCATCGCCGATGGGGAGGACCATATTGACACACCACTAGGCCAATATAACGCCATCCGCATTAAACGCGACCGAGGCACCGATTCAGACCGGCAGACGTGGATATGGTTTGCCCCAGCATTGGATTACAGCATTGTACGCATCGTACAACAAGAAGCCGACGGCAAACGTTATCAGCTCAACTTAAAGCAACTCACTTGGTTAGATGGTTAGGCTACACGAACAGGGCATAGCTCTATTTACACCTATAACTCACCATATCTACCGACATTACTTGCCCATTTCCACATTCTTTTACAGCGGCTACTCCATTAACATATACAGCCAGTGGAGGATAAGCTACGTAGACCGCCCCCGAAAGGGCAAATACAACTAGCAAAGTCTTAACATAAATATGAGCATTTAATTTTTTCAAGCGATTGAATAACCCAAGCCTGAATAACTTGGGGCACCCTCCCCTTTATTACACGAAAAGCCATTTGTACTGACAGATTTAACATTTTCAGAACCACCACAAATGCTAAACGAGGCATATAAAATCCATTTTACGATGCGTTTTAGAATCAAACCCCCGGACAATACCCACTAGGAAATTAAAAATAGATCGATCCTGACGCCTTTGGTCCTCTGTATTCGGAAGGTTCAAGTATTGATATCCGCGTCTTGTTAGCCTACCTAAAACCTTTGTCGTCCAACAATGATGGGGCCTAGGCCGCAAAGTTCAGTCAAGCAATTGAAACGGGGGCACGGATCAAAGGGGTAATCTATGGAGTCTGATCCCTTTGATTTGTGCCTACAACAAGCTCGATACGTTGCGCACTTACAAACCGTTGACATGAATAACATC
>JABGSN010000001.1 GCA_018647765.1 Oceanospirillaceae bacterium | reverse complement strand
GAATTGAATGCCCTTCTTGGGTGATTTGCTGAACTGCAGCAATTTTAAACTCTTGAGTGTAGCGTTCGCCTGCCATTGTTGGCCTCCTATTGCGTTACATTGTAACCAATTGGAGTGTCTATTAAACTGGGTGCGTATCAGTATTGCTTGTCCTTGGGTTTAGCATTCTTTATCTGTGTATTGGTAAGGGGCATCAGATTCTATCCTTTATCAAGCCACACTGTCATCCTGACGCAGGTCAGGATCTCTGGATCGCCACGCGTACCTATACGCGCATCACTAAGGCACCCTAAGCACATAAGGTAACTGGGCTATATCCCAAGCAACAAAGTTCTGCCTATAATGCAGAACTTTAGTCAATGATGAGATCATTGCGTGACTTACCCTAACTTTAGTCAAAGCTCAAAGGTTCTTTTAGCAGCTGCAATGGTGTCTACCGTGCTTGGTTCTATCCATGCATTTTCTATCCTATTGGTGCCTCTTGAAACACTGTTTGTCGCCACGCGCTCCGCTGTCTCGCTCACGTATTCTTTTGCTTTGGTGTCGTTATCTATTGCCGTATTACTTGGCCATTTGTTTTATGGCAGGGGATCGCCAGCCACTTTTCTTATGGCCACGTGTTCGTTAGCTGCCGTAGGCGCCGTTGTTGCTGGCATGGCGAGTTCTCTCTGGGTTGTGTGGTTTGGTTACGGGGTTCTGTTTGGTGTGGCTAATGGGCTGGGTTACGGCTTTGGATTACAACTTGCGGCTCAGACTTACCCAGGACGAGAAGGTTTCTCCATGGGTATTGTTACAGCGGCCTACGCTTTAGGGGCGGTCATCTCACCCACACTGTTTAATTTCATATTGGAAAGCCTTGATTTTAGCGCGGTAATGATCGCATTGGCGGTGGCGTTACTGGTCGTTGGCCTGTTAAGTCGAGTGATTCTCACGCAAGTTGGGGCAACATTTCGCACGGATCAGCAGGGTGATGTAAGCACATCGGCTTCTCATCGCAGCCAACTGCTATTGTGGGTTGGCTACTTTGGCGGTGTATTGGCTGGTCTTATGGTGATTGGTCATTCTGCTGGGGTTGCAGCTTGGTTGCAGCCGGGGACTTCGCCTTGGATTGCGCCGATGGTGATTGCCTTTTTTAACCTGCTTGGCAGTTTAGTTGGAGGCCGTCTGGTGGATAAAATACGGCCGGGTGGGTTGTTGGCTGTGCTGGCCGTTATCACTACAGGCGCCCTTATTAGCTTGGTTATGTTTGGCAAAGAGGGTGGGCTATTTATTAGCTTAAGTGTCATCGGCTTTGCCTATGGCGGCACCATTGCTGCATACCCTGCGGCCATTGCAAAACTATTTCACGTCAAGGACATTGCTAAAATTTATGGCCGCGTATTTACCGCATGGGGATGCGCTGGGCTACTCGGGCCATGGCTTGCTGGTTTTCTTTTCGACCTCAGTACCGACTACCAATTGGCTTTATTGGCGGCGGCTTGTTTTGGTTTGGTTTCGATCCTAGCGATGATTCTATTGTCAGAGAGCCATCGACATAATTTTGATGCATAGATAAGCTCCATTTTAAATGCGTTGGGACATGAACATTACTTGAGTTAGCATGGTCGAAGTCAATAAAATATACTCAAATTTCATAAAGTCAGAACAGTTTTTGTAGTAGATTTTAACGCCATTCGAGCGCATGCTATAGGTCCTTATTGTGTTGGAAGCCATTGATGAGGAAGGTGTTATGAAATTGTTCAGAACGGTTAAAAAAGCTGTTGAAGATAGGGACATTGATGCCCTAATGTCGTTGTATCACGAAGATTTTGAGTTTATTCGGCATCAGTCTGGTACTAGCTTGAACAAGGCTGAATACACGACACTTATGGAGGCCATGTTTGTAGATGAGCGTTTCAAAATGTTGATGCATCGTTGTATCTACGAAAATGACGATATCCTGGCTGAACATTCGGTAATGCGATTTCAGGATGGATCACGGGAATCCTTGCTTAGCGTGCAGATGATTGAAGATGGCCAAATTATTCGTCAAGAAACCGGCGCTTCGTTGATGAAGTGATCACCCTGGATGTTTGAGCCGTGGATCGCCACGCTGCGCTCGCGAAGACTGTGTCGGATGTCGTCCTGACGTAGGTCAGGATCTCTAGATTCCGGCCTACGCCGGAATGACGTTGGGTGTGGGCTGGCTAATAGTCGCGCCACCAGCCGCTGGGCTGTTTGGTTTGGCTTAGCTGTAGAATTTCGCCTATTTTGGGTACCACAATAGCTTGACCACGTCGCTTGGCCTCGGCCACGGCACGTTCTGGCGGCTCGTTCCAAGGGTGTAACGATAGGGTGAATGCTCCCCAATGCACCGGCATCATTACTTTGGCCTTAGCATCAATAGCGGCTTGCACGCCTTGTTCTGGCATCATGTGGATATTGGGCCAGCGCTCGTTATATTGGCCCGTTTCAATTAAGGCTAAATCTAAACTGCCAAAGCGTTGGCTCACTGCTTTAAAGTGGGGGCCGTAACCACTGTCACCTGTGAAATACACGCGTTGCTCTTGGCTTTCAACTACCCAGCCCCCCCATAAGGTCTTGTTACGCAGTTCGAACTTGCGGCCAGAAAAGTGCCTGGCTGGGGTGAGGGTGAACTCGCTGCGACCTAGTTGTGCCGTTTGCCACCAATCTAACTCGGTAATACGTTCAGGGCTAATACCCCAATGTTGCAAATGCAAACCCACACCTAATGGCACAAAATAATGACCCACCTTGGAATCCAACTTTTTTATGGACTCATAGTCCAAATGATCGTAGTGATCATGGGAAAGCAGGATGGCATCAATGGCGGGCAGGTCTGCCATGTTGATGGGTAGCTTTTGGCTGTACCGGCCACCAGCTAACATGGAGTGAGGTGCAGGGGTACTCGTCAACATAGGGTCAATCAAGATGTTCATCTGCTGCACTTGTATAAGGAAGGTGGAATGACCAAACCAGACTAAACGCATTTCATGGGAAGGGCTGAGTAACTCTTGGCGAGTCACTGGGAGAATTTCTAACGGCCTACTAGGTTCCGTTTGTGCATCGTTTATCAAAAACTCATAGAGGGCTTCCATACCCCGGATAAAACCGCCAACACTGGGGGTGGCAATTTGGTTGATGAATTGTTGCCCATTAAACTGCGTCGAGTTCGCGTAGGCTTTTAGGTCAGCATGCTCTAGGTCGGCGCCAAATTGATCACTGGTGCTGTAAAAAATATAGCCTGTTAGCCCTAGAACACCCAGCACCAGCGCCAATATCAACAATATTCTTTTAATCACTCGTTTTCTTGCACTTTAAAGAAGCGCATCGTGGTGATCAACTCTTGTGTTTGATCATTTAGCGAATAGCTTGCGGCGGAGGACTCTTGCACCAAGGAGGCGTTGAGCTGATTAACATGTTCTAACTGTGCTACAGCGCTATTGACCTGGTTAATGACCGAGGATTGCCCGCCCGCCGCGGTCGCTATTTTCAATACAATGTCATTAACTTTGGAAATGGATTCGGCAATGGAATTAAGGGCCTCTCCGGTCTGATCCACTAGCTGACTGCCTTCACGTACTTTGCCGGTACTGTCTTCAATGAGGACTTTAATTTCATTAGCCGACTCGGCCGCCTTTTGTGCCAAGATGCGGACCTCGCCTGCAACTACAGCAAAGCCGCGACCATGTTCTCCGGCTCGTGCGGCCTCTACAGCGGCATTTAGGGCCAGCAAATTGGTTTGGAAGGCAATTCCATCAATCAAATCAACAATGGAGGCAATCTGTTGACTTGCTTGATCAATTTCGCTCATTGCTGCCACGGCCCGCTGCACCACCGCTACGCCTCCGGTGGCGTCTTTTTTGCCAGAGGCAACCAGTGTGCCTGCTAGCTTGGCGTGATCAACATTGAGTTGCGCGGTAGAGGCCATCTGCTCCATGGAGGAAGACGTTTCTTTTAAAGAACTGCTTTGTTGATTTGTACGGTCGCTTAACTGCTCAGATCCACGGCTGATATCGCCCGCAGTCGAGACCACACTGTTGCTGGCCACCAACACTGAACCCACAGTTTGATGCATTTTTACTAACGAGCTGTTGAGCGCCTCTTTCAGGCGGTTAAGGCTGCCTTGGTAGTCTCCATCGATTCGTTGTGTTAAGTCTCCTTGAGCCATGGCCTCGGTGACCTCTACAGTTTCAGCTAGGGCCGTGGCGATAGTAGCAATGGAGTTGTTAACGCCATCTTTAAGGCGATCAAGGTCACCTTTAAGGGGGGTATTAACGCGCAGATCAAAGTCGCCCTTGGCGGCGGCTTGCATCACTTGGTTGATTTCACCGATGGCGTCTTCCATTACGTTGAGGGTGTTTTCCATCACATTACGGAACTCGCCAGACATTTCAATCTCGTCTAAACGATAGCCAAAGTTACCGTTGGCTATGGCTTTCATTACTTGCTCTAGGCTGTGCATGGTGCGCTGCACACTAGCGGCAGAATCATTGATACCTTGTTTTAAGGTGAGCAAGTCACCTTTAAATTCCTCTTCAATGCGGCTATCAAACTGGCCTTTGGCCACGTCACCCACCACGCGGTTGGATTCGCTCAAAGCTGCTTGCAAGGAATCCATGAGGCGGTTAACCGCGTGGGCGGCTTGACCTGCTTCGTCCTTGTCGCTGGGGATATACTCCAAACGCATACTAAAGTCACTGCTTTTTTCGATGCGGCCTACCTGCCCAGCGATATAACAAATGGGCAGGGCAAAGACGCGAGAAATATAATAAGCGGCTAATAACAATAACAGGGCTGCAATGCCGCCAATCCAATACATTTGGAAATACAGATCCATCAGCATAACTGCGGCGTCGAGTGCATCTCTTTCTGCAATCAAAGCCCATTGCACACCAAAGGCGTCAATGGGTGTGTAGGCTGAAATAGTCCAAATGTCTTTTTCTTTTAACCCCAACGTTTTACCCCAAGACCCACCGGTGTAACTTTCAATACCAGTGTAGTTTTCATTGATCTCTAGTGCGTCAGTGTTACCGGCCAAGGCTGACAGAACCATGGTGGTTTTAATAGTGCCCGTGTCTGGATTGGCAAAGGAGGCGGCTACACTGCGGTGATCTGGGTCGAGGAAAGAGTCGGAGCGCATCAAGTGATCGGGCCCCACTAGATAGGACTCTCCCTTTTCTCCCATACCATAACGTTTAGTCATGATGGCGTTAATTCCATCGCTATTCAATTGCAACAGGCCCACCATTACCACTTGGCTATCTTGGTTCACTATAGGCTGGGCCAGAAAGGCCATGGGGACGGTATTAGGAGAAGCATCTGCATTGGCTTGCAACAGGGAGAAATCAGCAAAGGCCAATTGTTGGGTGTTAAGGGCTTGTCTAAAGGCTTGGCTTAAGCCAGTGTTGACCATGGCTTCACTGGTGACATTGGCGCCAGCCGTCAGTTGGCCCTTTACACTGTAAGCTAGCTGGCCTTGGGGGTTAACCAATAACAGGTCGACATAACCGTATTGGTCAACTTGCCCTGCCAAGGCGTGTTTAGCTTGTGTGCTTGTTTGATCTTGTCCCTGCAGCATATTAGCACTGGCCGACAGGTTTGCTAGGTTGCCTTGGGTAGTAGCGAAGTAGTCCGTCAGTTGGTCTTTTTTAATCTGCCGTACGGACTCCATCTGTAAGGCGGTTTGTTGCATAGAATTGTCAAAGGCGCTATTAATAGACCACCAACAAATACCCCAAAAGGGGATGCCCGCCATTAATAAAAAGGCCACCATAAGCTTATAGCGAATGGACAAGTTATTGAAGCGCTTCAACATAGACTACTCCTTGTGGCCGGTTATTATTATGCTGCAGCCACTTGTTAGTTATTAAAACTAATTATTAAGGCTAATTCAACTACAGCTTCTGTACTAGATTTAACGTTAGATCGGGTGCATGCTGTTGAATGGAATCAAAAGCTACAGCAGGAGACTATGTAATGGGATTATTTACAGCGCTTAAACAAGCCAACGATAACCGAGATATTGACGCTTTAATGTCTTTATATGACGATATTTTGGTGGAGCATTCGGTGATGCGGTTTAAAGACGGCGCTAGGGAATCCTTAATTAGCGTGAAGATGCTGGAAAATGGTCTGGTGATACGGACGGAAACCGGTGCGTCTTTAATGAACTGATCACTGAGCCTGTGATCCAGACGCAGGCTCGTTGTGGTGGTTTAGTTTGTCATCCCGACGCAGGTCAGGATCTCTAGATTCCGGCCTACGCCGGAATGACGTTGGGTAGAGCCGCAATGGCATTAAGTTACGCAGAAATGACGGTAGAGTTATAGCTCGAAACCCACCTGTAGACCTTCTAAGATGGCCTCTTCTGCGGTTCGGGGAGCGAGGCAGTCGCCGATGGTGTAAATAGGCGCTAGCCCTTCTAATGCGGGCGCCAATTGATCGACGCGTTGATGACCAAGGCTGAGCACCAAGGTGTCGACTTGTTCAAACATGATGACTTCATCAGTGACGCTGTGTTGCATATAAACCGTGTCGTCGTCGCAGCCGAAAAGTCTGGCATAGGGCACTATGGACACGGCTAGGCGATGTAAGCGCCCGGCGCTTGTGTCGCGCACATAAGATTGTAACATTTCACCCGCACATAGGCCGTTCACCGCCAACGTCACTTTGCAGCCTTGCAGGGCGAGTTTTTCTGCAATACCCATACCAATCCAGTCGCCACGCCAGTCGGCAATAACCACAGACTTGCCTACGTTAGTGCTATTGCCGGTGTGGTCTTGTAAAACTTGCCATGCGTCCAAAACTTGCATGGATCCGTGGTGTTCAAAGTCGGGCCAGTATGGTGTTGCACCTGTTGCCATCACCACTGCATCCGGATTTTGTTGTTCCACTAACGCTTTGTCCACCGGAGTATTAAGGTGGATGTGGATATCCCATTGAGACAGTTCTTGAGTTAAGTTTTGAACCAAACCAGCAAACTCGGATCGGCCAGGGATTAACTGCGCTAATAAAGCCTGGCCCCCCAGTTGTGGGTTGGTTTCATAAAGACTGACCCTGTGGCCGCGCTGAGCCGCTGTGAGTGCGGCTTTCATACCTGCCGGTCCGCCGCCAATCACCATAATGCGTTGAGCTTGGTGGGTAGTGGATTTGTTGCTGAAGGTGAGTTCTCTGCCTGTTTCTGGGTGTTGAATACAGGAGATGGGTAGGCCTTTATGAAAGTGGCCGATGCAGGCCTGATTGCAGCCAATACAAGCACGGATATTGTCGTAATCCGCCTGTTGCGCTTTGCTGGGCATGTTTGGGTCGCAGATTAGAGCGCGAGTCATGCCACATAAGTCGGCTTGGCCTGACGCGATGATGTGTTGTGCTTCTTGGGGCTGGTTAATACGCCCTGCCACCATCACTGGTATGTTGAGTTTTTGTTTGAAGCTAGCGGCTGCGCTGGCAAGGTAAGCATGTTCGGTGGTCATGGGCGGCACGATATGAATGGCGCCACCACTGGTATTTGAAGTGCCAGCGGTGATGCTTATGTAATCGAGCTGCTGTTCGAGTGCCAGTGCGGCAGCTAATACTTGTTGGGTTTGTAGGCCGCTGGGGTCTTTTTCGTGCTCAGATAACCGTAGGCCTATCATAAAATCATGGCTGGTGCGGCGGCGCACCGCGGTTAGTATTTCGGTTAAAAAAAGAAGTTTGTTTTGGCCATATTTGTCGGCTCTTAAGTTGACGCTAGGGCTGAGAAATTGAGCTGGAAGATACCCATGGCTGGCAACAATTTCGACGCCGTCCAAACCCGCTTGGTACATGCGGCCTGCGGCATTGGCATACCCTTCAATCACTTCCTGTACTAAGGCTATGCTCATGGCTCTAGGCATTTGATGAAAACGTTCCGACGGTACTGCAGAGGCTGAGTAGGCGACGGCTTGTAGGCCGTCGGCGGTTTCCATGATTTCTCGGCCTGGGTGGAATAATTGACCCACAACACGTGTGCCGTAACCATGGCACGTCGTCGCTAAACGGCGGTAACCTTCTATACATCGGTCGTTCGTAGCCATTAATAAGTGCGAGGTGTAGCGGGCTGTTTCATGGACCCCAGACACTTGCAATACAATTAAGCCGCAGCCGCCTTTGGCCCTAGCTTCATGGTATGCAATGAGCGCCTCATTGACTAGGTCATCGGTAGGCAAGCAGGTGTCGTGGCCAGTGGACACAATGCGGTTTTTTAGCTGTGTATTACCTATGGTGATAGGAGAGAAGAGGCTTGGGTTAGTGTTTTTGCTCATGGTTGCCGCTACTGCTGTGGGTTAATGATGGTAAGGATAGCCTGTTTCATGGTTTGGCTGTTGTTGTAATCAAGGGGGATAGCGTGGTGGCTGTTGCCGTGTTTGAGTACTAAACTAGGAAACCCTTGGTTAGATAGTTGCCGAGCCTGCGCTAACTGGCGCAGGAACTCTTGTTCAATGGCTGGGCTAGTGATGTCTTGTAGAAATTGATCTGGTTGCAGGTCAATGGTTTCTGCCACTGCTGTCAGTACATCTAGGTTAGCTGGGTTTTTGGCTTGTAAATAATATACCTGTTGGATGGCCTCAATCATGGCTTGTTCGGAGCTTGGTTGTTGCGCTTTGGCGGCTAGTACGGCGCGGCACGAAGGGTAGGTGGCGCGCCTAGGTTGGGTGTTGCTGCTAGGGTTCCAAAAGTCGTAGTTAAATTGTGTGCCCGGAATGTGTTGCTGAATACGTTGCCATGTGGCAGCGAGGGATTGTTGCATAGCAATGGGCATCGGTTGGTCTGTATCGGCGGCTAAACCACCCACTAGGTAAGTGACTTCTATGGCGCTGCTCAAGTTTTGTTGCAGTTGTTGCCATGTAGATCTAAAGCCCCAACACCAGCTGCACATGGGGTCGTGGATGTAATATAAGGTGACATTATTGGTGGCCATGTTAGAGTCTCGTTTTACGCCTGTTGACCGTAGAAATAACCCAAAGGATCTATGACATGAAATATACGCCGCAACACGCCGCACCTCAAGACGCACCTGCAAGGCAAAGTATCGCACCAGTGGTATGTTACCCCAACGAGACCTTGCCCAGTTTTGATGCCAATTTCTATGATCAGGTGCGTGACGGTGCGCAACTAGTGGAGTCGGTACTGGTGCCACCACGAGACGCAAAAACCTTTGTGGTGCCAGCGGGCCACTTGTTTCGTATTGTCAGTGTGGACGGCTCGCAGGTGGGGGATCTTAACCTTTGGCACCAAACTAATCTTAATGAGCGCTTTTATAGTGGTAAAACACGGGCTTTACATGGCACGCACGTAAGCCGTAGGGATCGTTTATGGAGTAGTTTTCCCTATCTGCGGCCCATGGCCACCATTACCAAAGACACGTTGGATTGGTATGGATGGGACGAATTTGGCGGCAGCGTGCACGATGTGATTGGCACTCGCTGTGACCCCTATACTCATAAATTATTGTCTAACGATGATTATCATTATTGTTGTCACTCTAATCTAACGCGCGCCTTGGCTGTGGAAAAAAACATTTCTTTGCAAGAGGCGGAAAGCCACGTGCACGATGTGCTTAATGTATTTATGTGCACCGGTTTTATGCCCGACACGCACCAGTACTTTATGAAAGCCAGCCCCGTAAGGCCGGGCGATTTTTTAGAGATGTTTGCAGAAATTGATTTGTTAGGTTGTTTGTCTGCTTGCCCCGGTGGCGATTGTAGTAGTGAGCATTCTAGTGATGAGGCGGCGTGTTACCCGTTATTGGTAGAAATATATAAACCTCTTAACGACGGCTTAATCTATCGCCATAGCAGCAAAAAAATCAATATAATCAAAAGCGTGGTGTATAATACGTGAGTTGGTTTATTTTTACTGGGGCAAATCAGCAGGTGAGGTGGATAATTAAGTGTTGTGTATTATGGTATGCCAACGTAGGCTTGGTGCGGCATTGACTTGTCAATCTGCGCCAAACGGGCGTTTGGCCCTATATGTTTGCCATACTGGCCTTGTGATTAGTGCCGTGTTTTGTTATTTTTTATCACCGCTTAAATATATATCTATCTAATTATAATAACGGAGTAGTAAATGAATAAATTTGTTAAAGGTTTGGCTCTTGCTGGCGTTGCCACGGCCATGTCACAAGGCGCAGTTGCTGCCTGTGGTGACGTAACTATTGCAGAAATGAACTGGGCGTCTGCCGAGTTTATGGCTAACGTAGACAAAATCATCCTCGAAGAAGGTTACGGCTGTAATGTGGAGTTGATCCCTGGCGCGACTATGACTACCTTTGCTTCTATGGATACTAAGGGAGTACCCGATGTAGCACCTGAGTTATGGACTAACTCTTTGTCGGCGCCTCTAGCCGCTGCCATTGCATCAGGTTCTATGCACAAGCTTAACGGTATGCCAATCATTGGCGCTGGTGAAGGCTGGTTTGCACCTGGCTTCACGTTAGAAAATCACCCTGAGCTTAAGACTGTACTGGATATCATTGAGCATCCAGAGCTATTCCCGCATCACGAAGACCCATCTAAAGGCGCTTTCTACGGTTGTCCTGCAGGTTGGGGTTGTCAGCTAACAAACAATAACCTATTTACTGCTTTCGACATGGAAGCTAAAGGTTGGTTGTTGGTTGATCCAGGTTCTGCTGCAGGCCTAGACGGTGCGATTGCTAAAGCCGCTGACCGTGGCAACAACTGGTTAGGTTACTACTGGTCTCCAACAGCGTTGGCTGGCAAGCATAACTTGGTTAAGCTTGATTGGGGCGTGCCTTTTGGCGACCAAGATCACTGGAACGACTGCGTAACTCAAGCTGAGTGTGCGGACCCACAGCCTACGTCTTGGGCTCATTCTGAAGTGAATACCATTGTTACTGATTCTTTCGTTGCGAATAACGATCCTAAAGCAGCTGCTTACTTCGGTAAGCGTGTATTCCCAGCTAGTGCCATGGGCGCCATGCTAGTGTACATGGGTGACAACCAAGCCAGTGGTGGTGATGCTGCCATCGAATTCATGCTTGAGTATGAAGATGTATGGACTGAGTGGGTTGGCGTTCAAGCTGCCAACTTGATCAAGAAATCCTTAAACTAAGTTAAGGATTTAAGTAAAGGCCTACTAGCAAGCAGTTAGTAGGCCTTTTTAATATTCAAAGTGTAGGAATAATTGTGGAATTATTTGACGAATTTCCCTCTATGGGGCAAACAAGTTTACGAGATCTGAAAAAAGGCATCGACTTTGCCTTTCGTGACTTTTCTCGTGAAAACGGCGAAGCGATCGAAAACTTTTTCGACCCACTTATGCACTTTATGGTGTGGTTTGAGAAGTTATTGCTTGCAGCACCATGGCCTATTATGATTTTAGTATTTGCAGCCCTAGCATGGCTTGGCGCACGCAGTATTTGGGTTGTAGTGGGTACCGTAGCATCATTTTTGACCATTGGTTGGTTTGGCATGTGGGAAGATACGATGGCTACAGTGGCTATTATATCGGTGGCCACAGCTTTGTGTATTGGCTTAGGTATTCCCCTTGGTATTATTATGTCTCGATCTAATCGAATGCAGGCGATAGTGACGCCAGTATTAGACATTATGCAGACCATCCCCAGTTTTGTGTATTTGATTCCAGTAGTAATGTTATTAGGTATTGGTAAAGTACCTGGCCTGATTGCAGTGTGTATATACGCTGTTCCCCCTATTGTACGATTGACTAACTTGGGCATCCGGTTGGTTGACAAAGAAGTGTTAGAAGCGGCTGAAGCCTTTGGTTCTAGCTATCGACAAAAGTTATTTGAAGTTCAGATACCGTTGGCGTTGCCTAACATCTTTGCGGGTGTAAACCAAACCATTATGATGGCCTTGGCTATGGTGGTTATCGCTTCTATGATTGGCGTTAAAGGTTTAGGCGTACCGGTATTACGTGCTGTATCTAATCAGTACCTCGCATTAGGTTTGATGAACGGTTTGGCTATTGTTGCCTTGGCCGTAATATTTGACCGAGTTTCACAAGAATATGGCAAGCGGTTGCAGAAGCACCGTCAAGGAGGCCACGGTGCCTGATATTAAGGTTTCTATTAAGAATCTATATAAGATCTTTGGGCCTAAGGGCGAAGACATGGTGCAAAAGGTTGAAGATGGCGCGACGAAAGCCTCATTACAAGCCGATCATAAACACGTCCTTGGCTTAAACAACGTTAACATCGATATTCCTGCGCGCCGCATTCAGGTCATCATGGGTTTGTCGGGTTCGGGTAAATCAACCTTGATTCGTCACTTAAACCGTTTGATCGAGCCCACTGCGGGTCAGGTGTTGGTTGACGGCGAAGATGTGTTGGCTATGTCGGATCAAGAATTACGCGAATTTCGTCGTAATAAAATGTCCATGGTATTCCAAAAGTTCGCCTTGTTACCTCACCGTACAGTGATCGACAACGTTAGCTACGGCCTGATGATCAAAGGCACCGACAAAGCGGAGATGCGAGAGCGCTCACAAAAGTGGATCGACCGTGTAGGCCTGTCGGGTTTTGAAGACAACTACCCAGCACAGTTGTCTGGTGGTATGCAGCAGCGTGTAGGTTTGGCTCGTGCTTTGGCGACCGATGCCGAAATTCTACTAATGGACGAGGCCTTCTCGGCTTTGGACCCATTAATTCGTAAAGACATGCAAGAAATCTTGTTGGACTTACAGGAAGAGTTGCATAAAACTATTATCTTTATCACCCACGATTTAGACGAAGCCCTTAATATTGGTGACAACATTGTTATCTTGCGCGACGGCGCGGTGATTCAGCAAGGTTCACCACAAGAAATTGTGTTAGACCCTGCAGACGACTATGTACGTGACTTTATTAAAGACATTAACCGTGCCCGCGTGTTGGACGTAAGCTCGGTTATGGAGTCAGGTTCATCGGATTCTGGTTTGTCTTTTGCTGCCGATACCATTTTAGAAAGCGCAATGCCTGCAATGTCTAAAGCGGATGTCACCAGCGCCAATGTCACCCGTGATGGTGAAGTCATTGGTATGGTCACCCTAGCAGACATGATCGGTGGTATTGCCCGCCCTGAAAGTCATGAAGGTGATCAGGTTACTTACCGATAACACGTTGGTTTGATCTAAAAGGGTGGCTTAGGCCGCCCTTTTTTATGGGCGTACAAAAACTAAACAATTTCCTCGTAGCCGAAATCGGTAGCATAGGGCATACTCTTAGTTACAAAACACAATCACAGCTTGTGATTTGAATAGTAGCTCGAGGTACTTGTGGTTATGAAGGCTCAAAACAAACAACAAACGGCGCGCTTCAGAGTCAAGGTTAAATTAGGCGTGCAAGCCATAGTCATGTTGTTGTTGCCTATAGGGTTATTGTCTTTGTTTGCCTGGCAAGCTTTACAAACCACCAACAAGAATTTCGATGCCGAAATAGCTCAATCCAATAGCTTAGTGGCCGAACAAAAAGCCATTGCTGCGGAAGTAGAGCAACAAATAGCCCATTTTGCAGAGCTAGAGTTTAACCTCTATCAAATTGCCCTAGATATGCAAAACCTACTGCTAAGTAGGCAAAGGGATACTGCCGCGTTAACAGCATCCACCTTCGAGGTTGGTGAAGACGTGGCCAACTTAGTAGGCTATGGCGCTGACTTTATCTCTGCGTTAAAGCAACAAAACCTGGTTATCTCCGACCAAGCGGCAGCAGCAGCGCAAGCCAGTACGTCAAACACTGAGTCGGAAGAGTTGCAGCTAAAATTGTGGTTAGAGGCGCAGCACTTTCAACAGCGGCTCAACCTGCTGGTCGGTTTGTACGACAGTTACGCTACATCAACGGCCATAACCTTAGGCTATTTGGACGACAAGTTATTGTTTAAGGCCAAAAACAATAACAAAGACGGTACCACGGGCCGGCTACAAGAATTTCATTTGGCCGTAGGTGCCATGAGCGATATATTAAGGGGCATTAGTCGCTTAACCAATTTAACCTTTGATGCTAACACGCAATTATTAGCCGCCCAATCAACCCATGCGCGCAACCAATTTGAACAAAAAATATATCAATGGACTGGGGTAGGTATCGCTGTAGTCTTGTTATTTTTGAGTTTATTGGTGTACCGGCGTTTGACCTTGCCCATGCGACAACTGGCTTTCGCTATGAAAAAGGCCAGTCGCGGCGATTTAGATATTGTGGTTTCGGGCGCTACCCGTAGAGATGAAATAGGCACCATTGCCCGTGCGTTTGCCTTGTTTGTGAAGGCCGCGCAAGAAAATGTATCTATACGCCAGCATGAACGCGCCCTTGCCGACGAAAACCTAAGGATACGTATGGCCTTAGATAGTGTACGTGGCTGTGTAATGATGGTCGATACAGAAGGGCGTTTGGTTTACCTTAACCACGCACTAGTGAATAAGTTTAAGGCCGAAGAAGCGCACTTTAAACAACATCTTCTGGCTTTTGATACCGATGGCTTAATCCAAACTCAGCTGGGCGACATTTTAACCGCAGCAGAATATCAGCCAGATAAGGTTGCAGCTTTGTCTGAGACCTATCGAGCCAACGTTGGCATTGCCGGACTGACCTTTGCCATCGAAATTAACCCTGTTATCAATGACGAGGGTGTACGCTTGGGCAGTATTTTGGAATGGGACGACTTAACCGAACAAATTGATGCGGAACGGCAGATCGAAACACTTATTTCTCGAGCCTCGGATGGCGAGCTGACTGCCCGTATAGACAGCGCTGCTTTTGCTGGCTTCCAATTGTTAGTCGCCACCAATATTAACCGTATGTTAGACACGGTGGTTGAGCCCATTAATGAAACCAGGCGCGTGTTGGAAGCCATGGCACAGGGCGATTTGACCGTCAACATGGAAGGGCGTTACAAAGGCCAGTATGCGCAATTGCAAACATCTTTGACGGCCACTTTAAGCAAGTTCAACGAGGCAGTAACTAAAATAAGAAGCACTGGCGAAGAAATAAGTTCGCGCTCTAAAGAGATATCCAACAGTAATATTAGCTTAAGTGAGTCCACCACCGAACAGGCCAGTAGTTTAGAAGAAACCGCAGCTAGTATGGAGCAAATGACGGCCACAGTGCGGCAAAATGCCGACAGCGCAGGCCAAGCCGATGACATTGCTCAAACCACCAGTGCTGCAGCAAGTGCGGGTGGTGCTGTGGCCGAACAAACAGCCAAAGCTATGCAAGAAATTAGCAACAGCAGTACGCAAATTGCTGAAATTGTGGGTGTGATAGACGATATAGCCTTCCAGACTAACTTGTTGGCGCTCAATGCCTCTGTTGAAGCTGCCAGAGCGGGTGAGCAAGGCCGTGGTTTTGCCGTGGTGGCTCAAGAAGTGCGCAACTTGGCGCAACGCAGCGCCGAAGCAGCCAAAGACATTAAGCTATTGATTGAAGACAGCCTGGACAAAATTAAAGGCGGCACCCAGTTGGCGCAAAAGTCGGCTGTGTCGATGACCGAAATAGTTGAATCTATCGCGCAGGTGAGCGGTATCGTTACTGAAATAGCGGGTGCGAGCAAGGAGCAATCCACCGGCATCCTGCAAGTTAATCAGGCCATTGGTCAAATGGACCGAGTGACGCAACAAAATGCGGCTCAGGTAGAACAAACGGCTGCCGCCGCCGATGTAATGAGTCAGCAATCGGCCGAAATGATGGGGTTGATGGAGTTCTTTCATACCCATTCCGCTGAGGTCGATGCTAACTAATATAGCTAAAAGTAATAACAAATATATTTTTAATTATTATTAGTTATAAGTAAGATGGGTTAATATAGTTATTAAATTTATCTGCAGCTCATGGTAGCCGCCGTTTATATGTCTATATTTGTACGAGTTCCCGAACTCACCTTGCTTATTATCGTGTCACTTGTGGGTTTTGGCATGGTGCCATTGCTCGCGTCTTACGCTGCCGAATCTAGCCTAAGTTTAGGTGCGCTTGTGGGGCTCACATTAGGTTCTTTTCTACTGTCTTTGGTGATTGCCATCGTCGCCGTGGTGGCCGGTATCGGTGGCGGCGTCATTTTTACCCCTATTGTCTTGGGCTTCACTTCTATTGACACTTTGGTAGTGAGGGCCACTGGTTTGGTAGTAGCGATGTTCAGCGGGCTGATCTCTGCTGCGCCCCTGCTTAATCGAGGTTTGGTCGATATCCGCTTGGTCTATGTGTGTGCGTTACCCACCATTATTGGTGGGGTGCTTGGAGCCATGGCGGCATTTCATTTAGCCGCGTCAATGGGCGCCAGCGCCGATGC
This sequence comes from Oceanospirillaceae bacterium, assembly GCA_018647765.1. Classification (GTDB taxonomy): domain Bacteria; phylum Pseudomonadota; class Gammaproteobacteria; order Pseudomonadales; family Balneatricaceae; genus Njordibacter. Next base: position 24,847 of record JABGSN010000001.1, on the reverse strand, counting down.
ACTGGTGCGGTTATTGTTGGGTTTGCTGTTGTTGGGTGTGGCCTACGTATTCGTCCGTGGCGGCGGTCGTAACGACTATCCCAAACCACAGCCAAGTAAAGGCTTGGCCGCCATATTAAGCCTGGACATGAGCTATTATGAAAGTTCATTAAATGGCACGGTGAGCTATAAGGTGCAACGATTAGGTTGGGCGATTGGCTTGTTTATTTTGGTCGGATTTATTGGCGGCTTTTTTGGTTTAGGCGGCGGCTGGGCGATGGTGCCCGTGCTTAACCTGGTCATGGCTGTGCCACTCAAAGCTGCAGCGGCCTCTAGCGGCGTATTGTTGGCTTTGGGTAATGCCGCGGCAATCTGGCCCTACATTGTCTATGGTGCTCTAGTGCCCATGCTGGTAGCGCCGTGGATGTTAGGCCAAGTTGCGGGCGGCATACTGGGCGCACACCTGTTGGCCCACGTTAAGGTGAAGGTGGTTAGGCGGCTATTGATCACAATGTTACTGTTCACTGCAATAAAACTGATTCACCGCGGTATAGACGGTTTAACAGCGGCAGAGGTGGGGTTAATGTTATGACGCAGACGAATCAACACTATAACAGCGGGGTGGCATATGGCGTCACTGTGTACTGGTGCACCATTGTGGGGGCCGTTATTGTGCTGCTCGGCAGCGTGCTAGCGTTGGCTCTAGGCTGGACGGCAACGCCGGTAGAACAACAGTTTTCACTGGTTTTACAAGGCCAGTCTTTGGTGGTGAACATGAAAACCATGTCGGCCGACGGTGTCATATTAATTGGCCTGACCCTGGCAATTGTTAGTTTGGTGCCGGCCATCATGATAAGTTTGCCCAACCTCTGGCGCAGGGGCCATCGGTGGGTAGCGGTGTTTGGGGCAGCTAACGCGCTATCGATCGCAGCGGCCACTGCCTACGCGTTTTATTAGCCTAATTGATTAATTTGCGCTTGGCTGTAGCCTAGTAAATCTCGGTATATCACGGCGTTGGCCGAACCCATAGGCAACCCCGGGAAGCGCATTTTAGACTTTTTATTCCCCGCCGAGTTATCGCCCATGCGAAATGGTACATCTGGCATCTTGATGGTTATGCCAGAGGCGGGGTCTTGCATACTCACGATGCTACCTCGTGCCTCGTAATGTGGGTCTTCGTCAATTTCTTTCATGGACATAATGGGCCCCGCAGTAATGCCTTCTTTGCGGAACAGATCAAGGGCTTCTTGGTTGGTTTTTTCTAACATCCAAGCCTTAATAATAGCGTTTAGGGCCACTCGGCTGTCGGCTTGTATGCGGTCATTGTTGGTTTTAAAGCGTGGGTCACGGATTAGTTCTGGCTGGCCCATCACTTCGGCCAAGCGTTCCCATGTTTTTTGGTTAGAGCAGGACATGGCTACCCATAAACCATCACTGGTTTGGTAGTTGTTTCGCGGCGCCGCAGCGCGCAATTCGTTGCCGATGGGTTGAGGGATTTCGCCAGTCAGTTGATAACTAATAAATTCGCCACCTAAGTAGCCAAATAGAGGCTCATATAGGGAAATGTCTACTACTTGACCACCACTTTCACCACGCTTGCTCTGGTGTAGCGCAAGACTCACGGCGTAGGCGAGGTGAATGCCTGTGGTCAAATCCGCCAATGCAATAGGCGGGCTAGTAGGGCCAGTGTCTTCATAGCCGTTAAGGAATGAAAAGCCGCTGTAGGCTTCGGCCAAAGTACCAAAACCCGGTTGATGGGCATGGGGGCCGCTCATGCCATATCCGGATACTTTACCAATGACTAAACCGGGGTTTAACTCAAGTAACGCGTCGTGGTCTAGGCCCAAGCGGTCCATGACCCCAAGGCGCATGTTTTCAATCAGCACGTCGGCAGATTCAATGAGGTCTAAAAAGGCCTGTTTGCCGGCTTCAGATTTAAGGTTAAGGGTGATAGGCAGCTTGTTGCGGCCAATATACGCATGGTAGGGTTCGATACCGGTTTCTGCATGAGTGCCCCAGCCACGCAGGGCATCAGGTGCCATGGGATTTTCTATTTTAATAACTTCGGCGCCAGCGTCACCTAACAAGGCGGCACAATAGGGTGCAGCCACTACGCTAGACATATCGATAACGCGTTTGCCCTCTAGCGGGAAGCCGCTGAAGCAAGATTGTTGTCGTTGCTGGGCGATAAAATCGTTGAGTTTTTGCTGTTCTGTTGCGCTCATAATGCGACCCACATAAGTTTGTGCCCACAATTTGCACCATCGAATGGCATCCGTCAATGCCATAACCACAATCAATACTGTTATTATTTCCAAGCTTTTTTGTGTTTCCTATCGGCTACCTTTTATAGTCGAGCTTAATAAAAAAAATAACAATTAAAACAGATGCTTACACCATTTTTTTTCATGAATCTATAGGTGTTTATAATGCCTGTTTCTAATCCGATAATTATGCTGATAATGCGGGAGAATGTGATTAAAAATCGCCTAATAGGAAATATTGGCGCATTTGCTTGCCAATATTTCCTAACTGACTAGGGCGCTAGGTTTTCGCTGGTGGTATTGGCATGGTGGCAAAATCTTTCACATCTGGGTTGATGGCTGTCGATGGCAGGCGACTACTAGCCCACACGTTACATTGTGGGTGAAACCAGTTGGCATCATCCATGGTGCCCACCTTAATATGGATACGGTCCGTTTTAGCATCATTTTCGCCAAACAGTTGGCTACCGCAGTTTGAGCAAAAATGTTTGGTCATGGTGTGGCCAGAGTCGGCCTTATGAGTGTAGGTTTTGGTCTCGCCTTGCCAGTTAAGGCTGTCTACCGGCACAAACACCAGGGCGGCAAACGCACTGCCGCAGTTTTTTCGGCAGTCTTGGCAGTGACAGTGGGCTTGAAATAAAGGTACAGCAGTGGCCTGGTATTTAACTTGGCCACATAAGCAACTACCGCTAATGGTTTGTGTATTGGGCATAGAGGTTAACCCCTGTTCGTTGTTATAATAGCGCTCGACCTCGTTATCCTAGAAAGCCAGCCCATGAAATTTATAGTAAAGCTGTTCCCCGAAATCACCATCAAAAGCCGCCCTGTAAGGAAACGATTTATTCAACGGTTACAATCTAACTTGCAGATCATCCTGCAACGAATTGAACCAAAGATCAAGGTGCGCGGCTTGTGGGACCGAGTGGATATCGATTGTCCGCCAGAGGCCGATGCGGCGTATGAACAAATTGTCATGGCCTTGGGCGACACACCTGGCATTGCCCATGTAATTGAGGTGCAAGAGTATGCGTTGGAGGACTTTGACCAAGTGTTAGACATCGTCAAGCGTGTCTGGTCCCAGCGCTTAGAGGGTAAACGTTTTGTGGTTAGAGTGAAGCGCTCGGGCCAGCATGACTTTACCTCCAATGATATGGAACGCTATTTGGGTGGCGGTTTATTGCAACAAACCGATGCCCTTAATGTCGACCTACACACCCCTGAAGTGACCGTTAACTTGGAAGTTAAAGGTGACAGGGTATTTGTGGTCGAGCGGCGTATTGACGGCCTAGGAGGTTATCCGCAGGGCAGCCAAGAAGCCGTGGTATCGCTAATTTCTGGCGGCTTCGACTCGATCGTGGCCAGTTACCTCACCATGAAGCGTGGTGCAAAAACCCATTTTGTATTTTTTAATCTCGGTGGGGCGGCCCATGAAGCGGGTGTAAAGCAGGTGTCTTATTACTTGTGGAAAAAATTTGGCTCGTCTGCACGGGTTAAGTTTATTTCGGTCCCCTTTGAAGAAATAGTCGGTGAAATTTTGCAAAACGTACATCACTCTCACATGGGTGTGGTGCTTAAACGTATGATGTTGCGAGCTGCTGAACGGGTGTCGGTTAAAGTAAAGGCCGAAGCCATGATTACCGGTGAGAGTATTGCCCAAGTCTCAAGCCAAACTTTAACTAACCTTGGTGTGATCGATCGCGTCACTGAGGGGTTAGTTTTACGGCCACTGATCACCTATGACAAACAAGACATTATTGACGTCGCCACAAAAATTGGCGCCTACGAGTTTGCCGCCAGTATGCCAGAGTACTGCGGTGTGATTTCCGACCGGCCCACCGTCAAGGCGCAGCTCAAGCGAGTGGAAGAGGAAGAAGAGAACTTTAACTTTGAGGTGTTAGAGCAAGCCTTAGAAAATGCCAGCGTTACCAACATCGACGCCGTGGCCGAAGAACTCAAACAACCAGGTCAATTGACGCCGAAGCACGAGTTGCAAGCAAATGACGTGGTAGTCGATGTGCGAGCTGCAGGCGAGCAACAAAAAAAGCCGCTTAATCTACCGGGTGTGGATATTTTAACAGTGCCGTTTTTTAAAATTAATAGTGAATTTGCTGAGTTTGATCCTGCGCGTAATTACCTACTGTATTGCGAAAAGGGTGTGATGAGTCAGTTGCATGCCTTACATATTAAAGATCAAGGTTTTGACAACGTCGGTGTGTATCGTCCAACCGGTTGATCTGTTGGTTATATTGAGCATAAACGTCGAGTTGTTGAATTTGTTTGACGTTTCTATGCCGGGCAGTAAAATTATTGAGTTTTATACTGGGTATTCTTGCGACTTTAGTCACAACTGGGTAAATTGTCTGATCAGAATCAAAGGCAGCCCTACCATGGCTGCATAAATGTGTCGTCACAAGCGACTAACAACTACCGGAGCTGCTACCGTGCCATCATCCGATTTAATGCTCGAAGGCCTAACCTTAATGGTTTTCGGCATGGGCTTTGTATTTACTTTTCTTACACTTTTGGTGATTGCCACCAAAACCATGTCTGCGACGGTGCTGCGTTTTGCACCCGCGCCAGTGGTTGTTCCGACAGTGCCAATGGCGAGCGTATCGCCATCACAACAGGTGGCCAACGACGCCCAGCTAATGGCCGTGCTCAGTGCTGCAGTACACCGTTATCGCGAAGACAAAGCATAAGAATTAACCAGTTTCTCAATTTTCGATTATTAGAACAGGCGTAAACCCATGACCGCTGTTAAACAACCTTTAGGTATTACCGATGTCGTCCTTCGAGACGGTCATCAATCGTTATTTGCTACGCGTATGCGTTTGGCCGATATGCTTCCCATTGCTGCCAAACTGGATGACATTGGTTACTGGTCGGTAGAGACTTGGGGTGGCGCCACCTTTGACTCATGTATTCGCTACCTAGGCGAAGACCCATGGGAGCGTATTCGTACCCTTAAGGCGGCGATGCCAAAAACACCACAGCAGATGTTATTTCGCGCGCAAAATATTTTAGGTTATCGCCATTACGCCGATGATGTAGTGCGTAAGTTTGTAGAGCGTGCAGCGATTAACGGTGTAGATGTGTTCCGTGTATTTGATGCCATGAACGACGCCCGTAACTTGTCCACTGCCATTGCGGCCGTTAAAACCACGGGTAAACATGCTCAAGGCACTATTTCTTATACCTTAAGCCCGGTCCATAACATTGACTACTGGATCGACTTAGCCAAGAAAATTGAAGACCAAGGCGCTGACTCTATTTGTATTAAAGACATGGCCGGTTTGCTAAACCCATACACGGCCTTTGAACTGGTGAGTCGCCTTAAAGCTGAAACTAATATGCCAGTGCACATGCAGTGTCATGCCACCACCGGTTTGTCTACGGCGGCTATTATGAAAGCGGCAGAAGCTGGGATCGACAATGTAGATACCTCTATTTCGTCGATGTCGATGACCTACGGTCATTCACCTACAGAGTCGGTTGTGTCCATCTTTGAGGGCAGTGACCGCGACACGGGCTTGGATATCACTGCACTAGAAGAAGTGGCGGCTTATTTTCGTGAAGTGCGTAAAAAGTATGCCCAGTGGGAAGGTTCCCTAAAAGGTGTCGATTCACGTATTTTAGTGGCTCAAGTGCCTGGTGGTATGTTGACTAATATGGAAAGCCAGCTTAAAGAGCAGGGCGCTGCCAACAAGCTAGATGACGTGTTGCTAGAAATTCCACGGGTGAGAGAAGACCTTGGCTACATCCCTCTAGTGACACCGACTTCGCAAATTGTAGGTACGCAAGCGGTATTGAACGTGTTGACCGGCGAACGTTATAAAACCATCACCAAAGAAACCGCAGGTGTGCTTAAAGGCGAATATGGCGCAGCATTAGCGCCGTTTAATACTGAGTTGCAAACCCGTGTGCTGGACGGCGCAGAGCCGGTGACTTGCCGACCAGCAGACTTGTTGGACGATGAGTTAGATAAACTCACTGAGGAATTACGTGGTTTAGCACAAGAAAAGAATATTCAACTGGCCAGCGGTGAGCGTGAAGTGGATGACGTATTAACCTACGCCTTGTTCCCTCAGGTTGGACTGAAGTTCCTTGAGAACCGCAACAATCCAGAAGCCTTTGAACCCGTGCCTACGTTAGCATCGGCCCAGGCGGCTACGGCACCTGCTGCTGGTTCATCTAAGGTCTACACCATTGGTGTGAACGGCCAAAGTTACGTAGTTGAAGTGGAAGAGGGTGGTGATATCTCTGCCGTGGGTATGGCTCAAGTGGCCATGAGTGCAACGCCAGCTGTGGCCGCTGCAGCGCCTTTAACAGGTGGTGAGCCTGTGACTGCGCCATTGGCTGGTAACATTTGGAAGGTGCATGCGGTGCCCGGCCAAGCGGTACAAGAAGGAGACGTATTGTTGATTCTTGAAGCTATGAAAATGGAAACAGAAATTCGTGCGCATAGTGCCGGTACCATCGGTTCGGTTACAGTTAAAGAAGGCGACTCAGTATCCGTTGGTGATACTTTGTTGACTCTGGCATAGGGCGGACGAGCATGGACAAGTTACTCAACATTTGGCACAGTTCTGGTCTGTACCAAATGCAGCCGGGCCAAGCGGTGATGATGGCCGTAGGCATGTTGCTGTTGTATCTGGCGATTAAGCGAAACTTTGAACCGCTGCTGCTGATCCCTATTGGCTTTGGTGGCATTCTGGCGAACATCCCAGGTGCCGGCTTAGCCGAATCAGGCGGCATCCTCTACATGTTCTACAGTGTAGGTATTGAAACCGGCGCTTTTCCGCTCATTATTTTTATGGGTGTAGGCGCCATGACCGACTTTGGTCCTTTATTGGCAAACCCAAAAACCTTGTTCTTAGGTGCCGCAGCCCAGTTTGGTATCTTTGTTACTTTACTCGGCGCAGTGGGTCTCTCGGCCCTAGGTATCATGGACTTTAGCTTAGCTGATGCGGCAGCCATTGGTATAATAGGTGGCGCTGACGGCCCCACGTCTATCTATGTGGCCAGTAAACTAGCGCCCGACCTGTTAGGAGCCATTGCGGTCGCTTCGTACTCATACATGGCCTTAGTACCGATGATTCAGCCGCCCATCATGCGTGCCCTGACCACCGAAAAAGAACGCCAGATTAAAATGGTGCAACTACGGCCGGTAGGCAAAGTAGAGAAGGTGGTTTTCCCGCTGTTGCTACTATTGTTGGTGGCTATTATGTTGCCCGACGCAGCACCGCTATTGGGCATGTTTTGTTTTGGTAACTTGATGCGCGAATCGGGTGTGGTGGATCGTTTGTCTGACACCACGCAAAATGCCCTCATTAACGTGGTGACCATCTTCTTAGGTTTGGCCGTGGGTTCTAAGTTGTCTGCCGACAAGTTTTTGGATTTCACCACCTTAGGTATTTTGTGCCTAGGTATGGTGGCCTTTGCGATTGGTACGGCTTCTGGTGTGATTATGGCTAAGATTATGAATAAACTCACGGGCGGCGGTATTAACCCTTTGATTGGCTCCGCTGGCGTGTCTGCGGTGCCCATGGCAGCTCGTGTGTCTAACAAGGTGGGTTTAGAGGCTAATAACCAAAACTTCCTTCTGATGCATGCTATGGGGCCCAACGTGGCCGGCGTTATTGGTTCTGCCGTAGCGGCGGGCATTATGATCAATTATGTTAGTGGCGGTGGTTAAATACATATGGGTCGGCGCATAAGCGACAGTGATCCCAACGGCAAAAAGCCCTGTGCTTTTTGCCGCACCATGCGCGTGGTGGTGATGTTTGCCGTGGTGATGGTGATGCTCATGGCTTACGCCGACAAACTCCATTGGTTAGAAGATATTCCCTTTACTAACCTGTTTGGTTATTTAATCGCCGTGGCGTTTTTGCTGGTGCTGGGGTATCGTTATTGGGATGAATATTGGCGACCTAAGCAGGACTCCAGTGCCCGTGACGCGAGGCGTAGCGAGCAGGAAAAGAAGTTTGATGAGTTGGATGCCATTGAAGCTGAACGTGCCGTCGAAGCAGCGTTAACCAAAGACCTAGAGACTGAGCAAGGGCCATTACTTGAGCCAGAAGTCGCAGCTACACTATCAAACGACCAAGAATCTGTGCCTGAATCAGCCCCTGAGCAATTGGATTTGCTGGGTTTTGAAGTTGAAAAACCCCCTAAATAGACGCCCTTTAGACCCTATTTTTGACGCTTGAGTTGATGGAGCTTTTTTATAGCTGGCACACCAAACGCCAACACCCATAAGGATGTGCTAAATAGTTTAGCGGGTGCCGTAAGATTTTTATTGGCCCACAGACCTTTAGATTCGAGTGTGTCGGCAAACGATAAGCTAATCAGTAAAAACACGCCAAAATAGGGGCCCATAGTTTGAGTTAGCACTGCCATGTTTAAATTTTCATGGTTGCTTAAGGCAATAATGGCAAGCGGTATGAAGATATACATAAACCAGCCAAGGCTCAACGTGAGGCTAAAGCCAATGACGCCGGTCAGGCTAGACAGGGGCCGAAAATGACTCAGCCGTTGAAGGATTAACAGTAGGCCGTATATTAAAAAACCCGCTGCAGCACAGGCTAAGAAAAACGCCATCATACCCAAAAATACTTGCAAATAAATGGGCAAGCTTTGCGACCAGTGGTTAAAACTGGAAAAAGTGTGTAACAATTGGTCCATGTTAATTAAACTCCCTTAATACTTAATACTTAAGCCTAGCCAACGTAAATGCCAGATAATTCGCCTCATTGTATGCAATGCAAGCATTTTTATGTCACCTGGGAGGCGAAATTTCCCCGCGGGTGTCGGTTGTTTGCTATCAAATCACGCCAACTGCCCATGATCGAAATACTTCGTATTGATGGCCACGCTTGCCGTGGATATACACCTAAGCCTTCTGCCACAGTGACCAAAAAATAATCAATCGCGTACTAACATAAAACGAAAAGAGTCTGTTTTGGCTTGTTTGTTAAAGTAGTAGCCGCGATAAAAGAACAACGACCAACCCATCGAACGTAACCAAAAATTAGACTCACTACTCCAGTAGACTTCAGGCTCAATGCCAGAAAATACGCGAGTATTAATGGACGGTGATTTGCAATCAGTTTCCACTAAGCTGGTCATTTCGTCTATTTCTGGCACCCGCCAATCATTGTGTCCTGCCAGCTCTGCATTTTCGGCCCAGGTCAAGGCCTCTTCAAACGGCAATAGCATTGCAGCGCCTTGGCATACACCGTCTTCCCACGTTTGTCCGGCCCCACAACGGAACCAGGTGAGCCCCGTTAACGGATCTGCGATTAAGCCGTTGCCGAGATGTTGGTAGTTACCATCGGTTTGGTGTGTAGTAAAATAGGCTTCACATTTTGGGGCTTTATCGATGACGGCATGTACTAGAGTACTGCAACTCATAATGAGTAAAAAAGAAAAGATTTTCATAAAGCCACCTCATGCATGTTAGCTACTATCGACCCATTATAGCCTAACTTAAATATTAATTATCTGATGACAAGTTTGGACCTTTGTGACGATTAAGACTAAATAAATCTTACACATGGTCGATAATTGTCGATAGTATAGGAAATCTATTATTTGTGGGCACGAGTTTAGCCATACAAGAATTAATTAGTCACAGCTGTTGGAGATAAGGTAGATGGATTTAGCAACGATAATTGGCTTTGTAGCTTCCTTTGGTATTGTCGCCGCGGGTATCCTTATGGGCGGCCCTATGGGCATGTTTGTTAATGGAGCGTCTTTATTTATAGTAGTATTGGGCTCTTTAGCTGTGGTTCTCATGCGCTCATCCTTAGGTGACTTTATTGGCGCCGGCGCCTTGGCTGGCAAAGCTTTTGCCAATAAGGTGGATAACCCAGAAGATTTGATCGAAAAAGTAGTTGAGTTAGCGACCATCGCGCGTAAAGACGGCATGATCGCTTTAGAGTCGCAGGAAGTGAGCAATGACTTTCTGAACAAAGGCATGGGCATGTTAGTTGACGGCCAAGACGGTGCCGCCATTAAATCTGCTCTGGCTACCGAAGCTGGCATGATGATTCGTCGGGCTAAAGCCGGTGGTGCCATTTTTGAATCTTGGGGCGACTTCGCACCAGCCATGGGCATGATTGGTACCTTGGTGGGTTTGGTGCAAATGTTAGCTAACATGGGTGACCCAAAATCCATTGGCCCAGCCATGGCGGTCGCGTTGTTAACCACACTTTACGGTGCAGTAATTGCTAACATGATTGCTTTTCCTATTATGCAAAAACTTGAACAACGGGCCGAAGCCGAAGCGATTAATAATGAACTCATTATCAAGTCGCTGCTGTTTATTTCTGAAGGTGGAAATCCACGGGTGATGGAAGGTATGCTCTATAGCTACTTGTCACCTAAGGTACGTGCCAAGTTAGAAGCGGCAGCTTAACTGATTGCAGACTAAGGAGAAGCGATCATGGCTGACGACAATGCTGAAGAATTAGAAGACAATGCTGAAGAATTAGAAAATGCAGCGGCTGCCGAGGTAGAAGGTGAAGAAGCAACCGAAGAAGAGCAGGTAGCAGCACCTGCACCAGTAGAGGAAGAAGAACAAGAAGAATGTCCCGTCTGTAAAAAGGGAGCGCCTTTATGGATGGCGACGTTTGCGGATATGGCCACCCTGTTAATGGCTTTCTTCGTATTAATCTTATCCTTCTCGGAGATGAAAACCCTTAAGTACATCCAAATCGCAGGCACCATGAAAAGCGCCTTTGGTATACAAAAGGACGTAAAAGTACCTAATCCCCCAAAGGGTACCAGTATGCTGACGCAATCGTTTAGCCCCACTGTGGCGGAAACCTCAGTGCTAGATCAGGTGAAGCAGCAGACCACCGACACTACACAAAAAGACCTAGAGCTTAAGACCGAAAGCAAGAAGCATGACTACGATGTTAATGCAGAGAAAGAAAAGGTAGAAACTGCCTTGGCCGAAGAAATAGCTAAAGGTCAGGTAGAAGTAACGATTAAAGATGATCAGATTGTGGTGGAACTCAAAGGCCCAGGCAGTGCTGGTGAGTCCAATAATGATGCAGAGCAAGGGTTTGTGCCCGATGCCACGGTTGAGATGTACGCCAAAATTGCCGACGCTCAACAAATCACCGAGGCACCGATTAAAGTGCTGGATCAACAAGCGCAACAAGAGCAAGCGGCTGAGGTATTGCATGAGCAACAGCAGCAGAAAGCGCAACAAGAAGTGGCTAAATTGCAGGTATTGTTGTCTGAAGCTATTACTCAAGGATTGGCAGAAGTTGAACGTGACGATACTAAGGTTATTGTACGACTCACTGAAAAGGGTGCTTTCCCAGGTGGCGGCGCGCAACTTAACCCAGATGCCTTGCCGATGATTCGGGCGCTAAGGGACACTATTAACAGTAACAAAGGCAAAGTGATAGTGACGGGTCATACGGACAGTAGGCAAGTGGCTCCAGGCGGGGAGTTCCCCAGTAACTGGGACCTATCTGCCGTTCGTGCGGCGGCTGTTGCCGACTCGTTGACCAGTTTGATGGATATTCCACGCGACCGGCTATCCGTTGAAGGTTTAGCAGACACTGCGGCCTTAAATGACAATGCGTCGGCTGCTGATCGAGCGCGAAACCGTAGAGTAGAAGTGGTGTTGGATATTGCGGCTGTAGCCGAGTAAGGCTAAGGTGCTAAACAATAGCGTCTACGGAGGCGCGTTGTTCCTGCTTTTCGATGGCTTTGTAGGCTGCACTAGCCTGCTCTAATCGTTGGTTAGGGGCGTCGGTGTAGTTGTCTAAACCGTCGCGGCCCTTAGCGGCAATCGCATGTTGGCTGGCGCGCCAACCAGAAGCCTCTAAGTTGGCTTTTTGTTTGCTCTGATCGGGTGCTTCTGAACGAGGAGCGGGTTGTGCCACTTCTGGCGGCTTGGGAAAGGCATTTTGCGCACACGCTTTAGCTTCCTGATTTAACACAGGTTGCTGCACTGCTGGCATGATAGGCGTGGCGTTATTAACGTTCATAGGCTCAGTTTAGCAAACAATACAGCAGCATGGCAAAAGGAGGCGGTATGATCGACAACGGACCTCAGCCCTTAGCGCCATCCAGTGGTGTGGCTCGGGCGGGTGTGAACATGGGCAATGGCCCAGTTCTACCGGCTATCACCCTATTTAAAGGCCAAGTGATCGAAGGGGTGGTCATACAGCTGCAGCCGCGATTATTAGTGGAAACCTCATCGAGCATCTTTAGTGCTGCGGCAACGTCTGCGGCCTATACCTTGGGTGAACGCCTGTTGTTTCGGGTATTAGACCCAGAGGTCAAGCCACCAAGATTAGAGCTGTTACGTTCTGGCCCATTACCCGATTCCCTGCTGGCGCAACAAAGTGCTTTTCTACGTAGTTTATTGTATCGGCCTAATAGCCTTGCACCGTTACAACAGTGGTTAAATCATCAATCTGCCGCGACTCATCTGCCGCCTGCACTTGCCGCTTTACTACAGGAATTTTGGCAATTGCCCATCAAACCAAAAGCATTGGACATACAAAGAGCTATGCTTATGAGTGGTTTGTTTAGTGAAAACAGAGCTAAACCCAATAGTTTATCCGCATCCTTGGTAGGGCCAGCTAAAGCGCACAATGACTTGAAGGCGTTGCTTAAGTTACTGGTGTTGGAGGATGCTTTTGAGCAGCAAGTTAAGCCCTTATTAGAAGCTCTGCAGTCTAGCCAAATTAAGAGTTTGGATGCCGCACTTAATGGTCAAATTCATTATCAATGGATTATGCCATGGTTTGAACGACAGCATCTCACCGTTAGTTTGCAACAAAGTCAGGCCCAGCGCAGTCAGCGTCAGTGGTTTATTAGCTTAGCTCATGAAGGTCCAGACTTAGGTGCACTACAAATCAACCTCTTATTAACTCAGAGTCAACATGGCCAACATGCTATGGCGAATTTACACTTTGCGAGTGACTCCAGTTGGTTGACTGCGCTAATTAATAGCTCTAAGCATCATTTGCAAGCCACCCTAGAGCAGCAAAATATTGTTTTGCAGCAAGTCAGTGTTGGACCTTACCGAGACGCTAAAGTTGATGCCTTAAGTGTTGCAATAGATGGCGAAAATACGCCCCACAGCATATTGGACGTACACGTATGAAAAAGCCGTTGCAGGCCATTGCCATTGAATACGGCAAACATCCGGTGCCAGTGGTGGTGGCGAAAGGTAAGGATGAATTTGCGCAACAGATTATTGATGCTGCCATTGCGGCGGGCGTGCCGATTCAAAAAGACGAAGATTTGGCGGCTTTGTTAGGGTTGCTTGATTTAGACGAACAAGTGCCACGGTCACTCTATACCTTGGTGGCCGAAGTCTTGGTGTATACCTATTGGCTCAAGGGCATGAAGCCGGGAGATGAAAAGTAGCCAGGGGCTATTGGTGGAGGTCCAATATAAGGTTGACCTCGCCCTCGGTGAGGCCGCAAATTTCTTGAATACGCTCGCCAGTCAAGCCTTCTTTTGCCATACGAATGGCGTGTTCATAGTTGCTTTGGCTAGGTACGTCTGAGGCTAGACTGGTATGGACATTAGGCTGGTCTTTAAGTTGATCTAGCTGCTGGCTGTTGTTTTCGATGAGGCTGTATATATCCTGTAGCACTTGGTCCATACGTTGCTGTCGTTGGGCACCAATAAACTGCAGTTTTTCTAATTTATTGTAGTCTTCTTGCTGCTCTAACAGCTGTAAGCCTAAGTCGGCTAGCCTTTGTTGTATCTGTTGATTGCCTTGGCGTTCTAGCAATAGGGCGATCAAACCAATGATCAATCCCAACATGGCGACCACCAAAATGCTGAACACAATCATACTTTGAGGGTTGCTTGCTAGGGTTTGTAAAAAGGTCATAAAAGCACTCGGAGCAGTTTAAATAGGTCAATACTAACAACTAGGCCTTAATCAGGGTTCTGCCGATATTGCTGCTAAAGGCGTTGCCCAAACTGTTATAGAGGTTAGTGCTGGTTACCGGGCTATTGAGCTCGAGCGTTTCCAAGGCTTTAGAAATTGAGTCTAATTTGGTACGCATGAACATATCGCTGGTGCGATGTAGTGTGTCACAGGCTTCTAGCAAAACCAACAATTGTAGCCATTTAGCTTGCTGTTCGCTGGCAAGGTGGCGGCTAAAGTCTTGGTCATCAGGGTCGAGGTTGGTGTTTTGGCAAAACTGAGTGCGTAGGGCATCAAACAGCTGAATGGTCTGTACGTCGTGTTGTTTGCGTACTTGCAGAGCTTGGAACGCCTCTAGGTCGCTTTCTTTGAGGTGTTTAAATTCCAGCTCCAAGGTGCTGTGTAATTGCTGAGCGTCACTGATGGCTTGATTGAGGTGACCATCAAATTCTTGTTGTAGTTGAGGCAGCAATGGTTGTTTATCCTTGGATTAATTTTTCTAAGCTAGTCATTTTTTCTGCAACACGTGCAGCATCAACCGGAAACTCACCGTCTTCTAAGGCCTGCTTGATGCGGTCAACTTTCTTTTGGTTGATGTCACTCACGTCTTTACTGGCTTGAGTCATGCGTAACAAGGTTTGTGATTCCGGCGTAAATTTGGCTTGGTCTGCACCTTGAGTGGGGGCCGCCTTGGCTTGCTCAGTGGCTTGCTGAGTTTTGGCTACATTAGCTTGCTGCTGCACCTCTTGAGATTGGCTCGCCGCTTTAGCTTGGGTGTTATTGGTTTTATTGCCAGCAACATGTTGGTATTGATTATTGATATCGCTCATATGGCACCTCTTGCCTTTTTTCAACTACGCAGTAGCTATCGGCAGGTTTGCTGAAAACTTGAGTCTAAAATAGCATTTTTTTTTTTAAAAATCAGCTAATTTAGTATGGGCCTATAAAATGTCATTGTCGCAATAGTTCCACTTGGCCTTTGCCAATCACTACGGCCTTTTTAATGACGCCGCTCTGAAGCACTTTAACATCTATTTCGTCGCCCAAATTACCATTACTTAAGGCCCGAGCTGTGCTGGTAATTTGATAGTTGGAGCGGTTGATTTGCAGGCTCACTTGGTTATTCTTAACCACCCAATAAGCTGCACGTAACATGTCTTTAGTGATGGCCGCCCCCGCAGCAATGTGACGTTTGGTCACCCAGCCAACCAGTTGACTGGTTTGGTTAAAGCCTGCTTGGCGTAATTTGTGATTAGGCATCCATTGTAATTCTATGTCGGCTGCAATTAACACACGGTCTGCTGCAAGCGGTTGGCTAGCCACCAATACCTGTTGCTGGCCTTCAATATCGCCCCTGTTGAGGAGCTTTCCCGCTTTAATATAACGTTTGGATAACTGGCCAATAATCTGCGCTTTGTCGGTGAGCAGGTTAGCTGTGGTTGCTTTCAGCTCAATGAGGCTAGCCTCCAGATGTTGCTCGGTGATCACGATGCCTTGAGCCAAATCACTGGAGGTCTTCCAAACGGTTTGTAATTCGGTAAAGTCATCCTTGCTAAGCCAATGGCCGGCGGCTATACCATGTTTTACCTGCTTGCCCACCGGGCTGCTGTCCACGTCCAAAAATTTGAGGCTGTTTGGCGCATGTTTTTGTAGTTGTACCTGTGACGACCTGATGATGCCATGCTGGGGGATGGGCGTTATTAAGCGCCAAGCCATCACAGAGGTGTTAACTTTCATGGAAAGATACAGTGACCACTTGGGTTGTTTGCTGCTCACACTTTTAGGGCAGGCCACCTTAATTGTTTTGTGATTATTGAAAGGCAGACTTATCACCAGACCCGACTTACACAAGGGGTAACGGCTACGTTCATCTAATTGTGTGCTAGTGGCTGAGCCGCCCAAATGATCTAGAGCATATTGATTAATGGTCTGGTAGATACTCTCATGGCTTTGCCATTGGTCTGCGAATGCCGGATTTGGGCTGAGGCCCAGCAGTATAAGGCAGGGCCACAAACAGCGCCTGATTGTAACGGCGGCAAGGCCTTGCCGCTTGTTTAATAAGTGCCAGTATTTTCCTTTAAATAAATTATAACTCATTGTTTTATATCGAAATTTAATAGTTGGCATAATCGTTGCTTTAGTGACTGTGTAACGGGTGTTTTTAGCCCCTAAACAGTTTACTTAAATGGCGATCGATTATGAGTATCTTGCAAAATCCATTAGGCATTCATGGCACCGCTCTGCAGTTACGTGAGCAACGTACTGCCGTACTGGCGTCTAATATTGCCAACGTTGACACACCAAACTTCAAAGCCCGTGACTTGGATTTTAGCAGTGTCATGGCAGCCACCGAAATTAATAATATGCGTACCAGCAATAGCCGACACTTTTCAATAGGTGCAGGCCAAGCGTTAGCAGGCGAAGGCATGGTCAAATATCGTATGCCCAGCAGCGCTTCGGTGGACGGTAACACCGTAGAAATTAGCACAGAAAACGCCTTATTCACAGAAAATTCCATGCGTTATCAGGCTACGACTACATTTTTGAACCAGCGAATTAAAGGCATCATGAGCGCGTTACGTGGCGAATAAGCCAAGGTTCTGAAAATCCATTAAAAAAAGGACACTATTATGTCGATGTTAACTACCCTACAAATTTCAAGCTCTGCCATGAACGCACAAATGGTACGTATGAACACGACTGCCAGTAACTTGGCCAATATGGACGTGGTGGGTTCTTCTGAAGCAGAAGCCTACAAAGCTAAAAAACCGATTTTTAAAACCGTGATGGAAACCTACACCAATAACGATTTTCAAGCCAGTGTTTCGGTATCTGGTATTCACGTGACCGAACGTGCCAATAGCAAACGTTACGACCCACAAAACCCAGCAGCCAACGGAGATGGATACGTATTTATGTCCAATGTGAACTCAATTGAAGAAATGGTGGACATGACTAACGCGTCTCGGTCTTACCAGACCAACGTAGAAGTAATGAACGCCACCAAAAAAATGATGATGAGTACTTTGCAGTTAGGCAGGTAATAACTAAGTAAATGCAAAGCATGCAAGAAAGAAAGGAGTAAATGATGACCGCATCAGTGAGCCAGGCGATACCCGAAAACTTACGTAGTTTCGAATCGACCCAGCAAAAAGAAATAAAACGCACCTCGGTGCTGGGGCAGGAGGACTTTTTAAAGTTGCTCACCACCCAATTACAGCACCAAGACCCAATGAAACCCATGGAAAATGGAGAGTTTATGGGCCAGATGGCGCAGTTCTCTACTGTGAGTGGTATTACCGAAATGGGAGAGTCTATAGATAACCTAGTGAGTATTTATCAGGGTCAGCAGATGAGTAATTCGGCATCTATGATTGGTAAACAAGCACTGGTTAATGGCAACTGGGCACAACTGGCCGGTGGCCAACTCAGTGGAACAATAGAGTTGCCTACCGCCGCCAACGACGTACGTGTTGATATTAAGTCTGAAACTGGTGAAGTGATGGCCAGTTTAGAGCTGGGCGCGAAAATGGCAGGCACTCAAGAGTTTACCTGGGACGGTATTAAGGGCGATGGTAGCGCCGCCCCAGAAGCTAACTATTACCTGAGCGCTAGCGCGATAAGGGATGGTCAGTCCACAGCGCCCGCCATGCAGGTGTATGGCACGGTGCAAAGTATTCAGCTCAAAGGTAGCGAGGTCACCCTCAACGTCTCTGGGCAAGGCAATGTAAGTTTTTCAAACGTTAAGCGTATCAGCCAATAGGTTGTTAGCGTCACTTAAATAAAAGTAACAATAGAGGGGATCGACTTATGTCATTCTATACTTCACTAACAGGCCTAAACGCAGCGCAAGCACAATTAGGTATCACATCAAACAACGTATCCAACGTAGGTACTGTGGGTTTTAAGAAATCCCGTGCTGAGTTTGGTGACATCTTTGCAACCTCACCGTTGGAGAACGCCTCTAGCGCCATCGGTCAGGGTGTACTTTTAAAGAAAGTAAACCAGCAGTTTAGCCAAGGTAATATTGAGTTCTCCAGTAACTCCTTAGACTTGGCTATATCCGGTCAGGGTTTCTTCGCCTTGAAACCCAGCCAAACCTCAAACCAAACGGTATACACTCGAGCGGGTTCGTTTAGTGTTAACAACGACCGGTATGTGGTTGACTCATCGGGCCAGTACTTACAAACCTTCCCGGTGAACGATGACGGCTCGGTAATTGCCACTGGTTTGTCTTCTGCCAAGTCTTTGCAACTGCCTTCTACCGCAGGTTTGCCACAGCCTTCGTCACAAATTGAATTAGGTCTAAACTTACCAGCCGGTGCCTCCATTTTACCTAAATCAGCAGCCTACACGGTGGATAACCCCTATAGCTTTGATCGTAACGACAGTGATACGTTTAACAAATCAACGTCTATTACAGTATACGACTCCTTAGGTAACCCACACATTGCTACGGTTTATTATGTAAAAACCAGTTCTGCAACCGAGGCAGATCCTACCAACAAGTGGGACACTAAAATCTTCATTGGTGACAAAGAATTAGACCCGTCTATAATTTCGGCCAAAAATGATAAGAGCGAAACTATGTACATGAACAAGTTTGGTCAGATTAGTACCAACCCAGCGGCGACAGACCCTACCTTTAACGCGGCGGCGGCCCACCCTTTGTATTTTAACGATGACCAAAACACCACCGTACCGTCTGAACCCGCGACCTTTTCTGGCGGTTACATGACCCGTGCAACCGTAGGCCACGACTTCGGTTCTACCGACAGTAACGAGGTCTCTATTGTTGCCCCAGTCAGGGAGGTGGATACCTTTAGTTTTGATGCCGATGTCTCTACCGGCGGTGGCATTTCCTTTAGCGACGGTACAAGTACCTATGCCCAGGACTTTATTACTAGCCACACGGCCACGTTGGACGCATTAGTGACCAAAATAAATGTCGGGCAAAGTGATTTTATGGCCGAGCGCGCAGGCAGCACCATGACGCTGACTGCATTTAACGCAACCGCATTGCCCACCATGACCGTGACGGCCACTACCGATGGTGCAACAGCCATAAATGCAACCAAAACCGATACCTACGCATCTTCAGGTTGGTCCACCGAAGGTGGCGGTACCTTTGACGGTACTAACTTTGTGAGCGTTTCGGTGGATGGCAGTGACCCACAAACCATAGACATAGCCGCGGGTTCTTACACAGGTACCGAGCTGGCAGCGGAAATGACGCGTCAACTTAATTCCAAGTTTGGTGACGAACGGTCGTATAAAATGCCTACGGCTGCAGAGGATCGTACGGTTACCATAGAGTTGCAAGACCGTAGTGGTAACGATATTAACAAAGGTATGGGCGTTGGCGGCTTGACCAATGACTTAACCATTGTGGTAGACCAGTACCAAGAAGGCACCACCGACTTCACACGGGAGCAACTGGTGGCCAATGTGCAGGCTAAAGTAGACGCCGTAACTTATACCGGTACAGACAGCGTTGCTGTGACAGGTTTACCAATTACGGTGGGTTATGATCTGACCACACGTGCCTTAACCTTTACCCCAACCAATGCCACCTACGGCAGTGTTAAAGCCTCGTCGCCAACTGGTGTAGTGGCCTTTGGTTTAGACAGCGCAACGGCCGCTTTCTCGGATGTGGGCGAAGTGTTTAATGGTGGCCAAATCGTGCCCACAGGTGATTTGAACTTGGATGCCAAGCAACAACGTATGGGTTTGGTTGTGACCTATGGTAAAGACTCGCATAAGTTTAGTTTCCGCTCTGGTACTACCGGTGAAGCCTCTACTATTTCTGTGACTATACCAAGTGGCACAGCCTCTTTTGGTGGCGCTAGTCATTTGTTAGGCATCGGTGCTACCTACGACACCGAAGTCGCTAATACCACAGGTACCGGCCTAGCCTCTACGGCAGGTGCAGTAACAGGTTCCAAAGCGGGTGTGGATATTACCGGTACATTCTCGGTCACCTCTAACGATAACACCATCAGTGTAACCATTGACGGCGTTGACGGTACGGTGGTTATTCCCCCAGCCGCTTATACAGGGCACACCTTCGCCCAGGCGATTCAGGATCGTATTAACTTGATTCAACATACAGACGGACGACAGGTTAACGACGTCGAAGTTAAATTTGAACAAGCTGGGCAGTTCTTTAGCGTCACCTCGGGCACCGTGGGCGCTA
The DNA here is from genome assembly GCA_018647765.1 of Oceanospirillaceae bacterium. Taxonomy (GTDB): domain Bacteria; phylum Pseudomonadota; class Gammaproteobacteria; order Pseudomonadales; family Balneatricaceae; genus Njordibacter. Next base: position 4,491 of record JABGSN010000001.1, on the reverse strand, counting down.
ACTCATCGGTCAACATTAACGGCCACTCTAACTGGGGTTTTGACACCACATCTCAAATTCGGGGCACAGTACCAGCGGTGACCGTTGTGACCCAAGCTAAGGACAGAGAAGGTAACTTGTTGTACATTGACCAATCAGGCAAACAAACCACACAAAAGCCGGATACTACACCAGCCTGGACGCCCATATATTTAGACAAGGGTGAGCTGACTTTTGACACTTATGGTAAGTTGATTTCGCCAAAAGAGGGTGTGAAGTACTCGCCATTTGACCCGAGCAACGGTTCTGACTTGTTAACCTTGGGCGTAGACTACGGTAAGTTCTCTACCCAGTACTCGGCACCATTCTCGGTGTTGTCTCTATCTCAGGACGGTTACCCGTCGGGTCAGTTAGACGGGCTAGATATTGACTCAGGCGGTGTTGTGCGAGCCAACTATACCAACGGTACCCAGGTGGCCCTAGGTAAATTGATGATGGCTAACTTTGCTAACCCCAACGGTTTAAAGCAGGTGGGTAACGCTAACTTTGTATCTACCACCAACTCCGGTGCGGCAGACTTAGGTGAAGCGGGATCAGACGGCTTTGGTGATATACAAGGTGGTGCATTAGAACGTGCCAACGTGGACTTAACCGAAGAGCTGGTGAACTTAATCACCGCTCAACGTAACTTCCAGGCCAACGCTAAAGCCATCGAAACCTCAAGTAGTTTGACGCAAACGATTATCAACATTAGAGGATAATGATTAGGCCGCAGTCATCCTGACGAAAGTCAGGATTTCGGGCCTTTGGCACAGATTCCGGCCTACCCCGGAATGACGGTTCACTACAATTCGGTCATCCTGACGAAGGTCAGGATCTCAAGCTTCTGGTACGCCAGAATGACAGTGTGGAGCATCTTTCCTAAGCGGAATTCCTTTGCCGCTTTTCTTTTTAATGTACAAAAATATCATATAAAACAATATCTTAAAATTATTGGCACGCTCCGTGCTATAAGGTGACTATACGGCAAAAAGTATAGAGGCCAGATTATGGATAAGATGATATTTACCATGCTTAACAGCATGAAAAACGTACAGCACAAACAAACCAACAATGCCCACGAAATTGCTAACGTGATCACCCCTGGTTTTAAGAAGTCGTTTAGCGAACAAACTAAATCCCTCGACGTACATGTTGACGGTGCGCTCAATTCTCGCGCCATGCCTATTTCCAAAGCCACCAACATTGTCGACATGAACCCAGGCGCATTGATGATCAGTGGCCGGGCGTTAGACATCTACGTTAACGATGCAGGTGCGCTTGTAGTACAGGGGCCAGAAGGCCAAGAGCTGTATACGCGGCGAGGCGATCTGTCGGTTTCTGCCAATGGCATGTTAGTCACGGGTACCGGTCACCTAGTGATCGGTGACGATGGCCCAATTACGGTGCCTCAAGGGACCAATATATCCATTGCTAATGATGGCCGCGTCAACATGATCCCGCCAGGCTCCCACCTAGAAGTTCAAGTAGGCCGTATTAAATTGGTCAACACGGCCGACCAAGACATGCTCATCCGTGAAGACGGTCTGTATCAGTTGGAGAAAGGTGATTTACCCTTAGATGGCGAAATCAGGATTACACCTAAAGCCTTGGAAGGCAGTAACGTTAATGCGGTAGACGCCATGGTGCGTATGATTCAGCTGTCTCGGCAATACGAAATGGCCGTTAATATGATTAAAAATGCTCGTGAAGTAGATGCCGCTAGTGCCTCTACGATGCGCTTAAGTTAACTATAGAATAGGAGAGTCTCATGGATTCCTCATTATGGGTTGCCAAAACTGGCCTCGATGCCCAACAACGTCGCATGACGGTAGTCGCTAACAACTTGGCCAACGTCAATACCACCGGTTTTAAACGCGACCGAGCGGTGTTTGAAGACTTGCTCTATCAAACCTTGCGCCAGCCTGGTGCACAAATGGATCAGAACTCTAATTCGCCTACGGGATTAGTGTTAGGTACGGGTACCCGCGTTGTGGCTACGGAAAAAATCCATAGTCAAGGTAATTTGTTGCAAACCGACAATGCCCTGGACCTGGCCATTGATGGCAACGGTTTTTTACAAATCTTACGGGCAGACGGCACCATTGGCTATACCCGAGACGGTTCACTTAAATTGAACAACAACGGGCAGTTAGTGACCGCCAACGGTAACTTATTGCAGCCAGAAGTGACCATCCCTAACAATGCGCGTTCCATCACTATTGGTAAAGATGGCACCGTAAGTGTACAAACCTTTGATCAACCAGCCGCGCAAATGGTGGGTAATATTCAAATCGCTAACTTTATTAACCCCGCGGGTTTACAAGCCGTGGGTGGTAATACCTACGTGCAGACCGCCGCCAGTGGCGAATCTCAAGTGCAGGTGCCCTCACAAGACGGTGCCGGTGCTTTGGTGCAGGGTTCGTTAGAAGCCTCCAACGTTAACGTGGTAGAAGCCATGGTTAATATGATAGAGACTCAGCGCGCTTACGAAGTGAACTCCAAAGCCATCGCTGCGGCAGACGGCATGTTGCGCTTTATTAACAACAACCTATAACGGTGACTCACATGGTTAAGCATAATCAGACCCTAGAACAAGCGCCAAAGTTGGCGACCATAGTTCTGACTACGGTGTTGTTGGGCGCTTGCGCCAGCAAGCCTATGCCGGTGAAGACCAGTGATTTTTCACCGGTATTGCCGCCAGTGCCCATCGAAAAAACCGTAGCCGATGGTTCCATCTACTCCGGTGGCATCAATGATGGTCTGTTTGGTGACCGCAAGGCCTACCGTGTGGGTGACATTATTACTATTATGTTGCGCGAAAAAACCATGTCGCAAAAAAGTGCAAGTAACGTCACGTCACGTACATCCAATAATAACGCCTTGTCGGTTAGTCAAATTGCAAAATTTGGTACGCCCGGTGCACTTTTATTGCCATCAGATACCACTATGGGCAGTACCAGCATCGACAACACCGGTAACGGCAGCACCTCGCAATCTAATACCCTGGGCGGCGACATTTCAGCCACCGTGGTGCGAGTGCTCACTAACGGTAACTTGATTATCCGTGGTGAAAAAATGATTAAGCTTAACGATGGTAATGAGTACATTCAAATTTCCGGTATGATTCGTTCCGAAGACGTACAACCAGATAATACAGTGCTTTCTAAACGCATCGCCAACGCAGAAATCAGCTACAGCGGCGACGGCGACTACGTAGACGCCACCAAGGCCGGTTGGGGCACCAAGTTATTTTACAAACTCTGGCCGTTTTAACATCAGCATGACGCAAAGGGGGCAGGCATAACGCAAACTCAGTTATTCTGAATCCTCTCCGTCATTCTGAACTTGATTCAGAATCCACAGATACCGGCATACGCCGGTATGACAAGAAGTAACCCCAGCGTGACGAAAACTCGGTCATTCTGAACTTGGTTCAGAATCCAAAAATATCTCATAAAAAACCTAAAGTTCCTCAATAGCTCGCCGATAGTTACTCCAAAGGCTATTCCAACCCGGCCTTAATCGAGCGATTTCCAGCTCGGAAATCGTACAGAAAAGGGTCGGTTTACTTACTTTAGGAGAATTATCATGAGCATGGTAATCGGAACAAACGTAGCATCTTTAACCGCACAGCGACATTTAGCAAACTCACGCGCCGACATGGAAACCTCCATGGAACGATTGGCTTCAGGCAAGCGTATTAACTCCGCCATGGATGACGCCGCTGGTTTGGCTATTACCCACAAATTGGAGTCCAAAATAACAGGTTTGAATCAAGGTATTCGAAATGCTAATGATGGTATTTCAATGTTGCAGACTGCCGAAGGCGCTTTAGAGCAAACGAGTGCTATTTTGAGTCGCATGAAGGAGCTTGCTAGTGCAGCCAGCAGCAGTACTTATTCATCTTCAGATCGAGATTCGCTGGACTTAGAATTCCAAGCCTTACTTACTGAAATATCTCGAATTTCAGACACTACCGATTTTAACGGAACGGCTTTGTTGCAAACAAAGGGTTCAGCTACCTTTGTCGTTGGTGACACAAGTTCAGATACAATTTCTGTTTCACTTCAGGCAATGGACTCTAAGGATTTAGGGATTACTGGCAGTGGTGTGATCACTGAAACGGGAGCAGCAGCCATTACCACGGAAAATGGAGCTGCCGCAAAGCAGGTAGGTACATTTACTATGGCCGCCGTAGTTGCCACTGGCGAATACCTCGAAATGGAAGTTAATGGTACTACCTTTAAGCAGGCATTTTCTACTGATGAGGCAACTACAATGACCTTGTTAGCAGATAAAATTAATCAAGGAACAGATGGTCTGACGGCTACTAGATCTGCAGCAAAGGTGATCACTCTTACTAGTACTGAAAACGGAAAAGCATGGACTTCTTCTGGACTTGCCGAATATACCGCGACTGTCCCGATCAATGAAACAGGAGCCACAGCCATTACCACGGAAAATGGAGCT
>JABGSN010000002.1 GCA_018647765.1 Oceanospirillaceae bacterium | reverse complement strand
GCTGCAGATAAGAAAGCTGCAGATAAGAAAGCTGCAGATAAGAAGGCTGCAGATAAGCAAGCCGCAGACAAGAAAGCTGCAGATAAGCAAGCCGCAGACAAGAAGGCTGCAGATAAGAAGGCTGCAGATAAGCAAGCCGCAGATGAAAAGGCCGCCGAGCAGCTAGCTGAGGTGCAGCAAGCACTGGATGACTTATTGGACGATGAAATGGCCGCAGACTTATCTGAAGAAAATCGTATAAGCGAAGGGCAGGCCGTAAGTGCTATAACAAACTACATAATGAATGAAATAGTAGACCATTGGGTGCGGCCAGCTGACGCCCGTACAGATATGGTGGTTTATCTTGAGATTAAACTAGTACCTACCGGAGAAATTGTAAATGTGGAAATCTTTTCTCGGAATGCTAGCGCTAGTGACGCCTTCGTTGCTTCGGCTAAAACAGCGGCACTGAAAGTGGCAAAATTTGATAGGCTAAGTGAATTGGATATTGGAATATTCGACGCTAATTTCCGCAATATTACGTTAAAATTTAAACCAGAGGATCTGAGACTGTGATTCGAATAAATCAAATAATATGTCTGGTACAGAGGGCGTTGGTCACATTCATGTTAACGGCTTTATTGGCCACTTATGCGTCGGCCAATAACTTGGTTATCGAAATAACCAAAGGCGTAGATAACCCAGTACCGATTGCAGTGGTACCATTTTACTGGAGTGGCGATAAAGCGCTAAAGGAAGACGTGGCGCAAATCGTGGATGCCGACTTGGAACGTAGTGGCCAATTTAAGGCCCTTAAGCGTTCGCTAATGCTCAGTTTTCCCTATCAAGAGGCCGACGTTTTCTATCGAGATTGGCATTATTTGGCCACGGAATATTTGGTTGTGGGCACGGTTTCTGCGAGCGAAAACGGCTATCAAGTGGACTACCAATTGTTTGATGTGCAGCGCAAAGTCGCCATTGATGGTGGGCGCTTTCTCGGCGGTCGTAATGATTTAAGAGCTCTGGGGCATTCGGTAAGTGACGCAGTCTATGAAGCGCTTACGGGCCTCAAAGGGGCGTTTAGGACTCGTGTAGCCTATGTGGCGGCAGATAAAAAGGTCAACCCAAGCTACTATAAATTATTGGTGGCTGATGCCGACGGCCATGATGCGAAAGAAATACTTAAATCCAGTCAACCCATCATGTCTCCGGCGTGGTCGCGAGACGCCAAAAAATTGGCTTATGTGTCGTTCGAAACTAACCGGCCGGCGATTTATATTCAAGACATCACCACCGGTACGCGAGAGCGCATCAAATCGTTTAAAGGTATTAACGGTGCACCGTCTTGGTCACCAGATGGCAATAAATTAGCCTTGGTATTGTCTAAGGACGGTAATGCCGAAATATACGTATTAGATCTCAAAACCAAGCGTCTTTCTAGGGTAACGAAGCATTACGGTATTGATACTGAGCCGTTCTGGAGTGTTGATGGTGAGCACATCCTGTTTACGTCGGATCGAGGTGGCAAACCACAAATCTACCAAATTACGCTGGACACAGGTTGGGTTGAGCGCCTTACCTTTGAGGGCGATTACAATGCCCGTGGTAGTTTGACCCACGATGGGCGCTTTGTGGTGCTAGTGAGCCGTCACGATGGGCGTTTTCACATTGCGGTGCAAGATCTGCAGCGTGGCACTATGTCTTTGTTGACCCAATCCAATCTTGATGAGTCCCCTAGCGTGGCGCCTAATGGCAGTATGGTGATGTACTCTACTCAGGATGGTGGCCGCGATATTCTTGCTGCTGTGTCCATAGACGGCAAGGTTAAATTTAAACTGCCAGCCAATGAAGGGGTGGTAAGAGAGCCTGCTTGGTCGCCTTACTTAAACTAACGTGGCAGAGGTGGGTTATGTCTAGTGATTACTAGTGTTTGTGTGTTAGAATCGGGCACGAATTTTCGATTCCAAATTTTTAAAGTTAAGGAGCCAGTCCATGCAAGTGGGTAACCTAAATAAAGTCATCGCTTCCAGTGTTTTGGTTGTGTTTTTAGCTGCATGTAGTTCAACAGGTGAGACGACTGACGCGACCTCTAGCACTCAGGCAGCTCAGGCAGCTCAGGCAGCTCAGGCAGCAGCTGATGCCGCAGCTTTAGCAGAATCGCAGGCGCTTGAAGAAGCCCAAGCCCAAGCCCAAGCAGAAGCAGAAGCAGAAGCAGAAGCAGAAGCAGAAGCAGAAGCACAGGCGGCAGCAGAAGCAACTGAGCAAGCTGCGCAAGAAGCGGCACAACAGGCGGCTGATGAAGCGGCCGCAGTCGCGCAAGAACTTGCACATCAACAGCAGCAAGCGCAAGACGCCGCGCAAGCTTTGGCTCATGTGATTTATTTCGACTTTGACCAATCCACTATAAAAGCTGAGTTTCGTACCGCGCTTAATGGCCATGCTGCATACTTAAGTCAAAATCCTAGTGCAAAAATCGTTTTAGAAGGTCATGCCGACGAACGTGGCACGCGGGAATATAACATTGCCTTGGGCGAGCGTCGTGGTAATGCCGTGAGCCGCTATTTGGTGGTTCAAGGTGTATCGGTTGACGCCATTGAAGTGGTTAGCTTTGGTGAAGAGCGCCCTGTAAACTCTGGACATGACAGTGCTTCTTGGGCTGAAAACCGTCGCGTAGAAATTCGCTACATTAATTACTAGTAGGCCACTTTTGAGCCTATTGTTTGTGTAGGTTTATCACGCCTTAAACACCATCGTTGTGCTTGCCATAGCGGTGGTTTTTTTTAGACAACGTTTTTTGAGGTGCAGGTGCATGTATCAGGCAGTAAGTCGATTTATCTTTGTACCGATGGTCTTATCCTTGACCTTAGTCGGCCACGCTAACGCTAACAGTGCCGTACCCGTAACCGACTTAGATAATGCCTTAGCTGATGAGGTGGTAGCTAAAGTCAACGCGACTGCAATAGTGCAGCCCGCGCCAGCAGTGCATAATGCTAACGCTCAACTATTCGATATTATTGAGCTGTTGCAGCAAGAGTTGCAGAACCTTCGGGGCCAAGTTGAAGAACTAACTTTCAATCTAAAGCGTTTAAAAGAAGACCAAAAACAACGATATTTGGACCTAGATCGCCGCATTGTTAGTTTAACCAGCCAGCCCGTTGTTGACCCCACTAGCTCAGAGACAGCGGTAATTGTTAGTGATGTTAGCGTTAACACAAAGGTCAATGTCAGTACTTATGAGGCTGATCCAGAAGCGGAAAAAGCAGCCTATAAGGCCGCCTTTAGTTTAATTCGCGAACGCCAATATGAGGCTGCAATCGCAGCCTTAAATGCATTTTTAGTGGATTACCCCCAAGGTACTTTGGTCGGCAATGCGCATTACTGGTTGGGTGAAGTGTATATGGTAGAGGGTAATGTGGCCGCCGCCGCGGCTGCCTTTGAGCTAGTAATTAAGGATTTTCCTGAGCACAGAAAAGTCCCTGATGCATTATATAAAGCAGGCGTGGCTTACCAAAAAACGGGCAACTTAAGCAAAGCCAATGTATTGCTCCAGCGTGTGCTGAGTCATTACCCAGAATCCTCGGCCGCACGTCTTGCGCAAGAAAAGATTCAATAATATGAACCCAATATCAACCTCAATGATGACTCAAGAAGCGATTGCCTCCCGTGTTTTGGTACAAGAACACTTGGCGCATGAGCACTTAAAAAACCTAAGTGCGCCTAATGATGTTGCAGCCCAAAAAGAGCGCATAAAAGCCTTATTAAAAAGCCAAGGCGCGGCATTGGTGGCGCATTATTACACCGACGCCTTGGTGCAAGAACTCGCCGAAGAAACCCAAGGTTGTGTGTCTGACTCACTGGAAATGGCACGTTTTGGCAGCCAAAGCGCCGCTTCTACGCTGGTAGTGGCGGGGGTTCATTTTATGGGCGAGACGGCTAAAATACTTAACCCCGAAAAACGCGTGTTAGTGCCGACCTTGGATGCCACTTGCTCATTGGATATTGGCTGTCCTGCGCAGGAATTTAGTGATTTTTGTGATGCGCACCCAGATCACACGGTGGTGGTTTACGCCAATACCTCTGCCGCGGTTAAAGCCCGTGCCGACTGGGTGGTAACCTCGGGCATTGCGGTACGCTTAATGGAGCATTTGGCGTCACTAGGCAAACCAGTGATTTGGGGGCCTGATCAGCATTTAGGCCGTTACATTGCTAAACAAACGGGCATCGACATGCTGTTGTGGCAGGGCTCATGCATCGTGCACGAGGAGTTTAAAGTTCGTGGTGTAGCGGATTTGAAGCGGGTATACCCAGACGCTGCGTTGTTGGTTCACCCAGAGTCTTCCTTGGCCATGATCGAAATTGCTGACTTTGTTGGCTCAACTACCCAGCTCATCAAAGCGGCCCAAGAGTTACCTAATTCACAGTTTATTGTGGCCACTGATCGCGGTATATTCTACAAAATGCAGCAGGCGGCGCCTAACAAGTTACTCATGGAGGCACCAACCGCAGGTCACAGTGCAACCTGTCGTAGTTGCGCCCATTGCCCCTGGATGGCGATGAATGACTTGGATAAAATTGAGCAAGTGTTGTTACACGCCAATAACGAAATTGTTATCGACTCGGAACTCCAAGTTGCTGCGCTTAAGCCGCTACAGCGGTTGATGGACTTCTCTGCAGCGGGCTAAAGTCGAGCCATAGCTTAGTTAAATTCCAATTGATCACGATGCAGCTGTTGGGCTTGTTGTTTATATAACTGTGCCTCTTTGATGAGCCGATCTGGTGTTTGTAGCAATCCATATTCCGCTTGCTGCAGTGCCAACTCAGCTTCTCCGCGCAATAAATGCCAGCGTGATTTAGCGGCATGGTGCAGTTGCTGCCTGTGCGCTTGTGCGCTCCACTCTCCGAGCGTACGCCAACCTAACACCCAATTGGGTTGTTTCTCTAAGGTGTGCCATAACGAGCGTATGGCGGCCGTGGTTTGCTGGTTCGAATATAATGTCTGTGCGGTAACCCATAAGGATAATTGGTCCTCGTGACGCTGTAGTTTACGTAACCTAAGTTGCTCAAAAAGCTCATCGTGCTTACGGCTGGCCAATAGTGCGTTCATCCAGCTGTACCAAATCAACTGAGCTTGGGGTTGTTGCTGATGGATCGATTCAAGTTGAGCAGCGGCTAACTCAAACGCACTTAGTCGCTGGTTGGTTAGGGCTGTGGCATAGTCAACCAATAAACCATACTGTGGCGACAGCTCGTCAATGTCCATAACCAAATTGGCAATCGACGGTAGCGGAGTTGATGCTAAATTTAGTCGTTGATACATGCGCAACAGCTCAAAACCTAAGTCGAAACCGTGCTCGGTCAAACTGCTGTTGATGGTCATGGCTCGTTGGCTGATGTCGGCAACACGCTCGTTGGTCACGGGGTGGCTGCGCGCCCACTTCCACGCCGCAGCGTTCGGTGTATAGGGTGATTGTAAGCGTGCAAGTAATCGTTGCATGTGATTGACGTTAAACGGGCTTTGGCGCATGAGTTCAAAGCCAATTCGGTCGGCCTGCCTTTCGTGCACTCGACTAAAGCTGAGTTGGCTGCGCTGTAACGCCGATTGAGTGGCGTACAGTCCGGCTTCACCTATGTCTGAATCGATATTAGTAGCGATCCAAATTGACGCCAAAAAGGCGCCGAGCACCAGTGGTGCTTGGCTTTTTTCCTGAGCCTGGGTTTGTACATAATGGCGTAAACTCAGGTGCCCAACTTCGTGGGCGATAACAGCGGCTAATTCATCCACCGAGGCGGCTTGTTGGATAAGTCCAGTGTTGATGCCAATAATGCCACCCGGTGCAGCGAAAGCGTTGATGTGATTATCTCGAACGATAAACAATCTGAGTTGCTTGTTGGTCAGTTGGCTGTGGCTAATCATGGGTTGGCTAATGTCTTGCAAAAACGATAGGGCTGCCAGGTCCTGCCACAGGGGCACTTGCTGGTGAATGCTGCCCGCAATAACATTACCAAAGCGGTATTCATCTTCGATACTCATGCCAGTGGCGGTATGGTCGCTAATGGCAGGCAAGCTATTGGCCCGGCTGCTGGGGCTGGCAATAAGCAACAGCAACAAGATAATGCGGGCGAGGGTGGTTGGCGTTAAATCCATGTAAACACCAAAATAACAGCGCCTGTGATAGGACTGGAGGCCAGGTTGGCTTATAATGTGGGCACTCATCTATAGCAGGTTCCTTTGCGTGAAAACTGACACCACAGCCAAAACAAATATTGATACTGCAGCCACGCAGGAGAGCTGGCAGCTGCTGCTAGACGCCCAGGGCCTTCAATGCCCATTGCCTTTATTAAAAGCCAAGCGGGCGATTAGCCAGCTGGCGCAAAGCGATCATTTAAAAGTGTTGGCCACCGATAGCGGTTCTCAAGGAGATTTTGCAGCGTGGACAAAATTAGCGGGGCACCGTTTACACCAAAGTGAGTGTATTGATGGTGTTTACCATTACCTTATTGAAAAAACATAATTTAGGATAGCACATGTTAAAAGTATTACGCACTTGGCTTGATCACTTTTTTGCCGACGAACAAGCCCTCTTATTGGTGGTTCTTTTAGCGTTAGGACTGACGTCGGTGTTGATGTTCGGGTCCACCCTAGCGCCGGTTATTGCTAGCATGATCTTAGCTTACTTAACTTTTGGTTTGGTGCAATGGTTAGAACGCTTTGGGGTGCGGCATTTGCCCGCTGTGTGGGGTATTTATTGCCTGTTTATCGCACTGCTGTTGGTTTTTGTATTTGTTACCTTACCGTTGTTGTGGCATCAAGCCACCGCTTTATTGAGCGATTTCCCGTTAATGCTGGATAAAGTAAGGGCGCTGTTTATGCTCTTGCCTGAGCAATACCCAGATTTAGTCACGGTGGCGCAAATTAAACAAATTGCTGATGCAGCGATGTCCGAAGCAGGTAACGCGGGGCAGCTGTTGTTGTCTTTTTCTCTGGCCTCCATAGGACAGTCTATTACCTTGCTTGTGTATCTTGTGTTAGTGCCAATTTTAGTGTTTTTCTTTCTTAAAGATGGCCATATGATGGTGCGCTGGATAACTGCATTTTTGCCCGCCGAACGTTCGATATTGAGTCGTGTGTGGCTGGAGATGGATCAGCAAATTGCTAATTACGTACGTGGTAAAGTGATAGAAATTATTATTGTTGGTGGCGCAACGTACGTTGCATTTTTATGGCTTGGACTTAACTACGCTGCATTGTTAGCAATGATTGTGGGTTTGTCGGTGTTGATTCCATACATCGGCGCGACCTTAGTCACTATTCCAGTAGCGCTTATTGGTTATGTGCAATGGGGTGTATCGACCGAATTCTATACCTTGCTCGTGGTTTACGGCATTATTCAGGCACTAGATGGTAACGTGCTAGTGCCTTTATTGTTCTCAGAAGCCGTAAACTTGCACCCTGTTGCAATCATTGTTGCGGTGCTTTTCTTCGGCAGTCTGTGGGGTTTGTGGGGGGTGTTTTTTGCCATTCCTTTGGCCACACTTATTAAGGCGGTAATGAATGCTTGGCCTAAGCAGTTGGCAGCCCAGTAAGGTAGTCGAGCACTAGCTGCGCATGCTGTGGTACTTTCACACTACGCCACTCTTTAATGAGCTTGCCTTGAGGGTCTATGATAAAGGTGCTGCGATCGATGCCAAGGTATTCTTTGCCATACAGTTTTTTTAGCTTAATGACGTCAAATAACTGGCATAAGGCTTCGTCCTCGTCACTAATAAGTTCAAATTGGTAGCCTTGTTTAGCCTTAAAGTTTTCGTGTTTTTTGATCGAGTCTCTAGAAACTCCAAACACACTACAGTTTAGTTTATCAAACTCGGTGAGTAGGGCGTTGAAATCATGACCTTCTGTGGTGCAGCCAGGCGTAGCGTCTTTGGGATAAAAATACAGCACTACAAATTTGCCTTGATGCGCGCTTAAGCTAAATTCTGTGTTGTTGGTGGCGGATGCTACAAAATCAGTTAAGCTTTGACCGATACTAATACTCATAAGGGTAGTCTCGAAACGAGACCTGTTAGGCCTCTAAATAAAAGTGGTATGATACGGGTTTTGCCCTACAGAAAACAACTGGATGTCATTTTGAAACTACAACACTTTGATACTGTGCGCATTTTTCCAATGGTGGTTGCCTCTTTGGTGATTGGCGCGTGTTCGACAAATCCTCTAACTTCTGGTTCTGAAGACAGTATTCTAAGGGATAAAAGTTTGGATTATGCACAATCCAAGGTGATGGCACGTTTAACGGTGCCCGCAGGCTTGGACGCTTCTGCCATTCAACATGACCTTCTAATCGTACCCAGTCAGGCTGGAGTAACGGCGACAGGTGTGGTTTCAGCACCAAGGCCCGATTTTGTGTTTGCACAAACCGGCAGCGCATCGGCGCGGCTTATTGATAATGGCAAACAAAAACGTATCAGTGTGGTTGGTAATGTCACCAAAGTAAAACAGCAGCTTGTGCAATTTTGGACTAACCAGCAAATACCCATGGAGCAACAACATACTAGTTCTCAAGAAATCGTAGAAACCCAATGGTTTTCCTTGTCCGATGATACCGTTGTCGATGATTTTATTAGCCGTTGGGTGCGCAGCTTAACTGATGCCGATGATGGCATAGCCTTTGGTCGGGTAAGGATTGAATTGTTGCCACAAGGAGAAGGCCGTGTTGAGTTGGTATTGTCATTTTTACAACAGAGTCAGTTACAAATTACTCAGCAACAAGAACTTAACTGGGGTGCTGCAGGACAGTCGTTGGCCCATGAATCGGAACTTACCTTTGAGTTATTGCGTTATTTAAGTCGTACGGCCCATGTGGCACAGAAAACGCAATCAACGACGGCCCAGCAAGATCTAGTGTTGTTGGGCAAAGACCAGTTTGGTGAGCCCGTGATTCAGCTAGATATGGACGCCGATGAAAGTCTTAATATGGTACTTCGGGCAATGTCTGACTTTGATGTGGGCAGCCATGACCTTAATCCACAAAAAATCTACTTTACTTATAGCAGCCATGCAACCGCCATAACTCAACAACAATCGTCATCAGCCGGCATTTGGGGTTGGTTTAAAGGTTTACATGGAGGCGAGCGCAAGCAAGGTATTAATCTTGATTTAGCCTTGTTGGACGGCGGTGAAGAGGTCGCTAATGAGCCTGTTGCACCTGTATACTCATCTAACCCTGATCAAGCAGGCCCAGTCACCGATTTGGCGGACAAAAAAGGCTATAAGATTTGGTTGGCCGGCGAAGTGATTTACGTGTTTGAAGATGAAGATCAAGGTGATGTGAACGAGCAAGGTGAATACACCTACGTTGCTCAATATCAACTCAACTTTGAAACCACGCTTAAAAGTACCTACTTACAAGTGCTCAACAATCAAGGTAAAGCGGCACCTACAGTGTATGCAAAAGAGATACTTTGGAAAATCCAACAAGGCTTAGACGTATTAAAATAGCTCAGGTTTATTGTTGATGCGCGCGGTATTGTTGGACCTAGACAGCCTTGGGCCGAACGACCTCAGTTTGGCTCCGTTGTACGCCGCGGTGACGCAACTTGAGTGTTACGGTATAACTACCTCCGAACAAGTGTTAGGTAGGTTATCCTGTGCCCAGGTGGTTATTGTTAATAAGGTGGTGCTGGACCGCCATATATTAAGCGCTCTGCCTCAGCTCAAGCACATTGTGGTGGCAGCTACTGGGGTTAATAATATAGACCTCGTGGCAGCTGAGGAGTTGGGCATAAGTGTACAGAATTGCCGCGCCTACGGGGTAGAATCTGTGGCTCAGCATTGTTTGATGTTAATGCTTACCCTAAGCACTCGGTTGCTGGAATACCGGGCTGCCATCGAGCAAGGCGCTTGGAGTCGAAGCACTCAGTTTTGTATGCTTGATTTTCCAGTGGAAAGTTTGGCCGGCAAAACCTTAGGTATCGTCGGTTATGGCGAGCTAGGCAAGGGCGTAGCACGTTTGGCTGAAGCCTTTGGTATGAAAATAATGATTGCAGCTCGAACAGGTGAAACAGTGCCTGCGGAGCGTTATAGCCTGCAGGATATGCTGCCCCAAGTTGATATTTTGACATTACATTGCCCACTCACCGATAACACTGAAAATTTAATCGATTGGCCACAATTGTGTGCCTTGCCTAACAGCGCGTTATTGATTAATTGTGCACGCGGCGGTATCGTTAATGAAGCGGCCCTAGTGCGGGCTTTGGATGAGCAGGAAATTGCGGGCGCAGGGGTTGATGTGTTAACTAGTGAGCCGCCGCCGACTGATCATCCATTATTAAACACAGCCAGGGCGAATTTAATTGTCACGCCCCATACGGCGTGGGCGAGTCGCCAAGCAAGACAAACCATAGTGCAACAAGTGGGGGAAAATTTATTGGCCCTCAATCAACTTAGAAAGGTCTAAGTGTTTGATTTAATAAGTGCAATAGTAGCAAGCAATAAAAATGTGCTTTTTATTGTTGTTTTTTAACTTTTTTGGCCTTGACATACGTAACTTATTGAAAAGAATGGCGCCTGTTGTACACATTATTTATAACTTGTGCGAGGTAGCAAAATATTAAGGTATTTTTTTAAAAAATAGCCGTTGACTTTGATAAGCTCTTGATAAATAAGAGTTTTAAAAATATGGTTATTTTTTAACCAGTTTGTTGTTAGCTGCTATTTCATGGGCTTTGGGCCACCTTTCCCATAATTGTTAACAGACTTATCCACAGCTTGTGTGTATAACGTTTTGAGTGCCATGTAGTGCTACGGTTTGCGCCGTTTTCCCAACTTATAAAAATGTAATTGATGGAGTAAAGTGTTGAAATTATCGTCTGGTTTAACAAAAATATTAGTGCCTCATTTGAAGACTCAATTGATGATCCTCCTGTTAGTATTGGGTGCTGTAAACGCAAGTGCTGGAGAAACTTCAGAAACAAAGCTTAGTTTTGTGAATGCATGGATCAAAAAGCCCATGCCAGGCATGATGATGACGGCAGGTTTTGTTGAAATTAGCAACTTCAGTGACCAGACTGTGGTATTGATTGACGTCCGCACACCGGTGAGCAAAATGGCTGAGTTACACGACATGAAGATGGTCGACGGGGTGATGAAAATGCGTCCTGCTCAGCAGGGTTGGCCCATCGCCGTGGGCGAGACCTTGGTTCTGGCTGCAGGTGGTAAACACGCCATGTTAATGGGCTTACAAACGTCTCTACAATCCCAGCAACAGGTGCTGCTGGAATTCAAATTTGAAGGCCTAGGTTGGGTGCGCGTGAATGCACAGGTGCGCCAACCCTCACCCTAGCTTAAGCATTAAAACCTAGTTAAAGCCTTAGGTGTCACCATGCCATCTAAGGCTTGGTCGTATTCGCCCCTTACAACTAGGTCCACTTCTTGTTCCGCAAACGCAAGGCCGAACACCTGTACCTTTTTGTGCTGCCTTAATTGGTCCAGGGTGCGGTCGTAAAAGCCACCGCCGTAACCTAAACGATAGCCTTGTTGATCATAGGCCAACAAGGGCGCCAAAATCACATCCGGGTCGAGTTGCTGTTGATCATCTAAGGGCTCTTTGGTACCAAAACCAGCATCTTGTAGTTGGTCGCCGGGCTGCCAGCGCTTGAATACTAAGGGTTTGCCCGCACCCAACATTACTGGCAATACCATTTTATGGCCTAAGGCGTGCAGTTGGGTGAGCAATGGCAGGGGATCTAACTCGTCACCTAGCGGCCAGTAAATGGAAATAATTTGGTTAGGTGGCAAATCTACTTGGCTACACCAAATATCACAGGCCTTTAGGCCTGCATTAGTTTGGCCTTGGTAGGCCAGCGCACGGCGTTGTTTAGCCTCTTTGCGCTGCAGCTGTTTTTGTTGGTCGATACTGTTCATTGTTGTTTGACTCATTGATTTTGATAATTTTTTTTCAAGTTGTTAGACTGCTTGCCTAGATAAAAACTAATGCCTCACGAGAGTATTGTATGTCAATCGAAAGCTTGTTGGCCATGAATCAGCAATGGGCGGCCAAAGTCGCCCATGAACAGCCTGAATTGTTCGCCACCCTAGCGCAGCAACAAGCGCCCAAGTACCTCTGGATAGGCTGTTCTGATAGCCGTGTACCCGCTAATGAAATTGTTGGTCTATTGCCTGGTGAGCTGTTTGTGCATCGCAATGTAGCCAATTTAGTCAAGCATGTCGACTTTAATTGTCAGTCGGTGATTCAATACGCCGTGGACGTGCTTAAGGTCGAACATATTATCGTTTGTGGACATTATGGCTGTGGCGGAATTAAGGTGGCGCTGGAAAATACCAATGCGGGCATCAGTGACTATTGGTTAAGATCTATAAAAGACATCTTTTTACGTCATCGAGCAGAATTAAAAAAGTATAAAACTGAAGATGAACGCCTAAGCCGTATGTGCGAAATCAACGTGATAGAACAAGTGGCAAACCTAGCCCACAGCAAAATTGTACAAACGGCGTGGCAAAAAGACCAACCACTACAAATTCACGGCTGGATCTATGGCTTGAATGACGGAGTCATTAATGATCTAAAAGTGAGCCGTACGGGGTTATCCGACGTGGACGACATCTATCAAGTTGACATGTGATTTGTTGTTAGTGCTTTAAAGAGACCTTTGCACGAACAGATTGCACAACCTCAATGAACCTTATAAGAATCAGGTAACGTCAGCGCGCGAGTTGTGAATAGGCATCACCAGTCTTTTTGATGCTTTTAGTGTGGTTATGACAAGAATTTATAAGATATCGTAGCTATGGCGCGAATATTTGTGAAAAAGTTAACCCAACATTAGTACCTTGTCCCTTATTAGGGGGCGACAGGGGGAGGGTTTATAAATTTTGGCCAGGGTGTTATAGGCTTTTATGCTCTAGGGATGATGGTATATTTCATGTATTGGCCATCACGGTTAAGCATAGAAAAGAAATATATAAAAGTTAATTATCCCTTTGCTTACGGTTAATGTCACACTTTACCTTGGGCAATAAAATGCGGGTTTAAGATGTTTTGTTTGCCGTACAGCATGGCCTCGCCAGAGGCTTGTTTAACACTGCCGCCAGCCCCTTCTAACACCGCTTGAGCGGCGGCCGTGTCCCATTCACACGTAGGCGCAAGGCGAGGGTAGTAGTCGGCTTGGCCTTCGGCAATGCGAATGAATTTAAGCGAGCTGCCGGCTTGTATTAAAGTGACTGGGCCAAGGCTGTCTATGAGCTGTTTGGTGGCCTTGTTAAGGTGGCTTTTACTGGCTAATACTCGTATTGGGTTTTGAGCTGCTACACAGTTAATGGCCGTTGTTTCTGCGGCATTGTCCTGTACTTGTTTAAAGGCAGCAAGGCCATCGCCACCCCAATACACTGTATTAGCCACAGGCACACCCACTAAACCAAAGCTGGGTTTGTTGGCTTCTATTAACGCTAAGTTGACGGTAAATTCGCCATTTTTGCTAATAAATTCTTTAGTGCCGTCCAATGGGTCTATTAACCAGTAGCAGGCATTGTAGTGGGGGATTTTTAATGAATTGGCATCTTCTTCAGACACCACCGGAATGTGTGGCGTAAGGCGTTTGAGGCCGGCCATTAAAAAATAGTGGGCCGCAAGGTCTGCCGCCGTCACGGGGGATGCGTCGGCTTTGCTTTCAATACCAAAGTCATGACTCTGGTAAATTTCTAAAATGGCATCACCCGCGTCTTTGGTGAGCCGCACCAGGTCCGCTAGAAGCGCGCTATTGGTCACTATTTGTTGTGCCTGTAACATGATTATCCCTTTAGTTTTAAATCTGTTATCACTTGTTGCATTAGTTGCTCGGCGATACGCTCGGCGCTAAGAATGCTGGTGTCTACTTCAAAGTCGGCATCGATGGGTGGCTCGTAGGGGCTGTTGATGCCAGTGAAGTTGGGGATTTCGCCGCGCCTAGCTTTTTTGTACAAGCCTTTAGGGTCTCTTTGTTCGGCTACTTCTAGCGGTGTATTAACGAATATTTCCACAAATTCACCCTCCTCAAAACGGGCCTTGGCAGCATGCCTCTCGGCTCTAAAGGGAGAGATGAAGGCAGTAATCACTACTAATCCGGCATCCACCATTAAATGCGCGACTTCGGTAATGCGGCGTATATTTTCTACCCGGTCGGCCTCTGTGAAGCCTAAGTCTTTGTTAAGCCCATGACGCACGTTGTCGCCGTCTAATAAATAAGTACGGATGCCTTGTTGGTGAAGCTTTTGTTCTAGTAGGTTGGCAATGGTAGATTTACCGGAGCCGCTTAAGCCGGTGAGCCATAACACTTTGCCACTGTGGCTGTTGAGTTGGTTGCGCGCGGTTTTACTTACGGTAAGGTCTTGTTTGTGTACATTACTAGAACGTCGTAAGGCATGGGTGATCATACCTGCGGCGGCGGTGGCATTGCTAAAACGGTCTACTAAAATAAGGCTACCTAACGGCTGACAGTCAGGAAAAGCCTCAAACGCAACGGCTTTGTCGAGGCTTAGCTTGACTACTGCAATGTCGTTTAGCCCCAGGGAGCGAGCAGCATTTTGCTCTAACGTATTAACGTTGATGGTGTGCTTAATGTCAGTGATTTGGGCATTAACCCAGTTTGTGCCAATTTGTAGGCCGTAAGATCGACCGGTAAAGCCTTGTTCTTGGTTCATCCATACCAATTCTACTTCAAACTGGTCGGACACTTGGCAGGGGTCTTGGGCGGCAACTAACATGTCCCCCCGAGAGGCATCTACTTCTCGGTCTAAGGTGATGGTTACGGCTTGGCTAGCGCGGGCGTTAGGTAAGTGTTGATCAAATAATACAATGTCTTTTACCTTGGCGATGGACCCTGCGGGTAAAATGCGGATTTCATCCTCAGGCGCAATCACACCAGCGGCGATGGTGCCTGAAAAACCTCTAAAATCAAGGTGAGGTCGGTTAACCCATTGTACAGGCATCCTAAAGGCATGTTGTTCCAAACCTTTGGCGGTGGGCACCGTTTCTAAAAATGCCATTAGAGTAGGGCCTTTAAACCATGGCATGTGGCTGGAGCGGGCGATGATGTTGTCGCCTTTTAAGGCCGATGCTGGAATAGAGGTGATTTTTTCAAACTTAAGTTGTTTGGAAAATTCGGCAAACTCTTGTTCAATGGCAACAAAGGTGTCCTGTTTATAGTCCACTAAATCCATCTTGTTAACGGCTAACATCACCTGTTTAATGCCTAACAAGGAGCAGATAAACGCGTGGCGCTTGGTTTGCTCTAAGACGCCTTTACGGGCATCGATTAAGATAACGGCAAGGTCTGTGGTAGACGCGCCGGTGACCATGTTGCGGGTGTATTGTTCGTGCCCTGGGGTGTCGGCCACAATAAACTTACGTTTGTCAGTATTAAAAAAACGGTAGGCCACGTCGATGGTAATACCTTGTTCACGTTCGGCGGCTAGGCCGTCTACCAGCAAGGCATAGTCGATATTGCTGCCTTGCGTACCGTAGGTGGCCGACTCGTTTTGCAAAGATGACACTTGGTCATCAAAAATACATTTAGCCTCAAATAATAGACGGCCTATGAGGGTGGATTTACCATCATCTACGCTGCCACAGGTGATAAAACGTAGAAGGTCTAAGTCGTTTTGTTGCTGCAAAAATTGGTCGATATGAGTGAGCGACGGGTTGCTAATAGCCATTAGAAATACCCCTCCTGCTTTTTCTTTTCCATAGAGGCCGCGCTGTCGCTGTCTATAGTTCGACCTTGACGTTCGCTAGTGCGCGCTTGTAATAGTTCTAAAATAATCTTTTCCAAGGTATCTGCATGTGACTCTATGGCGCCGGTCAAGGGATAGCAGCCTAAGGTTCTAAAACGTATGTCTTTAATGGCCACAGATTCGTTAGGCATCAGCGTTAAACGCTCGTCGTCGACCATCATGAGCATACCGTCGCGTTCTATTACAGGACGTGGTTGGGAAAAATACAGTGGCACAATAGGGATGCTTTCACGGTAGATGTACTGCCAAATATCCAGCTCAGTCCAGTTAGAGATAGGGAATACACGAATACTCTGTTTGGGTTGTTTATGGCCGTTGTACAGGTTCCATAATTCAGGGCGTTGGTTTTTTGGGTCCCAGCGATGGCTTTCGTTACGAAAGGAGAATACGCGTTCTTTAGCGCGGCTCTTTTCTTCGTCACGGCGTGCACCACCAAAGGCCGCGTCAAAACCGTATTTATCAAGGGCTTGTTTGAGGCCTTCGGTTTTCATAATGTCGGTATGCAAGGCGCTGCCGTGTTCTAAGGGGCTAATGTCGCGCTCAATTCCTTCTGGGTTGGTATGTACAATCAGATCCATACCGGCCTCTTTGGCCATATAATCACGGAACTGATACATTTCTTGAAACTTCCAGCGGGTGTCTACATGTAGCAGAGGAAACGGCGGCGGGCTAGGGTAAAAGGCTTTACGCGCTAGATGTAACATGACGGCACTGTCTTTGCCTATGGAGTACATCATGACTGGTTTTTCGGCGGTGGCCATGACTTCGCGTAGGATGTGAATGCTTTCTGCTTCCAAGCGATCGAGGTGAGTCAGTTGGTGTTGATGGTGAACTGGTTTCTTATGAGTCGCTGGTTTGATATACAATTGGCTTGGGTAGGCCGTTAAACCTAAGCTGGCTTGACCACATGGCGTATTAAGCTCGGTGACGGTGTGCTCACGTTGCAGTTGGCGGCTAATGGCTGTGGCATTGTCATGGGGCAAAAATAACGTGTCTTTGCCGCAATGCAGGGTTAGTGCCTTAAGTGCTGCCAGCAAGCTGATTGGTGTGTATTGGGTGTCGTTCCATAACCAGCGGCGGCCTTGGCGTGCATCGTTAGCCAGCAAACCATGGTGACCGTCTGCGGTGGTGAAGAACTGTAACATTAACACGCTATGACGGCGTTTTTTGGCTTGGGTGAGCAGGTGATCTAATACTTGCGGTTTGAGTTTGCTGCCCGTTTCGTCACGCAGCTGGTTAGTGTCTAATACGTTAGGTAGGAGGTTGGTTTTTTCTAGCCAGCGGTCCACCGCTCTGCGGTTGTCTGCTAACCCTTGCTGCAATAGGTGCTCTTGTAGTTGTTGCGTGTCCCAAACCAACGGATGTTGGTTCAGGTGGGTTTGGTAGGTTGTTAGCTCTGGCATAAGGTATTATGTCTTAAAATGTAATATCTAATAAACATGTATAAGATATTTTGTTTGAAGAGATAGTATACCTGATTTATAACTTTTTAAATACATTTAAAGACAGGTTGAGTCATTGCGAGCGAAGCGTGGCAATCCAAATCCGAGGTCTATGGGTTGTCGCTTATGTCCTCGTAAAGAAGTGAAGCCTAGGTGACAGCCTGCTTTGCTAGAAATTGTGGTTGGTTCCATAGGTCATGGGTCATAATGTCGACCAAGGCATCCACCGTATCCCACAAGTCTACATAACGTAAATACAGCGGGGTAAAGCCAAACCGCAGGTGGTCGGGTGCTCTAAAGTCACCAATGATGTTACGCTCGATCAGCGCCTGAATAATGGCATATCCTTGATCGTGAACTAATGATACTTGACTGCCGCGTATGGCAT
Organism: Oceanospirillaceae bacterium; assembly: GCA_018647765.1. Lineage (GTDB taxonomy): Bacteria > Pseudomonadota > Gammaproteobacteria > Pseudomonadales > Balneatricaceae > Njordibacter. The sequence goes on along the minus strand of JABGSN010000002.1, from coordinate 95,480 downwards.
TGTCTACCGGAGAGCCTATTTCAAACCAAGGGCAGCGTTGCTGCACTAGCTGAATAAACAAGTCGCCCATGTGGCTAGATTTGTGCCTGACTTGGGTTAAGTCGGCTTTTAGCATTACGTCTAATGCCACTTCCAGCGAGGCATTCGCCAGCACAGGCGGCGTGCCACACATGGCCTGTTGTATGCCGTTAGCACCTTGGTACTCGTCGTTAAAATCAAACGGTTTAGCATGACCTAGCCAGCCGGTTAAAGGTTGTTCAAATTCGCTTTGGAGACGCTTGGCTACATATACAAAGGCAGGGGAACCTGGGCCGCCGTTGAGGTATTTATAGGTACATCCTACAGCTAGGTCAGCATTTGCTGTATCCAAGTGAATTGGCATTGCACCGACCGAATGGCACAAGTCCCACATCATTAAAGCACCGTGTTGCTGCACCTGTTGTGTGACAGCGGGCATGTCCCACATGGCACCGGTTTTAAAGTGCACGTGGGTAAGTAGTACTAACGCGGTGTCATCGTCAATGGCGTCTAAGACTTGCTTGCGCGGTAAAGCCACTACTTGAACTTGGTCGCCTAGTAACTTGGCTAAACCTTGTAATAGGTATAGGTCGGTGGCAAAGTTACCCGTTTCGGTAATGAGTTTACTGCGGCCGGGGCGCATCTTTACGGCGGCGGCGGCGAGCTTGAATATATTGATAGAAGTGGTGTCGCAGGATAATACTTGGCCGGCTTTCGCGCCAATTAACTGACCGATTTTGTCACCGAGTTGCGCAGGCTTTTTCATCCACTGGTTGCAGTTCCAGCTACGGATGAGGTCTTTACCCCATTGCTGAGTAATCACTTCTTGCACGTATGCTGCCGTGGCCTTGGGGAGTACGCCCAAGGAATTACCATCGAGGTAAATCAAGTCTTGTGCCAAACTAAACTGATCTCGTAGAGGAGCGAGGCTGTCGTTTTGGTCAAGTGTTTCAAAGTCGGATCGGGTTAGCTTGTTCATGGTTTTTGTGTCTCTAAAGGGCTGTTCTTACGGACCAAAGTTCTGGAAAAAACTGTAGAGAGAGGGCTTTTTGTAGGTAGTCCACACCCGACGTGCCGCCTGTGCCGTGTTTATGGCCAATAATGCGTTCTACGGTTTTCATATGGTTAAAGCGCCACTGTTGAAAGTGATACTCAAGATCCACAAGCTTCTCTGCCAATTCATACAAATCCCAGTAGGTGTCGGTGTCTTGGTAGACCTTTTTCCAAGCGGACTGTACTTGTTCGTTTGCTGTATACGGCTGTTGCCAGTCACGTTGGGTGTGGCTGGTGGAAATGTCAAAGCCACGTTGCTGTAGCAACTGTAGGCATACATCGTAAAGGCTAGGGGTATTTAACACGCTTTGTAAATGCGCGTAGTGTTGCTCATGGCTTTTGTGGGCTTCAACTAAGGTGGCATTTTTGTTACCCAACAAAAACTCCAGCTCACGATATTGAAATGACTGAAAACCAGAACTTTGGCCCAAGCTATCACGAAAGCTGGCGTAGTCGGCAGGGGTCATGGTTACCAGCACTTCCCACGCATTGACCATTTGTTGCTGAATGCGGGCCACGCGGGTGAGCATTTTAAACGCAGGACGCAGCTGATCTTTGGCAATTAGTTGGGCTGCGGCATGGGCTTCGTGTAAACACAGTTTCATCCATAGTTCGGAGGCTTGGTGAATGACGATAAACAACATTTCATCGTGTTCGTCACTACGAGGGTTCTGTTGTTGTAATAAGTTTTCTAGGCCAAGGTATTCGCCATAGCTCATGTCTTGTTGCCAATGAATATTTTCATCACTGACGTCAACTGCATCGACGGTGCCGGAAGAGTAAGGGCAGGAATAGGCCATTTAGGGCTCCAATAGAGTTAGAGGTGTAGGTATTGATAAAGTTTATGTTGAGTTGGGTGTGATGTAAATGTCATAATTTAGGCTGTAATTATGAAATAAATGCATACATATGACGATTAAACTAAGTATTAGGCAGTTGCAAATGATTCGGGCCCTAGAGGTGGCGGGCAGTGTGTCGGCGGCGGCTGTGGCCTTGCAGGTGAGCCAGTCGGCACTAAGCCATCGTATTAGAGAGGCTGAGCGGTTATTGGATACCCCTTTGTATAGCCGTCAAAACAAAAAATTAACAGCTACGCCAGCAGGCTTGCGGGTGCAGTTTGCTGCACGAAGTGTACTGGCCGAACTAGAACGTACTGAGCAAGACGTTGCGTATATGAGCGGTGGAGTGACAGCACGAGTCCGTTTGGGGTTAGAGGCCTATGCATCGCATCATTGGCTGCCCAGCTTATATCAACGATTGGCGCAAGAATGCCCTCATATTAGCCTAGAAATAGCGGCAGACGTGGGTTTAAACCCAGAAACAGCTCTTAGGCAGCACACCATAGACATTGCTTTGGTGTCTGGCTCCACCCCAGCTACCGATCTTAATCACTGTCATCTTGGTCATGATCCGTTGCTGGCGATGATGGCTAAGGACCACCCCTTGGCGCAGTATGATTATTTAATCCCGGCCATGTTTGCAAACTATCCCTATATCGCCTACCACACTAACCCAGAACAAGGCCGTGAGTACGACTTGGTGTTTAGGCGCCATCATTTATTGCCTAGCCAAGTTATTAGTGCAGGGGTAACCGAGGCGGTGCTTGCTTTGGTGGGCGCGTCGAAGGGGGTTACTATTTTACCGGCGTGGACGGCCTTGGCCCATGCCCAACAATATGATCTTATTACCCGCCCCATTGGTGCAGAAGGGTTAAGCATTAATTGGTATTTGGCGGGGCTGCATCAGGTGGCTAACCGTGAAGCCATTGAAACTGTGATGGCGTTGATTGAAAAAATGTCGCTGATCAAACACTAAAGGCTGCGTGATGGCGTTATTTTAGGTAAAATAAGCCTCCATTTTGTTCTTGAAACCCCTTTATATGTGCTCTGCTTACAACGTACTTGCTGTTAATGATGATCTTCCTATTGCCATCGACTTACCGGTGCACAGTGGCAAGGTGCGCAGTGTTTATTGGCTCAGTGCTAAACAAAGTGCTCGGCTTATTGCAGATAAAGGTTATAACGTTGCTCCGGATGCCCCTCTAGCTATTATGGTAATTAGTGACCGTATATCGGCCTTTGACTGTATTTGGCACGGTGAAGGCGGCTTGCAAGGGGTGCAGGGTAAGGGCGCTGCGCTTAACGCGGTAGCTAACCATTGGTTTGCGCGTTTTCGTGAACATGGCTTGGCCGACAGCCACATTGTAGATACCCCCCATCCGTTAGTATGGATTGTACAAAAAGCCAAACCAGTGATGGTAGAAGCCATTGCCCGCCAATACATTACCGGCTCCATGTGGCGTGCGTACGCTAACGGTGAGCGCGAATTTTGTGGCATCACTTTGCCAGAAGCGTTGCAGCAAGACCAGTGTTTACCTGAGTTGCTGATTACGCCTTCCACTAAAGGTATTCTTAAAGGCATCCCAAATGTGCCCGAGGCAGACGACGTTAACATTACCCGGGCAGACTTAGCGGCTAATTACAAAGCCTTTAATTTTGCCGCGCCTGCGGACATTAATCAGTACGAAACCTTATTACGTGAAGGTTTTGCTGTGATTAGCAAAGACTTAGCCGCTCAAGACCAAGTATTTGTGGATACTAAGTTTGAATTTGGCTATGTGACCGATGCCCAAGGTCAAGAAAAACTTATTTATATGGACGAAGTAGGTACGCCAGATTCATCTCGTATTTGGGATGGTGCAGCCTTACGCGATGGTAAGGTGGTAGAAAACTCTAAAGAAGGCTTTAGACAGTTTTTATTAAACCATTTTGATGATGCCGATGTTTTGCTGAATAAACAGCGCATGGACGAGCGTACAGCGCTAGCGCGTGATAACGCGTTGCCGTTAGAGGCCATGCAAGAGATATCGGACACTTACATTGGTATTGCAGAAAAAATCATCGGCCGCAAACTCGTGGTGAGTCAGCAGCCTAAAGAAGAGATTATTGACGTGTTGAATCAGGATTATGGTCTGATTCGCTAGATTCCGGCCTGCGCCGAAATGAGACACTGCGTCATCCTGACGCAGGTCAGGATCTATCCCAACAAATGCTCTAGCTTTTTTATCGCGGCTTTACTGGCTGCACTCAAGGGCATTACAGGCAAGCGGGTCTCTTCACTACACAAACCCAATAAAGACGCCGCGTATTTAACGCCTGCTGGGCTGGGCTCAGAGAACATAACTGCATGTAAGGGCGCCAACTCGTCATGAATACGCATGGCTTCTTTATAGTCGCCGTTTAGGCAGGCTGTTTGCATGGCTGAACAACGGCTCGGGGCGACGTTGGCGGTGACCGAAATACAGCCGTCGCCACCGGAAACGTTATAGGCTACGGCGGTCATGTCTTCACCCGACAAATAGGCAAAGTCATCGCCTAAGGCCATACGTTCCAAACTAATACGGGCAATGTCACCGGTCGCGTCTTTAACGCCTACCACATTAGGTAAAGCGGCAAGTTTTGCCATGGTTTCTGGCTCAATATCCACAATGGCTCGTGGCGGGATGTTGTAAATCACCATGGGGATGTCTACACCTTGGGTAATATACTCAAAGTGAGCATAAAGACCATCTTGGTTGGGGCGGTTGTAATAGCCAGCCACACACAAAATGGCATCCGCGCCTAAATCTTTAGCGTGGCGTGCATAGGCCAAGGCTTCAACAGGGTTGTTAGAGCCAGCGCCAGCAATCACCGGCACACGGCCGTTAGCTTCTTCTACTACGATTTCTACAACCCGTTTGTGTTCTGCTTCAGACAAAGTAGGAGATTCACCTGTGGTTCCCACAGGCACAAGTCCATGGGTGCTTTTCTCAAGCTGCCAGTTAACGATGCGGCGCAGGGCCGCCTCGTCTAATTTGCCGTTTGAAAAAGGGGTAACTAAAGCGACGTATGAACCACTAAACATTGGGGTCTCTCCTAAGACTATATGGCGCTAATTTTAAACTGTTAGGGGGTGTGTCAACAAGCCTCTAATACCGGTTATTTAATCAAACCTTCAGATGGAAAATTCTCAAATACAGGAACTCTTGGCTGAATCATGGCTGGTAACGAAATGATTGACGCACCAATGGGGAATATAACTTCCCAGATAGCACACCTTAAAAGGCGGGCGCTGCGGTCTCGTAACTGGTCTTCTGTGCTAAACCATTTTATGATTGTTTTTGATGAACGATTGTCTGATCAGGTCTAACTAAGGCAGATGCACAGCCTTATTTATAGGGTTGACTCGACTTAACTACAAGGAATACTACTTTGAAAACGCTTATCCCTGTAATCGCACTCACTTTGTCTTTCAACGCTTTCGCTACCATTCACAAGGTGGTGGCGTGTGACGACTTTATTTTCGACAATTCTGACACTACCCTAGAGATGGCTGAGATCAATGCTGCACAGAATGCTGAGTATAAGGCGCTTGCAATCAAGGTGTTGATGGATCCTAACAACCGCTCTACTGCATTTAAGCTCGCTGCTACCTTAGGTATCACACTTAACTCATACGATATGGATGCTTCAGCACAGGCAGTTGTAGATGCGATTCCTTCCCTAGGTTTTTACTACACTACTGACGCGGCTGAGTTAGCATTGATTGAAGAGTTAACAAGCCCTGTGCTCGGTATCGTATTGAAGTATCAGACTAAATCTCAGTCGATCATTGCAACAGCTAATGCTAAAGCTCGTGATGAAGCAGTTGAGTTAGGCATCTGTGAAGGTGATATTGTCTTAGAAGACGACTTCTCGTAATCTAAAGCCGTCAGTTGTTGTACTCCATTATAACCTTGATCCTTGCATAGGACCCTATGCAGGCATTTGGGAACCCTAGCTGTACTTTAGCCTAAAAAGGTGACAATATATTGTTAACAATCCGGGGGGGGTTAGACTGGGTTGTCTTGTTGTATAAATATAATAATTAACTAGGAGTATTCTTATGAGCGCAACAGAGTCTCAAGATTCAGAATTGATCTATGAATTAGATGACAATCCACCGATGGGTGAAAAATTCTTCGCAGCATTACAGCATGTATTAGCCAGCTTTGTGGGTATTATTACCCCAACGCTAATTATAGGTGGTGTTTTGGGCCTCGGGTCAGAAATTCCTTACCTTATTAGTATGGCGCTTATGGTGTCTGGTGTGGGTACGATTATTCAGGCCAAAAAACCAATGAACATTGGTGCCGGTATGATTTGTGTGCAGGGCACTAGTTTTGCATTCTTAAGTTCGGTACTGGCTGCAGGTTTTATTGCCAAAGCTCAAGGCGGCGGCCCAGATGAAATATTAGCCATGATTATGGGTGTGTGTTTCTTAGGTGCCTTCATCGAAATTGGTTTAAGCCAAGTGTTACCTCAGTTACGTAAAGTGATTACGCCTCTAGTCACAGGTACGGTCATTACTATCATCGGTGTGAGCCTAGTTAAAGTGGGCATGATCGACCTAGCCGGTGGTAAGTGGTTGATGGACAACAAACCTGAATTTTGGGGTTCGATGTCTAATTTGTTCCTAGGCTTCTTGGTGATGATTTCTATTATCATACTTAACCGCTCTAGCAACCAGTGGCTGCGTTTGTCCTCCATTGTGATTGGTTTAGCCATCGGTTTTGTTGTGGCTTTGATGATGGGTAAGGTCAACACGGGTGCCGTATTTGCCGTAGAAAGCGCAATCAGCATTCCTATGCCATTTAAGTATGGTTTTGATTTTGACTTTATTGCCTTCATTCCAGTGGCGTTGATTTATGTCATTACTGCCATTGAGTCTTCTGGTGATATCACTGCTAACTGCATGATCTCTAAGCAAGAAGTAAAGGGTGATGGCTACATTAATCGCATTAAGAACGGTGTCTTGGGTGATGGTGTAAATTCTGCCATTGCTGCAGTGTTTAACACATTCCCTAATACAACCTTTAGCCAAAACAACGGTGTAATCCAATTAACGGGTATTGCTAGCCGTCATGTAGGCGTGTGGGTTGGTATTATCTTAGTGGTTATGGGCTTGTTCCCGCACATTGGTTCTTTGTTGCGGGCTATGCCTAACTCTGTACTGGGTGGTGCTACCGTCATTATGTTTAGTACAGTGGCTATTGCGGGTATTAAGATCCTTTCTACCGTAAACATGAATCGTCGTAATATGTTGATTCTTGCTGTGTCTTTTGGCATGGGTCTTGGTGTGTTATTAGTACCAGAAATTGTTTCTGCGCTTAGTAACAACGTTGGCGGTACGTCGGGTAAACTTATTCAGAGCATCTTTAGTTCTGCTATTACTACGGGTGGCCTTACGGTGATCATCCTCAGTGCAATAATGGGTCAGTCTGAAGAAGATTAATCATTATTGAACCAACAAAAGGGGCAGCTTAGGTTGCCCTTCTTTGTTTCTTAATAAAGGGAACTGGATACTATGGGTGTAAAGGAAGCAGCAAGCATTGATGAAGCCATTGTTGTGGCCTTGGTTAATGACGTTATGGAACAACGTATTGGTCCCGGCACACGGCTTAGCGAAAAATCGTTATGTGAGCGTTTTGGAACCAGCCGTATGTACGTTCGGCGGGCCCTGTTAACCCTTGCCAATAGAGGCGTTGTTGAGTTGCAAACCAATAAAGGCGCACGCATTCGCCAGCCCACGCTGCAACAAGCCAAGATATTGTTCGAGACCAGAAGGGCCATTGAATCCATTATTATTAACAATGTAGTGGCACAAAGGCGCGCAACCGACATCACCCGGCTTAATACCCACATGGCCCTAGAACAGCAGGCATTTGTGAATAATGATCGGCATGAACTGATTCGCTTGTCGGGCGAGTTTCATTTATTAGTCGCTAGTTTTCAAGACAACCAGCTACTCACGGGGTTTATGCAAACCTTAGTGACAGAGTCAAGCCTTATTACCGGCATGTATGGTCAACATAGTTTTACTAACTGCCCACCCAGTGAACACCAGCGTTTAGTTGATGCCATAACAAGCCAAGACCAAACCCTCGCACTGGAGTTGATGTTAGCTCATTTGCAGCACATTGAAGCCGACTTGGCTTTGGGTTAATGCATAATTATCACGTCTGATTTTGGCTAACCTCCACGCTAAATAGGGGTTAAACTGACGCTATGGCAACTTCTTTAGACTTACAACTGTGTGAACAGGCTAGGCAAAGCAGAGACCCTCGTTTTGATGGACGATTTTTTGTGGCCGTTAAAACCACAGGCATCTATTGCCGCAATGTATGTAAGGTCTAATTGCCGTTAGTTATGCGTTTCCGAGTTCTAAAAAGCACGCCGCTGAGCTTGAATTAGAGCATTTGGCGATGCCCAGAGCCCGCGCTCAAGCTATTTTGAATCTATATCAGGCCCATGCGTCGGGAGTCATAAATTTTGACCTTATGAGTTCGGCAGAGCTAATGCATGAGTTACAAAATATTAAAGGTATAGGCCCGTGGACGGCATCTTATGTGGCATTAAGGGCCATGCATGAACGGGATATCATGCCTATGCAAGACTTGGTATTGCAAAAAATGTTAGTGCCGAGTGAACGACTAACGGCTCAGCAGTTGAGTATTAGGTTTGAGGCATGGCGCCCATGGCGAGCTTATGCCACACTACATTTGTGGCAATTGGCCAATGACCAATGACTAATAAAAAGGAGGCGCGCGTGCAACTAGAATACACTTATATGGACTCCCCAGTAGGTCAGTTATTATTGGCTGGTGACGGTGAGGTATTGCATTATTTGAGTTTTCCAACGGGCAAAATGGCTATGCAGCCTGCCCATGATTGGTACTTGCACCGAGCTGCATTTAAGCAGGCTCGTCACCAGATAGATGATTATTTTGCTGGCCAGCTTAAGCAGTTTAATTTAGCCTTGGCACCACAAGGTACGGCATTTCAAATGCAGGTGCTAGGTGCGTTGCAAGATATTCCGTTTGGCCAGATGCGAAGTTACAAAGACATTGCTCAGGCCATTGATCGCCCTAAAGCCATGCGCGCTGTAGGTGCGGCCAATGGTCGCAACCCGATTCCATTGATTATTCCTTGCCACCGTGTGGTGGGTGCAGATGGTAGCCTAACAGGGTTTGGAGGTGGGGTTGAAACTAAGCAGTTCCTACTGCGTTTGGAAGGCGCGATAAGCTAAGATCTCTCGGCTGCGCTCGAGATGACAGGGCACAATCCGTTAGCGTGCCGTTTGATTGAACAACACCTTGCGTGACTCTTCATCGGTAATGCTCATTCTGCGCTCTGCACCCAATGCCTCGCCCTTAACAACTGCGGGTCGAGCGTGGATGGTGTCTAACCAACGTTTAAGGTGTGGGAACTGGGTTATATCTTGGCCTTGCCGCTGGTGTAATAAAACCCAGGGCCAACTGGCCATGTCTGCAATACTATAATCCCCAGCAACAAACTCCCTGTCTGCCAGCCGCTGGTTTAATACGCCATAGAGGCGGTTACATTCATCAGTGTAGCGCTTAACGCCGTAGGGCACTTGTTCTGGTGCATATTGGCGAAAGTGGTGGGCTTGGCCTGCCATAGGCCCAAGGCCACCCATTTGCCAAAACAACCATTGGTTGATGTCCTGTTGTTGGCGCAGGTCATCACTGTAAAATTGACCATATTTTTGGGCTAGATAAAGCAGTATAGCCCCCGACTCAAAGAGGCTAACCACCGCACCGCCACCTTCTGGGTCATGATCAACTATGGCTGGTATACGGTTGTTGGGGGCAATGGCTAAAAACTCAGATTCAAATTGATCCCCTTTAGCAATATCCACCCACTTAACTTGGTAATCCACGCCGAGTTCTTCAAGCATAATGGAGATTTTTTTGCCGTTAGGTGTAGGCCAATAATAAAGATCGATCATATAGGTTGCTCCGCCGTTATGGGTCAATTATAACCTTTTGATAACCGCTTGTGCACAGGCTACTGCTGTGCCGACCTTTGGTTCTGTTGGTTATAAATGTATATTCCGGTGAGGGTGATAGAGCTTCCGACGAGTTGCCATAAGGTTAAGCTCTCGCCTAATAATAGAAAACCGAAGGTGAGTGTGAAGACCGGTTGGAGCAATACAAAGCCTGCTAAGCGCTTCATGCCGTGCCGGTGTATGAGTCCATACCATAGGCTGTAGGACAAAATAGACGAACAAAACACAACGTAGGTTAACGATAGCAAGGTTTTAGTGGTGAATTGCGGCAGCATAGGTGCGGCGTCGGGTTGTAATAAAAAGGCAATAAAACACAAAGGTGCGGTAATGATGGCGATCCAGAATTGCACAGACAAGAGCGGTAGTTGGTTAAGTTTACGTATTTGAATATTGCCCACGGCCCACATAAAGGTGCTGAGCACCACGATTAATATACCCCATTGCAACTCACTTTGGCCTATGAGCAAGGTGGGTAACATGGCCCCCAGTGTGGCGGTAACAATGGCCACGCTTTGTACTTGCGAGAGACGCTCGTTAAGGAATAAATAGCTGAGCAGTGCTGAGAAGGGGGCTCCGAGTATGAAGCACACACTGGCGATAACCCCTGGCACGATGGAGATGCCTACGGCTAATAGGTAAAAGTGGCCCAAGCCCATGACTAATGCAATGGGCAATAAAGGGCGAATTTGCTGGTGTGAGATTTTTACAAAAGGCAATAACACTAGCGCTAGTAGAAAAAACCGCGCGGCCGTGAACAGTAGTGGGTCCATGTCGGAGAGGGCGATTTTCATGCCGACAATGTTAAATCCCCAAATGGCGGCGACTAGGGTGGCCCCAAGGGCTGGTTTTGCTAACCAATCTATTTGCTTCATGCGGTATCTCTAACAACCTGCCCAAGTTTTGAAGTGCCATTGTGCCTCTTTAAGTAGAGCTTCGCCATTCATTGGCATCCATGCCACCGTGGCAGGGCCCGTCGGCGCGACCTCATGGAGCGTTTTGGGTCTACGGTTCATCCTCAACGCAAAAAGCCCCGCTATTGCGAGGCTCTTTAGTATGGCTAAGTCTTGCTAGGTAAGACTTATGTCCTTGATTAAGACCAAGGGAACGGGCTGCTAGATACAGGGTGTAGCTTGCCTTCTTCGTAGCGGCCTAAACGGAACGGCTCAAGCAGGCGGTTGCTTTGGCCTGTGGCAATTTCGTTAGCTACTAATTTACCTACGCCCAACATCTTGTAGCCGTGGTTTGAGTCAGCAATGAAGTATGCGTTGTTGTGGAATACGTCAAAAATTGGGAATGAGTCGGGAGTGAAACAACCGATACCACCGCTTGGCTCATCCTTGTACTTAACCATAGTGCCTTCAAAGCGCTTCTGACAATGAGCAAGGGCAGAGACCCACATGTGAGCGAATTCTGGCCCAACTACAAAGTCTGGAGAGTCTGGACCGTATGGGTCAACAGCCACTTCATCTGGGTTACGCTTAACTGGGAATGGTGCAGCACCACCTTGAACACCACCAAAGTGGAAGTCAGGCTTGTAGTAGATGCCCCACATTTCATCAGTGACTAAGCTGCCATCTTCACAGGAGTAAAGAGGTGCATTAGAGTCAACGTGAATAACAGGCGGCATGTTGCCTTCGTTGTCCACTTGAAGCTTAGGATCCACACCCAAAGTGCCTTCCTGTAGTGACCAGTAGATCCACATTGGAATGTCTGTATGAACCACATCGTCAGCACCTTTGATGCTAACTGTCTTTGGTAGGTCAAGCATTTCCCAGAAGCCTTTAGCCCATGGGCCAGCGCCGATTACAACGTAATCACAAGCGATGTTGCCTTTGTCTGTTTCAACGTGGGTCACACAACCTTCGTTGCGAGTAAAACCAGTAACGGTAACGCCACTGATGATGCGAATGTTTTCGTTTTCTACTTTAGACGCCAAGCCGTACATGGCTTTGGTATTGTTGGCGTAGCCACCTTTGGATTCGTGAAGAACCGAAGTGATGCCTTGTGCTTGCCAATCGTGGAAAATGCCTTTCATGTACTTAGTACAGTCAGCTTCGCCTTCAATGAAGGTAGAAGGGTAGTCAATGGCTTTTTGCTGTTCAAAGATCGTTGCAACGTCCGCGTGCATTGATTCTGGGCTGATCTGCATATAACCCACTGGGTGGTATGAGTATGCTTCCATGTCTGATTCCCAAACTTCTACAGAATGAGCCATCAACTCACGCATCGCAGGTTGGAAGTAGTTGTTACGAACTACGCCACATGCAATACCCGTTGCGCCAGCAGCAATGCCGTTCTTATCAAGAATGATAATGTCGCGACCATCGCCTTTGCCGCTAGCTTTAAGCTCAAGGGCAAGGTGATAAGCAGTACTTAGACCGTGAATACCTGCGCCTACGATGACGTAGGGAGAAGAAGAAGGAAAGGCCATAAAGGACTCCGTTTGGGTTATGTTTATTGTTCAAGTGACATTCATAATGCGCTTTCATGTTGAAATAAAAACCACATAAGACGACTTTTAACGAGACAAATCCGACAATAGGGGCTAATCTATCAAAAATACGACGCACGTTGGCATCGGCTGCCCAGAACGTGATTAATTTAAAGGTTAACATATGCAGCGATTTGGTTTCTTTTTAGTGCCTGGGTTTTCCATGTTGTCTTTGGCCGCGGCGTTAGAGCCGTTGCGTATGGCCAATGCTCAAGCCGGCGATGAACTCTATCAATGGGAGTTTTTGAGCTGGGACGGTGACCCTGTAGGGGCGAGTAACCAAATGGTTACAGCGCCCACATTAGGTTTGGAGCAAGTTAAAGAGTTGGATGTGTTGTTGGTGGTGGCGGGCATTAACGTGGCTTCCTACGGGGATGACTATTTGTTTGCTTGGTTGCGGCAGGCGGCGAGACAGGTTGATCTGTTGGGGTCCACCTCTACGGGCGCATTATTGTTGGCCAAGGCTAAGCTATTGCGCCATAAAACCTGCACCATTCATTGGGAATACGTTGACAGTTTTCGAGAGCAGTTTCCAGATGTTTGGATGAGTGGTGAGCTATACGAATTTGATGGCAGTTTGTTTACCTGTTCTGGTGGTTCTGCCGGTTTGGATATGATGTTGCAAATCATTTCCGACCAGCATGGCCATGAACTGGCTTTGCTGGTGGCGGAGCAGTACATGCACCCCCATATTAGACCGCCCCATCAAGACCAGCGTATGCGCTTGCAGTCACGCCTAAATATCAACAATCCGCGTTTGATTAAGGCCATTGATATTATGCGCCAAAACCTAGAAGTGCCTCTTACCTGCCAGCAGCTTGCGGATGCGTCGAATATGTCGGCTCGGCAAATGGAACGTTTATTTAAACAACACTTGCAGCAAAGCCCAGGTCAGTATTATTTACATTTACGGCTAGAAAAAACCCAACAACTGTTACGCCAATCGAGTTTGTCGGTACTGCAAGTGGCCACTGCTTGCGGTTTTAGCTCTACGTCTTATTTGGCGCGGTGTTATCAAAAAAAGTATGGCTGTTCCCCGCGCCAAGAAAGGGCACGTAATAGCAATCGCTAATTGTTTCAAATACTTGTTATATACCAAGTTATATCACGCTTTGGCGCTGGTTTTAGCAAAGTCAAAGTCGTATAATTAAGATCGTTAAACTACCCTCATTTTTTTGTTTTCGTTTGTTCATAGGAGTTCTATTGCTCATGTTTGAGTCGCTGCGCGCTGTGCCTGCTGATCCCATTCTTAATTTGTCGGTCTTGTACCGTCAAGACACCAACCCCAATAAAGTCGATTTGGGCGTGGGTGTGTACAAAGATGAGACCGGTCATACGGCTATTATGGAAGCCGTAGCACGGGCCGAAGAACGCCTGTTAGCAGAAGAAGACACCAAAGCTTATGTCGGTATGGCGGGTTCTAAGCGCTTTTGTGAATTACTTGCTCAGGTGACTTTGGGTGCTGATCATGCGGTACTGGCCGACCAGCGTATCGCTGTAGCTCAAACTCCAGGTGGCAGTGGCGCATTGCGCGTGTTAGGTGAGTTTATTAACGTCGCCTCACCTAATGCCACGGTGTGGTTAGGCAACCCAACTTGGGCCAACCATCACGCGGTCATGCAGAGTGCGGGTTTCACGGTAAAAGAGTACCCCTATTATAATCGCGGTACCAGAGCTGTTGATTTTGATGCCATGTTGAATGCCCTACAAAATCAGACCCAAGCCGGTGATGTGGTATTGCTACACGGCTGTTGTCATAACCCATCGGGTGCAGATTTATCCTTAGACCAGTGGCAGGCCATCACAGATTTAGTGCTCGCCAAAGGCTTGATACCTTACGTTGATATCGCTTATCAAGGTTTAGGAGAGGGTATGGATGAAGATGCCGCGGGTTTGCGCCTCATGGCTAACGCGGTGCCAGAAATGGTGATTGCAAGTTCTTGTTCCAAAAACTTTGGTTTGTACCGAGAGCGTACCGGCACAGCCATGATTATTGCGGCCAATGCCCAACAAGCCAGTTTAGCGCAAGGCCAAATGAACAGCGTCATTCGAGCAAACTATTCTATGCCGCCGTCACATGGCGCGTTGGTGGTAGAAACTATTTTAGCTGACCCTAAGCTCAAGCAAATGTGGCGTGATGAATTAAAAACCATGCGCAAGCGTATTAAAGATTTACGCAGCCAGTTGGTTGATGCCATTAAAGCCGAAGGTGTAACGCAAGACTTTAGCTTTATTGAACGCCAAAAAGGCATGTTCTCGTTTTTGGGTGTGAGTGCAGAACAAGTGGATACCTTGGTTAATGAACACAGCGTGTACTTGGTGGGTTCTAGCCGTATTAACTTGGCCGGACTTAACCAGCGCAACATTGCATACGTGGCTAAGTCGATTGCCGCTGTGCTTTGAGTATTCCTTACCAAATCTATGGCAAACAAGACGCACCGGCCGTTTTGTTTGCCCACGCCAATGGCTTTCCGCCGGGCACTTATAACGCCTTGCTTGCCGAGCTGGGTCAAGACCACGCCATTTACGCACCTCACTTACGCCCGTTATGGCAACCGTTAGTAGAGTACCAAGCGCAGGCCAAAACTAGAGCCGTTTGGCAGCACATGGCGCATGACTTAAACGATTTTATCGAACACCACCAGTTAGCGCCAGTCACCTTTATTGGACATTCTATGGGGGCTAATGTGGGTGTATTAGCCGCGCAACTAAACCCCCATCTTTATCGCCAAATAGTGTTGCTTGAGCCGGTTTTTTTACGCCGTACGTTAACCCGTATTTTGCGTTTTTTGCCATCAATGCTGACTCGAAAAGTGCCTATTGTGGCCACCGCCATGGGGCGACCTGATCGTTGGCATAGCTTACAACAAGCGTTTAATTTTCATCGGCCCAAACGTGTATTTTCCAAATTGACTGACGAAATACTCTGGCACTACATCAATGCTGCTGTGGTGCCAGAGGGCAATGGCTTTAAGTTGCTCTATGATAAATATTGGGAAGCCACCATGTATGGCACGGTGCCCACCATGTGGCGCACCCTCAAGCGATGCAAAGTGCCGATTAGTGTACTGCGTGGTGGACACTCTGACACCGTAGACGCCTTGGCCTGGAAACGTTGGCAGGCATTGCGCCCCCCACTTGGTTTACCGCAGCATATCCGTGCCGTTAACTTTGATGGCGCTGGTCACTTATTGCCGCTGGAGCAGCCGCACAAGGTGGCACAACAAATAAGGCACTGTTTACTGCCTGATTGAGGAATTATTATGGCTGGTGCAAGTTTGTTGGCATTGTTGGATGACATTGCGACCTTATTGGACGATATTGCGGTGTTATCAAAAGTCGCGGCTAAAAAAACCGCGGGTGTATTAGGCGATGATTTAGCCGTTAACGCCGAGCAAGTGTCTGGCGTACGTGCCGAACGCGAGCTGCCGGTAGTGTGGGCCGTGGCTAAAGGATCGTTGCTTAACAAGGTGATTTTGGTGCCGCTGGCTTTGCTTATGAGTCTATATGCGCCTTGGCTTATTACCCCCGTGCTGATGCTAGGTGGTACTTACCTTTGTTTTGAAGGTGCTGAAAAGTTGCACGAATGGTTAGTTCATCAGCCTAAAAACACCACATCCTCAGACCGTGTCAGTCAGTTACGCCTGTGCAAAGACGATTTATTAGCCTTGGAACAGCGCAAAATTAAAGGCGCAATCCGTACCGATTTTGTATTGTCAGCAGAAATTGTGGTTATTATTTTGGGGTCTGTGGCCCATACCTCGTTTACTAATCAAGTTATTATTGTTTCCAGTTTATCTTTACTCTTTACCTTGGGGGTCTACGGTTTAGTGGCCGCTATAGTGAAAATGGACGATGTGGGTTTGTACTTGCTCGAAGGCGAAGCTAACGGCACCAGTAATCGTTTTAGTGCCTGGCTTGGCCATGGTTTGGTGAATGCTGCACCGCCGTTGATGAAAACCTTGTCGGTGGTGGGAACCTTGGCCATGTTCTTAGTGGGTGGTGGCATATTGGCCCACGGTTGGCCTTGGTTGCATCATTGGATAGAGCCGTTAACCACTTGGTGGACTCAGTTAGCTAATATGGGGGTGGGTGTAGTAGCCGGCGCGCTAGCACTGGCTATTATTGCCCTACTAAAGACCATGCGATCTGCAAGCTAAAGATCGCCTTTAAGGCCCGCGCGTGTTGTTCTGCGCCGGTGGTACACAGTATCATGGCGGCCGCAAAGTAGGCCTCTAGCAAGGCATACATGGCAGGGTCTATGGGCCCATGGTGGCTAATGTAAGACTGTCGTAAGGCCGAGTGCCAATCAATGGCCTTAAATGGCTGCATTTCTGAGTGTTGCCAATCGATTGCAAAACTAAACTCAGCATGAGTGCTGTGTATACTTTCTACAAGCATGTGCCCTCGGCGCATGGCGGGTAACTCACCGCTGGCATAAGACTCATACTTTGCTAAGTCAAACAGCGGGTGTCCCGCACTCATGCCAGCCACCGACACTGGGTCAATGAGCACTAACTGCGTGGGCCAGTGGGGGTGTTCTGATGTTGCCGGTAGGAGTATGTTTTCTAAAAATAAATCACCATGAAGGCGTACTTGTGGGGCCTGATCCAGACCATGAATCAAGGTCTTCTGTTGTATGAGGCTCGCGGTATTGGTGGCTAAGTCTCGACAAAACTGGCCATTAATAACCATAGATGGAGTGGTTAAACACTGTAACTGGTCATGGTCGTTAAGGGTTTGTGTAGCTTGTTGTAAAGTAGCAACAACATTTTCTGCAAGGCTAGCCAACCTCTGGCACGGGGTATGCAGCTGACCAAATACACGCTTACCTAGGTGGGTTTGAAACTGATTGCTTTGTTGCTGATTGAAGGTTTGGCTCCGCACCAGTTGCGCCACATCCACGTGGTTGGTCATATAGGCCATGTCGTAACCGGGGGCAGGTTGGTCCCACGAAGCGATCAAGCGAGGAAATAAATCCACCAAGTGGGGCTCTAATTCTTGTAGGTATGTGGCTTCGTCCCTCAAGTTATCTTGCCCCCAAGGCCCAGAGGACTCATGACCTTTAGATTGTTTGCGTACTCGCAGGCTCGCATCGGCCATACGGATAATTTCTGTTCTATCCCAATAACCATTGCGTAGCAAGGTTTCAATGGCGGCAAGGGTGGGGCGGTTAGATGTGCTCATAGTTGGCCAGCTAGTGGTTGAACTGTAATTGGCTAAGGCGTTTATATAGCTTCGACGACGCTAGCAGCTGCTGATGAGTGCCTTGGGCCTCTAGGCGACCTTCATTAAACAGCATGATACGATCGGCGTGCATCACCGTGGCTAAACGGTGGGCAATGATCAATGTGGTACGGCCTTGCATTAACTCCTGCAGGGCCGCTTGCACCTTGTGCTCGCTATCGGCGTCTAGGGCACTGGTGGCTTCGTCGAGTAACAAAATGGATGGGTCTTTAAGCATGGCGCGAGCAATTGCAATACGTTGCCGCTGGCCACCGGACAAGCGTACCCCCTGTTCACCCAAGTAACTTTCGTAGCCTTGTGGCAAGCGGTCAATAAACTCGCTAGCGTAGGCTTTATCAGCTGCGGCGACCACTTTGTCTTGGCTGGCGCAGGGGTCACCATAGCCAATGTTATGGGCCACGTCGGCGCTAAATAGGGTAGGTTGTTGGGGTACCAGGCCTAAATGGCCACGTAAATCTGTGGGATTGAGCTGTGTGAGGTGGTGGCCGGCCACACTAATACTGCCTTGTTTAGGGTCGTAAAAGCGTTGTAGTAACTCAAACAAGGTGCTTTTGCCCGCACCGGAAGGCCCGACTACGGCTACGGTTTCTCCGGCGTTAACCGAAAAACTAACGTCTTCTAACGCCACTTGGTCAGGTCGTGATGGGTAGCTAAAGCTGACCTTATCAAAGGCCAGTGCCAAGGCGCCGTCGGGCAAGGCTTGAGCCGTTGGTGGACTATTGATGTCGGCTTCTTCGGCTAATAGTTCTAATAAGCGTTCGGTGGCGCCAGCGGCCCGTTGAAGCTCACCGTACACTTCTGAAATAGTCGCCACCGCCATGGCCACCATCAAGGCGTAAAATACAAAGGCGGCAAGTTCGCCAGAGCTAATGGCACCACTAGCCACGTCCTGTGCGCCCACCCAAATCATGCTGGAAAGGCCGGTAAAGACTAAGGCCATAGCCACTACAATGAGGATGGAGCGTTGCAATATACGTTTTTTGGCAACCTTAAATGCTTTTTCTACTTCTGCGCCAAAGGCCTTGGTTTCTTCTTGTTCGCGGGTGAAACTCTGTACTATTTTAATGTGTTGTACAATTTCGCCGGCATAAGTGCCAATGTCGGCCACGCGGTCCTGACTCAAGCGGGACAGTTTTCGCACCCTGCGTCCATACCACATCATGGGGAAGATCACTAAAGGCACGCTGGTTAAGACAATGAGTGCTAACTTGGGGTTAGTAATTAACATCATTACTAAGCCCCCTACAAAAGTGAGGCTGTTGCGTAGAGCCATGGAAATGGAGGAACCAATAATGGATTGTAGCAGGGTGGTGTCGGTAGTAAGGCGGGCGTTAATCTCGCCGCTACGATTGACTTCAAAGTAATATGGGTCAAGGGTGAGTAGGTGGTTAAATACGGCTAATCTAACGTCGTTACTCACGCGTTCGCCGAGCCAGGACACCAAATAAAAGCGCGTAAAAGTGCCGGCTGCCATCAATACCGTAATCATCGCCAATACCATCATGGCTTGGTTTAAACGGCTTGGGTCTGAAGAATCGAAACCTTGGTCAATCAGCAATCGAATACCTTGCCCCAGCGCCAGTGATACGCCGGCAGTGATTATAAGGGCTAACATAGCGCCCAACACCATTTTCTTATACGGCGTAATAAAGGGCAATAAGCGCAGAAGTAAACGAAGGTCTTGTTTATTAGGCGGCGTTTTTTGGTTGTCGGGTGCGTTGCTCATAGTCTTCTCTTGGC
Source organism: Oceanospirillaceae bacterium (assembly GCA_018647765.1). GTDB lineage: Bacteria > Pseudomonadota > Gammaproteobacteria > Pseudomonadales > Balneatricaceae > Njordibacter. Next base: position 76,042 of record JABGSN010000002.1, on the reverse strand, counting down.
TGGATCTATAGCAGTATATAGGGCGTAAATAGTCGTTTTCAATTGGCACTGTCTGGGTTCATGGTCTAACCTTTAATCAATTCACTGGTTTGGCCAATCCGTTACATAATAAATACCGGCGCCGAATTTAACTTTGTTAATAACTAAGCGCCACTTTTTATACGTGCAATGTATTGGTTTTTAGATTAGTTTAGCACTCTCTTATGTCACTTTGGTTTGGCCCTATGGCTAGCACAATAACCGTTCTTGAAATACGCCCGCCTGAGCGTAAGGCTATATGACCCGTTTTCCTTCATTGTTAAATTTAGCGCAACCCAACCCCACGCGTTTGTTGCGTCTCATGACCTTTGCCATGCCCTTTAGTTTTGGTGTGTGGATGGCCCTTTTCAATAACTTTGCTATAGAGCAGGGGGGCTTAAACGGTGCCCACATTGGGGTATTGCAATCGTGGCGTGAAGTGCCCGGTTTTTTGGCCTTCGGTGTGGTGTTTTTATTGCTAATTATTGCCGAGCAAAGGTTGGCGATTTGGTCCTTGCTGGTGTTAGGCGTAGGTACGGCCCTCACCGGTTTTTTGCCGACGTTTACGGGTTTGTTAATCACCACTATGCTCATGTCTGTGGGCTTTCATTATTACGAAACGGTCAAACAATCTTTGGCGTTGCAGTGGTTTAGTATAGAAGAAGCGCCGGTGCAGCTGGGGCGGTTAATGGCCATTGGTTCGGCTGCGTCGTTGTTGGCCTACGCTTGGGTTTGGCTGGCATTGCAAGTGTTTATGTTACCTGTGGTATGGGTTTATGTGTTTGGTGGTGGTGTGACTGTAAGCTTGGCTTTGGTGGCCTTGTTAACCTTTCCGCCCTATCAATCCAAAGTGCAACAAAGCAAAAAACTAGTACTTAGAAAACGCTATAGTTTGTACTACGCCTTGGTGTTTATGGGCGGTGCTCGACGCCAAATATTTGTGGTGTTTGCTGCCTTGTTAATGGTGCATCGTTTTAATTTTGGAGCCCATGAAATTGCCCTGATGTTTTTGGGGAATGGGTTGCTGAGCATGTGGTTAGCCCCCAAAATTGGCGGTTTAGTCTCCCGTTGGGGTGAGCGACGTGCGCTCACCTTGGAGTACGTGGGTTTAGTGCTAGTGTTTTTAGCCTACGGTTTTGTCGACTGGGCACCTTTGGCGGTGGCTTTGTATATGTTTGATCATGTGTTATTTGCCATGGCTATCGCTCAAAAGACTTACTTTCAAAAAATAGCGGATCCAGCCGATATGGCATCCACCGCCGGTGTATCCTTTACTATTAACCACATTGCTGCTGTTGTGTTACCCGCGATTATGGGTGTGTTGTGGTTGGTATCACCCACAGCGGTGTTTATGCTGGGTGCTGCCATGGCATGTGTATCCTTGGTACTTGCTCGATGGGTGCCGACCCACCCCGTACCAGGCCAAGAATGGGTCAGCCCGTTGGGCTAACCACATTAGTCTGGGTGGGCCTTCTCAAATGCAGGTTGTTGGTTGCACCAGTCAACACGCTGTTGGATGGTCGGATAGGGCATCATGTCAATTGCAAACCGGTGGGCGTTGAATACTTGGGGTACTAACACCGTGTCGAGTAAATTGGCTGTGTTGGAGAGTGAAGAGGCGCTTAACTGTATTTCCAGGGCGGCAAAAGTCAACTTAATCCAGTGGCGGTACCAAGCCATTTTTTCTGCGTTATCGTGACCAAGTTCAGCAACTAAGTAGGTGAGTACACGTAAGTTATTGAGCGGGTGGGTGTCGGCTACAATGGCGTAGGTTTGTGCTCTAAGTTGCGCTTTCTCCGTAGGGTTAGAGGGCAGAAGAGGGTGTTGTGGGTAGGTGTCTTCAAGCCACTCGATAATGGCTAAAGATTGACTGATTACCCACCACTAAGCTTGGGACTAGACCTTGTGGGTTAGTGGCAAGGTAAAAGTGGCTGCTTTGGTCTTTGGCCAGTAGGTCAACTTTTACCGATTGGTAATCGATACCCTTTAAGTTGAGCGCGATGCGCACACGGTAAGCGGCGGAAGACTTTGGGTAATCATATAGAGTAATAGACTTAGGCATTTTGATTTAGCTTGCTGCGAAGATGTTATGTATCTATGCTAGCAGACACGGTTGCTTCTGCCACTAAATTGACTTTTTAATGGCTCAATCAGCATCGACGAGCGCGCCAACTATACGTTAACTTAAGATGAAATAACCCAGTTAGCTCACATTATTGATCAATTGGATCCTAGCCATGAGTATTAAGTTTAACGCCGAAGAAAAAGCAGACCTCATTAGCCGTTTACAAGACTATTGTGATGCTGAGTTAGATCGAGAACTTGGCAGTTTTGAAGCCCAGTTTATGCTCGATTTCATCAGTGACACCATGGGACCGTTTTTCTATAATCGCGGTATTTATGATGCTCAAGCCATGTTGCAACAGCAGTTGGAGCAAGTGGGAGAGTCGATTTATGAGTTAGAACAAGTGCCCAAAAAACCCGGGTGACTGGGGCAATTCATCCTGACGCAGGTCAGGATCTCCGGCAGGCCGCACAGATTCCGGCCTGTGCCGGAATGACAGGGCCGTTACGTTAACCAGCATTGGGCCAGTGGGACGCAATATCACTAAACAGTGAGTCTTTGATGTTAAGTTGATTAAGCTGCTGGTGGGTATTGTTAAAATAATCAATATTACTGCCGCGACTACCGTGGGCTTGAGCAATCATTTGCGCACATTGGGCTGTATCAAAATCAACAAACTGTTCATGCTGTTGATCTGCCACAAACGTAATGGCACTCACCACACCCCCATCTGTCACCACTTGGCACCGATGGGGGCGGTAAAACATGGTTACCATTTCACGGAACCACAAGTTTTTGAAATCGATTTGTTTGTTAGTGTTACTAATTCGAAAAACCAACCCTTCACAGTGACCATCATCTCTTAATGACAATACGAGACCTGGGTTTTCGGTGGTTCCTCGGTGTACGGTAGAGAGTAAATTAAAACCTCGTCGAAAGCCGTTAACTTTACCTTGGCGGGTTTCCACTACCTGCATTTCTGGGTTCCACATGAGCGAGCCATAGGCGAAGACCCACAGATCGTTGGGTAACGGGAACTCTGCCAGATAGGCATCAAAGGCTGCGAGTATTTGCTGTTGCGGGTAAGCCGACATAATTGTATTAAACACTGCCTGAATGTGAAGCTGATACTATATCCAACTCGAGGGGTACTGTCATGCCCGTTTTGGTGCGGTTCATCACCACCGAGGTGTGAAAACGTTTGACATTGGCGTCGTCAAAAAACAACCGATGGGTGAGTTGTTCAAAATCGTCGATGCTTTTTGCCAGCGCGATGAGAGCAAAGTCGGCCTCTCCAGTAATGTAGTAACATTGTTGAACTTGGGGTTCTGCCGTCACTTTTTTACGAAACGAGTCTAATTGGTGGGCTTTCTCTTGCTCCAACTCAACCATAATCAGAAAAGTCATGCCGTATCCCACGGCCTCTTGGGAAATGACGGCAGTTTCCTGTTGGATGACACTAGTGCTTTTAAAGTGTTTTACGCGGCGCTGAATGGTTGCTACAGACAAGCCCGTTTTACTTGCTATGGACTCAAGCTTTACACGCGAGTTTTTCTGCAATAACTCTAATATTGTACGATCACTTTGATGCAAACGTTTCATATCGTTCCTATTTCGTTCCTGTAAATACTTACTCACCCAATTTTGGGTAAATTGACCAACACGAGTATATTGCCTTAGTTACCTCATAGACACGCTTTCTTGCGATAAAAATATTCATTTTTGCAGCTACTGTTGACCAATCTAAGTCTATCAATCCTGATAAGCTATTGGCCTTGCGAAATTTGGCTAGCCTCCGGCATTTGATCTGTGCCAATATGCTAGCCACACCGTTAAAGAAATCAATGTTATGTCAATCACGCTACCTGCACCTTTTGTACGCTTAATGCCGTTTGTCTTTGTATGGGTGTGGAGTACTGGGTTTTTGGTAGCAAAGTTGGGTAGACCTTTTGCCGAGCCTTTCACTCTGCTGAGTTACCGCTTCGCGTTGGCCTTGCTGGTGTTATGGCTCATTATTAAGTTAATGGCTAGTCAGTGGCCTTCAACATGGCGCTTAGTCCTGCATTGTATGCTGGTGGGGTTGTTGTTTCATGGTGTATACCTAGGTGGCATTTTTCAAGCCGTCTCAATGGGCATGCCCGCTGGCCTTAGTGCCATGGTGATTGGTTTGCAGCCGCTAACCATGGCTTTGTTTGCTGGGCTTATGTTGGGCGAAACAGTGAGCAAGCGTCAGTGGCTTGGTTTAGTCATGGGTTTAATGGGTCTTTATCTGGTCTTAGGTGAGCAGTTTGCATTGGACCCAGGCACCATATTTGATGGTTTTTCTGGCTGGGCCCCCGTGCTTGTTGGTGGTGCGTTAGTGGGTATTTCTTTTGGCACCTTGTACCAAAAGAGATACTGTCACGGTGTCGATCATCTAACCTCAATATGGTTTCAGTATGCCTCAGCCTTGGTATTTAGTCTGGTGATTGCGTTTACGTTTGAAACACGCAAGGTCGATTGGCAATGGCAGTTTATAGCCAGCCTGACTTGGCAGGTACTGGCGTTATCGATTGGGGCCGTGTTGTTGCTCATGATCATGATGCGTCAAGGCGCCGCCACTAAGGTCGGTAGTTTTTTTTACTTGGTACCGCCGGCGGTAGCGTTACAAGCGTGGTTTTTGTTTGGAGAAGCGATTGGTTGGCAAGGGTTGGCTGGAGTTACCCTTATTGCAACCGGAGTAGCTCAGGCTGTTTGGCCTAAATCTTAATTTTTTTGGAGTTGTCTTTATGTCTATTACTCACCCGGGCCGTTTGGACTGTTTTCATAACCCGTTAGCTGACAGCCAGTTAGCCTATGGCGCAGCACGGCAAAATATTTTGAGTGTGGCGCGAGCAAAGAACGCATTGAGCACCATTTCTAGCTGGCCGAACTACCAGGCTACGGCGTTACAACAACTCGATACCATGGCAGAGGCTGCCAATATCGCTAAGGTATATTATAAAGACGAAAGCACTCGCTTTGGGCTTAAAAGTTTTAAAGCCTTGGGTGGTGCCTACGCGGTCACGCGTTTTTTACAGCAGCATTTAGCTCAAGTTAATGGTGTTGAGCCGACGATGGAGGAGTTGCTCTCTGGTCAGTTTAAGGCGCAATTAAAAGACGTAGTGGTCAGTTGTGCTACCGACGGTAACCATGGCCGTTCTGTAGCATGGGGCGCACAAATGTTTGGTTGTCAGTGCATTATTTATATTCACCGTGACGTGTCCCAAGGCCGTCAAGCGGCGATGGAGGCCTACGCGGCCCAAGTGATACGCATTACCGGCAACTATGATGACTCGGTGAAGCAGGCGGCCAGTGATGCCAAACAGTACGGGCGGGTTATTATTTCTGATACCAGTTACCCGGGTTACACAGAAATACCCGCTAACGTTGCCTTGGGTTACACGGTGATGCTGGCAGAAATTGTGCAACAACTACAAGCGGATGTGCCAACCCACGTTTTTGTACAGGCAGGAGTAGGTGGCTTAGCCGCTGCGGTGTGTGGTTATTTTTGGGATTTATGGGGTCAGCAACGGCCACGTTTTGTGATTGTGGAACCTGAGCAAGCCAACTGTTTGCAAGAAAGTGCAAAAGCGGGCGAGTTACGGGTGGTAGAAGGCGACCTAGACACATTAATGGCGGGTCTTGCGTGTGGCGAAGTGTCGCAAATTGCGTGGCAGATTTTGGCCCAAGGGGCAGACGACTTTATTACCTTAAGTGAAGATGCGATTGCACCGAGTATGATTTCTTTACAACAACACAGTCCGAGTATCGAAGCGGGTGAATCTGCGGTAGCGGGACTTGCCGCAGCATTGGTGGCTGCCGGTAACAGCCAATGGCGCTCAGCTTTAGGTTTGGATGAGCAAAGCCGAGTATTGGTGTTAGGTACCGAAGGCGCAACGGACCCTGAGCTGTATCAAAGTTTGGTGTTTGGTATTAGCTCATGAGCCAATATCAACCCAGCCAAACCCCACAGCGAGACTTTGCACTGGTCGAGTTTGAGCAGCGTATGGCGCGCGCACAAGTCATGATGCGTGAACAACAGCTCGATGCGGTGTTGTTAACCACCGAAACTAACGTGCGCTATTTTTCTGGCTATTTCACCCAGTTTTGGCAAAGCCCTACACGGCCTTGGTTTTTAATTCTGCCGGCCACAGGTAAACCTATTGCCGTTATTCCCACCATCGGTGTGGTAGGCATGAGCAGCACCTGGGTGGACGATGTGCGCACCTGGCCGTCGCCGTTCCCAGCAGACGATGGCGTGAGTTTACTCAACCAAACCTTAGCTGAGCTACCCAAGCGCTTTGGCCGTCTCGGCATGACTCTGGGCCGAGAAACGCACTTGCGTATGCCCCAAAACCAGGTGCAATCTTTGTATGCTTCAAGCGGTTTTGAGCTAGTGGATGTCAGTCGAGAGGTGTTGCATTTGCGCAGTATTAAATCAACTGCCGAAATAGACCGTGCGGCCCACGTGTGTAGCATTGCGTCTAAGGCCTTTGCTCAATTGCCTGGTTTTGCCCGCGTCGGCATGACCGAGCGTGAAGTGGTGGCGGAATTTAGAATGGAGTTGTTGCGCCAAGGCGCCGATCATTCGCCGTTTATTGTGTCTTCATCGGGCGCCGATGGCTATGATGACATCATCATGGGACCGACGGACCGGGTGATTGAAACGGGTGATCTGTTAATCATCGACACCGGCACCGTATGGCAAGGTTACTTTTGTGATTTTGATCGCAACTGGAGTTTTGGCGATTGCTCGCAAGCCTCTAAAGACGCGTATTCCACCGTGTACGATGCCACTGAAGCAGGCTTTGCCGCTGCTAAGCCTGGCAATAGCACTAGTGACTTGTACCGTGCTATGTGGCCCATCATGCATGCAGGTGGCGCATTAGGTAATGATGTAGGGCGCTTAGGCCATGGTTTAGGCTCGGACCTTACAGAATGGCCATCAAATACCGCCACCGACGACACCGTGTTGGAAGTGGGCATGGTCATGACGTTAGAGCCGGGTATGTCTTACGCCAACGGCAATGGCGAGGTAAAACAAATGGTCCACGAAGAGAATATTGTGATTACCGAAGACGGTGCGCAGTGGTTGTCTACTCGAGCGGCCGCGCAGTTGCCAATATTATAGCCGGTTAGCCTAGCTGGCCTGCCATAAGGCGTTGAGCCAGCCCTCTAATACAGGGTTGGTGCGTTTACTGCGCTGGGTAACTACGCCATAACTGGTGGTAAAATAAAAGTGCCCAGGGGCAATGGCGCGTAACTTATCCTGCTGGATCCACTGACTGGCATAGTGGGTGGGCAAATAGCCAATAAAACAACCGGTAAGAATCAAAAATGCGACCCCTTCACGGTCGGTCGCAGTAGAGCTGGTTTTGAGTTGTTGGTAGTGCTGACGAGTGTCTGCTGTTTGCGCATAAGCAGGCGCCACCGCATCATATGCAGGCACTTGTTCAATGCACTGGTGTTTTTCGGCATGGTTAAATAGCGGATGTTGAAAACTACAATACAAGCGCGATTCTTCGTCGTATAAAGTCTTAAAGTCGAGCTCTGGCAAACGCCTCACTTCTGGAATTATACCCACATGCAAGCGCCCATCTAACACGGCTTTTTCGATGTTGTGAGGTGCCATCATGCTGATGTTAATGGTGACGCCGGATCCCTGCTGTTTTAGTTGCCGCAAGGCGTTAGTGATACGCATATGAGGCAGGGTAACAAGGTTGTCGGCGATGCCAATGTTGAGTTCGCCTTGTAACTGGTCGTGTAGCGCATTGACTTGGGTGCGAAAGCCTTCGATGGAAGCCAGCAATTGCAAAATGGCTTGATACACTTCTTGGCCCGCCTCGGACACAGAAAACCCAGCCCTACCGCGCTGGCAAAGACGAAGGCCTATGCGCGTTTCTAAATCGCCCATTGCCATGCTGATGGCCGCGCGGCTAATGTTAAGTTCGACCTCAGCGGCGGCAAATCCTCCGGCTTCGACGATTACTTTAAAAATTCGTAATAAACGCAAGTCGATGTCAGACACGCGGCTTAAACCCAGTTGTTTGGCCATGTTTTATCCTGCCTGATTAGGTATATATTTAATTAACTAAATAGTTATTTAAAAGTAAATAACTTAATATTTAACTGTTCTAATTGCAAGCTTAAACTGGCGACATTGATAATGATGGAGTTAGCACATGAGTTTTGAATCCCTCACCGGTGGCCTAAGCCGCGAACAGCTCGAAGCCCACTGGATGCCGTTTACGGCTAACCGCCAGTTTAAAGATAACCCGCGCATGATTGTATCGGCCGAACAAAGCCATTACATCACTGCGGATGGACGTCGTATTTATGATGGTTTGTCGGGCCTTTGGTGTTGTGGTTTTGGCCACAACCGCCCAGAAATCACTGAAGCTGTGTATAAACAAATGCAATCAATGGACTACTCTCCAGCATTTCAGTTTGGCCACCCCAAAGCCTTTGAACTGGCTGATCGAGTGGCTAAAATGGCGCCAGAAGGGTTGGACTATGTGTTTTTTACCAACTCGGGTTCGGAGTCTGCCGACACCTCATTAAAAATGGCACGGGCTTATTGGCGTCAACAGGGCCAGCCCAGCAAAACTAAGCTCATTGGACGCAGTAAGGGTTATCACGGTGTGAACTACGGCGGCATTAGTGTGGGTGGCATCGCTGGCAACCGTAAATTGTATGGTGATGGCGTAGATGCAGCCCATTTAACCCATACCTTGTTACCACAAAACGCGTTTACTAAAGGCTTGCCTGAACATGGCGCCGAGTTGGCAGACGACCTGTTAGAACAAATTGCGTTGTATGATGCATCTAACATTGCGGCCGTGATTGTAGAGCCGTTTGCCGGTTCTGCTGGTGTAGTGGTGCCACCGCAGGGTTATTTGCAACGCTTGCGCAAAATTTGTGATGATCACAACATATTGTTGATTTTTGACGAAGTAATCACCGGTTTTGGCCGCGCTGGCGCTGCCTTTGGTGCTGATGCGTTTGATGTGGTGCCCGACATTATGAACCTTGCAAAAGGCTTAACTAATGGCGCTATCCCAATGGGTGCTGTGGTGGCTAAGAGTGAAATCTACCAAACCTTTATGGCCGCCGGTGGCCCTGAATATATGGTGGAATTCCCCCATGGTTATACCTATTCAGCCCACCCTGTGGCCTGTGCTGCAGCTTTGGCAGCCATGGATATCTTTGAAAATGATCAAATGGCACAGCGTGCGGCCGACCTAGCGCCACATTTTGAGGATGCTATTCATAGTTTAAAAGGCTTGAGTTACGTCAGCGATATACGTAACTATGGTTTAGCAGGCGCGTTAACCATTGAAGCCTATCCGGGCGAACCCGCACGTCGGCCCTATGAAATAGCCATGAAAGCCTGGGATTTGGGTTTTTATGTGCGTTATGGCGGTGATACCATACAGTTAGGACCAAATTTTGTGGCCGAAAAAGAAGATATTACTCGTTTAGTGAACGCCTTAGGTGACGCCATTCAGAGCTTAGATTAGGCAGAAAAGTTAACTATTTAACCAATGGTATTATCAGCTGTGTCTGGGGTGCCATAACCTATAGAACACCCAACCAAGCTCGTAAATGGGCAGTGAGGAATAACAATGCAAGTTGTAGGACATTTTATTAACGGCGCCATGGTTGCCGATACAGACCGCGTACAAGACGTATTTAACCCTGCCACTGGTGGCGTTATTCGTAAAGTTGCTCTGGCCAGTAAATCCACAGTAGAAGACGCTATTGCAGCGGCGCAAGAAGCTTACCCAGCTTGGCGTAACACGCCACCACAAAAACGCGCAAAGATCATGTTCCGTTTTAAGCAATTGTTAGAAGACAATGCGGACAAAATTTGTGCAGCCTTAACCAACGAACACGGCAAAGTATTAGACGATGCTCAAGGTGAATTGATTCGTGGTATTGAAGTGGTTGAATTTGCCTGTGCCGCGCCTACTTTGTTAAAAGGCGAACATAGCAAAAATGTAGGTCCGGCCATCGATAGCTGGTCTGAGTTCCAACCCTTAGGCGTTGTGGCAGGTATTACCCCATTTAACTTCCCTGCTATGGTGCCTATGTGGATGTTCCCCATGGCCATTATTTGCGGTAATACGTTTGTATTAAAGCCATCTGAACGTGACCCAAGTGCACCTATGCTTATTGGTCAGCTGCTTAAAGAAGCAGGTTTGCCTGATGGTGTATTTAACATTGTAAACGGCGACAAGCTTGCTGTAGACACTATTTTAGAAGACCAGCGCGTGCAAGCGGTAAGCTTTGTTGGTTCTACTCCCATTGCCGAATACATCTATGCCACTGGCACTGCCAACGGCAAGCGTGTACAAGCCCTAGGCGGCGCTAAGAACCACGGTATTATCATGCCTGATGCAGACATGGATAACGCCGTAACTGCCTTGATGGGAGCTGCATACGGATCTTGTGGCGAACGTTGCATGGCTATCTCCGTTGCGGTTTGTGTAGGCGATAAAGCTGCAGACGAACTAGTGGCCAAGCTTAAGCCTCAAGTAGAAGCTCTAAAAGTGGGCAACGGCACAGACGTTAGCAACGAAATGGGCCCTCTTATTACTCAAGCGTCCCTAGATCGCGTGCGTAATTTGGTAACTCAAGGTGTAGCTGAAGGCGCTGAACTTGTAGTCGATGGCCGCGATCTTGTAGTAGATGACCATGAAAATGGTTTTTTTGTTGGCGGTTGCTTGTTTGATAAAGTCACCAAGGACATGGTGATTTACAAAGAAGAAATCTTTGGTCCAGTATTGTGTGTTGTGCGCGTAGATACTATGCAAGAAGCGATGCAACTGATTGATGACCATGAGTTTGGTAACGGTACTTGCATCTTTACCCGTGACGGCGAAGCCGCACGTTACTTCTCTGATAACATTAAAGTGGGCATGGTAGGTATCAACGTACCTTTACCTGTGCCAGTGGCTTACCACAGCTTTGGTGGTTGGAAGCGTTCTTTGTTTGGTGATTTGGGTGTACATGGCCCAGATGCTATCCGCTTCTACACACGTCGTAAGACGGTGACACAGCGTTGGCCTGCAGGTGGCATTCGTGAAGGCAAGCAATTCGCTTTCCGTTAATAGCACGGTCATTGACTTTGCCCGTGTAGCTAACTAAGTGTTATGCCATACCCAAATAACCCAGCATTTGCTGGGTTATTTGTTGTTAGCAAGAAGTGTAGGGCATACGGATTACCGTTTTTAGTTTTTCTGGTGCCGTGCGGCGCGGATCACTGAGGTAAATTTCGTGGTGTTTGCCGGCCAATTGATGACCTTGCGCTAAAATGGCGGCATGTAAACGCTCTACTGTAGGGCCTTCTTGGTCGTAGGGGCCTAGGTGTTGAATTTGGGCGCACGGCCCCTCGGTATAGTCATCTAAACGGCATAAGTGAAGTGATGCAGGATCTTTCTTTGCCGCAAGTTGCTGTTTGGCGTGTGTAAAGTCTTCTGGGCTAACTCTAGGCGGTTGCAAAATCAACAGCGTCCAATGCCATTCCTCGTATCGTTGTTCGGCAAAGGCAGTGGGATCCTCGGCCCAAAACAAAGCTTCTAATGGCATCACTACGCTGTCGAACGGCTCAGAAGCCTGTTTTAGCATAAATTTAAGGGTGTAAGCCATGCCATATAAGGTTTCTATGGCCGCGCCAAAGGTGGTCTGATCATTGGGGTTGCCTTGGCCATCGATCATCAGGTACTGCATGTTAGGGATGTCTACAAAACTCACTTGTTTAGGGCTCACTTTGTAAAAGCTAGACAACTCTTTTTTATAGTCAATTTTACGCAAGGTGGCTTTATTCATGGTTATGCCTTAAATTTTGTCGAGGTTTACTTTAAAATCATACGCTAATCATTAATTACATGCAGGCGATTTAAGTCATGGGTTTATTATCGAGTATCAAAGAGTTTCTATTTAGGCCTGTCGAAGAGGGCGCCGATAACAAGGGCTCTAAAACCAGTCAGCATCACGAACATAAAGGGTTTAGTATAGAAACTCAGCCGTTGAAAGAAGGTAGTAGCTTCCGGGTACAGGGGTGGATACGTAAAAATGGTCAAGAGCATCACTTTATCCGTGCCGATCAATCCCACAGTGTCGAGGGCGGTCATGAGTTGAGCTTATTTAAGGCCAAACAATGTATCGACCAAATGGGCGAGAACATCTTTAACTAATGGCTTTTGACGAAGGGCTAGCTCAACGGGTGAGGGAGCTACTCGAAGACCACCCCCATGCCACGGCAAAGAAAATGTTCGGTGGTTTAGGGTTTATGATTTCTGGCAACATGTGTGTCGGTGTTATGGGTGATGGCATGGTAGTCAGGGTGGGGCCACCCAATTATGCCGATGCCTTGTCACAGCCTTATGCCCAAGAATTCGATTTTACCGGTAAGCCGATGAAAGGTTGGGTGATGGTTGCAGCAGAAGGTTTGGCTGAAGATAAAGATTTGGCTTATTGGTTAGGCCGTGGCGAACAGTTCGCCAGTGCCCTAATGCCCAAATCTTAGTTCTAGCCATAGGGCTTTAAACCAACCATGATATGGCATATTTTTTAGCCAACTAGAATTGATCGACTATCTTACTTGTTTGGCAAACTCCGCCATGTGGTACTGATGCTGCGCCGCTTCGTAACCGTCGTGGGATGGGTTAACTGTGCTTGTCGGGGTGTACGGGCACGCAAGTCTTGCTATGCAGCCGCTTCGGGCGCAGCTAGAGTTGGGGTTTTGAGCCACGTAAGCGCGACAGCTTGCAACAGCGTAGCCAGCGCTGCTAAATGCGCCCACGGGGCAACTGGTCATGCAGGGTTGGGCGCAACCGGTACATGGCTGAGAAGCTGATGTGGGTGTGTTATGGACGTGATGCTCGAAGGTTTGAGTGTTAACCAAAAGGCCAAAACGGTAGGCATGCCACAAACCGTGTTGCCGGTGAAAGTGCAGGCCCAGTGGGCTAGGGAAACTGTCGCCGTTGGTTTGTGCCCAGCTTAAAAACGGTTGATACGGAGGGCCAGTGAAAGGAAACACAGCGTTGCCTTGGAGCTGTGTGGCAAATGCGTTGCCTATGCGTTCGCTCCAGCGGTTGATGGGGTCGGGTTGCTGATCCAAGTACTCTTGGCTATGTTTGAAGATGGGCCAAAACCCCGTTGCACCATGGCCAACAAGGATAAGCGTGTGGCCTTGTGGTACTGCTGAATGGTTGTCGATAAGGCTCAAAATACACAAACCCTGTTGTGCTAGTTGAGCCTTGAGCCATGGCAGAGTCAAGCGCTAGCCACTGACTGTAAGTTCTAGTGCGGGTTTGCCGGTGGCAATGGCACAAATTTTAGCTTCAACAAACAATTCACCATCCAGTTCTGATATCACGTGTTTATTGTCGTGGCGAATTCGCACGTCTACGTCGGTGGCACCGGCAGATAGCGCCAACTGGTTGGCCTGCACACGCACTATATCCTCGGCCTGGGTAAAGGCCTGTTGTAAGTCAGTGGCGTCAAACGGCTTTTCGCCATGGAAAACTCGGAAGATACCCTGTGTAGGCTGGGTGATGATGATCTCCGAGCGTTGTACTACGCTGCCCATGACGGCACCGATGGCATTAGCAACATGGCCATACTGTGGTAATTTGAGTTCTAAGTTAAGATTTTTGGCCACTTGTGGGTAATAGGTGGCTGCCGGTGCACCCACGGCCACTAATGGGTGGCTTTGCGCGAAGTTAATACCAAACAAAGCATCCTTATCGTCTTTATTACCGTTTTTCAGGATCAGTTTGCCCATTAAGGTCGCCAAATGTTTAGAACGCGCTTCGTTGAGTAAGTTTTCTTGGTGTAAACCGGCCTCGAGTAAGGTCTGGCAAATGGCATCATTCATTAGCGTAAATACCCGTTCAGCCGGTTCTTTAGCATTGCCTTTTTCCCAAGAACCTAAACCATACAAATGACGCATTTGGCGGGCCCAAATCTGTGCTGCTAAGTTGGCGCCTTCAACACTCCAATGGTCACTGTTGCCTAAAACGTGAGCGGCATCAGAGGGTGTGAACCCCGAATAGATGGCCATCCCTTTACGCTCAAGCCGAGCCATGGCTTTGGCGAGGTCTTGATCCTTAAATACCAGAGTCTCCATTTCTACGGGACCTTGTTCCAACATTTCCCAAGCCTGATGTTCGATGGGTGTGAGTTGGCTGAGTAACGCTTGATTGCGTTCTAAGCGCGTAACAAAGCGGTTGTGGCGCGGTGTAGGGGTGTCGTCTAAGTGCGCCTGCATGCGGGTTAAAATGTGTGGGTATTGTTGTGCCAGCAAACTCATGGGTACCACTCGGCGAGGGCCTAAGGCAACACTGCCGCCATAGAAGCGTACTTCGCTGTCACCGCCTAAGCCAATAGAATACACCTTGACGGTTTCTACCATTGGCTGCCAATCACCTACGCGGGCACCTTCACTAGCTAACTCAGGCTGACCATCGGTAACAATGGCAATGTCTGTGGTAGTGCCACCCATGTCGGCAATAATGGCGTTACGGTTGCCAGATAATGCACAGGCGCCAATCACACTGGCGGCAGGGCCAGATAAAATAGTAGTCACAGGATGCACCAGGGCGGTCTCGGCATTAACAATAGAGCCGTCACCCTTAACGATCATTAACGGCGCTTGAATGTTGAGGTCCGATAGAATGTCTTGTACCGCTTGAATGAGGTCTTGAATAAACGGAATCATGCGGGCGTTGAGCGAAGCCGTAAGAGCACGCCTAGGTGCCCCCAAGCTGGTGGCAAGTTCGTGACCACAGGTGACGGGCATCTGCGTTAATTCGGTGACTAAATTTTGTAATTGAATTTCGTGGCTGGGATTACGCACACCAAATTGTGCCGACACAGAAAAGGCCGACACCTTGTCTTTGTTGGCTAAAATGGCTTGCCTGGCGCCTTCTAGGTCTAGTGGTTTAACCTGTCGCCCCGAGGCGTCGTGACCACCAGCAAGGCGGATAATCATGGTGTCGTCGATGATTTCGCCTAAACCACTCTTTTTTACCTGGGCCTCGCTCAAGCCGGCCACTAAGGCACACACTGGTGCACCGTTGCCTTCTACCACAGCGTTGGTGGTGAGGGTGGTAGACAATGACACCATCTCTATGTCGTTGAGAAATTCAGTCGCCACCTTATTAATGGATTCGCCAATACCAATGGCCAAATTATGACGCGTAGTGAGGCTTTTGACTGCCGCCAACACTTCATTGTTTTCATCAATAATGACGGCATCTGTATAGGTGCCTCCAGTGTCGATACCTAAGCGGAGGGACATGGGCTGTAAACTCTCAAAAATGACTATTATGGGCGGCATTTTGCCTTGCGTAAAAGACTATAGCAAGCCTTTCTAAAGTGCCTGTAAAGGCGCGGCATAGGTGGGTTTAAATACGTCATACCAAGATCAAGCATGGCGCTCGTTTTTACCCTTGTATTGGGGCAGTCAATAGCCTTTAATGGAGCCTAGAATTTGCAAAATAAAACCCAGTAAAGGAAAGAGAAATGAGCAAGGTAGCATTTATTGGTTTAGGTGTTATGGGGTATCCCATGGCAGGCCACTTAGTAACACAAGGCCACGATGTTTACGTTTATAACCGCAGCATAGACAAAGCTGAAGCTTGGCAGGCTCAGTATCACGGGCGCATAGCGGTCACGCCTTGCGAAGCGGCGTTAGAAGCGGATGTGGTGTTTGTGTGTGTGGGTAATGACGACGATTTACGCAGCGTGGTGTATGGCGATCATGGAGCTTTAGCGGGCATGGCTGCGGGTGCGGTGTTGGTGGATCACACGACGGCCTCGGCTCAGGTAGCACGGGAAATTGGCATTATTGCTGCCCAGCAAGGCGTTGGGTTTGTAGATGCGCCAGTTTCGGGTGGTCAGGCAGGCGCAGAAAATGGCGCTTTAGCAATTATGTGCGGCGCTAGCAATGAAGACTTTGAACGTGCCGAACCAGTAATGCAAGCCTATGCTAAAACTATTACTCACCTTGGACCAGTGGGCAATGGCCAGTTAACAAAAATGGTCAATCAAATTTGCATCGCAGGGTTAGTGCAAGGGTTATCAGAAGGCGTGGCGTTTGCGATTAATGCCGGCCTAGATGCCAAGCAGGCACTGAGTGCCATTGGCGGCGGGGCAGCGGGATCTTGGCAAATGGCCAATCGTGGCGAAACTATGGTGGACGATGAGTTTGAGTTTGGTTTCGCGGTTGACTGGATGCGTAAGGACTTAAGCATTTGTTTAGCCGAAGCCCAAGATAATGGTTCAGAGTTGCCCGTCACCGCATTGGTAGATGGTTTTTACGAACAAGTGCAGGCTCATGGTGGGCACCGCTGGGATACCTCTAGTTTGTTACGTCGGTTGCCACGTAAAGACAAATCGTAGACCGCTAGGCGGTTCATATAGCGAGCATGGCTCCTAACATAGGAAATAAGTTTCTTAATGTTATCAAGAAGTAACCAATGCTGCTTGCTGGAAAACTGTTCACAACGCGACATTTAAGTCGCGTTGTGAGACAGTTGGTGGCTTCAAATTGTTTGCTTTGGTACGAATTTCAAACCCTTGTTTGGTCTTTAGGAATAATTTAACACTTTGATTTATATATAAAATTGTACTTTAATAAATAAATATTTCCTTTAGTTAGGAAATATTGCCCAACAAATTTGCTGAATCACGTTAGTGTGCCCCCAGTTTAGGCGATTGACCTTGTTTCCTAACTGTCGTTATAGTGGGCCCAGTTTCTATTACGCCTATTCCAATTAAAAAGCACAAGGTAATGCCATGAGTCACACTAACCACCAACCTGTTAAAACCCGCTTGCAACGTAGTGAACTGGCGGTGCCAGGTTCAAACCCAAGCATGATCGAAAAAGCCGCCGACAGCGCTGCCGATTATGTGTTTTTGGATTTAGAAGATGCCGTGGCACCGTTGGACAAAATTGTCGCCCGTAAAAACATCATCGAAGCCCTTAATGACATCGATTGGAAAGCCAAAGGCAAAACCATTTGTATTCGTATTAACGGCCTAGATACGCATTATATGTACCGTGATGTGGTAGAGATTTTGGAACAAGCCGGCCAGCACCTTGATACCATTTTGGTACCAAAAGTAGGTGTTCCGGCCGACTTATACATGGTTGAAGCCATGTGTAACCAAATCGAACAAGCCAAAGGCTTTACCCATAAAATTGGTTTAGAAGCCTTGATTGAAACGGCCTTAGGTATGGCCAATGTAGAAGCTATTGCCCAAGCTAGCCCGCGTTTAGAAGCCATGCACTTTGGTGTAGCCGACTATGCTGCAAGTAACCGTGCCCGTACTGTTGTTATCGGTGGTTTAAACCCCGATTACCCAGGTGACCAATGGCATGCTGCTCTGTCACGCATGACCGTGGCTTGTCGTGCATATGGCCTACGTGCTATCGACGGCCCATTTGGCGATTTCAGCGATCCAGATTCGTACATCTTAGCGGCTAAGCGTGCTGCGGCTCTTGGCTTAGAAGGCAAGTGGGCAATCCACCCATCTCAAATTGTTTTGGCAAACGACGTGTTCTCTCCACCAGCAGCTGAGCTTGCTCGTGCTAAAGGCATTTTGGCGGCATTGGAAGAAGCCCATGCTAAAGGTTTAGGTGCTGCGCAACTTGACGGCAAGATGATTGATGCGGCCTCTGCACGTATGGCTGAGAACGTGGTTAACGTAGCTAATATTATTGCTGCTAAGGGCTAAAATTCAAGCTTCCCAACTAAATAAAGGCCTCTATGCATGACATAGGGGCCTTTTTTAACGCTAGTCGTTAATATATACTAAAAACAGTAATAATAAAAAATAAGAAATATTTTTACGCAATGTTCTGTGAGAAAGTGATATATTCATATCAGGGAACTAATAATAACTCACGGAAGTGCATCAAAATCTATGCTTACTCAAATCAATAGCCCATTAATACCGCTAACACAATTTTCCAAAAAGGCACAACAAACTGTTCCGGCATCAACACAAATACCACTTTTCCAAACTGTCGGTATCCTGCTCAGCCTATACGCACTTCACTGGCAACACGACTCACAAACGGTAGGCCAGTGGCTAAGTCGCGTGATGCCGTTTTTAAACCATCAACAAGCTCGCTTATTCCTCACAAAAGACAAAGAGCCCTATGGCTTTGCAAGCTGGGTAGAAGTGCCAGAAGGTGTTCACCACCAATTGCTCAAAGAAGCCACATGGGAGCAGGTAGAGCCCCAGCTTTCTCAACTGTTAGATAGCACACGACAACATAACGGGTGCGTAGACCACAACGAGTCTACATATCTATGGTTCATCGATCTAATCACACCCTTTAGTCATGCCTTAGCTGCCATGCAAGACCTTAGGCAACAGCTCAGAACACATAACAGTGCGTGGGCCATCAACCCAATATGGCTCAAAAGAACTCTATTTGGCGGCGCAGGAAAACCTTGAAGGAGAAGTAAAGCGCGAGTGAAAGGCTAATATTTAGCCAAAATGGGTCGATAGGTTATGGTACAAGAGTTGTTACCAAGGCCCACTTATGTCAGTTGAAGAGCTTGATGAACTACTGCCCCTTGCCATGCGTGCTGAGGAAGGCAATGCATGGTTACCCACCCATGTGTGGTTGAGTTACCATGGCAGTATTCAGTCTGTTAAGTTGGTGACCGTGGGTAACATGGCCGCGCCGCCTAGGGTGCAGCATCACGCCCATCATGATTATCAAGTATTGCAAGGCTAGTATACAATTGCCAATATTCAGTGTGTAACAGTGACTCTGGGCTTAGCTTCAGGTAGAGTGGGCGGCTTTTGAGCGCCACCATGCCAGTTTCATTTGCTATGTACAATCAAGCCCCGCTGTTGCCACTTTGGCAGGCGTGGTGGCAAGCTGTGATGTCCTATATGCATGCAGCTGGGGTATCGAAGTTGCCCGACCAACTCAGCTGGCCAGAAGATTATATGGCCCATTGGCGGCATCCAGAGCTATTGTTGAGCCAGGTCTGTGCCTTGCCTCTGGTGGGCCAACTTAAAGGCCAGCTTCAATATGTGGCTAGCCCAATATTTTCTACCCCCTTACAGCGCGGGAGTGACTATTGTAGCCTGTTGTTAGTGGCCGACGGATCAAGGCTTGAGCAATTAAGTGACTTGCGCCAAGCTAGAGTCGCCATCAACGACACCAACTCGCAATCAGGCTATGGCATTGTAAACCATAGTTTGATGCAAACCGGCGTTGCGATAGACCAGTTGGTGGCGAGTTGTGCGATTTCGGGTTCACATTTGCAAAGCATACGCTGGTTGCAGCAAGGCAAAGTTGATTTGGTGGCCATCGACTGCATTACCTATCATTTTGTCTGTCAGCACCAACCTCAGTTGGTGGCCGGATTACGCAGTATTGGTACCACACAATCCACCCTTGGCCATGCATGGGTGACCGGCATGCAAACCGACACTGCAACCATTGCCCAGTTACGTACCGGCCTATCCAGAGCCATGCAGGCGCCAGAACTAGCGGGCTTGCAATCTGAGCTGGGCTTAACCGGTATGCAAGTGTTACCAGAATCGGCTCTGGAAGCCACCGCCTTGATGCAGAAGCAAACCCTTGCTGCGGGGTACGACATTAGTCAGCGGCCGCGCCTACACATTACTCCTTAGGGGGCGCTTCGCCACCGTACACCAGCCACTGGTGGGATAGCCAATAGTAATTTTTTTGACCCCAAATAGGCGCGGTGCAATTGTAACGATTGCGACCTTTGCCCATGGGATTGTCGGCTGCAATATTAAAATTGAGTTTGTCTGACCATATTGGTTTTTTGGCACTGCCAGCAATGAAGCAAGATAGCTGTTGGCGCACCCCCAGTCGTTGTGCCTGTGTCAAATTGACGGTGAGTAATGGTTGTTGGTTTTGACCGTGATCCGTACGTATTACCGGTTCTGCAAAGGCGGCATAATTGGCCGGAAACGGCTGTGAAGCGAGTTTGGTTTTAAGGGTCTTTAAGCTGCTATATCGGCCCGCCGCTGGAAAACGGGGTAGGGCTTGCCAATCGGAAAAGGCGGCCACGCCACCAGACTGCTGGCCGAAGGCTGTATATCCGCGCTCTTTAAGGGCCTGCTTAAGGACATTGTTGTATTCGCCAAATGGGTAGGCCAGCCATTTGGGAGTATGCCCTAATTCTTGCTCCAAACGCTGTTGTGCATGTTCAATGTTAGCTAAAGTCGCACTGAGCCAAACGTCATCATACTCTGGCTTGCGTACTAGGTAGGCGTGGTCGCGGGTGTGGTTAGCAAGGCTGCCTTTATGGTGCTTTAAATCCCGCAGCATGTCCCATGTCATTGCGTGGCGGTTATTCTGGTCTACAGGATCCGTATTTACGAACACGGTAAAGGGATAATCGTACTTTTTGAGTAACGGTAAACCTTGCTCATAGATGTCTCGCCAGGCGTCATCAAAGGTAATAACCACAGACTTACTGGGCAAGGGCTGGGCCGTTTGTACAGCTTTCAGCGCGTCACCCAAGGCGACAACATGATATTCGTTGTCTTTAAGGTACTGCAAATGTCCCTCAAATTCTTCTGCCGACAATGATGTGGAGCGCGGCGCTGTGCTGCTAATGTGATGATACAGCAGAATGTTAAAGCTATCGGCACTATGGCTTATGGTACTCAGACCCAAGTTGGTGACCAATGTGGTGGCTAATAATAGGCGTAATAAAGTCATTAGACTCCTTTGCTTAGGCAAGCATAAGATTGAAAAAATGCCAACAAAGGCATTGCGACTTGTTTTCGACGCTCAATGACGTCGGCGTTGGTGGCCGCGAAACTTGTGGTAAACCAGCGCCCCACCAAAGCATCAAGTAAGGGTTCGGCGTCTTGCAGAGACACTTGCAGGTGTTGCCGTAATGCTAAGCTACTAATTCGGTAATCACATAAGGCGTGCATTTATTTTGTGTCATTGGTGTTCGGCTTGTCGGGGAACTTGTCGCTGCATAATTCCCCACCAGCGCCCCAGTTTGATTTGGCAACGTCTCGAATCATGATTTGCACAGCCGCAGGGCTGCCACCGGCCACCTCGCAGAAGGTGTCGGTTAGGGCGCGGACCAGCTCTCGTTTTTGGTCGACAGTGCGGCCTTCAAACATTTCTACGGTAATTAGAGGCATAAAATTTCCTTAAGCTATATTGAGTTGTGAAAAATTAGGTATGACCTGTTTTGCCATATACTCCATGGCAGCTAGGGCATCACTTTGGCTGCGACCTACGTTGAGGTTACAAATGACCTCGTCGATACCAAGGTCGGCGTACACAGCTAGTTTTCCATCGTTTGTGGCCTACGCAAAGCTTCAATGCAGCCATTATGCACAATGCCTAGGCCACCATAAACATTATCAAAACGTTTAAAGTATTCATAGGCCAAAGCTAAAGTTTGACGTGCGTCTTGCTTGTCTTTAAATAATTGCTGGCCACCAATGCTGGGGTCTGGCATATAACTGGATAAAAAGTGGTTGAATTCCATGACATGCGTAGTTAGAGGTTTTGGTGGCCCATTCTAGTGCTAGACTAAAGTGCTAGGCAAGCAGTTTTAATTGGGCTAAAGTGATGCCCCTTTCATGGCTGTTTAACTATGGATTTGTCACTATGCCATCGACCTCTAACCGTCCACTAGTGGGCATTGTACTCATGATTATTGCCATGTTGATGGTGCCGGTGCTGGACTTGTTTGCCAAGCTATTGTCTACCGATTATCCGGTCTTGCAAGTCACCTGGGCGAGGTTTGTTTTTCATGGTTTATGGTTGTTACCTATACTGATGTGGAAAGGCACTGTGTGGTGGCGTTTGCCGCAGCAACCGGGGTATCAGTTTTTACGTAGCCTAATGCTAACTGTTACCACCTTGGCGTTCTTTTTGGCCATTAGAGACAACCCCATTCCGACCTCATTAACTCTATTGTTTGTGTCGCCTCTCATAGTGGCTGTGATTGCACCCTTTTGGTTAGGTGAATCATTTGACTGGCCTAGAGGTGTTGCTGTTGTTTGTGGGTTTGTAGGCGTTGTGGTGGTGCTTAGGCCGAGTTCAGACGCCTTTAACCCCAGTGTATTGTGGGCCCTAGTGGCAGGTGTGGGTTACGCCTTTTACATTATGTTCACGCGTCGCTTGCGTGCCACGGGCGAACCCCTGCTAACGTTGTTCTACACTGCCGTAGGTGGCATACTGGTACTGACACCGTTAGTAGCGAGTGTATGGCAAACACCTGACCTAAAGGCCTTGGTGATGATGGCAAGTATGGGGTTGTTTGCAGCTATCGGGCATTACTTAATTATCATGGCTTGTGAGTACGCAACGGCGTCTCAATTGAGCCCATTTAACTATTTTGAAATTGTAGCAGCCACCGCAATTAGTTATCTGGTATTTGGTTTTTTTCCTGATGCTTACGTGTGGTTAGGTATTGCTATTATTTGTTTAAGTGGGGCTTATGTTTCTTGGCGCGAACTTAAGCTGAGTCGCAAAGTCAGAGCCGCCCATGATGGCCGCATTGACGTTATTTAATACTATTTAGTGGAGTATCTGTGAGATCGTGGACCACTCAGGCCATTGCCGCCATTAACGCCGATTATCAGCGCTCGGCTGATACCCATTTGATAAAGTTAGACTTGCCTGGATTTGATCAAATTGATCTGTATTTAAAGGACGAAAGCACTCACCCAACGGGTAGTTTAAAACATCGATTAGCGCGCTCATTGTTTTTGTACGCGCTATGTAACGGCAAAATAACCTCAACCACCATGGTAGTAGAGGCCTCTTCGGGCAGTACCGCCGTATCTGAGGCTTATTTTGCGCGCTTAGTGGGCTTGCCTTTTGTGGCGGTAATGCCGCGTTCTACGTCAGCGCAAAAAATCGCTCAAATCGAACGTTTTGGTGGCCGTTGTCATTACGTGGACAGTGCCACTCAAATGCATGATGCAGCGGTGGCTCTGGCGGTCGAGCATAACGGCTATTTTATGGATCAGTTTATGTATGCCGAACGTGCGACGGACTGGCGCGGCAATAACAACATTGCAGAAAGTATTTTTAATCAAATGGCTAGCGAAGTTAACTCTGTTCCCTATGCTATTGTAATGAGTGCAGGTACCGGCGGTACCTCGGCAACCCTTGGCCGATATGTCCGATATATGGGTTACGACACTAAGTTGGTGGTGGTTGATCCGGAAAATTCGGCTTTCTATCCCAGCTATATGACTGAAGACCCTACGCTGGTAACAGGCATTAGCAGCCGTATAGAGGGCATCGGGCGGCCGCAAGTTGAAGCTTCGTTTATGCCGGGTGTGATTGACGAGATGATGCAGGTGCCAGATTTAGCCAGTGTTGCTGCCATGGTATGGTTGGAGCAGGCGACGGGGCGTAAGGCTGGGCCCTCTACTGGCACTAATCTTTGGGGGGCGATGCAAGTGGCCCAACAAATGCGAGAGCAGGCCTTAACGGGGTCTATTGTGACCTTATTGTGTGATGCTGGTGATCGTTATTTACAGACTTATCATGACCCGCAATGGGTGGCCCAAACGCTGGGTGATACGGACGTGTATCAAAAAGAAATAGCCGCGTTGATGAGATCCTGACCTGGGTCAGGACGACCCACATTAATCTTGCGAGGGCAGTATGTCTTTTAAATCAAAAGGCGTGGCTTGATAAACACAGTAATTGAGCCAGTTGCTAAAAAACAAATGACCATGACTGCGCCATGTGGCTCTTGGTGTAGCAGTGACGTCGTCATTGGGAAAATAGTTAATCGGTAACATGGGGTTCAAACCAGCGGCTTGGTCGCGATGGTACTCGTTGGCCAAGGTGTGGGCGCTGTATTCGGGGTGACCGGTAACATACACCTGCCGGCGGTCTTCACTGGTCATTAGGTAAGCTCCCGTGGCGTCAGATTGGGCTAATACGATGAGATCGGTATTGGCTTGAATATAGTCTACGGGAAAGTCTGCGGTACGTGACTGCGGGGCTAGAAAGTGGTCGTCAAATCCACGGGTGAGGGTGTCATGCCCCGGGTTAACGTTTTGGCGATAGATGCCAGATAGTTTTTGTGAACGGGTTTGTTTGGGTAAACCATATAAAGACTTGAGCCCAGCTTGTGCGGCCCAGCATAAAAATAAGGTTGAGGTCACGTGGGTGCGCGACCATTGAATGATTTCATCCACTTGGGGCCAATAAACAACATCTTCAAAGGCCACTAAACCTAAGGGTGCACCGGTAATAATTAGGCCGTCGTAATTGTGCTGTTTGATCTGCTCGAAATTACGGTAGAAACTATTCAAGTGTTCAGACGGGGTATTCTTGCTGGTACGGTTGTCGATACGCAACAGTTCAATGTCTACTTGCAGCGGCGAGTTAGACAATAAACGCATAATCTGGTTTTCGGTTTCGATCTTTTTGGGCATCAGGTTGAGGATAATAACCTTGAGCGGGCGAATATCTTGTTTTAACGCCTGTGTTTCCGTCATTACAAATACGTTTTCCTGTTGCAATACACTGGTGGCAGGCAGGGCGTCTGGAATACGGATTGGCATGGGAGTCTCTATCTAATTAGTCAAACAACGGATAAGTATAGTAGGTTATCTGGCTGTGTGTTAAGTGTCTATAAATAAACCTGCTTTAACGGCAAAATAGAGGTTTTTGTGCCAAAAGGTGAGTTTTTATAATTGTATGTCGCAAATAGGGTTTGATATAGAGTATTACTAGCGGATATACTCGGCTCTTCGCTGCGGCACATAGGCCGTACGACGACCGGCAGTAGTTTCGTTCTACCAATTAGCTTACGACTACATGAATTCACCTCAAATACGTTTGAAAGTGACCAATGCCATAACATAAATATAAAATTCCTAGAGGAATAGGTTAATGCAAAACACATTTAAAAAGACACTTCTAGCTACCGCAGCTGCATCTCTAATTGCTGGTGCCGCTCATGCAGATATTAAGGTGGGTGTAATCCTTGGTTTCACTGGCCCTATCGAATCATTAACACCAGCTATGGCTGACAGTGCCGAGTTGGCCTTTGACGAAGCATCAAACTCTGGTTTATTGTTAGGTGGTGATAGCATTGTTTCAGTACGTGGTGACTCTACGTGTGTAGACGCTGCTGCTGCTACTGCTGCTGCTGAACGTTTGGTTAACTCCGATGGCGTTGTCGCCATCATGGGTGCTGACTGTTCTGGTGTTACTGGCGCCATTGCTAAGAACGTAGGCGCGCCAAACGGCGTTGCAATGATTTCCCCATCTGCGACTTCTCCTGGCCTTACTAGTATCGACGACAACGGCGTATTCTTCCGTACTGCTCCTTCTGACGCACGTCAAGGTGTTGTATTGGCAGGCATCGTTATGGCCCGTGGCATTGATACCGTAGCTCTCACTTATGAAAATGGTGACTATGGTAAAGGCTTAGCAGACGCATTTGCTACTGCATACCGTGCCGCTGGTGGTACCATCACTATGGAAACCGCACACGAAAATGGCAAAGCAGACTACTCTGCTGAAGTTGGCGCTTTGTCGGCTTCTGGTGCTGCTGACCTAGTTGTACTTGGTTATATTGACCAAGGCGGTCGTGGCATCATTCAAGCCTCTTTGGATTCTGGCGCATTTGATCGATTTATTCTTGGCGACGGCATGATCGGCGATTCTCTTCTAGACGTAGACGGCGGCATTGAAGGTACCTTTGGTACACTGCCTGGTTCTGAGTCTGATGGCGCTGCAATGTTTAACGACGTAGCTGCTGCTGCTGGGTTTGATGGATCTCTTCCATACGCTGCTCAATCCTATGACGCTGGAGCATTGTTGGCTCTTGCTATGCAAGCGGCTGGTTCTGCTGACCGTGCTGGCATTGTTGCTAACATCAGCAACGTGGCTAACGCTCCTGGCGTAATCATCCTTCCTGGCGAATTAGCTAAAGGTCTACAGATCTTGGCAGACGGCGGAGAAGTTAACTACGAAGGTGCTACTAACGTAGAGTTTGATGAGAACGGCGACCCTGCTGGATCGTACAAAGAGCTAGAAGTTAGTGGTGGCGCACTTTCTACTGTTAAGGTTCACTAAGCACTAGCTTAACGCCTTAAAAAAAAGCCCGACTTAGATTACTCTAAGTCGGGCTTTTTTGGTTTTAAATAGGGTCTATTATCATGTGTGACAATCTACAGCCTAGGCTGTTAATTATTTATCAAGATGCGGAATTAGTGGCTATAAATAAACCCAGTGGTTTGTTAGTGCACCGCAGTCCCATAGATAAGCGTGAAACCCGTTTTGCAGTACAAGAATTACGCAATCAGCTTGGGCAGCATGTGTACCCTCTGCATCGGTTAGATAAACCGACCTCTGGGGTTTTGGTGTTTGCGCTATCTAGAGAAGCCGCAAGTTTTTATGGCCAGCAGTTTCAACAACATCGGATTCAAAAAACCTACTTAGCCTTAGTACGGGGTTACGGGCCTAAACACAGGTCTATTGATCATGCATTAAAAAACGAGGCCGATGATTATGCAGGGGTTAAAGGTGATGGCGAGGCTAAAGCCGCCTTAACCCATGTGCAATGTATACAAGAGTTTGAAATTCCGTTGACTGTGGACCGCTATGAAACCACGCGTTTATCGTTAATGCAGTGTCAGCCTGTCAGCGGACGCAAACATCAGCTCAGGCGCCATTTAAAGCATGTAGGTCATCCGATCGTGGGAGACTCGCGTCATGGAAAAGGTTTATTGAATCGTGCTTGTGAGGGTTATTTTGGCGTGGGGCGTTTGTGGTTGGCGTGTACACAAATGATACTGACACAAAAGGATGGCAGCTTATTGGTGATTGATGCGCCGTTAGCGGATGACTTTGATAGGGTGTTGGGGCAACTAGACCCTGAATCAAGTTCAGGGTGACACTCGTCGTCATTGCGAAGGCCGAAGGCCTGTGGCAATCCATAGTCCGCGGTGGTGGACTGCTTCGCTTTGCTCGCAGAGACGAAAAGCGGTCATTGCGAGCGTAGCGCGGCAATTCAAAAAACGCTTACACAGAGTGTAAGCGGGTTTCTTCTGGGATGATGCCTTTAGGCATAAAGCGCATGGTCAGTAGTAAGGTGAGACCCATGATGAACAAGCGTAACTGGGGAGCACTTTTAACCAGGTGGTTGCGCAAGTCGCTGGCTTGATCCATACCCATGGTCACTAAGTCCATAAAGGCCATGGACAAGGGCTCGGCTTCGATCCACATAAACCAGATAAAGAAGCCGCCGAATACCGCACCTAGGTTATTACCACTGCCACCGATAACGACCATTAACCAGATCAAGAAAGTAAAGCGTAATGGTTGGTATGCGGTAGGAATAAACATGCCATCTATGGTCACCAACATGGCGCCCGCGATACCAACTACCGCACTGCCCAATACGAACACTTGCAAATGCTGGCGTACCACGTTTTTACCCATGGCGTTTGCAGCTTCTTCGTTGTCACGAATAGCACGCATCATCCGTCCCCAAGGTGAATTAAGGGCTTTAATGCTAAGCATTAAGATGGCGATCAATACCACCGTGAATAGGCCTGTGTAACACAACTTCACAAATACACTGGAACCTTGGATAATCAGTTGTTTCAGGGCAGCCACACGTTCTACATCACTTAACAGAGCTAACCGTCCGCTAAACATGGATTCGATCATGTCCATAAACCAAGGGCTGGTTTGCAAGTCGAGTTCGTAGGGCACAGGGCGTCGGTCTAGTCCCGATACGTTCTTCACACCACGTGCGATCCAATCTTCGTTTTTAAGAACTGCAATGATGATTTCTGAAATGCCTAAAGTTGCGATGGCCAAATAGTCAGACCGCAAACCTAAGGTGATTTTGCCAATCACCCAAGCCACACCGGCAGCCATTACTCCCCCCACAATCCAAGAAAAGATGATAGGTAAGCCTAAACCGCCTAAAAAGCCCATGGTGGCTGGGTTAACGTTTTCAATGGCCAGTACTGAAGGTTCGTAAAAATGGTTGATTGTAAAATAAGCGCCTACAAATAAAACCGACAGGGCAGATTTTCGTGCCCAGCCACTGGCCATGTTGCGGTGTACTAATATCGCCAGTACGATGGTGATGACTACTAGAATGAAGCTGACCACCATGCCTTGGCCACCTACCGACCAAGCTTCTAGTACAGGTGCTTCGGAGATAAGCACCGCGGCCACGCCACCTAGAGCAGTAAAACCCATAACGCCTAAGTTAAGCAGACCAGCATAACCCCACTGAATGTTAACACCTAAAGACATAATGGCGGAAATAAGGCATAGGTTAATAATGGCCAGTGCAAACGGCCAAGACTGACCCATACCTACAGCAATGAGTAGTAACGCCATAACAGAAAAAGCTAAGGGCGCGCGGTTTTTTTGACTAAATAGTGCATTCATTAGATTGATTGCCCCTTAAAGATACCTGTTGGACGTATTAACAACACCATCACAAGGATGATAAAGGACACGGCAAACTTATAATCGGTGGATAAGAACTGCATCAAACCAGAAGGCTCTAACGACTCGGGCATTAGGTAGATGAAGAACTTTTTGTAAGCGTAGGTTACGATGACTTCTGAGAAGGCAATCACAAAACCACCCACAACGGCCCCAATAGGGCTGCCTATACCACCTACAATGGCCGCCGCAAACATTGGCAGCAGAAGCATAAAATAGGTGAACGGTTTAAAGCTTTTGTCTAGGCCGTATAAGGTGCCTGCAGTAGTGGCTAGCGCCGCCACAATGATCCAAGTGATAAATACCACCCGATCAGGGTTGATACCAGACAGTAGGGCTAAGTCTTCGTTGTCAGAAAACGCTCGCATGGCTTTACCAGTACGGGTTTTTTGCAAAAAGTAGAACAGGGCTGCCACAGCAATAATAGCCACGGTTAAGGTGAGTGCTTGGGTGGATTTTAGCGCCAAGCCTTCACTTAAGCCGGTGAACTCTTTAAATTCACGGGGGCGAAAAATGAACTTAGTGCCGTCCATAAAGCGTTGGTCACTTGGCCCAATGATGAAGCGCACAATGGCGTTAGTCATAAACATGACACCCGTAGACACGATTACAAAAATAACCGGCGCGCTTTTTTTAACCCTGTAAAACTTATACACGGTTTTATCAAACATTAAACTCAGGCCTATGGCACATAAAATGCCAAAGGGCAGGGCTAGCAATGCCGTAGGTAATGGGCCAAAGCTTATGCCCATGGATTGAAAGCCCCAGGTTATTAGAATCACTGACATGGTGCCAAAGGCCATCATGTCGCCGTGGGCAAAGTTAGAGAAGCGCAAAATGCCGTATACCAAGGTGATGCCTAGGGCGCCTAGGGCAAGCTGAGCACCATAAGAAATGGCTGGCACTAGTACGAAGTTAGAAAACAGTACTATGGCGTTTAAAATATCTACAAATTCTGGCATAACTTAACCCCCCAAGAAGGTGCGACGCACCACAGGATCGGCCAGTAGTTCGTCACCACTGCCGGTATGTTTATTGGTGCCGGTCACTAATACATAACCTTTGTCGGCAATGTTAAGGGCTTGGGCGGCGTTTTGTTCAACCATCAACACGGCAATGCCTTGTTGCTTCACTTCTAGAATTCGGTCGAACAGTTCGTCCATGACGATGGGAGACACACCCGCAGTAGGTTCATCTAACATCAATACGCTGGGTTGTGTCATCATGGCACGGCCTACGGCCACTTGTTGACGTTGGCCGCCAGACAACTCTCCTGCGTTTTGTAAGCGCTTCTGTTTAAGAATTGGGAACAAGTCGTAGATTTGTTCCATGGTTTCAGTAAAATCGTCGGTGCGTAAAAACGCACCCATTTCTAGGTTTTCTTCTACCGTCATGCCGCCAAACACGTTGTGTGTCTGTGGTACAAAGGCAATGCCTTCACCAACACGGTCCTGTGGGGACATGTGGGTGATGTCTTTGCCGCCTAGGGTTACGCTGCCTTCGCGTAGGTCTAGCATGCCTAATAAGGCTTTCATAGCGGTGGACTTGCCAGCACCGTTGGGGCCAACAATAACGGCTACTTCACCTTTGTCTACCGACAAAGAACAGCCGTTAAGGATGTCTGCGCCGCCGTAGCCACCACGCAATTGATCTGCAACTAGATAACTCATGCGTTAGCCTCCGGTTTGTTTTTGAGGCCTGTGCCTAAGTATGCTTCGATGACTGCCTCATTGGAAATTACTTCTTCGGCCGTGCCTTGGGCTAATACAGAACCTTCTGCCATAACAATGACTGGGTCACACAAACGACCAATGAAATCCATGTCGTGTTCGATCATACAAAAGGTGTAACCTTTTTCTTGATTTAAGCGCACGATGGCTTCGCCAATTTCACGTAATAGGGAGCGGTTAACGCCAGCGCCTACTTCGTCTAGCAACACAACTTTGGCATCGACCATCATGGTGCGGCCCAATTCAAGTAGCTTCTTTTGGCCCCCCGAAAGGTTACCGGCCAATTCTTGAGCGACATGGCCCAAGTTTAGGAAGTCGATCACTTCCATGGCTTTCTCGCGTACCTTGGTTTCTTGTTGTCGCACCATAGAGGGGCGGAACCAAGCGTCCATGAGGTTTTCACCGGCTTGTTGTGACGGTACCATCATCAGGTTCTCTAGCACCGTTAAGGTGCCAAATTCGTGAGCGATTTGAAAGGTGCGTAATAAGCCTTTATGAAATAATTCATAGGGAGGTACACCGGTGACATCTTCACCATCGAGGTAAATGTGCCCCGACGTTGGCGTTAAGTTACCAGCAATCATGTTAAAAAGAGTGGTTTTACCAGCCCCGTTAGGGCCGATGAGTCCGGTGATGGAGCCTTTGGCGATTTCGATGGAGGCGTTATTGACGGCATGTACGCCACCAAAACGTTTACTCACTGATTCGACTTTGATCATGTGTGATCCCGTTGTCTGCAGAGCGTCTAGGTTGGGCCTTTAAGCAGGTAAGCGAATAGGCCAACACGTATCGTTATTTTAATTATGGTTAGTTACAACAAAACCGGCGCAAGGGCCGGCTTCATATTGGCGCAATTATACGGATTAACTATAGATAGGAAAAGCAGGTATTGCCGAAAAAAGCCTGAATGACAAAATTACGATAGTCAGCGTCGCACAGGCACAGTTTATGAACGAAAGTTGGACCCTTGTTGATCGAGCAATTGCATGATTTCTTGCAAATGTTGTTGTGCAAAATCAAAATCATAATTAAGCCATTGCTGGGCGGTTTTTTCTGCCACATCATGGCTCACTATGGCCAGTGGCTGGCCGGAGGCGTAACAATCCATTAAAGTGCGGCAGGCGCGCTCTAGGTAATACATATCGTCGAAACACTGAGCAATAGATTGGCCCACCACTAAAACACCATGGTTGCCCATCAGTAAAATGCGTTTATCGCCCATGCAGGTCGTTAGGCGTTCTGCTTCGTCGCCTAAACCCATGCCATCAAAGCCTGTGTCTACAGCAACACGTTGGTAAAAACGCATGGTGTTTTGGTCAATAGGGTAAATGGTTTTGTCTTGCAGGCAAGCTAGTGCGGTAGCATACCGCGGATGCAGGTGCATGATGCAGCGGGCGTGTGGCAAGTTTCTGTGTAGCGCGCTGTGGATGGCCCATGTGGTGGGGTCGGGCGCTTGGCTCGAATCCATAGTTGCTGGGTTGCTAGCATTGAGCAACAGTAATTCACTGGCTTGCATGTTAGAAAAATGGCGGCCTCTAGGGTTACACAGAAACTGATGACCGTCGTCAGATACAGCAGCACTAAAATGATTGGCCACGGATTCGTGCATGTCCATTTGTGCAGTCCATTGAAAGCAGGCGGCAAGTTCGGTGCGGTCGCGGTCTATGGCTGCGGTTTGAGGGGTAGACATAAACAATACCTGTGGTTAGTGACCTAATGTTGGTTATAATATAGCGCCTTAAGAGTGATGTGAAGCAAATTATGAATAACCAAAAAGCCTTGGTTTTAGTGGCCGTTATTGCCTGGTGCGGTGTCTTATTACAGTTGTATATTTCTTTGTCTAATGCGGTGCTAGACGGCAGGGGTGTTATTAATGGTTTAGTGAGGTATTTTGCTTACTTTACCATACTGACCAATATATTTGTAGTCTTGGTGGCTACCGCACCATCCCTTTTTAGGCAGTCAAAATTGGGTCAATGGTTTTCAACTCCCGTGGTGATGGGGTGTGCGGTAACGGCGATATTGTTTGTTGGCTTGGCCTATCACGTTTTATTACGCCATGTTTGGCACCCCGAAGGGTTACAGCTGGTTGCGGATTACCTTTTGCACTATATTACGCCGGCCAGTTTGGTGCTGTTTTGGATCGCGTTCCCGCCTCGGCAGTCCTTACATAAGTTGGACCCCGTACGCTGGACTATATACCCGCTGGGGTATTTTGTGTATGTGTTAATTCGGGGTTTACTGGGCGACACTTACCCCTATTATTTTATCAATGTTTCACAAATCGGCTACAGTCAAACCATCATCAATGCCTTGGCACTGTGTATGGTCTACGTGATATTGGGTAGTTTAGTATTTGCGCTAACGAAATATAGACAGGCACAACAATTATGAGTAATGACCAACCCCGTAACCCGCTTCACGGCGTAAAACTTGAACAAGTTGTAACCGACCTAGTGGACACCTTTGGCTGGGAAACGCTTGCAGAACAGGTCAATATCAACTGCTTTCGATCTAACCCAACGGTCAAGTCTAGCCTCAAGTTTTTGCGTAAAACCCAATGGGCTAGAGATAAAGTCGAGTCGCTTTATGTGTATGCCATTATCCGAGGCAAACCCCTTAAACCGCAGTTTAATACTGTATCTCGGGCACCTACTGAACTCTCTGCGTCGACAAAATCAACGCCCAGTGCAACCAATAGCCATATATGGAAAACGCCCAGTTAACCCTTTGAGCTAATTTGTCTTAGCTCAGCGCCAAATTGTAAACAATGATCTAACAAACGTTGTATGTCTTGATATTGCGTTTCATCGTTGGCTAGTATGAGTCTGATGCCGGTTTTACCTTGGTATTTGGCGTAATCTACATAGGCACACCCTTGGGCTTGCATGTGCTTACACAAGGCAATGTTCAACTCTCTCAACTGTGTTTCGGTCATGCTTGTGGTTGGACGGTATTGAAATAACACGTTGAGGTACACCGCCGGGCCAATCATGTACAAACAATCAGAGGTGTTGATAGCCTCTACACAGCGCCGCTTTAATTCCTGCAAACGGTTTACCTTGTCTGCAAAACCGTTACTGCCCACAGCTTTCCAGCTTAACCAAACTTTTAACGCATCCGCTCTACGGCCGCATTGAATGGACTTTTGGCCCAAGTTATAGGTCGCGTTCTCATCACTGTGGAATAAATAATCGCCACCGCCACCGCCACAGGCCAGTTCTAATAGACCTTGATGGCGGGTTAAAATAACCGCCGCTGTAATCGGCACATTCATCAGTTTGTGGGCATCCCAAGCAAACGAATCTGCCAGATCACTGCCGTTGAGTAGGTGCCGGTGATGTTGGGAAAACAACACTGGCGCGCCCCAAGCACCGTCGATGTGTAACCACATGCCATGTTGGTCGGCGATAGCCCGGCATTCCATCACAGGGTCAAACGCCCCCAATACCGTAGTGCCTGCGGTGAGGCCAATAAAAAATGGCAGGTGACCTTGCTCAAGGCTGGTTTCGATGGCAATGGCGAGTGCCTGAGGGCACAACCTGCCTTGTGCGTCTGATGCTACTGCGATGAGGTTATCGGTGCCAATGCCAAGTAGGTTGGCGGCTTTTTGCGCCGAGTAATGGGCTTGATCTGACACAAAGGCCACCAAAGTTTGGCCTGTTAAACCTTTGGCTTTTATGTCGGGCATGGCTTGGTGACGTGCCATCATCATCGCGATTAAGTTGGCCTGGCTGCCGCCGGAGACCATGACACCGTCTCCGGCTCGACTATCTGTAGTAAAGCCGACTAGCCGGTTCCATTGATCAATAAGTTCCAGTTCCATTAGGGTTGCCACTGGGCTTACTTGAAAGGTATGCATGTTGGCGTTACCTAGACTTGCCACCCAGTCTCCCAGCAAGGCAGGGTTGTTACGGCCAGAATAAAGCAACTTAAAAAAATCCACCTGACCACTGTCAGGCTGAAACTTCAGGTATTGGCCCGCGGCCTGCTTTAAGTCATCTAATTCTGCACCGTCGGCGCCTATGCTGACATCGATCATATGTTGCAGTTGTGAGGCTTGTATGGGCTCGCTTACAGCACGGTTTTGTTGGCAGTGTTGTAATGCAAGTTGTTGGAATAGGTCGAGATATTGTTGCACTGAAAGTCCTTTATAAAAGCAAAGATCGTTGTAGGGTTAGGGCGTTTGTGGTACTTTTCCGCCCTACGTACCCGTACCCATATTTAGGTTTCCCCATGACTTCATCCGACAGTAACCTGCTACCAAGCTTTGAAAAACATGGCAAAGTGTCGGTTTGGTGTTCTACGCTCAGCTACGACACCATACCCGATCGTTATTTTGAAGAAGATGATCAAGGTCTAGATGCCTGGGCACGGAACTTTAACATCAGCCAATACAACCATGAAAACATGGAGACCAATGGCGTGGCAAGTGGCACGGCACTGGTGAAGGGAATTATTGAAGAATGTTCCTATTCAAGCGGTTACGGTGATAGCATTATTCATAAAATCAAAAAGATGGGGCACTCAGAGGTGAGCTGGATTATCTTGTTATTTGATTTTGAATACCGCAATAAAATCACTAAAATTCATGAAGACGATTATGTGCAATACGTCGGTTCGTTCGTATACGACATGGATGCCATTACCCTCGCTGAACAAGGTCAACTTGAAGCAGAACGAGAAGAAAAGCTGCGCGTAGAAGCCCAAATGGCATTAGATATTGCTGCGGCGGCCGCACTAGAAGCCGCACCGGCGCCTCAACCTGTTGCACCTGAAACGCCTAAGGTTGCACCAAAAAGCAATAACCCTTGGCTTAAGTCCTAAGCCGTTCACTAGCCCCGCAGTTGAGAGTATCCCATCTTTGCGAACGCAGTGAAGCAATCCAGTCCCGCAGTCTATAGAATGCCACAGGCCTGCTGCCTTCGCAAAGACATAAATCCGAAGGGCTGCCATAGAAAAGATGTTAGTCTGGTGTCATTGCCTTGCGTTTCTGGTGCGCCAAAATATATAAGAACTCGAGCAGGATGGTGGCACCCGCGAGCGCCGTGATGTCGGCATGGTCGTAGGCTGGGTTTACTTCCACTAGATCAAAACCAACGATATTAACGTCTTTTAACCCCCGAATTATTTTAAGCGCTTTATCGGTGGTTAAACCGCCAACTACGGGTGTGCCAGTGCCGGGTGCGTAGGCTGGGTCGAGGCAGTCGATATCAAAGGTCAGATAGACCGGTAAATCGCCGACACGCTTAATAATGGAGGCGACGACTTCATCGGCGCTCAAATCATTCACTTTCGCTGCATCAAGCACTTCAAATTCATGGTCTTCTGGCCGGTACTCGGTACGAATGCCCACCTGTATAGAATGGTCCGCATCGATTAAACCTTGTTTAGGAGCGTGGTAAAACATGCTGCCATGGTCAATTTCGGCATCATTAGGGTAGGTGTCTGTATGGGCGTCAAAGTGCACTAACGCCATTTTACCGTAGTGTTTAGCGTGAGCTCTAATCAAAGGTAAGGCCACATAATGGTCACCGCCAATGCTTAACATACGTGTGCCAGACGAGATGATCGCCTGCGCATGCTGTTCAATTTCTTGGTTCAAGTCATCGGCATTACCGGGAATAAAATCTAAATCACCGTAATCAGCCACCTTTAGGTATTTAAAGGCGTCAAAAGACCAAGGCCAGCGCCTACTTTCCCAACCCACGTTGCTGCTTGCTTGGCGTACCGCCGTTGGACCAGAACGAGTGCCCGCGCGGCCTGTGGTAGCAAGGTCAAACGGTAAGCCTACGACGGCCGCATCAAACCCTTGGCTCATGTCTCGAGTCAGTGGGCGCGCCAAAAAGCTAAACTGGTTGGCGTACATAGATACGATTACGGGGTCACCGATGAGTTTGTTTTTGGCCATGGGCAACGGTCTCTGGTTAAGTGTGTTCGGAATAATGCACAATATCGCTAATTCAAGGTCACAATGCAAGGTTTTGGTTGGGTTGGAGGCCACAACCGTAGGTGTAGACTATAAAACAACTATCAGCATGTTTTTTAGTGATGGATTTTCTCTTAAATATTAAAATAATTAATGATCTTATTTAAATTATTTATTTTACTAATGCTTGTATAAAACCTAGAATGCACTCGTTTTCTGAACTGCCTAGGCCATGGTCTAGGGGTCAATATATTAATCACTATATGTGTAACCAATAGGTGAATGCCATGCAAGAATTTAGCCCAACCAACATGCCTCGTACCATCGAAATTCCGAATGGCCAAAAAGTGGTTGCCACTTTTTCCAAACAAGAACTCAGCAACCGTCTGGCTAAATTACGTGCTCATATGGCGTCAGCCAATGTGGATGCCGTGGTCATGACGTCTTACCACAACATTAACTACTTCTCAGACTTTGTGTACTGCCGTTTTGGCCGTGACTACGGTTTGGTTGTTACCCAAGACAACTTCACTACCGTGACTGCTAACATCGATGGTGGTCAGCCATTCCGTCGCAACCAGTTGGGCGACAACATGGTTTACACTGATTGGCAGAAAGGTAACTTCTTTGTTGCTCTTAAGAACTTGATCAAGCCAGGTAGCCGCATTGCGGTTGAATACGATCACATGCCGCTGGCGACCATGGACATCATGAAGCAAACCTTCCCAACCTCTGAGTTTGCAGATATTGGTGTGCCCACCATGCAGATGCGCATGATCAAATCTGCCGAAGAAATTGAAGTGATCAAGCACGGTTCGCGTATTGGCGACATCGGCGGTGCAGCCATTCGTGATGCCATTGCCGTAGGTGTGCCTGAGTACGAAGTAGCTATGGCCGGCACGCAAGCCATGATCCGTGAAATTGCTAAGACTTTCCCAGACGGTGAGTTGATGGACACTTGGGTTTGGTTCCAGTCGGGTATGAATACCGATGGCGCCCACAACCCTGTAACCAGCCGCAAGATTGAAGCGGGCGACATCTTAAGCCTTAACTGTTTCCCAATGATCGCCGGTTACTACACTGCGCTTGAGCGTACTTTGTTCTCTGAGCACGCTAGCGATCGCCACTTAGAGTTGTGGGAAATCAACTGTAAGGTGCATCGTCGTGGCCTTGAACTTGTAAAGCCAGGCATTAAGTGCAGCGATGTTGCTCACGAATTGAACGAAATTTTTGCCGAGCACGATGTGCTACAACACCGCACCTTTGGTTACGGCCACTCGTTTGGTACGTTAAGCCACTACTACGGCCGTGAAGCGGGCCTTGAGTTCCGTGAAGACGTAGACACGGTGCTTGAGCCAGGTATGGTCGTGTCTATCGAACCAATGATTATGTTGCCAGAAGGAATGGCTGGTGCCGGTGGATACCGCGAGCACGACATCCTTGTTGTTGGTGATGAAGGCGCGGAGAACATCACTAAGTTCCCATTCGGCCCAGAGCACAACATTATTAAGGGTTAATACGGGTTCTAGTCACGCGTTAATAAAAAGCCAGCTCCTTGTTGATACAGCGCTGGCTTTTTTGTGCCTGCCATAAAGGGCAGTAGAGTGTTAGAATTAAGCTGATATTTATCAGTTGGGTACACATATGATCAAAAACATTGCCCTCGGGTTACTCATAATCAGTGGTGGGTTAATGCTGGTTGAAAGAGCCACTATGTTAGTGTCGGACAGCCTGGCTAAAGGCTATTGCGGTGACCGCTATCTGCAGTTAGTTGATGGTGTGATGGGTCGGGCGTCCTGTGGCTTTGGTTGGGATATTTACCTCACCATTGTGCTGTTTAGTACCATGTTCATTGGCATGTTTTTGTTTTTGTTCGGGCAGGGTAAAGGGGCGGATCAAGAGTAGGCGTTTATAACCTCTTTTCTAGCATTGCCACACTGATTTTTTACCAAATTTGCTCCCCACCTCATGAAGTAGCCCCACTTGTTCAAAACTTAGCTTGTTATGTAACCTAACAGACACCTTGTTAGGTAGGGCGATGACGGCGTACAAGCGATGTAGGCCAGCAGTCGCTAAGTCGGCCGTATGAATAGGTTGCTCATGAATTACTCACGGTTAGATTTTTGCGGTCAACGCGCGCGCCGCGGCACCATGTTGTTGTAACAAAGCCCCTACATCTAAGCCTTCGATGACGCCATGTTTTACCCGCCATTCACCGCCTACCATCACATGCTCAGCTTTGTGCGCGCCACACAATAACAGCGCTGCTAATGGATCGTGGCTGCCACTAAAACGCATTTCATCAAGTTTGAATAGAGCAATGTCGGCTTGTTTACCGACTTCCAATGAGCCGATGTCAGACCGGCCTAACATCTTGGCGCTGCCTTGGGTGGCCCAGCGATAGGCGTCAAAGTGGCTGACTTGAGCGCCGTATTTTAAACGCTGTAAATACAAGGCCTGGCGCACTTCTTGGACCATGTTGGAGCCATCATTCGACGCGGATCCGTCAACCCCTAAACCCACGGGGCAACCGGCAGCCTCTAGCTCTTGTACCGGTGCCATGCCAGAGGCCAACATCATGTTAGACGTAGGGCAGTGGCAAATTCCGGTGCCAGCGGCACCTAAACGTTGAATTTCATCTTGATTAAAGTGAATGCCGTGGGCCAACCAAGTTTGCGGCCCAAGCCAGCCTACGCTGTCTAGGTAATCTACAGTGCGTAACCC
This sequence comes from Oceanospirillaceae bacterium, assembly GCA_018647765.1. Classification (GTDB taxonomy): domain Bacteria; phylum Pseudomonadota; class Gammaproteobacteria; order Pseudomonadales; family Balneatricaceae; genus Njordibacter. The sequence continues at coordinate 37,055 of JABGSN010000002.1, read as the reverse complement.
AAACCGTTGTAAACAAAAGTTCTCTTCATCAATGGTCTCGGCCAAATGGGTGTGAAGCATGACATTGTGTTGTGCTCCGAGGGTGGCAGAATTACGCATCAACTCAGGCGTCACCGAAAATGGAGAGCAGGGAGCTAAGGCCACTTGCAACATACTGCCTTCACTGGCGTCGTGGTAGCGTTGAATCACCCGTTCGCTGTCGGCTAAAATGATGTCTTCCTGTTGCACCGTAGTTTGCGGAGGTAAGCCGCCGTCATCCACGCCTAAGCTCATAGAACCTCGGGTCATGGTCATGCGTATACCAATACTTGCAGCAGCTTCGGCTTGAATGTCCATGGCTTCAGTTAGGGCTTGTGGGAACAGGTAGTGATGATCAGCAGCGGTGGTGCAACCCGACAGTAAAAGTTCGGCTAAGGCCAAACGTGTGGCTTGATAGAGCATGTCTGGTTCTAGGCCTGCCCATACGGGATAAAGGCTATTGAGCCAACCAAACAAGGGTTTGTTGAGGGCTTGTGGTAAAGCTCGGGTGAGGGTTTGGTAAAAATGGTGATGGCCGTTGATTAATCCGGGCAAAAGCACTAACTCACTGCAGTCCATGACCTCATCATAGTCACAACTGGGCTGTTGGCCTTGGGCCACTAATTGTAGGATTTTTTGATCTTTAATGACCACACCACCAGCCGCACTATCCGCGATTATTGCAAGTGGGTTTTTAAGCCAAATTACAGAAGATGACGTCATAAAGCAGAGGGCCTCAAAGGAGTCTAAAAACGATTCAATTGTCTGGATTGTATCAATTAGCTGATTGTTTAGACAGGTTTTGGTGTTGTGAAGGAACGAAGTGGCAACGGCGTTGGACTGGTCCCTTAATCCTTGCGCTAGATCAATAAGGCTGGGCTCTAATTCATTTATACTACTAAGCAAAGTGAATGTATTTAGATGAGTATCAGCATGTTTGCATTAGATTCTTACAGTTTATCTGTGTTGTGGCCCAGCGTGTTCGGTGTGGTATTGATTACTGTGGCAATGGTGTGGGGTAGCGTTAAAATGGTTCAGCTCTCCATGGCAGAACCCAAACAAAAATAGCTTGGAAGCCAGCACAAAAACGGGAACAATGGCCTCCCAATACAAGCTTTTAATTTGTTGTCCCCACGCAGTTATTTGCCTATCGTGACACCAGCGATTTAGCGTCAGAGAACTCCATATTAGGGTGAGGTCTGTACTGGCTAAGTCGCTCAATATGACGGCTTAGTTTTCTTACTACTCCACCAAATCGTTAATAATAGTGTGCCTAAAATAGGTAGGCTCATTAAGTTAATGGTGGCCCAGCTGGTGGCTGTTAGTAGCCACCCCGCAGACAAAGAGGCAATGGCCTGAAAGCCAAACACCATAAACTCATTAAATGCCTGAGCGCGGTACTTTTCGTGATCTTTATAGCTAGTGATTAATAGCGCTGTGCTGCTCACGAATAAGAAGTTCCAGCCTACGCCCAATGCTACAAGACTAACCCAATAACCGGCGACCGTTTGGTCAATTTGGCTTACGCCGATACATATCATTAGTGCAAAAATCCCCACAACCATGATTGCTCTATGACCTAAGCGGCTAATCAGTTTGCCTACGAATAAAGATGGAAAAAACATGCCGACAATATGCCACTGAATCACGATGCCTGTATCGTCAATGCTATGGCCGTCCATCACATGCATGCTCACTGGTGTGGCCGTCATAAGAAATACCATTAAGGCATAGGACACGGTTGCAGCGAACACCGCTAAAACAAAATCAGGTTGTTGCGCGAGTTGTCTAATGGTTCGACCCTGAACTTTACCTACTTCCATGGTTTTAGCTGGTGGCTGCATCCACAACAGGATAATTGCGGGTGCAAAAACCATGAGTGCCAATGCAATATAAGAGCCTACAAAGGTGTGTAAAGGCACCCAATCGCGGGCATAGTTGACTACATTTGGGCCTAAAAATGCGCCAGCGATGCCAGATAGTAATATCGCTGATATGGCTTGAGGTGCAATTTCGATGGCCACGCTTTCGGCTGCCGCAAAACGGTAATGTTGTACAAAAGCATAACTCATCCCCAGGCCTACGGTGGCGATACAGTAGAGCCAAAATAAACTGTACCAAATAGCTACGGCCCCGACTAGTGAAGCAATTGCCGCCGCAGTAGCTGCACTAATAAAACCAAATTTCCGGCCTTTTTTACTCATCAAAACAGCAGCAGGTATAGTGCCTAGGGCAGTGCCGACTACCATGGCAGCTACAGGGAAAGTTGCCCAGCCAATTGATGGCGCGATAAGCGCCCCAATGATACCGCCTAAAAAAAATGTGACGGAGGCTCCGGAGAAAGAAAATACATGTGATAAAGACAATAGCCACACGTTTCGAGAAAGGGGCAAGGTAGGCATTTTATAAAACTTTGGTATATATTAGAGGTCACTATAGTAACTGATATACTTAACTGAGGATAGGCTATATTTGCCTTGGTTGTGCTTGCTGTAGGTCCGGCAGCAATGTTGGTTTCAAAGCCAAGGTTAGCTTGGCAGCTGGCGCACAAACGGGCACAATGGCCGCCAAACACAACAGTTTAGGTTATTGGCCCCATGCAGTTATTTGCCCACCGCGGTATCAGCGATTTAGCGCCCGAAAACTCCATGGCCGCGTTTGAATTGGCGTTAGCTCAAGGCGCGGATGGCATCGAGCTGGATGTCCGTTTGATGTCGGGGCAAGTGGTGGTGATGCATGACGCGAGCGTAGATCGCACCACTAATGGCACGGGTCTGGTGAGCCAGTTTAATCACAATCAGTGGCAAGGGTTAGATGCAGGTGATGGTAACCCACCACCCACGTTAAGGCAGGTGTTGGCGTTTGTTGCAGGCCGCTGTGAGGTGAATATAGAACTTAAATCAGTTGATTTGGTGCCTCAAGTTGCAACAGAAATCACCAATGCAGTGGAACACCTTGGTTTTGGCCTAACTCAGTTGTGTGTATCAGCGTTTGATCATCGTTTATTGGTTCAGTTAACAGCCTTATTGCCCAAGGTTGCTATAGCGCCTTTAATTGCTTCTTGCCCTGTGTCTTTAGCCGCAATGGCTGCAGATATGGACGCGCAAGCCATCCATTGTCATACAGAAACAACCGACATGGATTTGGTTGGTGATGCCCACAATAAGGGCCTCAAAATCCGAGTTTATACCGTCACTCTAGCGGTCGATTTGCTTAGGTTAAGGCAGATTGGCGTTGATGCCGTATTTGTTAATGATGTTGAGTGGGCTAGGTCGATACTCAACGAGAACGTGTAGCCTGACGTGCACTCCACCAAATTACCGCTAACAAAATTCCTAAAAAGGGCAGTGTCATCATGTTTACGGCCTTCCAGCTAGTGGCGCTCAACAACCATCCGGCCGACAAGGAAGCGATGGCTTGAAACCCAAACACCATAAATTCATTAAATGCCTGAGCGCGGTATTTTTCATTGTCTTGGTAAGTGGTAATCAGTAGTGCTGTGCTACTCACAAATAAGAAGTTCCAACCCAGGCCCAAGGCCACAAGGCTTATCCAGTAGTCTAGCACAGTCTGGCTAATCTGACTGACGCTGATGGACAGTACTAAAGCAACGATACCTGCGACCATGATAGTTCGATGACCACTGTGTCTAATTAACTTACCCACAAACAGCGACGGTACAAACATGCTAACAATATGCCACTGGATAACGATGACTGTACTGTCCACGCTGTGCCCATCCATGATATGTATACTCACCGGCGTTGCGGTCATAACAAAGGCCATTAAGGCGTAGGATATGGTAGCTGCTAGCACTGCTAAGATAAAATTTGGCTGTTGAGCAAGCTCTGCAGATACGCTTTCGGCCGCAGCAAAGCGGTAATGTTGTACAAAGGCGGAGCTCATGCCCAAACTCATACAGGCCAAGCAATAGAGCCAGAATAGTTGGTGCCAAATGGCAGCTGCACCTAGAAGTGCAGAGCTAGAGGCCATTACGGATGCGCCTATGAAACTTAGGCGGCGACCGTATTTGCTCATAACCATGGCAGCCGGAATGGTGCCTGCTGCAACGCCCACCACCATCAAAGCAACGGGTAAAGTTGCCCAGGCAAGAGATGGCTCCATCATGGCCCCGATGATGCCGCCTAAAAGTGCCGTTATTGCTCCGCTTGAAAAGGAGAAAGCATTAGCTACGGCAAGTAACCAGACGTTGCGAGAAAGAGAAAAATTAGGAATTTTAGATAAACCTGATATAACACTGTGCCGGTATATTAACTAGTCTAACCTGTTGGAACTAGGTGATATTTAACGAATGTGTGCTTGCGAGAGGTAAGTAGTCGTGTTAGTTTTAAACGTATGTTTAAAACAATATTAGTGACTAATGACCAATTCTACAATTGATCGTATTTTAGATGCCGCCGAAGTTGAATTTGCTGCCCACGGTTTTGTTGAAACCTCCCTGCGAACAATAACTACTAAAGCCAAAGTAAACTTGGCGGCGGTCAATTATCATTTTGGTTCCAAAAAAGGTCTTATTCAAGCGGTAACAGACCGTTTTTTAGGGCCCTTAACGCAGCATTTACAAAATCAACTGTCAGCGTATGAAAAGCAACCCTCGCTGGATTCTCAGAACCAGCAAGAACTGCAAGCGTTATTTACTCTTTTGGCACATTCGTGCCAGCATGTTGCACAAAAAAATCACCACAGTCTGGCCGTGTTTGCACGTTTAATTAATATGGCGTATAGCCAATCTCAAGGCCATCTGCGTAAACACCTTACGCATCAATATGGCGCCTCATTTTTGTATTTTATGAAATTGTTACGCCAGTACATGCCGGCCATGACCAATGAACAGTTTTTTTGGCGTTTTCATTATCTGTTGGGAACCTTAGTATTTGCCTTATCGAGTAGTGAGGCGTTGCTCGCCATCTGTGAAAGAGAATACGATGAGAGCCGTCGTATTGACCAAATTATGTCGGACCTGGTGTTAGTTTTGGCCAGTGCAGCACAAGCACCTATGATCGGAGATCAATCATCGTGAACACCTTAGATTCAATGCTGACCAGTGTCGGTATCAACACCTTCCAATCCTTGCTATTGAGTAAGATTTTTTTGCTTGTATTCGGTGTATTGTTGTTCAATTTTGTAGTCCGTCAGTTGTTTGCCAGGCTTGCTGTGCAGTTGGCAAAAACTGAGAACGAATGGGACGATGCCTTACTCAATGCAGCCAGAAAACCACTCGCCTGGGGGGTATGGGTGATTGGTTTGGCGTGGGTTGTAACGATGGTAAGCCATGCTTTCGACACGGATACGCTGACCTTTGTCGGTAGCTTAAGAGACACCTTGCTGATTGTATTAATGGCCTGGTTTTTAGTGCGCTTAATTAATGTGGTAGTGGCCATGTTGGCACGCCCTGGCAAACACCGCGATGCGTGGGATAAAACCACAGTGGAGGCCATGGGCAAGCTGGTTAAAGCGGCAGTATTGATTACCGCCATCTTGGCGTTGATGCAGCATTTTGGTTTCTCCATTTCAGGCGTGCTTGCGTTTGGTGGTGTGGGCGGTATTGCCATTGGTTTTGCGGCCAAAGATCTGCTCTCCAATTTCTTTGGTGGCCTTATGATTTATATGGACCGACAGTTTTCTGTGGGTGATTGGATACGCTCCCCAGACAAAGAAATAGAGGGCACGGTGGAATACATTGGCTGGCGCATTACTCGTATTCGTACCTTTGATATGCGCCCTCTATATGTGCCTAATGCCACCTTCACTAATATCTCTGTGGAAAACCCGTCGCGTATGCAAAACCGCCGCTTTTACGAAACCTTTGGTTTACGTTACGAGGATCAGGGCAAGGTAGCGGCCATCACCCAAGATGTGAAGGCGATGCTGTTAGCACACGCTGCCATTGATACCCAGCAGACGCTGATGGTGAATGTGAATACCTTTAATGCTCACAGTGTTGATTTTTTTGTCTATAGCTTCACAAAAACTACCAAGTGGACTGAGTTTCACGAAATTAAACAAGAATTGTTAGCCTTGATCGGCGCCATCGTTGCCCAACATGGGGCAGACTTTGCCTTTCCTACACAAACCATTCACGTGCAAGCCAGTACAGCTTCTCAGGATGATGAAAAGTTATGAGTACACAGCATTATATCTTTGGTTATGGCAGCTTAATTAGTAGTACCAGCAGGCGTATCACCGGCATCGCTGGTGACTCCATGGCCGTTAGGGTGAATGGCTTGGAACGTACTTGGGTGGGATGGCAGGGCACTAGCATGCGCGCCGTTGCCGCCTGGCCTAAACCGCAAGCCTCCTGTAACGGGGTGTTGTTTCAAGTGCCAGAGTCTGAATTGGAGAAGTTCGACGAGCGCGAAACCCATTATGTTCGTGGGCAACTTGAGCATAGTCAAATAACCCATCTAGACGGCGCCGATAAGCTAGACCCCAATAGTGTGGTGTGGATTTATTTGTATGCCCACCAAGGTAATCACTTAAACGATGCACCCATTGTGCAGTCCTATTTGGATGTCATTGTCTTGGGTTGTCAGGAAATTAGCGCTACGTTTGCCAGTGAGTTTATTGAGCACACTCAAAATTGGGCGCATTGGCATGATGACCGTCATGACCCAGTCTACCCACGGGCACAAGACCACAAGCAAAGCCAGCAAATAGATCAGCTGTTGGCGCAATTGGTACCGCTAGCATTTACTCAGCGGGTGCGGTCTTCGTAAGATCCACCAGCACAGTGGTGGGTTCAAGGTCAGATTCAATAATGGGCTCTGCCGGTGTAAAAGGAATGATTTTTACCAGTAAGATCAACTTTGGATGGTCTAGGTAATGTAATTCGTTGCTACGCATTTTACGTCGTTGAATCAAACTATAGCGGGTTTCAATCACCGGTACTAAACTCTGGCCTGCGCTGAATATACGTTGCTTTGTAAGTTTGCTACCGCTGGTAATGGAAGGAAATTGGTTGAGGTGAATGTTGCTATGGACATGCAAGTATCGGCCTTTACTAAACCCTAAGCTACCCTCGAGTTGTTGCTGTCCACCCCAGGCGTAACCGCCTTTGATATCTATCCAGTTAATGCGCTTGTCGGCATCGAGTACTTGGCGCCAGCTTTGGTGATTTAATACCTGTATTTCACCTGTGGTTGAGAGTTTTTTGGCTTGCGCGTTGAGTATTTTTTGGTCGTTGGGTAAGTCGATAAATTCGGTATTTTCCAGTAGGTTACGGTTGCCGTTTTGAGGGTCAAAATTGGATAAACGGCGACCTGTGGGCCATTCGGCTACAGCCTGCTGGGCATCGAAATTCTCTAGGTGTGTTGTTGCTTCAGTACGCTGCGCTATGATGACCTCAATCTGATACCAAGTCTTGTCATCAGCAGCAAAAGCAACGCTGCTTCCGGTGCACATGAGCAGTGCGATTAAGGTTGATATTACGGCCTTGGCGGCGTGTTGTTTAAACATTATTTACTCAATTGTTTAATTAAATCTTCCATGCGTTGGAATCGGGTCTCAGTTTTTTCCATGGCGAGGCTAAAGCGTAAACTAGAACCCCCTTCAAAGCGGAAGTGTTTGGGTTGCGTTTGAACCAACTTCACTAAAGTCATGGTATCAACTTGGGTATTACTACCAAACTCGATACGGCCACTCCCAGCTGATGCTTCAATACGGGTTACCCCAATGGCCTGAGCTCTTAATTTTAGACGATTTTGACGGAAAAGGTTTTTTATTTGTTCTGGCAGCAAACCAAAACGGTCTATCATTTCTACTTGCAGCTCTTTTAATGCTGCATTATGTTCCGCATTAGCAATGCGCTGGTACATCACTAAGCGGTTGTGGACGTCGGGCAAATAGGTGTCTGGAATCAAAGCAGGCAGGTGTAAATTAACCTCGGTGCCACGTGAGAGCGGTTGATCTAAGTTAGGTGTTTCGCCGCGTTTCATGGCCTCAACAGTTTCATTCAGCATGTCCATATATAGGCTAAAACCAATGCCCTGCATTTGGCCACTTTGTTCTTCGCCCAATAATTCACCGGCACCACGAATCTCTAAATCATGACTGGCTAAGGTGAAACCAGCGCCTAAATCTGCGGTGGCTTCAATCGCTTCTAAACGTTTGTTGGCGTCTTTACTCAACAGTTTGGGGTGGGGGGTCATCAAATAAGCATAGGCTTGATGGTGGGAACGACCTACACGGCCACGTAATTGGTGTAATTGCGCTAACCCGAATTTGTCGGCCCGTTCGATGATAATGGTGTTGGCCGTGGGGATATCGATACCTGTTTCAATGATGGTGGAACACACTAATACGTTTGAGCGTTTGTGGTAAAAATCGCCCATGACTTGTTCTAACTGGCGTTCGCGCATTTGACCATGGGCCACGCTGACTCGCGCTTCGGGCACTAATTCACGTAGTTTATTGGCACTGTTTTCTATGGTCTTAACTTCATTGTGCAAAAAGTACACCTGACCGCCGCGTAGAAGCTCGCGTAAAATGGCTTCTTTTACCAGTTTTTTATCATCTTGGCGCACGAAGGTTTTAATAGAAATACGTTTGGCAGGGGGGGTGGCAATAATCGACAGGTCACGCATGCCCGCCATGGACATATTTAAGGTGCGGGGAATGGGTGTGGCCGTAAGGGTGAGGATGTCGACTTCGGAACGAAGTTTTTTAAACGACTCTTTTTGTTGCACACCAAAGCGGTGTTCTTCGTCAATGATCAATAGACCTAAGCGGTTGAACGTTAGCTTGCCTTGTAATATTTTGTGAGTGCCCACCAAAATATCCAGTTTGCCATCTTCGGCCTGAGCCATAGTTTTATTTTGCTCAGCGGTGGTTTGAAAGCGTGACATCACCGCAACATTAACCGGCCAGTTGGCAAATCGATCGCGCAAGGTTTCATAGTGTTGTTGGGCGAGTAGGGTGGTGGGTACTAATAAAGCCACCTGCTTGCCACCATTCACCGCCATAAACGCGGCGCGCATAGCTACTTCGGTTTTACCAAAGCCAACGTCTCCACACACCAGTCGGTCCATGGGCTGGTCGGCCATCATATCGCGTAGCACCATTTTAATGGCTTGTTCTTGGTCTGGGGTTTCTTCAAACGGGAAGGCGTCACAAAAGGCTTGATAGCTGTCATCTGGTCGCGGGAAGGCATAGCCATCACGGGCTTCACGTAAGGCGTAAATGTGTAGTAATTCGGCAGCCGTGTCCTTGATTTTTTCGGCGGCTTTACGCTTGGCTTTGGTCCACTGCTCGCCACCTAACTTATGTAGGGGTGCGTTTTCGCCGCCAGAGTAGCGCGACAAGAGTTCGATGCCAGAAACGGGTACGTAGAGGGTGGCTTCGTTAGCATAGAGCAAAACCAAAAATTCGGCGTCTTGGCCGTCAATGCTTAAGCTTTGCAGGCCGTTATAGCGGCCAACACCGTGGTCTTGGTGAACTACGGCATTACCTATGCTGAGTTCCGCAAGGTCGTGAATGGCGGTGTTGGGGTTTTCTGTGGCTTTGTCTCGGCGCCTACGTTGCAGTACTTTCTGGCCGAATAACTGCGCTTCGCATATCACCAATAATTTGTGTTCAGGCAAGTTCATGCCTTGTTCTAAGGGTGCAACACAAATGGCGAACTTATGGGGTTGCGTGATGAAGTCGGGCCAGTTATCTACATCTATAGGTGCTTGAGGTAGGCCTTTAAAAAGTTCTGTTAACGCTTCTTTACGTCCGGCAGACTCGGCGCATATCAACACCTTTTGGTGTGACCCTTCTAACGCCGTTTGTAAGGCAATTAGGGGTTTTGCAAGTTGACTATTGATCGCCACTTGGGGGTTCTGTGCACCGCCTAAGTTGTATTGGCCTTTATTGGCGTCTGGCTCAGCAAAGGCGCCGCTTTGCAAGTCGATACTGGGGAACTGTTTAAGGCCGTAAAACATTTCATCGGTGTACAAAAACAACTGTTTCGGCTCAAGTAGTGGCCGTTCAATGTCATGGCCATAATCTTCAAAGCGGGCGTCGATGTCTTGCCAAAAATGGTGAGCTTGGGCCTCGATATCGCCTTGTTTGATGACCATTGCCGTGGCAGGCAAATAATCGAGTAAGGTCGACATGCTGTTAAAAAATAGTGGGATGTAATATTCAATACCCGCCGGAGCAAACCCTTGGCTCACGTCTTGATACACGGGGCAGGCTTTGGGGTCTAAATCAAATTGGCTGGTAAAACTCTGCCTAAAGTGGCTTATGGCGGCGTCTGTAAGGGGGAATTCCCGCGCCGGCAATAAATTAAATTCGGTGATTAAGGCTGTGGTGCGTTGTGTATCGGCATCAAAATAACGCAGGCTCTCAATCTCATCGTCGAACAGCTCAATGCGCAAAGGTGCGTAGCTTCCCATCGGATACAAATCAATCAAACCGCCACGTAGTGCGTATTCACCGGCTTGAGACACGGTTTCGGTGAATAGGTATCCGGCTTGGTCTAAGCGTTGTCGAAATTGAGATTGGGGTAATTCTTTCCCAGTGGTGAGGGTGAAACTGTTGCCTGCCAGGTAGTTCATGGGTGGCAAGCGGTGTAGTAGGGTGGCCACAGGCACAATCACCACGCCTTGTTGCAGGTGAGTAATTTGGTTAAGGGTGCTGATACGTTCTGAAACGATATCGGGGTGAGCCGAAAAACTGTCGTAAGGTAAAATTTCCCAATCGGGCAGGGTTAGGCAGTTAAGGCCGGTGCCCGCCAAGAAAAAATCCAGCTCTAGTCGCAGTTTGAGCGCAGCGTCGGTGTCTTTAACTAGGGCAAGTACTGGGCCTTGGTGTTGTTGTGCAGTATTGGCGATGGCAAGGGCAGATGCTGCACCATGGGTTTGTCCCCAGGTAGACTTGTGACCTATGTTGGACGGTATAGAGTCGGTTTTGACTAACACGCAAGGTTCCTGTGTGGCTATGAGGCAGATGAATTAGGCCCGGTTATTCTAGTGCTTTATTGCGCCAGTTGCACTGATTGCTGTGCATTTATGTTCCTTGTGCAGGGGTATTATTGGTTTGATTAATGCAGGATATAAGCCAAACTAAGTTTGCGTATAATAGCTATATCTACGATAATATGGGCACCCCATATGGGTAAGTAAAAGGTTAAACACCTGAACCGCAACCAAACCGTTTTTATACGGTGAACAAAGGGACTCACAGTGAGCCAAGAACAAGTGTTTTCAGACTGGAAAGATAAAGAAGCGTTAGCCGAAGCCATGATCCCCATGATTGGCAAAATCTACCGCGAAGATAACGTAGAAGTGTCCGTATTTGGACGCTCTGTAGTTAATCGTTCTGTAATTAGTATTCTTAAGTCTCATCGTGCCGCGCGCATGTTGGAGCACACTAAGCTTTCTGTACATGAAACTTTCCCCGTAGTTGAAGTGCTGCAGGGCCTTGAGTTATCAAACGTACATGTAGATATTGGTAAGTTGGCGATTGGTTTCCGTGATCACGGCGCTGGCCAAACATTACAGGCCTATGTTGCTGCAGCATTGGTAGGTGCGGTTAACAAAGACAGTGCCAAAACACAGGCTGATGTCGTGCTTTACGGTTTTGGTCGTATCGGCCGTTTGTTAGCCCGTTTATTAATTGACAAAACTGGCGGTGGTCAGAGTTTACGTTTACGTGCCATCGTGGTTCGCAAAGGTGGTGATAACGACCTAGTCAAGCGCGCTAGCTTGTTGCGCCGCGACTCGGTTCATGGCACTTTTCAAGGTACTATTACTGTAGATGAAGAGCAGAATGCACTCATTGCTAACGGTAACGTTATCAAAGTGATTTACGCCAGTTCACCGGACTCTATTGATTACACCGATTACGGCATTAGTAATGCAGTGGTGATTGATAACACTGGTAAGTGGCGTGACGAAGACGGTTTGTCTTTGCATTTGCGTGCCAACGGTGTGGCTAAGGTCATGTTGACTGCACCGGGTAAGGGCATTAAAAACATTGTTATGGGTGTTAACCAAAAAGACATCGAAGGCACAGACAATATTTTGTCTGCGGCTTCTTGTACCACCAATGCCATTACGCCTATTTTGAAAGCGCTGAACGATAAATACGGTGTAGAGAATGGCCATGTTGAGACAGTGCATGCTTACACTAATGATCAGAACTTGATCGACAACTACCATAAAGGTGACCGTCGTGGCCGTGCGGCTGGGTTGAACATGGTTATTACCGAAACGGGTGCGGCTAAGGCTGTGTCTAAAGCGTTGCCTGAGCTTGAGGGTAAGCTCACGGGTAATGCGATTCGTGTACCAACGCCAAACGTGTCTATGGCTATACTTAACCTTAACCTTAACTCTGAGGTTGAGCGTGACGAGCTAAACGATTACTTACGCTTTATGGCCCTGCATTCGGATCTACAAAAGCAAATTGACTACACAGATTCGCCAGAAGCTGTGTCGAGTGACTTTGTGGGGTCTCGCGCTGCGGGTGTAGTGGACGGTTTGGCAACGGTTGCTACAGGTAAGAAGAACTGCGTGGTTTACGTTTGGTATGACAATGAGTTTGGTTATTCTTGTCAGGTGATTCGTATGCTTCAGCATGTGACTAAGACTGCTCTACCAGCGTTTCCGTTGGAAGACTAAGATTCCGGCATGCGCCGGAATGACAGATTTTTAATAAAAGGTTGCCTTTGGGCAGCCTTTTTTCGTTTTAGGCAGATTAAGCCTTTAGTATGGTGGAACAAATTTGTAAATTTTCGTACAATAAGCCGGCTTTTTTTATGGGTTTTAGTTGTGCGCGACCTTGGGTTACGCTGTAAGTACTAAAGCCAACCAATAACTCTCAATTGGATACGACTTATGATCAAGATCAGACGCGGTCTGGATCTGCCATTGTCAGGCGCACCGCAGCAGAACATCGAAGATGCTGTAGCGGTAAGCCAAGTGGCTGTGATCGGTGCTGACTATGTGGCAATGAAGCCTACTATGGCAGTCAGAGTAGGTGATCGAGTGAAGCTCGGCCAAGTGTTGTTTTCTGACAAGAAAACCCCTGGTGTTCACTTTACAGCGCCTGCCGCTGGTGTGGTAAGTGCAATTAATCGTGGCGCACAACGTGTGCTGCAATCAGTTGTAATCGACATCGACGGCGACGATGCTGTTGAATTTGCAACCTGTGCAGCTACCGACCTGGTTAGCCTAACAACTGAGCAAGTGGCGCAAAATTTACAAGCCTCTGGTTTGTGGGCTGCACTACGCACTCGTCCATTTAGCAAGGTACCGGCCATTGATAGCAAGCCTAGCTCTATCTTTGTTACGGCCATAGATACGCATCCGTTAGCTGCAGACCCTGCACCTATCATCGCCTCACAGCAGGATGCCTTTGCTCAAGGTTTGCAACTGTTAACTAAGTTAACAGACGGCCCCGTATTTGTGTGTACCGCTGCCGATACTCAAGTGCCACAAGTGGCAGGTACCCAAATTGAACGTTTTGAAGGTGTACATCCAGCGGGTCTAGCCTCTACACATATCCACATGTTGGATCCTGTAAGTGCCACCAAGACAGTTTGGGCCATTGGCTACCAAGACGTCATCGCCTTTGCACAACTATTTGCAACTGGCAAATTGCCGACTGAGCGCGTTGTTGCTCTGGCTGGGCCTATGGTTACCAAGCCACGTTTGTTGCGCACCCGTGTGGGTGCATCAACGGTACAGCTTATCGCTGGCGAAACTGCTCAAGGTGAGTTTGAGAATCGCGTTATTTCGGGTTCCGTCTTAGGTGGCAATATTGCTGCTGGCACGACTGCATTCTTAGGTCGCTACAACAACCAAATCACGGTGCTTGAAGAAGGCAAAAAGCGTGAGTTTATGGGTTGGTTGGCCGCGGGAAACAGCAAGCACTCTGTGCTTAATATCTTTAGTTCGGCCATAAACCGCGCGCGTAAGATAGCCCTGAATACCTCTACTAACGGCTCTCAACGTGCCATGGTGCCGGTCGGGCAGTTTGAACAATTAATGCCGTTAGATATTCTACCTACTCAGCTACTTCGTAGTTTAGTGGTTGGTGACATCGTTAATGCTCAGGAATTGGGTTGCTTAGAGCTTGAAGAAGCTGACTTAGCCTTAATGACCTATGCCTGTGCTGGCAAATACGAGTATGGCACGATATTACGTGACGTATTAACTCGTATAGAGAAGGAGTGCTAAGCATGAGTTTACGTAGCATTTTAGATTCAATGGAGCCCCACTTCCATAAAGGTGGTAAGTACGAAAATTTCTACGCTTTGTACGAAGCAGCAGATACCATTTTTTACACCCCAGGATACGTCACTAAAACTGGCGCTCATGTACGTGACGGTATCGACCTTAAGCGGATGATGATCACGGTGTGGTTGTGTACCTTCCCAGCTATTTTCTTTGGTATGTATAACTTGGGCTTCCAAGCTAACTCGGCCATGGAGGTGATGGGTGTTGCTCAAGCAGAAGGTTGGCGTGGTGCTTTGGTTAGCCTCATTGCCGGCACTGATGCGGCAAGTATTTGGGATAACCTCATTTTAGGTGCTGCTTACTGGTTACCGGTGTATTTGGTTGTTTTTGCCGTGGGTGGTTTTTGGGAAGTGTTGTTTGCCGCCGTACGTGGCCACGAAGTTAACGAAGGTTTCTTTGTGACTTCGGTATTGTTTGCCCTAATCCTCCCACCCGATGTGCCTTTATGGCAAGCCGCCATGGGTATTACCTTTGGTATTGTGGTCGGTAAGGAAGTGTTTGGTGGTACCGGCATGAACTTCTTGAACCCGGCCCTTACTGGCCGTGCATTCTTGTTCTTTGCCTACCCAGCGCAAATGTCTGGCGACGCGGTATGGACTGCCGTAGACGGTTTCTCTGGTGCTACTGCACTAGGTCTAGCCAACACTGGTGGTGTGGCTGCCTTAGCTGACGCCGGCATTACTTGGGCAGACGCCTTTATCGGTAACCTACAAGGTTCGGTTGGCGAAGTTTCTACCTTAGCCATCTTTGCTGGTGGTGCTGTGTTGCTTTGGACTCGTATCGCTGCATGGCGCATTGTGGCTGGTGTAATGGTGGGTATGATTGCCATGAGTTTGTTGCTTAACCTCATTGGTTCTGACACTAACCCGCTGTTTGCGCTGCCATTCTACTGGCACCTAGTATTGGGTGGTTTTGCTTTCGGTATGATCTTTATGGCCACAGACCCTGTGTCTGCGTCTATGACTAATACTGGCAAATGGTACTTTGGTGCTTTGATCGGCCTCATGGTGGTATTGATTCGTGTACTTAACCCAGCCTTCCCAGAAGGTATGATGTTGGCGATTTTGTTTGCCAATTTGTTCGCGCCTTTGATTGACTATTATGTCACCGAAGCAAACATTAAGCGGAGGGTTGCACGTAATGTCTAATTCTAAAGATTCCGTATCACGTACAGTGATGGTGGCCTTGGTTCTTTGTGTGGTTTGTTCTGTGATCGTATCGGCCGCGGCCGTAGGGTTGCGCGACAAGCAAGTGGCCAATGCCATTAACGAAAAGAAAATGAACATTCTTGCTGCGGCAGGCATTGAAGTGGTTGATGGTGATCTGGATACAGCTTTTGCTACCATTACGCCTAAGCTAGTTGATATGCGCACTGGTCAGTTCAGTACTAACGAAGATGTGGCCACGTACGATATGCGTAAAGCGGCTAAAGACCCTGCCAAGGCACGGGCTTTAACCGGCGAGCAAGACATTGCTAGCATCCGCAAGCAGTCCTTATATAGCACGGTTTACCTGGTTGAAGGCGAGCAGGGTATTGAACGTATTATCTTGCCAATCCATGGTTACGGTTTGTGGTCTACACTCTACGGCTTTATCGCCCTAGAAGGTGACTTAAACACAGTGGTTGGTTTAGGATTTTATGAACATGCCGAAACACCTGGACTGGGTGGCGAAGTGGACAACCCTAAGTGGAAGGCCCTTTGGCCTGGTAAGAAGGTCTATGCACCAGGTTCTGACGTTCCAGCCATTGGTTTAATCAAAGGTAATGCACCGGCAGGCGATCTACATAAAATAGACGGCTTAGCGGGCGCAACCTTAACCAGTAACGGTGTTACCAACCTAGTTAAATTTTGGTTGGGCGAGAATGGCTTTGCAACTTTCTTAACCAAGCTTAAAGCAGGGGAGGCATAATTATGTCTAAAACAAGAGATATTTTGTTAAGTCCAATCTTTACTAACAACCCCATTGCATTGCAAATTTTGGGTGTTTGTTCTGCCTTAGCGGTAACCAGCAGTTTAAGCGTTACCATTGTTATGTGTATTGCACTGACTGTGGTAACGGCGTTTTCTAACTTCTTTATCGCCTTAATTCGCAACCAAGTACCTAGTAGCATTCGTATTATCGTACAGATGATCATAATTGCGTCTTTGGTTATTGTGGTTGATCAGGTGCTTAAGGCTTATGCCTATGAAGTGAGCAAGCAGCTTTCGGTATTTGTTGGTTTGATTATTACTAACTGTATCGTTATGGGCCGTGCAGAAGCATTTGCTATGCAAAATCCACCAATCCCATCGTTCTTCGATGGGATTGGTAACGGCTTAGGCTACTCGGTTGTCTTGTTGTTTGTGGCTACGGTACGTGAATTGACTGGCTCTGGTAGCTTGTTCGGTTATGAAATCCTGCCTTTAGTGACTAATGGCGGTTGGTACTACTCCAACGGCCTAATGTTGCTACCACCAAGCGCCTTCTTTGTGATTGGCGGTTTTATTTGGTTACTTCGTAATTCGAAGATCGACCAAGTTGAGCCAGTTGAATACAAACTAGCTTCGCACACTAAATAGGATCTGAAACAATGATTGAAGATTATCTAAGCCTATTTGTTAAAGCCGTATTTGTAGAGAATATGGCCTTGGCATTCTTTTTGGGCATGTGTACTTTTTTGGCTATTTCCAAGAAAGTTAAAACAGCCATTGGCCTTGGTGTAGCGGTAATTGCCGTATTAACCATCACTGTTCCAGTTAACAACTTAATCTACACCTACTTGCTAGCCGACGGCGCCCTTGCATGGGCAGGCATGCCAGACGTTAACCTAAGCTTCTTAGGTTTGATCTCTTACATTGGCGTTATTGCAGCCATTGTACAGATTATGGAAATGTTGCTAGACAAGTACATGCCAGCTTTGTACAACGCCTTGGGCGTGTTCTTGCCATTGATCACAGTGAACTGTGCCATTATGGGTGCGGCCTTGTTTATGGTCGAGCGTGACTACAGTTTTGGTGAATCGGTTGTTTATGGCATGGGCGCAGGCGTAGGTTGGGCATTAGCCATCGCTACACTTGCCGGCATTCGTGAAAAGCTAAAATACTCAGACGTACCTGCAGGCCTACGTGGTCTTGGTATTACCTTTGTGACAGTGGGTTTGATGTCACTTGGTTTTATGTCTTTCTCTGGCATTCAGCTGTAAAGCGAACTACACAAGGTATTGATGTATGAATAATGAAATTACCCTCGGTGTATTAATGTTTACCGCAGTGGTTCTCTCTTTGGTAGCGATCATCATGATTGCTCGCGCCCAATTAGTGAGTTCTGGTGCTGTAACCATTTCTATCAACGATGATCCAGAAAAAGCCATTACGGTTCCAGCTGGCGGCAAGTTACTACAAACCCTCTCTGAGCAAGGCATCTTTTTAGCCTCGGCTTGTGGTGGTGGTGGTACGTGTGCCCAGTGTCGTTGTGTCGTTAAAGACGGCGGCGGCTCTATGTTGGCTACAGAAGAAAGCCACTTCACCATGCGTGAGGCCAAAGACGGCTGGCGTTTGTCGTGTCAGGTTGCTGTAAAGCAAGACATGAACATTGAAGTTGAAGAAGACGTATTTGGTGTGAAGCAATGGGAATGTACCGTTGAATCTAACCCTAACGTAGCGACCTTCATTAAAGAATTGACGCTAAAATTGCCAGAAGGCGAGAACGTCGATTTCCGCGCTGGCGGTTATGTACAGCTAGAGTGTCCGCCTCATTCAATCGACTACAAAACCTTCGACATTGACGAAGAGTACCGTGGCGATTGGGATAAGTTTGACGTGTGGCAGCACAAGTCTGTGGTTGATGAAACCACAGTACGTGCCTACTCTATGGCCAACTATCCAGAAGAGCGTGGCGTAGTGAAGTTTAACATCCGTATTGCTTCACCACCTCCAGGCAGCAGTGGTATTCCACCGGGCATTATGTCGTCTTATGTGTTTAACATGAAGCCAGGCGATAAGATTAAAGTGTATGGCCCATTTGGCGAGTTCTTTGCTAAAGACACCGACGCAGAAATGGTCTTCATTGGTGGTGGTGCGGGCATGGCGCCTATGCGTTCACACATCTTTGACCAGCTTAAACGCTTAAACTCGACCCGTAAGATCTCGTTCTGGTACGGTGCACGTAGTATGCGTGAAGCCTTCTACGGCGAAGAGTACGATGCGCTAGCGGCAGAAAACGACAACTTTGAATGGCACTTAGCGCTCTCTGATCCTCAACCAGAGGACAATTGGGACGGCCTTACCGGTTTTATTCACAACGTATTGTTTGAAAACTACCTTAAAGACCACGACGCGCCAGAAGATTGTGAGTTCTACATGTGTGGACCTCCAATGATGAACGCCGCTGTTGTGCAAATGTTGAAAGACCTTGGTGTGGAAGATGAAAACATCTTGCTAGATGATTTTGGCGGATAACCCCAAGCTCTTGAGAACACCTTTGCAAACAATCAGCCTGGTTATGGGGTGTGCATTTATGCTCACCTTGTTGCTGGGCTGTTCTGCGTCTGAAGCACCAAAAATAGATGCGGTGACAGGTCTTGCTATGGGCACCAGTTACACCGTTAAGTGGGTGGTCAAGGGCGGTGTTGACCATACAGTGATCGCCACTGGCGCCAAAGCTGAGTTAGCTCGAGTAGAAGCCAGTATGTCGACCTATATGGATTCGTCGGACCTCAGTGGTTTTAATGGTGCAGCGGTGGGTGTATGGCATCAGGTGCCCCAGGCCATGGCAGATTTAGTGAGTCGTTCCATTGATATTAGTCGCCAGACAGGCGGTGCCTTTGATGTCACTGTTGGTCCTTTGGTCGACCTGTGGGGTTTTGGGCCCGATCCGGTGCCTGAGCATATTCCGAGCGACTTAGCTTTGGAAGCGCTACGCTCGGTGATTGGTTATCAGCACTTGCAAGTGCAGCATCAGCCGGCGGCCTTGCTTAAAACCGCAGCCAGTGCCATTGATCTGTCTGCCATTGCAAAAGGTTATGGTGTTGATGCTATTGCAAGCTGGCTAGAAGCCCACGGTGTGATGGACTATTTGGTTGAAGTGGGGGGCGAACTGCGTGCCCACGGCCGTAAACCAGATGGCAGTGTTTGGCGTATTGCCATTGAAACGCCAGCAGCGGATGCGGGGCAGATTTATCAAGTGGTGCAGGTACAAGACATGGCCGTGGCCACCTCTGGTAATTATCGTAATTATTACGAGCAGCATGGCGTGCGATATTCCCATACCCTAGACCCATCCAGTTTACGGCCTGTGACTCATGAATTGGCATCCGTCACGGTGGTCGATGCCAGCGCTGCTAGGGCCGATGCGCTAGCCACGGCGCTTATGGTCATGGGTGGAGATAAGGGGTTGGCTTGGGCGCAGCTGCATCAAGTGCCAGCATACTTTATAATGAAACAATCTGAAGGCTTTGTGGCGCAATCAAGCACCGGCTTTGATACATATTTGGAGAATTAAATGGAAACCATGATTTTGACCTTTGTTGGTTTACTCATCATTGTTGTAGGTATGGCTGTTGGTGTACTGATGGGCGGTAAGCCGATTGCGGGTTCTTGCGGCGGCATGACTGCTCTGGGTATGGATGTGGCTTGCGATGTGTGTAAAGGCGACCCAGAAGTGTGCGAAACAGAACAGCAAAAGGCCATGAAAGCAGATAAGCTAGCCGAAGACATATCCTATGATGCGACGCGTTAACAACGACTAAGTACGCCGATCAAATAGAAATAGTAGTACGAAAGAGAGACAAAGATGGCAGATTATAATTACGATTTGGTGGTCATTGGTACCGGCCCTGCGGGCGAAGCGGCAGCGATCAACGCAGCAAAGTTAGGTCGTAAAGTGGCGGTAGTCGAAATGCGTGATCAGGTGGGTGGTGCATGTGCTCATAAAGGCACCATACCGTCTAAGGCGTTACGCCATTCGGTTAAACAAATCGTAGAGTTTAATACCAATCCGATGTTTCGGGTTATTGGTGAACCCAAAAACTTCTCTTTTCCCCAAGTGTTAAAAACCGCCAGCGAAGTGATTGCTAAGCAAGTCATGCTACACACTCAGTTTTATGCCCGAAATCGAGTCGATGTGTTTTTTGGCCGCGCCTATTTTGTAGATCGCAACAATATTGAAGTGTTGGGCAATGAGGTAAGCGAAAATTTACACTTTGATCAGGCAGTTATTGCGACAGGTTCTAGCCCTTATGAACCAGATGATGTGGATTTTACCCACGAGCGTATTTATACCAGCGACACAGTACTTAACCTAGAGCATACACCGCGTACACTAATTATTTATGGTGCAGGCGTGATTGGTTCGGAATATGCGTCTATATTTGCTGGTTTAGGCGTTAAGGTTGACCTGGTTGATAACCGCGCTAACTTACTTGAATTTCTTGATGTAGAAATATCGGACTCTCTAAGTTACCACCTCAGGAATAACGGTGTACGTATCCGCCACAACGAAACCTATAAGAGTGTTTCGGCGGACGACTCCTCTGTGTCTATGGAGTTGGAATCGGGTAAACGCCTCCGTGCCGACATGTTATTGTTCTGTAACGGCCGCTCGGGCAACACTAAAGATTTGGGCCTCGAAAATATTGGTCTAGAGGCCAATGGTCGTGGGCAATTGCACATTGACCAACGTTATCAAACCGGCATAGAAGGTATTTATGCGGCTGGCGACGTGGTGGGTTGGCCTAGTCTTGCGTCTGCCGCCTACGACCAAGGTCGTTCGGCAGCAACCGATTTACTAGGCTTGCCGGGTTTTCGTTTTGTAGACGACGTACCGACGGGCATTTATACTATTCCAGAAATTAGCTCCCTAGGTAAAACCGAAGAGCAATTAACCGCAGAAAAAGTACCTTACGAAGTCGGGCAGGCCTTCTTTAAAGACTTAGCACGAGCTCAAATTAGTGGTGAGGTGGTAGGTATGTTGAAGGTTTTGTTCCATCGTGAAACTTACCAAATTTTGGGTATCCACTGTTTTGGCGACAGGGCTTCAGAAATTATTCATATCGGCCAAGCCATTATGAACCAAAAAGGTGAAGCCAATACGATTGAGTATTTTGTAAATAATACCTTTAACTTTCCCACCATGGCCGAGGCCTATCGGGTGGCGGCACAGCTGGGCTTAAACCGCGCTCGCCAGATTAACAAATAAGCCTATGTTCCAATCGATTGCCTTAACCGTAGGTTTAAGGTACACCCGCGCACAAAGGCAGAACCACTTTATCTCCTTTATTTCCCTCATTTCGATGTTAGGGTTAGTGTTAGGTGTAACGGTGCTTATTTTAGTGTTGTCGGTCATGAACGGTTTTGATCGCGAATTGCGTCAACGCATTTTAGGCATGGTGCCCCATGCCACCGTACAAACAGCCGAACCAATAATGCACTGGCAAGAGCCTGCGGCGCTAGCCTTGCAAATTGAAGGCGTATTAGGGGCTGCCCCCTTTGTGCATAGCCAAGGTATGTTTAATAACCGCGGGCGGGTACAACCAGTGTTGTTGCACGGCATAGAGCCTGCCGCAGAAGCCCAGGTGTCCATCCTACCTAATTACATGGTGGCGGGCTCGGTAGACGATCTCAAGGCCGGTGAGTTTAACATCCTAATGGGCGACCTGTTAGCACGTCAGTTGGGTGCCCGCATCGGCGACAAGGTGACTTTATTTTTGCCTGAGGCGTCGTTAACCGTTGCCGGTATTATGCCGCGTCTAAAGCGCTTTACCTTGGTGGGCCTGTTTAAAGTGGGTGCCGAACTGGATGCCAATTTGGCTATTATGCACATTAGCGATGCCAGCCGCCTTAAGCGTTTGGGCGGTGGGGCGGAAGGGCTGCGACTAAAGTTAGATGACCTATTTAAAGCCCCCCAAGTTGCACAACAAGTCGCCTTCGAATTACCCGGCCAGTACTGGACGAATGATTGGACTCGTACCCATGGCAGCTTGTTTCAGGCGATTCAACTTGAGCGGCGTATGTTGGGTTTGTTGCTGATGCTGGTGATCGCTGTAGCGGCTTTTAATATAGTCTCTACCTTGGTTATGTTGGTGGTAGAAAAACAGGCCGATATTGCCATATTACGCACTTTGGGCGCCAGCCAGCGTGATGTGATGGGCATCTTTATTGTGCAGGGCAGCGTGATCGGTGTGTTGGGTACGCTGATAGGTACTTTGTTAGGGGTGGTGTTGGCGCTCAACATTACCGCCATCGTCGATTGGGCTGAGCATGCCTTTGGCTTTAAGGTATTAAGCGCAGACGTGTATTTTATTAGCTATTTTCCTTCCCACGTATTGCTTGAGGATGTGCTGGTTATTAGCCTTAGCTCGTTTGTATTGTGTGTGTTGGCAACTTTGTATCCAGCCTGGCGAGCCTCTCGTGTTGAACCTGCAGAGGTGTTACGCCATGAGTAATTGGGTGCTGAAAGCTCAGGGGTTAACTAAGTCGTTTAAAGACGGCGACCGCCACGTTGAGGTATTAAAAGGCCTTAACTGCGAGTTAGCTGCGGCCGAGAGTATGGCAATTATAGGCAGTTCAGGCTCGGGTAAGAGCACTTTGTTGCAACTGTTGGCTGGCTTAGACCAACCGGATGCTGGACAGGTGTGGGTGGCAGGGCAACCTTTATCGGACCTCAATGTCAACCAAGGTGCCAAGTTACGTAACCAACACCTCGGTTTTGTGTTTCAATTTCACCACTTGTTGGCGGAGTTCAGCGCCTTAGAAAACGTTATGCTGCCGCATATTATGGCGGGCAACAAACCTGCTGAAGCGCGTACCCGAGCTGCAGAAACATTGCATTTGGTAGGTTTGGCAGACAGGGCAAGTCATCGACCAGGCGCTTTGTCTGGTGGCGAACGTCAAAGGGTAGCTATTGCCCGTGCACTCATCAATCAACCGGCTTGTCTGTTAATGGATGAACCTACCGGTAATTTAGACCAACACAACGCGGCTCAAATTTTAGTTTTGTTACAGCAGTTGCAACAAGACTTAGGCACCGCGTTCATTGCAGTGACCCACGATTTAGCACTAGCCAATAAGCTGGATCATCAGTTGAGGTTGGTAGACGGTGTGTTAGTTAACTAACGTTTTCGTCTTAGCCAATTGCGCTTTACCTGCCAAGTCCACAACAGCTGTACCGTAAAAAATGCCACCAAGGCCAAAATTAATCCGCCGGCTAGGGAACCCGCATACAACGGCTTCCAAAGGTGGTGAAGTTGTTGCCAAAACCAACCTGCAGACCATTCAAAGTTGAGCTGATAAACCGGCGTTTGTAGCAGCCAACTGCCAAATTTGTAGTTGGCATAGAACATGGGTGCCATAGTAATCGGGTTGCTCACCCATACTAAAGCCACGGACAGCGGAATGTTGGCACCCCATGCTAGGGCAATCAAGGCCGCAAGTAACATTTGTAAGGGCATGGGAATCATGCAGCAAAATAAACCAATGGCGCAGCCTTTCGCCACACTCGTGCGCTTAAAACCCCACAGTTGTGTATTGTGGAGCAATCCGTTTAACCAACTCAGCGACTGATACTGGCTGAGTTTTTTCGGATCTGGGCTAATGCGTTTAAAAAACTTACGCGGCATGGTCTAACCTTAATAATGATGAAGGTGTGGTGGGCTACTCAATACTCAGTGGTTTACGCCTTAATTATGCGCTTATCCAATGGGTAAGCCAAGGTTTAGTGGTCTCAGGGAAGAGTCATTATGTATATCAATAGTTTGTTTTTGTTGTTGTTTTGGTGTTTAGGTTGGTCAGCAATTGGTTTTTCGGTGTCTGTGACTTTGCTGGTGATGCTGGGTTTAGGTATTGTGGTCTGGAAATCGTATCAAAAGCTGATATTAAGCGCCTTATTCCTATTTTTAGTGGCATCCATAGGGCAGTACCATCGGCTTAATAGTCAGCTTCCTTTCATGTGGGTAGGCAAAGATCTGGCGGTAACAGGCTGTGTCACCGAGTTGCGCAGTAACGCTACCGGGCTCACCGTTGTGCTGGATACCGATACCCTACCTGGAACCATCAAAGTCACCAGTTACCGACATACGCACGTTGCCCAGCCACAGTGGTCAAACCAATTTCCAGAGCCCAGTGTCAGCGCATTAATGGGTCGTCAAGTGGCCCTGTTAGTGCGTTTAAAAGCGGCGAGAAACTATGCCAATCCTTCCAGCTTTGATTATTATCGTTGGAGTCAAATGAAGGGTCAGTATGCCTCGGGTTATATAAAACAATGGACCAGTACGGGTGAGCCGTGTGTCAGTTGGCAATGGCCTTTGTGGCAACTCAGTAAACTACGTTTTGATTTATGGCAGGCACTAAAGTCATTGCCTGTTTCGCCCACAGCAAGCGCCTTGTGGGGTGGCTTGATATTGGGACAATCCGACGCCTTGTCGTCTAGCCAGTGGCGGGTATTGGCCGCTACGGGTACAACCCACTTGCTAGTGATTTCTGGACTGCATGTAGGTTTAGTGGCGCTTATGGCTATGGCCTTGGTGCGTGTATTATTGATGCCATTTATGTCCTCCAGTGGTGCCGGTCTGCGTACTCAGGCTTGGGTAGGTGTGATGGCTGCGCTAACGTTTGCCTTGTTGAGTGGCTTCGGTTTACCGGCCCAGCGTGCGGTTATTATGCTGTTGGGGTTGATGTGGGGCCAGTTGTGGGGGCTACAGTTAAGATTTAGCCAGCGGCTGTTTATAGCGTTTGCCATAACGCTTAGTTTTCAACCCGCTAGTGCCACCCGTTTGGGTTTGTGGTTATCTTATATCGCGGTGCTTGCCTTGGGGCTGGTTTGGTACCGTGCCGGAGCTTCACTCTGGTGGCGCAAAGGTTTGCAGTTGCTGGCGGCGCAAGCCACTCTGTCGGTGCTGGTGTTACCGGTGATTGCCTTAGCTACGGGGCAAGTGAGCTTGGTAGGGCCGCTGGTCAATTTGTTATTGGTGCCTTTGTTTAGTGTGGTGGTTATCCCAACGCTGATGTTGGTGAGTCTAGTGGCCTTAGTGGTGCCTTTGCCAACCACAGTACTAGTATGGGTAGACAGCAGTCTCAGCTTGATATGGCAGGGCTTGAGTACGCTTGCGCAATGGCCTTGGGCACAAGTGTTAATGCATCAAGCACCGCCAGGCATTTGGGTGGGTTTAATGGTGGTGGCTGCTGCAAGCTTAATGGCCAGGCGTTGGCTGGGTGCCTTAATGGGGTTGTTTTTAGGGTTATTGTTACTGGCCAATATTGTCTATGGGCAGCCACAATTAGGGCCTGCTGATAAACGCTCAAAGGGTGTGAAATTGACCTTGTTCGATGTTGGTCAAGGCTTAAGTGTTTGGCTGCAAAACGGTGATCAACATTTACTATATGATTTGGGTAACCGTTATCAAAGTGGATTTAACTTGGTTGACGCCGTGGTGTTGCCAGAACTGAGGGTAGCCGGAGTCAATGAGTTACACACTGTGGTGGTAGGCCATTGGGACCGCGACCATAGTGGCGGGTTAGAGACACTATTGGCGCAAATGCCGGTGCAACACTTGTTGCTGCCAACGGCAATTAATACACAACGCGAAGCGCAGCTAGGGCAGAGTACAACCGACGTTAGACGTTGCCGCACCAACATGTGGCAACCATGGAGCGATGACCCCAAAATGCCGATACAATGGCGTCAAATTGCCTTGGCAGAAGCGGGCTTAAGCGGCAATAATGCATCTTGTATTGTGTTGCTTCGCATTTATGGGCGTCAAATCATGATTGCCGGAGATATTGAAGCTCGGGCAGAGGCTGAGTTATTACGCCAATATGCCGCCGATCTTACTAGTGACATTCTTATTGCGCCACATCATGGCAGTAATAGCTCGTCAACGGCAGCCTTTTTGCAGCGGGTTGCACCTTCGTATGTGCTCATTTCTGCGGGTCTACATAATGCCTTTGGTCACCCGCGTAAAGTCGTTACCCGTCGTTATTGGCAGTTGGGGAGTCATTGGTATAATACGGCACAGCATGGTCAAATTGTGGTCACCTTTGCGCCGGATGGGGACTATCAAGTGCAGCCATTTTTGCCCTGAGTTATAATGACCCCATATGAATACAATACACGGTCTGCTGATTTGACGATGGTGCTTAAGTGACACAAATAATACTCAACGCATGGTATAGCGGTGCTTGGTGGTTACGCCTAGTTTACCCCTTGGAATGGGTCTACTTAAGGTTAAGAAAACACCACTTGAGATGCCAGCCCAGGCCCCCTAAGAACCCTATACCGCTGCTGGTTGTGGGCAACATTACCCTAGGTGGCACGGGCAAAACTCCCTTGGTAGTGGCCTTAGTGGCGGCGCTAAAACAACATGGCCTAAGGCCGGCGATCATTAGCCGCGGTTATGGTGGTTGTATTGGTGCCGGGCCACACCTCGTCACCGCAGAAGATAAGCCTGATCAGGTAGGTGACGAACCTATCTTGTTAGCTAGGCTTACGGCGGTGCCAGTGGTGGTGGGGTGGAATCGTAAAGCCGGGTTAACCTGGCTCGCCGAACAAGGTCAATATGACGTGGTCATTAGTGACGACGGTTTGCAGCATAGTGTCATTAAAGGTGACGTTGAGTGGTGTTTGATAGATGGTACTCGAGGTTTGGGCAATGGGCATTGTTTACCCGCCGGTCCATTGCGGGAGCCGGTTGCTCGCTTGCGCCAAGTCGACCAAGTGTTGATGACTGGTGAGTTGCAACCTCAGGTGGCCCAGCAATTACAGCGGGTAAGGCTAGAACAAGATTACTGCGTATTAACACCCCAGTTAGATCAAGTTAGGCGTGTGGCCGATGATCAAGTGGCCGCTTGGCCCAGTGTTGGAACGTCGTTAAATGCGATTGCCGCAATAGGTAACCCGCAACGCTTTTTTAATGACTTAAGGGCTAAGGGTTACACTGTAGAGGGGCAAGGGTTTGCAGATCACCATCAATTTAAGCCTCAAGACTTACCCCTTGGTGAACTTATGATGACCGCCAAAGATGCGGTAAAGTGTAAACCAATGGCACAACAGCAAAATCACCCTTGGCTCTACGCCACACAAAGGTTAACCTTGCCAGAGTGGCTGGTAACAAAGCTAATTCAACAACTCGATTTAAGTGCTCAACGGTAACCGCTAGCGCTACAAAAGGAACCCCATGGATAAGAAATTACTTGAAGTGCTGGCCTGCCCAGTGAGTCACGGCCAATTATTTTACAACCAAGCAAGCAATGAGCTGTTTTGCCCGGCTAGTGGTTTGGCTTACCCTATTGATGCGGGTATTCCTGTGTTGCTAGAAGCGCAAGCTCGGCCCATGACCGAATCCGAGAAACACGTGTAATGGCATTTTCGGTCATCATCCCGGCGCGCTACCAGTCGAGCCGCCTGCCGGGTAAGCCGTTGATGGATATTGCCGGTACCAGCATGTTACAGCGCGTCTACCAACAGGCGTGTAAGAGTGATGCGAAGAAGGTCTATATCGCCACAGATCACAGCGATATTTTGGCCCATGCCAACGGTTTTTGTGATCAGGTTGTGATGACGTCTAAAACCCATCCTACCGGTACTGATCGGCTGCAAGAAGTGGTGCAAACTCTCGCTTTGCCCGATTCACATATTATCGTTAACGTGCAGGGTGACGAACCGCTGATTCCTCCCCAGTTAATCAACCAAGTGGCGGCTAATTTGGCGCAACATCCAAAAGCCGCAATCGCCACCTTAGCAGAACCCATCACTGACCCGAAACAGGTGTTTGACTCCAATGCGGTCAAATTGGTGCGTAATCTAGCCAATATGGCTATGTATTTCTCCAGAGCACCACTACCATGGGACAGACAGTGGCCAAGCGATATGTCAAGTGGGGTTCAACGTCTTGCTGCTGGCGAGGTTTACCTGCGACACATTGGGCTATATGCCTACCGAGTTGGGTTGTTACACCGCTATGTTACGTGGCCGCAGGCGATTAATGAGGCATTAGAAAGCTTAGAACAACTCAGAGCCTTGCATCACGGTGAATTGATTCATGTTGATGTGGCCCCAGGTGGTATGCCTGCGGGGGTGGATACATTAGAAGATTTAGAAGATATGCGTGCTTTTTTAGCCAAAAGCGAGAACCTTGTTAACCCATGATTAAGCCGCAAAAAAATGTCAGCCTCAAAGCCTACAACACGTTGGGTATTGACGTGCAGGCCGCATTCTTTATGCTTATAAACAACCTGCAGGACCTACATGATGCGCGTGACTTTTGTCGCTTGCAAGGATGTCCGTGGTTATTAATAGGCGGTGGAAGCAACCTAGTGCTGACGCAAGATTTTGTCGGTTTAGTGATGCTGATGGCTATGTCAAAACTTGATTGGACATCACACACTGATGGGTTAGAGGTGTGTGCAGAAAGTGGCTGTGAGTGGGATGCGTTGGTGGCGGAATCGGTCACACGAGGTGCTAGCGGGTTAGAAAATTTGTCGCTCATTCCCGGGCAAGTGGGCGCTGCACCAATACAAAATATTGGTGCCTATGGGGTTGAGGTTAAGCAGAGCCTGCGTTGGGTCGATGTGTTCGACTTTAATACCGGATCCTGTTTTAAATTGACGGCAAAGGCCTGCGAGTTTGGTTATCGAGACAGTATTTTTAAACGCCAGCCGCATTGGATCGTGATGCGGGTAAACCTTCAATTGGGTCACCGCGTAGCAGGAAATAAACCAGCACAACTGAGCTACGGAATCATCGCTCACACCATTGAGTCGATGACGGGCCAGCCGCCTGAGGCCGCAACCGGGCAGCAGATACGTGATGCTGTGATTCACATCCGGCAATCAAAGTTGCCAGATCCCAAGCAACTCCCTAATGTCGGTAGCTTTTTCAAAAACCCCATTGTAAGTGCGCATCAAACGGCAAAAATTGAGCAGCAGTGGCCTGAGTTGGTAGCTTACAAACTTGAGGAAGGCGGTTTTAAGTTGGCAGCGGGGTGGTTAATTGATCAATTAGGTTGGAAGGGGTATAGCCAGGACGGCGTGGGTGTGCATCAATTGCAGGCGCTGGTATTGGTGGCAACGGGTGCCGCAGTCACCGGTGGTGAGGTGTTGGCTCTAGCTCAGCGTATTCAGGCTGACGTGTTGGCAAGGTTTGATGTGGTATTGGATATAGAACCTCGGCTGTTTGACAGCCGAGGTGAGTTTTGGCTTAGTTAGCCCTGCTTGGCTGCAGCTTGTTCTGCTTCAGCCTTAGCGCGGCGACGCTTTTCACGTGGGTCGTTGTGGGCACGCTTTGGTTCTGAGCTGGTGGCAGCGACCGGGGTGTCTACAATCACTGACTCAACGGCAGGTGCTTCGGCGTTCACTTCTAGCGTTGCTTCCATTGCGACAGGAGCTTCAGTTTTTACTTCCTCGGCTGGTGTTGCTTCCATTGCGGCAGGAGCTTCAGTGTTCACTTCCTCGGCTGGCGTTGTTTCCACTGCGGCTGGTGCTTCAGTTTTTACTTCCACTGCTGGTGTTACTTCCACTGCGGCAGACGCTTCGGCTTTCACTTCCACTGCTGCTTCAACCGCGGCAGGTGCTTCTGCTGTGGTTGCAACCTTAGCTGCTTTAGGCTTACGTTCGCGTGGCTTACGTTGGCGCGGCTTCTTTTCAGTGGTTTCAGCCTTTGCTTCAGTATTGACTGGAGCCGCTGATATTTCCTCTACAGCGACCTCTTGCGTTACTTCAGCTGCTTTTTCAATTTGCTCTACACGAGGCTTAGGGTTGCTACGTTTGCCCGTACGGTCGCGACGACGCTTTTGATCACGGGTGCGATTGGCCGTTGACTCATAAGCTTCCTCTGGTACCACGTTAGCTTGAACTTCAACATCCACTTCGGCCGGTTTAACATCACGTGCCTTATTGCGGTTGTCTTGACGGCGGTTATTACGTTTGTCGTCACCACGATCGTTTTTACGTTCTTGTGTGCGGCCTTCATTGCGAGAGCTGTTGCGGGAGTCATCACGTTTTTCGTTGCGGGAATCATTGCGGCGATTACCATTACGACCTCGACGGCGGTCATCATTTTGATTGCGACGCTGGCCGCCATTGCGAGCGTCTTTACGTGCGTCACTACGAGAATCAACGACTTTCGCAGGGGCGGCTGGGTCGGCCTTGGTTTTGCTGCTTGAGTCGCTACTAATCAAACGGCCTAAAGAGCGCATGATGCGAGTCGCCAGACCTTCTGATTTGATTGCAGCAACAGGGGCTGGCTTGGCCTTGGCTTCGACAGGGGCGGCTGCTTGCGGTGCTGGTTTAGCTGGCTGGATGCTCTGTACAGCAGGCTTTTCCATGGCGATAGGCGTTTTTGAGTCAAACTCTTTAGCGTCAAAATGATGCTGAACTAGATCGATTTCGTAGCTGGTTTCACCGGCTTGAGCAGCGTCGCTATCGTCCCTTAGGCGGCTCACTTCAAAGTGCGGGGTATCCATTTGTGGGTTAGGGATAATCACCACGCGGACGTTGGCGGTTTTCTCTACTTCCAAAATTTCTGCACGCTTTTCATTGAGCAGGTAAGTTGCCATATTAACTGGTAATACTGCACGAATCTCAGCTGAACGGTCCTTGTTGGCCTCTTCGTTAATTAAACGAATGATCGACAATGCTAACGATGCAACGTCTCGGATGCTGCCTTGGCCACTACAGCGAGGACAAACAATACCGGATGTTTCACCTAATGAAGGGCGTAAGCGCTGGCGTGACATTTCCATCAAACCAAAGCGTGAAATGCGACCGACTTGTACGCGAGCTCGGTCTAGCTTGAGACTGTCGCGTAACTTGTTTTCAACAGCGCGTTGGTTGCGCATAGGACCCATATCGATAAAGTCGATCACTACCAAGCCACCCATGTCACGCAGGCGTAACTGGCGCGCCACTTCTTCAGCAGCTTCTAGGTTGGTGTTAAGCGCCGTTTCTTCGATGTCACTGCCTTTGGTGGCACGGGCTGAGTTGATGTCGATGGAGACAAGTGCTTCAGTGGGGTCGATAACAATCGCGCCACCAGAAGGTAAGGTTACTTCGCGTTGAAACGCGGTTTCAATCTGTGATTCGATCTGAAAACGATTGAATAACGGGATTTCTTGTTCGTAAAACTTGATCTTATTTTCGTAGCTCGGCATAACCTGCTGTACGAAGCTTAATACGTCTTGATATACCTTAGGCTCGTCGATCAATACTTCGCCAATGTCCTGGCGTAGGTAATCACGCATGGCGCGAATGATAACGTTGCTTTCTTGGTAGATTAAAAAGGGTGCAGCTTGTTTGTTGGAGGCTGTGGTGATGGACTCCCACAACTGCTGAAGGTAGTCTAGGTCCCACTGAATTTCTTCGGCACTGCGGCCAATGCCAGCAGTACGGACAATAACGCCAGAGTCTGCAGGCACTGTGAGCTGATTCATTACGTCGCGTAATTGTGAGCGCTCTTCGCCCTCAATGCGACGTGAGATGCCGCCAGCACGGGGGTTGTTTGGCATCAGTACCAAATAACGACCTGCTAAACTGATGAATGTGGTTAAGGCTGCGCCTTTGTTGCCACGTTCTTCTTTGTCCACTTGAACAACAATTTCTTGACCTTCTTTAACTAGTTCGCGGATGCTTGAGCGACTGCTTTGTGATGGGTCTTTAAAGTATTGTTTGGAAATTTCTTTAAGCGGTAAAAAGCCGTGACGTTCAGAACCGTAGTCGACAAACGCAGCTTCTAGGCTAGGTTCAACACGGGTGATACGGCCACGGTAAATGTTGGCTTTTTTCTGTTCACGATCGCCAGATTCAATATCTAGGTCGTACATACGCTGGCCATCGACCAGTGCAACGCGCAACTCTTCTGGATGAGTTGCATTAATGAGCATTCTTTTCATGGTTTTCAATGTCTTGAAACCCATTTACCCTACGGCAATTAATATGTTTACGGGCGTACTAGGGCTATATATCAGCCCTGACGGCGCAGGAAACCGCTACCTTCTCGGATAAACATGCGCTGCAGAGCAGGGCACATTATGTTATTGGTCTGTTAGATAGGCAATTGCATACATAGGCTAACCAATGGGTTAGCTCACCAGCAGCGTCTCACTGAAACGAGAAGCTCTGTTTATTCTATGTTTGTCTGCGCTTGCGCTAAGCGTTACTTTTGTTGCTTCAGACCGGTCCATGGGTAGGGTACTTCTACACCTAAACACCAAGCATAAATTAATTCGCCGTAACTGGGTAAAACGGGTGGTTTTACTTTAAATAACTTGGGAAACCCGAGTTACAGCCTATTTCATTTGGATTTTGCGGAGCTATTTAATGAGCTTTGTTTAAACGGCAAAATCAACGGGCTGGGTTTGTCAGACCCCACCAAAATATTGTGTGACTGAAATTGTGTTAGTTTCAGTGGCCTCTATGTTACCATTCGCCTCCACCACTCGCAATTAATAACATCATCAGTTCTTCATTTATGCCACAAAAACTAACCTCTGCGCCTCCACTCACGGCGACTGCCGTTAAATTTGTCATTATTGACGATGATAGGGCCGGCCAGCGTATTGATAACTTTCTTATTACTCAGCTCAAGGGTGCTCCTAAAAGCTTAATCTACCGCATTGTGAGAAAAGGCGAAGTGCGGGTTAATAAGGGCCGTATTAAGCCCGATTATAAGCTTAAAGATGGTGATGTCGTGCGTGTGCCGCCGGTAAAGCTGCCAGAACCTAATGCCCCGGCAGCGGTGAGCAAAGGCTTAGAAAAGCAGCTTCGAGATGCGATTTTGTACGAAAGCCCAGGCTTGATTATTGTTAATAAACCCCACGGTTTAGCAGTGCATGGCGGCAGTGGTATTAATCTTGGTTTGATCGAAAGCTTGCGCCAACTGTACCCCAACGAAAGAGCTTTGGAGTTAGTACACCGCCTAGACAGGGACACGTCGGGTTGTATTATGGTGGCCAAAAAACGTTCTACCCTTAGAGCTATTCATGCCCAGCTGCGCGAGGGTGGTATCGACAAAGTGTATCACGCGTTGGTGATCGGCGGCTGGCCAAAAGGGTGCCAAAAGGTTGATGCACCGCTACTAAAAAATGTGGTGCAATCCGGTGAGCGCATGGTGCGTGTCGATCAACAAGGGAAGCGCTGTATTACACGCTATCGGATATTGCAAACCCTGGGTCAATTTACTTTGGTTGAAGCTAAGCCGATCACTGGCCGGACCCATCAAATTCGGGTCCATTGTCAGCATATGGGCCACCCAATTATTGGTGATCCTAAGTACGGCCTAGACGAAGCCAACCAACAGCAACGTAAGCTAGGATTAAACCGTTTATTCTTACATGCGGCACAGTTGCGCTTGGTTGATCCTAGCACAGACAAGAAAATCGACGTACGAGCGCCACTCGATCAACGATTACAAGCAGCGGTTGACCGCTTGAGTAGCTGAGGCCTGAGCCATCGGTTGCGACCAATGCCCAGCTGGTGTTCGGTGCGTGGTTTGGTTAAGCTGGCGTTTTAATCTCTTGTTATTGAGTCAGTATATGTACGACACCGATCTTGCAAAAAATCAGGCTAACTTTCAAAGCCTATCGCCTTTATCGTTACTTAAGCGCGCCGCCGAAGTTTACCCCACCCGCACGGCTCAAGTTTATGGCGATCTTCGACGTACCTGGTTACAAACCTACCAGCGCTGCAGCAGTATGTCTGCAGCATTGCAACAGCATGGTATAGGTTTGGGAGATACTGTGTCGGTGGTGGCCCATAACGGCCCGGAACTGTTCGAAAGCCATTATAGTGTGCCTATGGCCGGTGCCGTGCTGAACGCGATCAATACGCGCTTAGATGCAGCCACCATCGCCTTTATTTTCGATCATGCAGAAACCAAGTTAGTGATGGTTGACCGCGAGTTTTCTGAGGTTGTAGCTGAGGCGCTTAACTTGAGCAACACCCGCCCAATAGTGATTGATATTGATGACCCTACCTATACTGGTGGTCGGCTTATCGGTACAGCGACCTACGAAGATTTAGCGCTGGCAGGCGATGAGTGTGCAGCCTGGCATATGCCGGAAGACGAATGGCAGGCGATTAGCCTAAATTACACCTCTGGCACGACCGGCAACCCTAAGGGTGTGGTGTATCACCACCGAGGGGCCTACCTTACGGCCATGAACATGGCCTTGTCTTGGGATATGCCCAAATTTCCTACCTTTATGACCGTGGTGCCAATGTTCCACTGTAATGGTTGG
Organism: Oceanospirillaceae bacterium; assembly: GCA_018647765.1. Classification (GTDB taxonomy): domain Bacteria; phylum Pseudomonadota; class Gammaproteobacteria; order Pseudomonadales; family Balneatricaceae; genus Njordibacter. The sequence goes on along the minus strand of JABGSN010000002.1, from coordinate 2,591 downwards.
TGTTTTCCCTGGACTACGGCGCTATTGGCGGGCACTAATGTGTTTATCCGGCACCTTAGACCAGAAATTATGTTGCAGCTCATTAAGCAAGAGAAGGTAACTCACTTTGGTGGTGCACCGATTGTGCTCAATATGATCAATAATGCTGACTCGCAGCACAAGCAAGGCATTAATCATCAAGTTAAGGTAATGACTGCCGGTGCAGCGCCGCCAGCAGCGGTTATTGAAGCCATGCAAGATCTCGGGTTTGATGTAACCCATGTTTATGGCCTTACCGAAACCTTTGGTGCTTGTGTTATTTGTGAATGGCAAGAAGATCGCTGGGGTCATTTATCTACCCCAGAGCAGGCTGCGGTTAAGGCGCGTCAAGGCGTGCGTGGGCCTAATCAGGAAGACCATGTGGTGATGAATACGCAAACCATGACGCCTGTGCCTAAAGATGGCGAAACCATTGGTGAGATTTGTTTGCGCGGCAATATGGTGATGAAAGGCTATTTAAAAAACCCAACGGCCACCGAAGAAGCGTTTGCAGACGGTTGGTTCCACTCGGGTGATTTAGCCGTGTGGCACGAAGACGGCTATATGGAGATTAAAGACCGCGCTAAAGACATTATTATTTCTGGTGGTGAAAATATTTCTTCCATCGAAATAGAAGGGGTTCTATATCAGCATCCAGCAGTGCTAGAAGCAGCAGTTGTGGCTAGACCTGACGAAAAGTGGGGCGAAACACCATGTGTTTTTGTGGAGCTGAAAGAGGGTGAAAGTGCGACCGAAGAAGAGCTCATACAGCATTGCAGAACCAATATGGCGCGTTTTAAAGTGCCTAAACATGTGGTGTTTGGTGCGTTACCTAAAACGGCCACGGGCAAAATACAAAAATACGTATTGCGGCAGATGGTCCCAGCCTAACAAAACTGGCATTTTTTATTGCTATTGCGCACCGACAAGGTAAACTTTTAGCCTGAGTTAGTGGCCTTACACAACACCGGTCCAAACCTGTGCTGGTGTTTTTTTATTTGGAGATTTGTTACCACCATGGATGATCGTACCGATACAGCTACAATCTATAAAATGGCGAGTAAACTGATGTTTGCCGGCCAAAAAGTGAGCGTGCAAGTGATTGCAGATCAGTTGCAAGTTGACGCGTCTGACGAATTAGTAGATCAGCTCAAACACTGGTGGATGGAACAAGAAAGTAAGGTGGCTTTTCGTACCAGTATTGCCCCTTCTAATAGGCCTGATGTGCCCGATACTGTGTATCAGTCTGTGCAGTTGATTTGGGAAAATGCCCTCAAAGACGCACGTTTAGAGCTTGAGTTAACAGCTAAAGATAATAAGGTCATTTCTGAGGCGGGTGTTGTGCTAGAAGATGAGTTGTATTTGTCGAAATCTCAACTGCAGTCGTTGGAAGACTCAAATCAACGCTTGCGCACGCAAATTAGCGGACATACCCATAACCTTAAAAACTTAGAAGCCGAACGCGCCATGTTGCGTAGTAACCTACAAGCCACGGAAACCAACCTTAGCAGTATGGAGTACAAGGTTGCAGAATATAAGGGCGAGATGGAGCGCGCGCAAGCCAGCAGTGACGAAGCTAAAAAACAACTTGATAATCGCATGCGCGAAGAAACTGCGCGTCACCAAGAAACCATTAGTAAGGTCGAGAGCAAAGTCAGCTACTATCGCCATCAATTAGACAAATTGCGTGACGAATGGGGCAAAAAAGAAACGGCCTTTAATGCCCAAGTACAAGATTTACAAGGGGAACTGGCTCGTACGTCTGTCACGTCCGATACCCAATTTAGCCAAATTCGTAGCCAAGACGAAGAGTTGCGTAAATACCGTGGTGAAATCACCAATCAATCTCGTAACATGTCCAAGTCGACAACCGCGGCACTGGCGTCGTCAAACCGTCTCAAACGATTGGAAGACGAGCTGCAGCAGCGCGAATTCGATATTAAAGAACTTAAAAAGCGCACCATCGTCGACAAGTCTGATACGGCTCGACGTGAGACCGATTTGCGTACCTTACTTAAATCTCGCGATAGTGAAAACTCAGAAGTGACCACTAAACTTAACGAATTACAACGTACCTTGATTGCTAGGGAAGAAGAGATTAGACGCCTAACGGCTAAGCTCTAAACCAACTAACCTCGCTTATCAACCATCATCGAAGCGCTACCGTCAGCCACCAGTTTTTCATTTACAAAACACTGGGTTTTAAGGCTGACGCGTCTGCGCCGTGGGTCTATTTCTTCAACCGTGACCGTGGCGACCACAGTGTCGTTAATATACACCGGTGCTCGAAACTTAATTTGTTGGTCTAGATAAATACACCCAGGCCCCGGCAACTGAGTGCCCAGCACTGTAGAAATTAACCCGGCGCTAAGCATGCCATGGGCAATGCGGGCTTTAAACATCGTGGTTGCAGCATAGGCCTCATCTAAGTGTACAGGGTTGGTGTCGCCGGTCACTGCCGCAAACGTAGTTATGTCTTCGCCACTAATGGTTTTTTCATAGCTTGAGGTCATGCCTATGGTTAAATCTTCTAAATAATACCCGTGTTGTGACACTGTGTTGCTCCTTGTGTG
>JABGSN010000042.1 GCA_018647765.1 Oceanospirillaceae bacterium | reverse complement strand
CTAGGCATAGGTAACCTCGGTCGTCCATCTCCCTTGTTTTAGGTACCCTGACTTTTGATTATTGGTCCCAGGGGTCCTAAAGGGGTGCCAAAAAGATTGGGATTCTATGCTACGGCAAAAGCCTCTATGGGGCAATATTCAGGCATAAAAAAGCCCCAACACCTTGTTTAATGGGGTGTTAGGGCTATAATTGAGTCTCAGCTGTTCTTGTTGAAACTCGTATGTGGTGGAGATGGGGGGAGTCGAACCCCCGTCCGCCAGTCCTCTGCCATTGGCTCTACATGCTTAGATCACTTAATTGTTTTAACCTACCGCGGCCCAAGTGTCAGGGAGCATAAGGCGATCTCGATTAGTTTTAGGGCTTTCTCCACGAGCGAGGAGTCCACACGATCCTGTTCTGCGAGCCACTTCACAACCATTTACAGGCATCTGGTGATCAGTGTAAGCGGGATTTAGGCCGCTAGTGCGTAGTTTTCGTCGTTTGCGACTATAACTTTTGCAAGGTGGGATTTACGAGAAACCTTACATTCTCGACATGCACCTCAGGGTTTGTAACCAACGTCGAATCCAGTCATCCCCGTAGTAAACCTAATTATATCAGCAATATATCAATAATGTCGGCAAACCTGCTAAATACAATTGCTGGGTTTGGCGAATAAGCTCAAGCTATAGTCGTAAAAAGGTAGAATAAAAACCGGCCGACGGTTGAAAATGGAAAGTAATATTGCAAAAGGAAGGACCATATGGCTGATGAAAAGATTTTTACCGAGCATTTAAAGAGACGTGTGGCGGTGGTGACGGGCGGTTGCGGTGGTATTGGCCAGGCTATATGTAGACGTTTCACCAATGAGGGTGCCCAAGTTATCGCCGCGGACGTGGCACCCATGCCAGAGGCGTTGCAAGCGTCTGTGTACTATTTTTACCATGATGTGACGAGCGAGCAAAGTGCGCAGGACTTAATGGCATTTGTGGTGCAGAAATTTGGTCATTTAGATGTACTGGTGAATGCGGCCGGTATCGAAATCGAAAAAACCATTGAGGAAACATCCCTTGATGAATGGCAGCGGATTTTTGCAATTAACGTTACCGGCACGTTTTTAACCAGTAAGTACGGTGTGCCACTGATGCGCAAAAAAGGCGCAGGCTCCATTATTAATTTTGGCTCTTACGATGGCTTTATAGCCGACCCAAGTTTAGCCGCCTACTGTGCTACCAAAGGCGCGGTACATGCGCTTACTAAGGCTATGGCCTGTGATTATGGTAAGGAAAACATTCGTGTTAATGCCATTTGTCCGGGTTTTGTGGCCACGCCTATGTTGGAGAACTTTTTTGGCGACAGTGGTGACATCGAAAGCCTGAAGCAAGAAGTTCGAGATATTCATCCGTTACGTCGATATGGCACGCCAGATGACATGGCCAATTTGGTCAACTGGTTAGCGGGTGATGAAGCCCGTTATGCCTCCGGTGCCTTGTGGGTGTTGGATGGCGGTCTGACCGCTCAAGTTCAGCAGATGAAGTTATAGGAGGCGGTATGCAGCTAGAGGGTAAAGTAGCATTAGTGACCGGTGGTCGCCAAGGTATTGGCGCGGCCATAGTCCAGCGTTTTGAATTAGAAGGTGCCAAAGTGGTGACTTGTGGTAGAGGCGCTAGGCCTAGCAATATGGCGCCCAATATCGATTGGGTACAGGCCGACGTGAGTTGTACGAAGCAGATGGCTAAACTCAAAAACCATGTCGTCACTCACTACAGTGCATTAGATGTTTTGGTTAATAACGCCGGTGTGCAAATAGAAAAAACCTTAGTTGATACCAGCGATGAAGATTGGGATCTGTTGATGGGAGCTAATGCGAAGGGTGTGTTTAATGCTATTCGTAGTTTGTTGCCCATTATGACAAGTAGCGGTTCTATCATCAATATGGGTTCTGTGTCGGGCAGTACAGCAGACCCAGGCTTGGCGTTGTATAACGCCTCCAAAGCCTTTGTGCATGGCCTAACGCGCTCTGTGGCGGTGGATCATGGCCCTAACGTACGATGCAACGCCATTTGCCCCGGTTGGATTATGACAGCCATGTCTGATAGCGCATTTGCCGTTGCAAGCAACCCCGCTGCGGCGAAGCAGGATGCATTGGCTCGACACCCCACAGGGCGCTTTGGTACACCTGCAGATATCGCCAACATGGCACTGTGGCTAGCGGGTAGAGAATCACAATTTGTGACCGGCCAGTTGTTTACGGTAGATGGCGGTTTAACCGCCGCGTCACCGTTAAATCCCAGTTTGTTTTAATAATAGTCGAGGATTAGCGTATGGCTTCTTTAACCCAGTTAGAATTTGATGCAGCTGCATTAGGTTATACAGAAAACCCTTGTGAGTCTTGGTCTTTGGGCTCTCAGTGTTACATTGATAGTAAATACCAAACCATCGAAAAAGAGCATGTATTTGCCAAATGTTGGCAGTTTATTTGCCACGAAGAGGCACTGCAGCATGCCGGTGATTACGTGGCTCAAGACGTTGCAGGCCAGCCGATTTTAGTGGTACGTAACCAAGAAGGCGAACTACAAGCTTTTTACAATGTATGTAAACACCGTGGGCATTTGTTAGCCGAAGGGCAGGGCAACATGGCTAAAATCGTGTGTCCTTATCATTCATGGAATTATGACCTAAAAGGCCAGTTGTTAGCGGCGCCACGCTCCAAACTCATTGACAATTTTGAGGCCGAACAAGTGTGCCTTGATCAGGTTAAAGTGGAGGTGTTTTGTCACTTGGTGTTTGTCAATTTAGATGCTGGAACTGCATCCTTGGCAAGTCAAACCGGTAATCTAGCGTGTGAGATTATGGCCTATGCACCGGACCTAAGCAGGCTAACTTATGCGACGCGTTTGTCGTATAAGATTAAGGCCAACTGGAAAGCGGTCACCGACAATTTTTTGGAGTGTTACCACTGCCCAGCGGCCCATAAAGACTTTGTTAGTTTGGTGGATATGCAAACCTATAAGGTTAAAACCCATGGCATTTACTCGAGCCACTTGGCTAAAGCTAAACTGACGGGCAACGCTGCTTACAATATTGATGACGCAGCGGTTATAGACCATGCGGTGTGGTATTTGTGGCCCAACATTGCGCTGATGCGATACCCAGGCCGAGGCAATTTTATGGTGTGGCGGTTCAGCCCAGCAGGTGCGGAAGAAACCTACGAAGAATTCGATATTTATTTTGAGACGGCGGATGTCACCGAGGCCGAACAAGAGGCGCTCAAGTTTATCGATGAGGTGTTACAGGTTGAGGACATTAATTTGGTAGAAAGTGTTCAGCGTGGCATGAACACGCCAGCGTTCCAGTCGGGCCGCATAATGGCTAACCCAGACGGCGAGCACGGCATGAGTGAGCATGCTGTGCATCATTTCCACGGTATGGTGTTAGCTGCCTACAAACAGGCCATTAAATAGTCAGGAACAACGATGAAACACGAAGTGACTTGTGTGGCGGTACTTGGCGCAGGTGTCATTGGCGCCAGCTGGACGGCTCTTTTCGCATGTGCGGGCTTGCGCGTTAAGGTATATGACCCCCTGGAGACGGCGGAAATAAATGTACGCTCTTACCTTGCTGACGCTGTGCCTATGTTGCGCCAATTAGGCATGAATGGGATTCAGGGGGAGATCAGCTTTTATACCAGTGCCAGTGAGGCGGTGGAAGGTTGCCAGTTTGTGCAAGAATGCGCACCAGAAAAAATTGCCACAAAACACCAGCTGTATGCGCAGATTGAAGATCACTTATTGCCTCACGCCATTGTGGCCTCGTCGGCCTCGGGGCTAATGGTCACCGAGATGCAGCAGGGCTGGCGTGACCCCTCTCGCTTTATATTAGGGCACCCATTTAACCCGCCGCACTTGATTCCGTTGGTGGAGTTGGTGGCGAATGATCAAACTGCGGCGGGTGTTTTGGAGTCTGCAGAGGCCTTTTATAAACAGGTGGGCAAGGTCACCATTAGGGTCAATCGTGAAGTGCCCGCCCATGTGGCCAACCGATTACAGGCCGCGTTATGGAAAGAAGCAATTCATCTGGTGTCTACGGGGGTGGCGTCAGTGGAAGACGTGGATAAGGCTGTTTGGGCTGGTCCGGGCTTGCGGTGGGCCGCAATGGGGCCGCACATGTTGTTTAATTTAGGTGCAGGTGAAGGCGGTATGGAAGAATTTTGCCGTCGCTATGCGGATAGCTTCCATCGTTGGTGGCATGATCTGGGTGATGTGCAGTTAGATGCGCAAACGATTGCCAAGCTTGTTGCGGGAGCCCAGCATGAAGCAGGTGGAAAGAATTTTGCGAAGCTGTCAAGCGAGCGCGATAGGCTGATCGTCAATATACTCAGCACCAACAAGGCGATACGGGAAGAGCCCTAAGCCTTCATAAGAATACGGTGTTTTTGCTTGCTCCAGTCGCGCTCTTTTTCGGTGGCACGTTTGTCGTGTAATTGTTTACCCTTGGCAAGGGCAATTTCACATTTAACACGATGCCCTTTCCAGTAGAGCGCCGTGGCCACAATGGTGTGGCCGGTTTGCGACGAGGAGGCAAATAGACGGGCAATTTCTTTTTTGTTGAGTAGCAACTTTCGCTCACGCCGCGGTTCGGCCACCACGTGGGTGCAAGCCGTCATTAACGGGGAGATGTGAGCACCCACTAAAAAGGCTTCGCCGCCTTTCATGTGTACGTAAGAGTCTGTGAGGTTGGCGCGGCCATCCCGGATGCTTTTGATTTCCCAGCCCGTGAGCACTAGGCCCGCTTCAATACGCTGATCCAAATGATATTCGAACTTCGCACGTTTATTGAGGGCGATGGTGCCGGTGGAGCTTTTTTTGGTTTTTGATTTCTTTGCCATGGGGCGCATTCTACATTAACTGGTATGGAGCTGCAGTGACAATTGCGGCTTTTAACCTTAATATGGGTGTTTTCCCAAGAGTAAAGTCTGTGGCCTCAATAAATCGTTCTGCCTTGGTAATGCATTCGGCGGCACAAATGTATGATCTAGTGAATGATGTGGAGCGTTACCCAGAGTTTTTGGACGGCTGCGCTGACGTCGATTTGATAGAATCTAGCCCCCAGCAAATGCTGGCTCGGCTGCATCTCAGCAAGGCCGGATTACGTTACCAGTTTGTGACCCGTAACCAGCTCACGCGTGACGCCTTGATTGAACTTGAGTTAGAGCAGGGGCCGTTTGACTACTTACGCGGCACGTGGGCATTTACTCCCTTGCGCGACGACGCCTGTAAGGTAGAAATGGCCTTGGAGTTTGGCGTCACAGGTTTAAAGGGCAAGGCTTTGGGAGGGTTGTTTAGTCCCATTGCTGGCAATATGGTTGATGCGTTTTGTAAACGTGCCGATATTATTTATAAGTGAGAAACACATGATCGATGTAGAGGTGGCATTCGCCTTACCAGACCAACAAAAAATTATTGCCTTACAGGTGCCAATAGGTACCAGTGTTTTTGATGCTGCGGTAATGTCGGGCATTAGTAGCCATTTTGAAGGTTTGCAGCTCGAAGGTACACCGATGGGTATTTTCGGTAAGGCCGTGAAAAACCCCCAAGCAGAGGAAATTAAACAAGGTCAACGCGTGGAAATTTATCGACCGTTGACCATAGACCCAAAAGTAGCTCGAGCTAATCGGGCGGCCAAAGCAGCGGCGAAAGCTAAAATAAAGTAGCTAAAACCCAAGTGGTTACTGCTCGATTGAGGTCACTAGGCCCTGTGTAAACACAACCCGTAGCTGACGTTCTTCATAGCGGCCGTCGCCATGGCGATACTGATACACGTAATCCCAGTGGTTGGGGTTGAAGGTATCCACTACCAGTGGTGTGCCCATTACATATTGGACTTGGCGTTGGGTGAGTCCTGGGCGTAATAGCTCCACCATTTCGTCGGTGAAGAGGTTGCCCTGTTGAATATCAATTTTGTGGACGCCCGGAAAACCTAAGCTGTCGATATTAGAGCAACCGCCTAGGAGCGCGATAAAAAGAGACGTGATAAGATAGCGTTTCATTAGCCAGGTCTGTTAGTTTGATAAGTAAGGCAGGATCATACCTGAATCCCCCAATAGTCTAAAGAGTGTAGCGAATACTATGGCGTCAGAAAGCCAAGAGTTGCGTAAAGCTGGGTTAAAAGTAACCTTGCCACGCGTGAAGATATATCAAATATTAGAACAAGCTACCGAAGGTGATCATTGGAGCGCCGAAGACATTTATAAGCTATTGATGTCGCAGGATGAGGATGTTGGTTTAGCCACGGTATACCGCGTGCTCACCCAGTTTGAAGCCGCTGGCTTGGTAGTGCGTCACCACTTTGAGGGTGGCAATTCAGTGTTTGAATTAGCCACAGAAGGCAGCCACGACCACATTGTTTGTATTAAGTCGGGTAAGATTAAAGAGTTTAATGATCCCGTGCTTAACCAGCGCCTGGAAGAAATTGCCAGTGAGTTGGGCTACGACCTTACTAGCCGAACCGTATACTTATATGGTGTCAGTAAGGACTAACTTACTGGCATAGTTAGTGTAGCTGGATGCCAGTGCCGAGCATCTCCTTGGCATGGGCTAAGGTTTGTTGCGTCAGTTTAACACCCCCCAACATACGTGCGATTTCTTGTACCCTCTGTTCTTCATCTAATGCCGCCACTTGAGTTTGAGTCGATTTTCCTTGGCTCGATTTGCTCACTTGTAAGTGGTGTTGTGCTTGGCTTGCGACTTGAGGTAGATGGGTGATGCACAAGAGTTGACACTCTTGCCCCAGTTGCGACAATAAGCGGCCTACAATCTCTGCAGTAGCGCCACCAATACCAACGTCTACTTCATCAAAAATAAGGCTGGGTGTGATGCTGGTGCTGGCAATAACGACCTGTATGGCCAAACTGATACGAGATAGCTCTCCGCCCGAAGCGATTTTGGATAACGGTTTGGCGCTTTGGCCTGGGTTGGTGCTGATGAGAATTTCGATATCGTCACGGCCCTGTGTCTGTAAACGTTCGTCGTCTTTGTTTTGAATGCTTAGCTCTAATCTGCAATGAGGCATAGCGAGCTGCTTTAGCTGCTTGCCGACGGCCAGTTCCAGCTTTTTAGCCGCTTTTTTGCGCGCTTCAGTTAAGGCTGTTGCGGCCTCGTCGTATTCCTTGGCTAAGTTGTCCTGTTGCGTGCGGATAGCGTCTAACTGGTCTTCTTGGTCTTGATTTTGCTGTAATTGGCGCTCTAGTGAATCAAGGTGTTCGGTGAGATCGGATGCTTGAATCTTGTGTTTGCGGGCCATGCTGTAAATTTGATCAAGGCGCATCTCCAGGGTTTGTAAGCGCGCTGGATCTTGGTCGAAACCCTGTAAAAAATTTTGTAGCTCGTATTGGCTCTCTTCTAACTGTATGGCAGCGTTGGCCAGCATGTCGGAGGCGGCGCTTAAGTGGGGGCTGTGTTGGCTGAAGCTTTGCAATTGCAGATGCCAGCGTTCAATGCAGGCTTTGGGGTCTTCGCCTAAGGCGTTGTCAGGCAAAAGGTTGCGCACTGTTTGTAGCAGTTGGTCTACGTTGGCGCGTTGTTTATGCTCTTGCTCTAAGGTCAGTAACTCATTTTCTTGTAGGTTCAGTAGCTTGAGTTCGTCCACTTGATATTGCAATAGCTGCCGTTCTGCCTCAGACAGTTCTTGGCCGCCCGTTAAAGCGTTACTTTGGCGTTCCAATTCTTGCCATTGCTGGCTGATGGTCAGTACCGCGTTTTGTTGCTGCGGGTAATTGCCAAACGCGTCTAGTAATGCCTGGTGGCTGTCGCGGCCTAGCAAGTGCTGATGTTCGTGCTGACCGTGAATGTTGATCAGTTGTTTTCCCAGCTCTTTTAAGGCGGTGATATTAACTGGCTTGCCGTTGATGTAGCCGCGGGAGCGGCCATCTTGATTAATTATGCGCCGCAGAATGCAGGTGTCCGAATCTTCGGCCGCAACCAAATGCTTGGCGCACAGGTAGTCTTTTACTTGGGGTAGGTGGGTAAGGTCAAAAACGGCATGAATGTCTGCTCGTTCGGCGCCTTGGCGCACGCAACCCGATTCAGCTCTATCGCCTAAGGTTAACCCGAGCGCCCCCAAGAGTATTGATTTTCCAGCACCGGTTTCGCCACTTATAGCGGTCATGTTACGGCTAAAATCTAAATGTAAAAGGTCGACGAGGGCGTAATGATGAACAATGAGTTGCTGCAACATAAGGTCTATCCTGCGTAGTTTTTATACTGTAATTATAGCCAGTAGTGGTATTATGTCCAGTAGTTTTTTGAGAGCTTGGCTATATCTAGCTCCGCAGCTTTAAAAAAGCCTCATAATTGTTATAAAACTAGTGCCCTTTTGCTTGAATCGGTCCCGTGTGTCCCCATATAGATTGGCAGTCAAGCTACCTGTTCGAGAGGTTCTCTCTAATTTGTGTAGCGGAAGTAAAGTAACGGAGAAGTAAATGAGCGAGCAACAACAGCCTACCGACGTAGAACTAGACGGTAACACCGCAGAGAATCCAGCCACAGACGCACCTGCAGATGCAGAAGTGTTAGAGGAAATTACAGTAGCGTCGGTGCAGGCCGAGCTTGAGGTGGCTTTGGCAAAAATTGAAGAGCAGCAGGCTGATGTATTGCGGGCTCAAGCCGACGTACAAAATATCCGCCGTCGCAGTGAGCAGGATGTCGCCAAGGCGCATAAATTTGGGCAAGAAAAGTTGATGACTGAGGTGGTTTCTCTGTTAGACAACTTGGGCCGTGCAGTAGAGGCAGGTAAAGCGGAACAGGCAACTGTTGAGGGTTTGCTAGAAGGCGTGGAAATGAGTCAGAAGATGCTCTTGGATGGCTTGAAAAAATTTAACGTTGAGCAACTTGACCCCCATGGCGAACCGTTTAACCCCGAATTACACGAAGCTATGACCGCCGTACCTAATCCAGACATGGAACCTAACACTGTGATGGAAGTGTTTCAGAAAGGGTATACCTTGAATAGCCGTTTAATTCGCCCGGCCATGGTGGTGGTTTCAAAAGCCTAGAAAAAATAAGGTTTTTTTACTTGAAGTTTGGGCAAACGTCCTTACATAAGAACACAAGCAAACGACGCCAAGCCTGGGGCCAGACAGAAGAGCCTAAGCCGCTAGCCTCGTTTGAGCAGAATTGAAATTAAAGTCCTTAAAGGACATAAAGTATTGGAGTTTATGATGGGAAAGATCATCGGTATTGACTTGGGCACCACCAACTCATGTGTATCAGTTTTAGATGGCGGCAGTGCCAAAGTAATCGAGAACGCCGAAGGCGATCGTACCACCCCATCCATCATCGCATTTGCGGATGATGGTGAAACCTTGGTGGGTCAGTCTGCTAAGCGTCAAGCGGTAACCAACCCAGTTAACACTTTGTTTGCGATCAAACGTTTGATTGGCCGTAAATTTAAAGACGACGTAGTACAAAAAGACATCAAAATGGTGCCTTACAAAATTGAAGCAGCTGACAACGGCGATGCTTGGGTTAACGTAAACAGTGAAGCTAAAGCACCACCACAAATTTCTGCCGAAATCTTGAAAAAGATGAAGAAGACTGCAGAAGACTACTTAGGCGAAAACATTTCAGAAGCGGTAATTACCGTACCTGCATACTTTAACGACTCGCAGCGTCAAGCCACTAAAGATGCTGGCCGTATTGCCGGTCTAGACGTTAAGCGTATTATCAACGAGCCAACTGCGGCGGCCTTGGCCTACGGTCTAGATAAGAGCCGTGGTGATTCTACCATTGCAGTATATGACCTTGGTGGTGGTACCTTCGATATCTCCATCATCGAAATTGCCGACGTAGATGGTGAGACTCAGTTTGAAGTGTTAGCTACTAACGGCGACACATTCCTAGGTGGTGAAGATTTCGATTTGCGTTTAATCGAATTTTTAGCCGCTGAATTTAAGAAAGATTCAGGCATCGACCTACATAACGACCCACTAGCCCTACAGCGTCTTAAGGAAGCTGCGGAAAAGGCTAAGGTTGAATTGTCTAGCTCTAGCCAAACCGATGTTAACTTGCCTTACATCACTGCAGACGCTACTGGTCCTAAGCACTTAAACGTTAAGATCTCCCGCGCTAAGTTGGAGTCGTTGGTTGAAGACTTGGTTTCTGGTACGTTGAAGCCATGTGCTCAAGCCCTTAAGGATGCAGACCTAGACGCGAGCGAAATCGACGAAGTGATTTTGGTAGGCGGTCAGAGCCGTATGCCGTTAGTGCAAGCCGAAGTGACCCAGTTCTTTGGTAAAGAGCCACGTAAAGACGTAAACCCAGATGAAGCTGTAGCCATGGGTGCGGCGATTCAAGGTGGTGTATTGGCTGGTGACGTCACTGACGTACTATTGTTAGACGTAACTCCACTTACCCTTGGTATTGAGACCATGGGTGGCGTGATGACGTCGGTGATCGACAAAAACACCACCATCCCAACCAAGAAGTCGCAAGTCTTCTCGACTGCGGATGACAACCAGGCCGCTGTGACTATTCACGTCTGCCAGGGCGAGCGTAAGCAAGCCACACAAAACAAATCGTTGGGCCGTTTTGACCTTAGCGACATTCCACCAGCACCACGTGGCATGCCACAAATTGAAGTGAGCTTCGACATCGATGCTAACGGTATCTTAAACGTGTCTGCTAAAGACAAAGGTACTGGCAAAGAGCAGTCCATCATCATCAAGGCCTCTTCTGGTTTGAGCGATGAAGAAATTGAACAAATGGTGCAAGATGCAGAGGCTAACGCTGCGGAAGACCAGAAGTTTGAAGAAATGGTACAGGCTCGTAACACGGCCGACGGCATGGTCCACTCAACTAAGAAGATGATTGAAGAAGCGGGTGATAAAGCGACAGACGAAGAGAAAGCTGCCGTAACTACAGCGATTGAAGGCGTTGAAGAAGCGCTTAAGGGCGACGACAAAGAAGCCATCGAAGCCGCTACCGCAGCGTTGACTGAAGCCTCAGGTGTCATTGCTCAGAAGATGTACGCCGAAGATGCTGCTGCCCAAGGTGGCGAAGAAGCGCAAGGTGATGCGGGCGCAGACGATGCAGTTGATGCAGAGTTTGAAGAAGTAAAAGACGACGATAAAAAGTAAGCTTTATACGCCTGCTAGCGCCCCTTAACAGGGCGCGAAATTACAACGCGGGGCTTGGCCCTGCGTTCTTGTATCTGCTTCTCACAAGAAGAAGCACAGTGGAATAATTATGTCTAAACGTGATTTTTACGAAGTTCTTGGTGTGGCCAAAGGGTCTGACAAGAAGGAAATTAAAAAGGCTTTTCGCCGTATGGCGATGAAGTTCCATCCCGACCGTAACCCCGATGACAAAGCCGCGGAAGAGAGCTTTAAGGAAGTTAACGAAGCTTACGAAATTTTGGCCGACGAGCAAAAGAAAGCGGCTTACGATCAGTATGGCCATGCGGGTGTTGACCCAAATTCCCGTGGTGGCGCCGGCGGCGCTGGTTTTGGCGACGTGTTTGGTGACATGTTTGGCGACATCTTTGGCGGTGGAGGCGGTGGTGGACGTTCAAGCGTGCAACGTGGGTCCGACTTACGTTACACCATGGACTTAGATCTAGAGCGAGCTGTACGTGGTGCCACCAAGGAAATCCGTATTCCAACTCAAGTTGAGTGTGGCCCTTGCGATGGTTCGGGCGCTAAACCGGGGACTAGCAGCAAGAGTTGTGGCACCTGTCATGGGCAAGGCCAAGTGCGTATGCAGCAAGGCTTTTTCTCGGTGCAGCAAACCTGCCCTACCTGTCATGGTAATGGCAAGGTCATCAGTGACCCTTGTGGTTCGTGTCACGGCGAAGGCCGTGTTCAAGAGTACAAAACCCTATCGGTTAAGATCCCGGCGGGTGTCGATACCGGCGACCGTATTCGTTTAACCGGAGAAGGTGAAGCCGGTGTTAACGGTGGGCCAAGCGGCGACCTTTATGTACAAGTGTCGGTGCGCGAGCATAAAATCTTTACCCGCGATGGTAAGAATCTCTATTGCGAAGTGCCTATTAGCTTTACCGATGCAGCGCTGGGCGGAGAGATAGAAGTACCGACCTTAGATGGCCGTGTTAAGCTAAAAATTCCAGAAGGGGCTCAGAGCGGCAAAATGTTCCGTTTGCGCGGCAAGGGTGTGACGCAGGTGCGTGGTGGTGGGCAAGGCGATCTTATGTGCCGTGTAGCCGTAGAAACACCAGTGCATTTAAGCAAAGAGCAAAAGGACTTATTGCGTAAGTTCCATGACACTATGGAAGCCAGTAAAGGTAAACATTCGCCGAAAAAGTCGTCTTGGTTTGATGGCGTTAAGAGCTTTTTTGAAGATACGTAGGTTGCGAGCAAAGCGCGGCAATTGATAGAGGTATAAGATGACACGAATTGCAGTAATGGGTGCCGCTGGGCGCATGGGAAAGGTTTTAATTGAGGCTGTGCATCAAGCTTCGGGCGTAACCCTAGGTGCTGCCATCGTGTCGCCTCGCAGTAGCTTGGTGGGCGCCGACGCTGGCGAACTGGCCGGGGTGGGTCAGTTAGGTGTTTGCCTTAGTAACTCCCTTGCGGAAGTGGCCAGCGACTTTGATGTGCTCATTGACTTCACCAACCCAGAACTATCGCTGGCTAATTTGCACGAGTGCGCAAGGCTTAACAAAGCCATGGTGATCGGTACTACTGGCCTAAGTGCTGAGCAAAAACAAATGCTGCTAGATGCGTCGCAAAAAGCGCCGGTGGTATTTGCGCCCAACATGAGCGTGGGCATTAACCTCTTGCTTGACATCCTTCACCGTGCCGCCAGTGTGTTGCAAGAAGGATATGACGTAGAAATTATCGAAACTCACCATCGTCATAAAGTAGACGCGCCCTCAGGTACCGCATTGCGTTTAGGCGAAGTGGTTGCCGATGCCATGGGCCGTAACCTAGAAGAGTGCGCAGTGTACGGCCGCAAAGGTATCACTGGGCCACGTAGCGCCACCGAAATAGGTTTTGAAACCATTCGTGCGGGCGATGTGGTGGGCGATCATACGGTGTTGTTTGCCAGCGAAGGCGAGCGCATTGAAATCACCCATAAAGCCAGTAGCCGCATGACCTTTGCTAAAGGTGCTGTGCGTGCGTGTGCATGGCTTGAAGGTCAGACCAATGGTTTGTATGACATGCAGGACGTGCTGGGTCTGAAGCATTAAGTGATCCACTTTGATGCACAGAATCTGCTAGACAAAAGGCCACGTTATTCTGTATAATTCCGTCAGTTCAAAGGCGCAATAATTTAGCTGCCGGTCATAGCATTATAAAAAGCGGGGCGTGTCTAACACACCTCGCTTTTTTGCGACTAGAGACCGCACTTTTTGTACCTGAAGAAAACATTTACCCGCATTACGTACACACCTGAGGAGGCCCCCATTGACTACTCCCGCCATTCTGGCTTTAGAAGACGGCAGCATATTTAGAGGGGTTGCTATTGGCGCCACTGGCCAAAGCACGGGTGAGGTGGTGTTTAACACTTCCATGACCGGCTACCAAGAAATCCTTACGGATCCTTCGTACGCACATCAAATTGTTACCCTTACCTACCCACACATTGGCAACACTGGCACCAACTCGGAAGACGAAGAGTCTGCCCATATATGGTCAGCCGGCTTGGTGATTCGAGACTTGCCGTTAATGGCGAGCAACTGGCGTAACATTCAGCCCCTTGATGAATACCTTATTGCCAACAACGTGGTGGCCATTGCTGACATCGACACCCGCCGTCTTACGCGTATTTTGCGCGAAAAGGGCGCTCAATCTGGCTGCATTATGGCTGGTGACGATATAGACGAAGCTGCAGCACTTGCCGCCGCTAAGGGTTTTGCCGGCCTAAAAGGCATGGACCTTGCCAAGCAAGTGACGGTTGCAGAAGCTTACGATTGGACCGGCTCTACTTGGGACTTAGTGGCAGGCAACACAGAAAAGACCGACGGCCAGCTTAAGGTTGTAGCCTACGACTACGGTGTTAAGCGCAACATCCTACGTATGTTGGTAGAGCGTGGTTGTGATTTAACGGTTGTGCCTGCACAAACACCAGCCAAAGACGTATTGGCTATGAATCCAGACGGTGTGTTTTTGTCTAACGGTCCTGGTGACCCGGAGCCATGTGACTATGCCATCGCCAACATCAAACAAATTTTAGCAACAGACACGCCGGTGTTTGGAATTTGCTTGGGCCATCAGCTACTGGCTTTGGCCTCAGGTGCTAAGACCGAGAAAATGAAGTTTGGTCACCACGGAGCTAACCACCCAGTACAAGATTTAGGCTCTAAAGTGGTGATGATCACCAGTCAAAACCACGGTTTTGCAGTTGCAGAAGACTCCATGCCAAACACCTTGCGGGCCACCCACAAGTCTTTGTTTGATGGTTCTTTACAAGGTATCGAACGTACCGATAAGCAGGCCTTTAGTTTTCAAGGCCACCCAGAAGCGAGCCCAGGCCCTCACGACGTGGCGCCATTGTTTGATCGTTTTATCGACACTATGGCTAGCAACAAAGCGAAAGCGCGTAAAGCGTAAGCCCCAGCAACAGACTATTGGATATCCGACATGCCTAAACGTTCCGACCTCGAAAGTATATTAATCCTTGGCGCTGGCCCTATCATCATTGGCCAAGCCTGTGAATTTGATTATTCAGGTGCACAAGCCTGTAAAGCCCTTCGTGAAGAAGGTTACCGTGTTATTTTGGTGAACTCTAACCCAGCCACCATCATGACCGACCCGAGCATGGCAGACGCCACTTACATTGAGCCTATTACTTGGCAAACAGTTGAGAAAATCATTGCCAAAGAGCGTCCTAGCGCGATTTTGCCAACCATGGGTGGTCAAACGGCATTAAACTGCGCCTTAGACCTTAACCGCATGGGTGTGCTGGAAAAGTACAATGTAGAAATGATTGGTGCCGACGCAGACACCATCGACAAAGCTGAAGATCGCAATCGTTTTGACAAAGCCATGAAGAACATTGGCCTAGAATGTCCGCGTGCAGAAATTGCCCATACTTTGGAAGAAGCCTTTGACGTGCAGTCACGTATTGGTTTTCCTGCCATCATTCGCCCGTCGTTCACCATGGGTGGTTCGGGTGGTGGTATCGCTTACAACCGCGAAGAGTTTGAAGAAATCTGTATCCGTGGTTTAGACCTTTCCCCCACCAGTGAGCTGTTAATCGACGAGTCACTGATTGGTTGGAAAGAGTATGAAATGGAAGTGGTGCGTGACACCAACGACAACTGCATTATCATTTGCTCCATTGAAAACTTTGATGCCATGGGTGTACACACCGGTGACTCCATTACCGTAGCGCCAGCACAAACCTTGACCGACAAAGAATACCAAATCATGCGTAACGCCTCGTTGGCGGTATTGCGTGAGATCGGTGTAGAAACAGGTGGTTCCAACGTACAATTTGGCGTTAACCCAGAAGACGGCCGCATGGTCGTGATTGAGATGAACCCGCGGGTATCTCGTTCATCTGCGTTAGCCTCTAAGGCCACGGGTTTCCCTATTGCCAAGGTAGCGGCTAAGTTGGCCATTGGTTATACGCTAGACGAATTGCAAAATGACATTACTGGCGGCGCAACCCCGGCTTCATTTGAGCCTGCTATCGACTATGTTGTGACTAAGATTCCTCGTTTTACGTTCGAGAAATTTGCCCAAGCCGATGACCGACTCACTACGCAGATGAAGTCAGTAGGCGAAGTGATGGCCATTGGCCGTACCTTCCAAGAGTCCCTACAAAAAGCCCTGCGTGGTTTAGAAACGGGTATCCATGGCTTAGACCCAATTCTCTCAGCTGATGAAGAAAATCCACGCAGCAAAGTTATTGCCGAGCTCAAGACGCCACGTGCAGATCGCATCCAATATGTGGGCGATGCCATGCGTATGGGCATGGACATGCAAGAGATCTACCAACACTCTGGTATCGACCCTTGGTTTTTAGTGCAGCTAGAAGACCTCATTAAAGAAGAAGCCAAGTTGGCCACCTTGGGTCTAGCAGACCTTAACTACGACATGGTCTATGGCCTCAAGCGTAAGGGTTTCTCCGACATCCGTTTAGCCACCTTGTTAGGCCTCACCGAAAAGGGCTTTCGCCAGCACCGTCAAAAGCTAGGTGTGCGTCCGGTATACAAGCGAGTTGATACCTGCGCCGCTGAGTTCGCTACGGATACGGCCTACATGTACTCGACCTATGAAGAAGAGTGCGAGTCACGCCCAAGTAACCGCGATAAGATCATGATCTTAGGTGGTGGGCCAAACCGCATCGGTCAAGGCATTGAGTTTGACTACTGTTGTGTTCATGCGGCGCTTACTATGCGTAATCAAGGTTACGAAACCATTATGGTTAACTGTAACCCAGAGACCGTATCGACCGATTACGACACGTCAGATCGTTTGTACTTTGAATCTGTGACGCTGGAAGATGTGTTAGAAATTGTGGCTATTGAACAGCCAAAAGGCGTTATTGTTCAATACGGCGGTCAAACTCCGCTGAAGTTGGCCGTAGACCTAGAGAATGCCGGCGTGCCTATTTTAGGTACCAGCCCTGAAGCCATTGACCGGGCCGAAGACCGTGAGCGTTTTCAGCAGATGATTCAGCGCCTAGGCTTGTTGCAGCCAGACAACGCGACTGTGCGTAGCCAAGAAGAAGCGGTACGTGCTGCAGAAAAAATTGGTTACCCGTTAGTGGTGCGCCCATCTTATGTGTTAGGTGGCCGGGCCATGGAAATCGTGCACAAAGAAGACGAACTAAAACGTTATATGAACGAAGCCGTACAGGTGTCTAACGACTCCCCAGTATTGCTAGACCGCTTTTTGAGCAACGCCATAGAAGTCGATATTGACGCGGTATGTGACGGCGAAGAGGTGGTGATTGGTGCCATCATGCAACACATTGAACAAGCCGGTGTTCACTCAGGCGACTCGGCGTGTTCCTTGCCGCCCTACGACTTGCCGCAAGACGTGCAAGACGCAATGCGTGATCAAGTTAA
This sequence comes from Oceanospirillaceae bacterium, assembly GCA_018647765.1. Classification (GTDB taxonomy): domain Bacteria; phylum Pseudomonadota; class Gammaproteobacteria; order Pseudomonadales; family Balneatricaceae; genus Njordibacter. The sequence continues at coordinate 87,645 of JABGSN010000042.1, read as the reverse complement.
GCGTATGGCCTTAGAGCTGGGCGTGATTGGCTTAATGAACACCCAGTTGGCATGGCAAGACGGCGAAATTTACATCATCGAAGTTAACCCTCGTGCTTCGCGTACAGTGCCGTTTGTTTCTAAGTGTATTGGCGTGTCTTTGGCTGATATTGCAGCCCAAGTGATGGCGGGTAAGACGCTTGCAGAAGTGGGTTATACGCAAGAAATTATCCCTGGTTACTTTAATGTTAAGGAAGCGGTATTTCCATTCAACAAGTTCCCAGGTGTTGACCCTATTCTGAGTCCAGAAATGAAATCTACAGGTGAAGTGATGGGCATTGGTGACAGTTTTGCAGAAGCCTTTGCTAAGGCGCATATGGGTACTGGACAAGCCATGCCAGTGGCTGGCAAGGCATTTGTATCGGTACGCGAAGTGGATAAGCCAGCGTCGTTAAAGCTAGCAGCAGGGTTAATTAACCTTGGCTTCACCTTAGTGGCAACCAGTGGTACTCAAAAAACCTTAACCGATGCCGGCTTCGAATGTGAATTGGTTAACAAGGTGATGGAAGGTCGTCCTAATATTGTTGATAAAATCAAGAATGACGAGATCACTTTTGTTGTGAATACCACCGAAGGTCGCCAAGCGATTAACGACTCATCATTGATTCGTCGCTCGGCATTGCAGCATAAAGTAGCTTACTCTACGACCCTCACGGGTGGCCTGGCTGTGATGCAGGGTTTGGAGTTTGGCGAAGAAAAAGAAGTGCGTCGCTTGCAAGATATGCATGCCACGCTAACAGCGTAAGGAAACCAACATTATGGCGATTACTAAAGTCCCCATGACCGTACGTGGTGAGCAAATGTTACGTACGGAGCTAGTGGAATTAAAAACCGTAACGCGTCCGCGCATTATTCAAGACATTGCCACAGCCCGCGAGCATGGTGATTTGAAGGAAAATGCTGAGTACCATGCAGCACGTGAGCAGCAGAGCTTTTGTGAAGGTCGTATTCAAGAGGTTGAGGCTAAGTTGTCTTTGGTGCAGGTGATCGACGTGAGTCAGATAGCGCACACAGGTACGGTGATTTTTGGCACCACGGTGACTATTATTAACTTGGATACCGACGCAGAAAAGACCTACTGCATTGTTGGCGAAGACGAAGCGGATATAAAAGCCGGTAAAATTTCCTTAGGTTCACCCATTGCCCGTGCCTTAATTGGCAAAGAAGAAGGCGACGAAGTTAAGGTCACCACGCCCGGTGGTGTGGTGGACTTCGAAATCGCTGAGGTTCAGCACCTCGTTTAGAGGTTGATGTGACGCGCCAGACATCCTGACCTTCGTCAGGATGACGCTCTTGCGGTCAAGGTGGTGTCTGCAGTCTAGCGCTCTAGGTTAGACTTCTTAGGGTCGGCATCTGGGTTTCGTAAATAAATCAACGCCACGTTGCCAATGGATTGCACCAAAGTCGAGCCGCTTTGCTTAAGCATGTCGGCAATAAGCGCGCTTTTTACAGCCCGGTCACCCACCGAAAATTTCACTTTAATCAATTCATGATCAAATAACGCGCGCGCAATTTCTGCCATTACATTTTCTGAGAGGCCGTTACCTGCCACGGTCACCAACGGGTGGAGTGCATGGCCAATAGTGCGGAGTTGTTTTTGCTGTGATTGTGGTAGTTTCATGGGTGTCCAAAATAAAATGCGTGCTGAGCAGGGCGCCAAGGGTCGCGATGCTGTGTTAAACTTCCCCACATTATACCCGATGTATGGCGCCTACGCTTGTACGGCGTTCGAATTGTACTGACATTGATAACTATCATCAGAGATTCCCTTGGCTAGATCAAAAACCAGCAGCAATTGGCTCAAAGAGCACTTTGACGACCCCTATGTTAAGCAGTCCCAAAAGGACGGCTATCGCTCCAGAGCCAGCTACAAGCTGCTCGAAATGAGCAAAAAAGACCGCCTTATCAAGCCCGGTATGACCGTGGTGGACTTGGGCGCGGCGCCTGGCGGCTGGACCCAAGTGGCCATGCAGTTGGTCGGTGAAGAGGGCACTGTGGTGGCCTCTGATATTCTTGCTATGGATTCCATTGCTGATGTCACCTTTGTACAAGGCGACTTTACGGAGCAAGCCGTTTACGATCAAATCGTGGCTGCCCTAGGTGACCAAAAAGCAGACCTTGTAATTTCTGATATGGCCCCCAATATGAGTGGTAACCCCGCTATTGATCAGCCAAAATCGATGTACTTGGTGGAATTGGCTTTAGATATGGCCCGTAGTGTATTGAAACCCGGTGGTAGCTTTGTTGCCAAGGTGTTTCAGGGTGAAGGATTTGACGATTTATTAAAAGATACGCGTACCAGCTTCACTAGTGTACGGTCACGTAAACCCGATGCTTCACGCGGTCGCTCGCGGGAAGTTTATCAATTGGCCACCGGTTTTAAAGGGCAATAATTATTGCCCCAATACCGGCGCCAGCCTCGGTAAGAGGATTAGGAGTTTAGCACTTGAACAACATGACAAAAAATTTGGTTTTATGGCTCATCATTGCAGCAGTGCTGATAACGGTGTTTAACAACTTTAGCCAAGAAACCGCCCCCAATCGGGTGAGCTATTCCGATTTTGTGCATGCAGTACAGCGTGATCAAGTTAAAGACATCGAAGTTGACGGCATTATTATTACCGGCACTTATGGTAATGGCACCGAATTTGAAGTGGTACGCCCCGCCCTATCTGACCCCAAGCTGGTGGATGATTTAATTACTCATCAGGTGGGTATTGTGGGTAAGCAGCCCGAACAACAAAGTATTTTGGTGCAATTACTGGTAGCCAGTGCACCTATTCTCATCATTATTGTGGTGTTTATGTTCTTCATGCGTCAAATGCAAGGTGGTGCAGGCGGTAAAGGCGGCCCGATGTCGTTTGGCAAAAGCAAAGCGCGTTTGATGAGCGAAGATCAAATTAAAACCACCTTTGCCGACGTGGCAGGTATAGAAGAAGCCAAAGAAGACGTTGAAGAGTTAGTGGAGTTTCTGCGCGACCCGGGTAAATTTCAACGTTTAGGCGGTTATATCCCCCGCGGTGTATTAATGTCGGGCTCTCCAGGTACGGGTAAAACCTTATTGGCTAAAGCCATTGCCGGTGAAGCTAAGGTGCCGTTCTTTAGTATTTCTGGTTCCGATTTTGTAGAGATGTTTGTAGGTGTGGGTGCGTCACGTGTACGTGACATGTTTGAGCAAGCTAAGAAACAAGCACCGTGCATTATTTTCATCGACGAAATCGATGCTGTAGGTCGTCACCGTGGCGCAGGTATGGGTGGTGGTAACGATGAACGTGAGCAAACACTAAATCAGTTATTGGTGGAAATGGATGGTTTTGAAGGTAACGAAGGCATTATTGTTATTGCCGCTACCAACCGCCCAGACGTCCTTGATAACGCCTTATTGCGTCCAGGTCGTTTCGACCGCCAAGTTAACGTGCCCTTGCCAGATATTTTAGGTCGCGAGCAAATTCTTAATGTGCACCTTAAAAAGGTGCCTTTAGGTGACGGTGTAGTATCAAAACTGATTGCCCGCGGTACGCCAGGCTTCTCGGGTGCTGATCTGGCCAACTTGGTGAACGAAGCGGCGTTATTTACCGCGCGACTGAATAAGCGCACTGTGGGCATGGACGAGCTAGAAAAAGCCAAAGACAAGATCATGATGGGCGCAGAACGCAAATCAATGGTCATGTTGCCTCAGGAAAAGCTCAACACCGCCTTCCATGAAGCAGGCCACGCCATTGTCGGCCGTTTAGTGCCTGACCATGACCCAGTATACAAAGTAACCATCATTCCTCGTGGTCGCGCTTTGGGTGTGACCATGTTCTTGCCCGAGCAAGACCGCTATAGCTTGTCTCGCCAAGGTATTTTGAGCCAAATATGCAGCCTCTATGGTGGCCGTATTGCAGAGGAAATGACGCTAGGTAAGGACGGTGTAACCACCGGAGCATCTAACGATATTCAGCGCGCAACACAGCTGGCACGCAACATGGTGACTAAGTGGGGCTTGTCCAAAAAGCTAGGGCCGTTGTTGTATGAATCAGAAGACTCTGATCCGTTTAGCGGAGCGCCAGGCCAAGGTGCTAAGGGTTTTTCTGATGACACCACAGCTGCGATTGATGCAGAAATTAAAGATATCATTGAAGATTGTTACCAACGTGCGCACACCATTTTGCATGACAATCGCGATATTTTAGACGCCATGGCGGCAGCCTTGATGAAATATGAGACCATCGATTCGAGCCAGCTTGACCAGTTGCTTGCACGTGAAGAAGTGTCTGCGCCAGAAGGCTGGGATGAACAAGAGCGTAATAGTAGCGATGTCGACGGTGATGGCAATGCCAACACCGAACAAGCCCAAGCCCAAGCCACTGTTGCCGAGACTGACCTCGATGCCGACAACAGTGATGTGCCTGGTGCGGACGAAGCGCCGAGCTAAATGCAGTTTGCTTCGCAATGGCTCGATTTGAGCGAGCCTCATGTCATGGGTGTGGTTAATGTTACACCCGACTCCTTCTCTGATGGCGGCAGTTTGTTTGCCAGTCAGTCTTTGTGCCTAGATGCGGCCATGGTTCGAGCTCGAGCTATGGTGGCCCAAGGCGCAAGTTTCCTCGATATTGGTGGTGAGTCCACTCGCCCTGGCGCTGAACCCGTGTCGGCGCAGCAAGAGCTGGACCGAGTTATTCCTGTTATAGAAGCCATTAAAGCCTCCCTTGATGTGGTGGTGTCCATTGATACCAGTACCCCACAGGTGATGCTGGAGGCAGCAGCAGCGGGTGCTGGCCTCATTAACGATGTGCGTGCCCTAGGCCGCGATGGCGCTTTGTGTGCCGTCGCATCTACTGCCTTACCTGTCTGTCTTATGCACATGCAGGGCGACCCTAAAACCATGCAAGATAATCCAGGCTACGAGTCGGTGGTGCAGGATATTGGCGACTACTTTGAGCAGCGGATTAGCGAATGTGAACGGGCGGGCATTGCAGCACACAACATATTACTGGATCCGGGATTTGGTTTTGGCAAAAGCTTGGCGCATAATCTACAATTGTTGAAGCAGTTGCAAACCTTAGCCAACAAAGGTTTGCCCTTGCTGGTGGGCATGTCACGTAAGAGTATGATTGGCAATGTGCTTAATCGCCCCGTTGACGAGCGTTTACACGGCGGCCTAGCGGTCGCGGTTATGGCTTATGAGCGAGGCGCCCATATTGTACGGGTGCATGACGTGGGCCCTACGGTAGACGCATTGCGCATGGCCCATGCGGTCATCAATAGTATCTAAGTTTGCACGGTTAAAGCACTGTACTAGGAAAGTACATACAGAAGAACAAAGGAGCGCAGTATGAAATATTTTGGTACCGACGGTATTCGCGGTTGTTGTGGTGAGTACCCAATTACACCAGATTTTATGCTCAAGTTAGGCTGGGCGGTTGGCAAAGTATTTTCTGAGTCTGGCCGCAGTAAAATACTGATCGGCAAAGACACACGTATTTCGGGTTACATGTTCGAATCGGCCCTGCAGGCGGGCTTGTCGGCAGCTGGTGTTGACGTACGCTTGTTGGGTCCCATGCCTACCCCAGCGGTGGCCTACCTTACCCGCACCTTTCATGCTGAAGCGGGCATTGTGATTAGTGCTTCTCATAACGGCTACCAAGATAACGGCATCAAGTTTTTCTCAGCTAACGGTACTAAATTGGCCGATTCTGTAGAAGCGGCTATCGAAGATAAATTACAAGAGGCCATGCAGTGTGTGGCCCCAGAAGATTTAGGCCGTGCGCGCCGCATCGAGGATGCCGCAGGCCGTTATATTGAGTTTTGCAAAGGCACTGTAGGCCCCCATACCAACTTAAAAGGTATGAAAATTGTATTGGATTGCGCCCATGGCGCTACCTATCACATCGCGCCGAATGTATTGCGCGAACTCGGTGCCGACGTAAACAGTATTGGTATTGATCCCGATGGCCTCAATATCAACCAAGAATGTGGCTCAACCTCTATCACTATGCTACGCAAAGTGGTGCGTTTGCAAGAAGCTGATTTGGGTATAGCCCTAGACGGCGATGGCGACCGCGTGATCATGGTTGATCATATGGGTGAAGAAGTAGATGGCGATGAGCTGATGTTTATCATCGCCGCACACCAACAGCGTAACGGCCAGTTGGAAGGCGGGGTTGTGGGTACACAAATGAGTAATTTGGGTATGGAGTTAGGCCTTAAAGAGTTAGGTATCGACTTTGTCCGCGCCAAAGTGGGCGACCGCTACGTGATGCAGATGCTCAAAGAAAAAGGTTGGTTGTTGGGGGGTGAGTCATCTGGCCATTTAATTTGTCGCAACCTCACCACCACCGGTGACGGCATTGTGGCGGCTCTACAGGTGTTACAAGCCATGCAGTCGAGTCGAAAAACCTTGCATGAATTAAAAAGTCAGATGCAAAAGATGCCACAAAAGCTGATAAATTTACGCTTTGGTAATCGCGTAAATTTATCCGAATACCCTGCTATTGATACCTATGTGGATGCCATAGAAAAACGTATGCAAGGTCGGGGACGTGTGTTACTGCGACCATCGGGTACAGAGCCAGTGGTTAGGGTCATGGTAGAAGGCGAGAACGTAGACTTAGTTAATCAGTATGCCCAAGAGTTGGCTCACGACGTTAAACAGGTTATCAGCTAATAAATTTGCTTCAATTGAGTGCCAAAACCCGTGAATACCTTGTTTAGCACCGCTAATTTGAGTATTATGGCGCGCTTAAATTGAATACCCTTGGTTTACCCACTTAATAGGTGAAGGCATGGCAAACATGATCGTTGCAGGCAACTGGAAGATGAACGCCAGCAAAAGTGCCGTAACCGAGCTTTTGTCGGGCCTAAAACAAGGTCTTGCTGGCGCCAGCGAAGCTGAATTGGTGGTTTTCCCTCCTTTTCCGTATTTAGCCCAAGTGCAACAAGAGTTAGTATCGACGTGTATTCGTATTGGTGTGCAAAATGTTAGTGCCGCACCCAAGGGCGCATATACTGGCGAAGTGTCGCTGGCCATGGCAGCAGAATTTGGTGTGACCTATGTATTAGTTGGCCACTCCGAGCGGCGTGCTTTGTTTGCTGAAGATGATGCCCAAGTCGCAGCTAAATATGTAGCCACACAAGCCGCTAGCCTGACGCCTATTTTGTGCGTAGGAGAAACCTTGGCACAACGTGAGCAAGGTGAGACATTGGCAGTAGTCAAGGCGCAAGTACAGGCCGTTATTGACGCCGCTGGTGCTGGTAGTTTTGCTAATGCAGTGATTGCCTATGAACCCGTTTGGGCCATTGGTACGGGTTTAACCGCCAGCCCAGCACAGGCTCAGGCAGTGCATCAGGCTATTCGAGAGCACGTGGCACAGGTTGCGCCAAGTGAAGCGGCAAGCCTCAAGATTTTATATGGTGGCAGTGTTACTGCGACTAGTGCTGCTGAGTTATTTGCTCAAGCAGACATCGACGGCGGCCTAGTAGGCGGCGCGTCTTTACAAGCAGAATCATTTTTGGCCATTGGCCAAGCGGCTCAATAAACGAGCAGAATCAGACGAAGCGAGAAGTTTAATGGAAGTAGCAATCTTAATTGTACATGTGTTGTTGGCGGTGGCCTTAATTGGTTTCATTATGATCCAGCAAGGTAAAGGCGCTGATGCAGGCGCTTCCTTTGGTGGCGGTGGCGCTTCACAAACAGTATTTGGTAGTAGTGGTTCGGGTAACTTCCTGAGCCGTACCACCGCAATTTTGGCAGCCGGTTTATTTGTAACCAGTTTTGCCTTGGCTATTTACGCCAAGCAACAAGCCAGCAGTATTTCTGATGCGGGTATTCCTGTTGTTGAACAAGTTGAAGTCGTTGAATCAGCTCTACCTGAGCTAGATTCTGCACTAGTGCCGACAGACAGCGATGTGCCAGTAGCAGAGTAAGTTGGTTGGCTGAGGCTGGCAACTTTAACACTTTAAATGCGGATGTGGCGGAATTGGTAGACGCGCCAGCTTGAGGGGCTGGTAACTTAGGTTGTGGGGGTTCAAGTCCCCCCATCCGCACCACTTAATATAAAGAGAGCTTTGATAGCGTAATGGTTATCAAGGCTCTTTTTTTTGCTGTAGATAACGGCCAGGTTTAAGTGTTAGCCCTCAATCCCGTTAGTCATAGCGCTGCCTTCGGCTAGCGCGTGGGGGGGATTGGCTATTAGCGCCATGCTTTCATCTGCAAAACCTATCCCTGCTTCAATATAGAAGTTAAACATACGATCGATACTGAACTCAGTCAATTCGTGTATTTGGTCTTCATAGTGCGCTATGGCCACTGTTTTTCCAATGTAATTGGCAGCCTGAAGCTGTTCTTGGATGTTTTTAATATCGGCGATGGAGGGTAGTGCAATTAACACTAGTTTTATTTGCGCCAAATCCATGTGTTGTTATAGGTCTGCATCTTCGGCATCGCCAAATAACGCGCGCACACCTTGCGCTTGTAGCAGCTTGGCCCTATCTTCATCGGCATCTAAACCATACACACGGTGACCCATCTTTTGTGCAAGAGCGGTGTATGTGCCTTTACCGACCCGGCCCATGCCAACGATTAATAATTCAGCGTCGTCAGGTAAGTTGAAGGTATCGTCGTAACCTCGATCCTTATCCTCAAAACGTGTAATGAAGTCCTTGAATAAGCCATAAATACGGTGCGAATAGCGATAGCTGACACTGGTGATAATAAAGCTGAATGACAGTGCTAAGGCCAATATCACCAGCCATTCATTACTTAACCAACCTAGGCTAATGCTCAAGGCCACAACAATAAGACCAAATGCGCTGTAATTGCCTAATAGTAGTGAGTTTAAATAAGACGTACGAGCACGTTGACCTAACAGGCCATGAAAATTAAACATGTAAAAACTTTTTATAGGGATGAGCAGGGCCAGTAAAGCCGAAATTTTTACTATCTCCACCATGGGCAGCGCAGTAAAGCCAACGAACTAAATAGCTCATAACCACCAAATGCCAAAAAGAAGCCAGCCAGAGGTAATAGCTCGTTGTGACCTACCTTGTCCAGAAGTCGCCCAATGGGTTTGCGCAGTAATACAAGCCCCAGCAATGCAAAGGCCCACACCGATGGCTGCTCACCTGTAGCCAGTATCATAAAGACAACGGCTACCACATCCTGCACCACCAAAATTCCAATAAAAAGTTTACCGTGGCGGGGTTTAATGTCGCCACTGCTTTCTAATACTTTCACCACGCAAACGGTGCTGCTGAAACTCAAAGCAAAACCTATTAAGGCAGCAGATTGCCAATTAAGGTCCATAAATTAGGCTTGTATTGGCACCTGCTTCGTACACAGATGCTTACTTCATATTATGCCTTGGAATAGCCCGCATAGCGCGTATTTTGTGCTTTTTAAAAGTTGATGTGTTTTACTGAGTGCCGATGTTCACGTTAAATTGAGGCCGTTATGCGTTATCTACATACAATGATTCGGGTTAGCAACCTGGAGCAGTCCCTCGCCTTTTGGTGTGGTCAATTGGGGTTGGTACAAACCAAGCGTAGCGACTATGAGTCGGGCCGCTTTAGTTTGATATTTCTAGCTGCGCCTGTGGACGCTGAAGCAGCGCAAACAAGCCAAGCGCCATTGTTGGAATTGACCTATAACTGGGATGCTGATGAGGATTTATCGACAGGCCGAAGTTGGGGGCATCTGGCTTATGAGGTGGATGATATCCACCGCCTTTGCCAGCATTTATTAGATGCGGGGGTGATTATTAATCGCCCACCTAGAGACGGCCGCATGGCATTTATTAAATCGCCTGATGGCGTGTCGATTGAATTGTTACAGGCTGGCGGTGCTGTGACTCCCTGTGAACCTTGGTTATCAATGGCCAATCAAGGCAGTTGGTAGGGTTTGCTGCTGATCGAGCAGGCTCGTTTAGATTCACTTTAAGTGATAATTAGTTATTAGGCTATCCTATAGCTGTGGCCTAAATTTTCATAATATTAACTTATATCAACATGGCCAAATCAAGGGTCTCTGCAATGGGCGTGATGACGCTCTAAATACTGTCTAAAACGAGTTTCTCTGTGGACGTACCCTCTAGCCAGGGTGGCATGGATAGGTAAAAATCAGTTTCGTGATCAAATTCTTCAATCGGGCGCCAAGTAATTTGGTTGTTATGTTGGCATACAAAATGCGTAATCAAAACGTTGTTAATGGAGAGCGCGCCAACCTCGGCGTTAGATGTGTCGGTACAGGCTGAATTGCTGAACTTGCTAAAAGATTTGCAACAACAGCTTAATCTAACCTTGCTGTTTGTAAGTCATGATTTGGCCGTGGTTCGCCAAATGTGTGATCGGGTTATCGTTATGAAAGATGGCGAGGCATTAGAGCAAGGCGATAACGATGCCATCTTCGAACAGCCGCAACACCCGTACACACAACAGCTATTAAGTACCATGCCGGTTTTACCCAATGGCAGTGATAGCCAAGCACTTTTAAAAGCCCAGCAATTTCTGGGCTTTTTGTGTTCCACAGAGTTTAAAGCTCAAGTCCTAGTTTGTGCCCTTCGTAGATGGCTTGGCTAGCCTGGCGAGGGGCTACGCAGTCGCCAATGGTGTAGTAGGTTTTGCCTTGGTCTAGTAATGCGAGCTCTAAGTCATTAAAGGCGCGATTAGTGGTCGCTACTACAATGGCTGTGGCCTGTACTTGGGTTTGGCTTTGATCTAGAAGGCAGGTTATGGTGGCGCTGCCGGTTTGCCAGTTGCTAATCACCGACTCAGTCATAAATACCGCGCCCGATTGTTTGAGTTGGCGGCGCAACTCTATGTCGGCGGAGGTGCGGGTGAGTTCCTTGCCTATGTAGGCATCTGGCGTAACAATAGTGAGCTGGTGGCCTCGCTGAGCTAGATAGAGTGCGGTGCCTAAGCCGCGCCAGTTACCGCCTTCGTCGAGAATGATGAGGGCTTGGCCAAGCTTGGCTTCTTTTCGGAGTACGTCTTCCACACTGTAAACGTTATGGTCCAGCCCAGGTAGCGACTGGTTTCCGTCTCGCCACAACCATCGCTGACTGGCAGTGGGATCTGCCATTGAGCCTGTGGCAACAATGATGTCATCTGCGTCTAACTCACAAACATCTTCAGCGTCCATGTAGCTGTTGTAATTGATGGTTACGTCTAGCTGGTTTAATTGAGTCCTGTACCAGCTGAGTAATTCCGAAATTTGGCCCCGTCGTGGCGTGAGCCCGGCCAATCTAAATTGCCCACCAAGCTCGGGTGTGGCTTCATAAACGCTCACCTTGTGGCCTCGTTCGGCCAATACTCGGGCGCACTCTAATCCTGCGGGGCCGGCGCCGATGATGCTGATTTTTTTAGGCGTGCTGCTGGCGTGTATGTGCCAATCGTGCTCGCGGCCTACCCTGGGATTCACTAGGCAGGAAATCCAATAATCTCTCGAGCGCCGCCCCCAGCACATTTGGTTGCAGGAAATGCAGCCGCGTATATCGTCTTCACGTTGGGCCTGCGTTTTGCCAATCAATTGTGGATCGGCAATTTGGCCACGCACAATGGAAACTAAGTCGACTTCTTCGCTGGCGATGATGTAGTCGGCGTTTTCTGGTGTGCGAACATGGCTCTCGCAGGTGACGAGCGCGTGCGTTACGGCCTGTTTAACTGCAGCGGTTAAAGGCAGGCCTACTTTCTCTTCAAACACGAAGGTAGGCATGAGCTTGTCAAAGCCTAAGTAACCACCACTGCCGCAACTAACGTAGTCCATGTGCCGTGCTTGATCGTGATGTGCCACAATAGCAATTTTGTCCGCTAGGCTTAGGTCCGGACTGTGAGCGTCACCGTAACTAATAGCGAGGCCGATGATAAAATCGTTGCCACAGGCTGTGCGTATACCCTCCATAATACGGCTCCCAAAACGCAGGCGATTTTCTAGGCTGCCACCCCATTCGTCGGTGCGATGATTAGACCATGGAGTCCAAAATTGTTCGATCAGGGCGTGGTAGTTAGCAAACAGCTCGATGCCGTCAAAGCCTGCTTTCTGGCAGCGTATGGCGCTGTCGACAAAGCTTTGGATGAGCTCTTCAATTTGACCTGTAGACATGGCATGGCTGCCATCGGAGTCGTGGTAGGAAGGTTGGCCCGATGGCGACCAGTTAGGGCTAAATGATAGATCGGCGTCGCCGTGCTGACCAACGTGATAGAGCTGTTGAATCATCACCGTACCGAACGCCTTGCACTCGTCAACGAGCTGCTTGAAAGGTGCGATGACGGCGTCATCATTACTGAGAAAGTTGCCCCGCGTGAGTACCGCAGTGGCGTGTACGGGCATTGGCTCCACCACAATCATCGCGGCACCGCCTTGAGCTCGTTCTTTATAGTAGGCCCGGTGTTGGGCGTCAGGTAATCCAAGGTTGCTCATATTGGTGGTGTGGGCACCAAACACGCATCGATTTTTAAGCTGAGTGTGGCGCAACTGAATGGGTTGAAGCAAGTGCTGGCGCTTGGGTGACTGGTTAGTATGGGGCATGTGGTGGCCAAAATTGCAGGACTGAATACGCTGCACTCTACGATAAAACGCTGAGTCTGTGAATAGGTTCAAATTATATGCATTAATGTCATATAAATGCTTGACGGCAAACGATAAAATGAATAATATGTGCGCTCTTTGATGCGGGGTGGAGCAGCATGGTAGCTCGTCGGGCTCATAACCCGAAGGTCGTAGGTTCAAATCCTGCCCCCGCTACCAATTTTCAGGGAAGTGTTTTTAACATTTCCCTATGGCGGAAGTCATAAAGAAGTAGTTCAGGGGTTCGTTGTTTGGCAGCAAGCTAGCACACGAGACTGAATACATATAGTCAACAAAAAGCCCCTCTTTTGGGGCTTTTTGCGTTTTAGGATATTAAGATGGCAGGTGCAGCAGCACAAATTGAATCTTTAGTCGCGCCAGCGGTGGCGGCCTGTGGTTGTGATCTTTGGGGTATTGAATATTTATCTCAAGGTCGTCATACCACGTTGCGTGTGTATATTGACCATGCCAAAGGTATTGGTGTTGAGCAATGTGCCGACGTCAGTCGTCAAGTGGCAGCCGTTCTAGACGTTGAAGACCCGATTACCGGTGAGTATACCTTAGAGGTGTCATCGCCAGGTTTAGATAGGCCGTTGTTTAGTCTAGAGCAATATCAAGCAAGCGTGGGCGAGAAGGTGAGTTTGAAGTTGCGCTTGGCGTTTGATGGCCGTCGCCGTTTTAGCGGTTTGTTAAAGGGCATCGAAAGTGATGATGTGATTGTACAAATTGACGATGAAGAATACCTGTTGCCTTTTGATAGTATTGAGAAAGCCAATATCGTACCGCGCTTTTAAGCCGGTTTTATAAGTCCAAATTAAGTGAGAGCTTGAAATGAATAAAGATATTTTGTTGGTGGCCGAAGCCGTATCCAATGAGAAGGACGTGCCCAAGGATGTTATTTTTGAGGCCATCGAGTTAGCCTTGGCCACTGCCACACGCAAGCGTATTGACGAAGAAAGTGATATCCGTGTGTCTATTGACCGTAAAACTGGCGAAGCGACAACTACGCGCTGCTGGACTGTGGTAACCGATGAGGTGTACACCAACCCTGCTGCAGAATTAATTTTAGAAGATGCACAAGAAACGCGTCCAGAGCTACAGCTAGACGATGTGGTTGAAGAGGAAGTGCCCACGGAAGCCTTTGGCCGTATTGCTGCCCAAACGGCTAAGCAAGTAATCGTACAAAAGGTACGCGAAGCTGAACGCGCTAAGGTGGTGGAGCTATACCGCGATCGCATTGGCGAAATTATTAGTGGTAGTGTTAAGAAAGTAACCCGCGACAACGTGATTGTTGATTTGGGTAACAACGCCGAAGCATTGATGGCGCGCGATCAACTGATTGGTCGTGAAACCTTCCGTATGGGTGACCGAGTACGGGCTTTGCTAGATGAAGTTCGCACCGAAAGCCGCGGGCCGCAACTGTTTTTAAGCCGTACTAATCCTAAAATGTTGGTAGAGTTGTTTAAGATTGAGGTGCCAGAAATCTCTGAAGAAGTGATCGAAATTCGTGCCGCCGCTCGCGATCCAGGCTCACGTGCTAAAATTGCTGTGAAAACTAACGATGGCCGTATCGATCCAGTGGGCGCTTGTGTAGGTATGCGTGGCTCACGTGTGCAAGCCGTTACTGGTGAGTTAAACAATGAGCGCGTAGACATTGTGTTGTGGGACGATAACCCAGCTCAATTAGTTATTAACGCCATGGCACCAGCCGAAGTAAGTTCTATTGTTGTTGACGAAGACCGTCACGCAATGGATGTTGCTGTAAGCGATGAAAACTTAGCTATGGCTATTGGTCGTAATGGCCAAAACGTACGCCTTGCCTCTGAGCTGACTGGTTGGACCATCAATGTTATGTCAGAAGAAGATGCGGCATCCAAGCAAGAAGACGAAGTAGGCGGCGTGGTGCAGGTCTTTGTTGACGCCCTAGACATCGACGAAGAATTTGCTGAGATGTTGGTAGAAGAAGGCTTTGTAAGCCTTGAAGAAATCGCCTACGTACCGCTTGATGAAATGTTAGCCATCGATGGCTTGGACGAAGATATTGTTGAAGAGCTTCGTACCCGTGCCAAAGATAAGCTATTGAATCAAGCGCTAGCAGCAGAAGAGCAGCTAGACAACGCAGAGCCAGCACAAGATTTGTTAGAAATGGAAGGCATGGATAAGCATCTTGCATTTGTTTTCGCTAGTCGTGGCATTATCACCATGGAAGATTTGGCTGAGCAAGCGGTAGATGAAATTTCAGACATTGAAGACTTGAGCGACGAGAAAGCCGCAGAACTAATTATGACGGCCCGCGCCCCTTGGTTTGCTTAAACCACCGCTTGACCGATAGGAGAATATTATTATGACAGACCAAACTGTCAACACCCTAGCCGCAACGGTAGGTGTTCCCGCTGAGCGATTGTTGAGCCAGATGGAAGAAGCAGGCCTTACTCGTCGTGCAGCGACGGATGCCGTGTCGGATGATGAGCGTAAAACGCTTTTATCACACTTGCAAAAGTCTCACGGTGGCGAAGGCGACAACGTCGACGGCCCTAAAAAGATTACCTTGCGTCGTAAGACCACCAGCACCCTCAAAGTTGCGGGCACGGCTGGCAAGCGCACAGTTAATGTAGAAGTGCGCAAAAAGCGTACCTACGTTAAGACAGAAGAAACCGATCAGGCCGCTGTGATTGAAGCTGAAAAAGCACAATTAGCCGCCGCCCAAGCTGCAGCGCAAGCACAAGCTGCTGCGGATGCTAAGGCAGCAGCAGAAGCTGCTGCAGCTGCAACAGCAGCTAACGCCGCGGCTGATACTGCGGCGAAAGGCGCCGCAGATGATCAAGCTAAAGCCAAGGCCGCCGCTAACGCCGCTGCAGATAAGGCTGCAGCAAATGCTGAAGTGGCCCGTCAAAAAGCTGCAGAAGATGCCAAGAAGAAACCGGCACACCAAAAAACATTTACCTCTCCAGACAAGCCCCGTGGTGGTGCACCGGCTGGCAAAGGTAAAGGCAAAGGCCGTACTGCGGGTGGTCGTGATGATCGCAGCCGTGGTAAAAGCTCACGTAACAAAGGTAAGTTGGCCGCACCTAAGCGTACTGGTAATGGCGAACACGCTTTTGCAGTACCCACAGAAAAGGTGATTCAGGAAGTTAACGTACCGGAATCGATTACTGTTGCAGATCTAGCTTCGCGTATGAAAGTGAAGGCAGCTGAGGTCATTAAGGTCATGTTCAACATGGGCGCAATGGCCACCATCAACCAAGTGATTGACCAAGACACTGCCACCATCGTGGTTGAAGAAATGGGTCATACTGTGAAGTTGGTCATGGATGATGCGATTGAGACCGAAGTCGTAGAGAGCATCAACTACGAAGGCACCGAAATCGTTCGCGCTCCAGTGGTAACAGTAATGGGCCACGTAGACCATGGTAAAACATCGCTGCTAGATAGCATTCGTTCAACCAAGGTTGCGTCTGGCGAGTCGGGTGGTATTACCCAGCACATTGGTGCTTACCACGTAGAAACCGACAAAGGCATGGTGACCTTTTTAGATACTCCAGGACACGCCGCCTTTACCGCCATGCGTGCCCGTGGTGCGAAGGCCACAGACATTGTTATTTTGGTAGTGGCTGCAGACGATGGCGTAATGCCGCAGACCGAAGAAGCCGTACAGCATGCGAAAGCCGCTGGCGTACCTTTGATCGTTGCAGTCAATAAAATGGACAAAGAGGGTGCAGATCCGGATCGTGTGAAGACAGAATTGTCTAGCCGTGACGTTGTGCCAGAAGATTGGGGTGGTGTGACTCAGTTCCTACCCGTGTCAGCTAAGACCGGTGAAGGTATCGATGCCTTGGTTGATGCTGTATTGCTAGAAGCGGAAGTATTAGAGCTGACTGCAGTACCAGAAGCGCCAGCTAAAGGTGTGGTTGTTGAGGCTCGTCTTGATAAGGGGCGTGGTTCTGTAGCGACTATTTTGGTGCAAAATGGCACCTTGAAGAAAGGTGACATTGTGTTGGCAGGTCAGCAATTTGGCCGCGTACGCGCCATGCTAGACGAAAATGGCAAGCCAATTACCAGCGCTGGCCCATCTATCCCTGTAGAGATTTTAGGTTTAGGCGGCACGCCTGACTCAGGTGAAGATTTCGCCGTAGTGGCCGACGAAAAGAAAGCTCGCGAAGTAGCATTGTTCCGTCAAGGAAAGTACCGCGACGTGAAACTAGCTCGCCAGCAAGCCTCTAAGCTAGATGCCATGTTCGAAAACATGGGCAAGAACCAAGCTTCAGTATTGAACGTGGTACTTAAGACCGACGTACGTGGATCCTTAGAAGCCCTAACCAGCTCGCTTATGGATATCGGTACCGACGAAGTTAAGGTGCAGGTAGTGTCTAGTGGCGTAGGCGGTATTGCCGAGTCTGACGTTAACCTGGCCGTGGCGTCTAACGCTGTGATTTTTGGTTTTAATGTGCGTGCCGATACACCGGCTAAGGCCTTGATCGAAAAAGAAGGCATAGATTTACGTTACTACAGCGTAATCTACGACATCATTAACGATGTTAAAGCCGCTCTTTCCGGTATGTTGTCGCCTGAGTTGCGCGAATCCATTGTCGGTATTGCCGAAGTTCGCGAAGTCTTCCGTTCGCCTAAGTTGGGTCAAATTGCTGGCTGTATGGTGACCGAAGGTACCATGTTCCGTAGCAAGCCGATCCGCGTATTGCGTGACAACGTAGTGATCTACGAGGGTGAGCTAGAATCCTTACGTCGTCACAAAGACGCTGTGGCAGAAGTGCGTAACGGTATGGAGTGTGGTATCGGTGTGAAGAGCTACAACGACGTGCGTGTTGGCGACCAAATTGAAGTCTTCGACACGGTTGAAGTTGAGCGTAGCTTGTAAGGGCGCAGCAGACTATGGCACAAGAATATAGCCGCACCCAGCGTGTGGCAGACCAAATACAGCGTGAGCTAGCGGCCCTAATCCAACGTGAGGTGAAAGACCCTCGTGTTGGTATGGCTACTGTGAGTGCTGTCGAAGTATCCCGTGACCTTTCTCATGCTAAGGTGTTTGTTACCATTTTTAATGGTGGTGAAAACCAAGAAGAGATTCGTGAGTCGGTGAAGGTGCTTAATAATGCCTCAGGGTTTTTGCGCAGTAAGTTGGGTCAACGCATGAAATTGCGTATCGTCCCCACCTTGCGTTTTCACTTTGACGATAGTTTGTCGCGTGGTAATTACCTGAGTAACTTGATCGACGAAGCGCGGGCGTCAGACTCAGAGCTTGAGTCTGATGTTGACTACGGCACCGAGTAAATTTAGGTGGCAAAGCAACCCAAAGGCCGTGCAGTTAGCGGCATTCTGATTTTAGATAAGCCCACAGGCATGAGTTCAAATCATGCCTTGCAGCGGGTAAAACGTATGTTTGGAGCTCGTAAAGCGGGCCACACAGGTGCGTTGGACCCCCTTGCAACGGGCTTGCTACCCATCTGTTTAGGCGAAGCGACTAAGTTTAGCCAGTTTCTATTAGATTCAGACAAGCGTTACCAAACCACAGGTCAGCTAGGTGTGCGCACCGATTCTAGCGACGCCGACGGCAAGGTTGTGGAAACCAAAGCCTGTGATCATGTGACATTGGCCGACGTCGAAGCGCAGTTACCGCAATTTCGTGGTTTGATTAGCCAAGTACCCTCCATGTTTTCGGCCCTTAAGCGCCAAGGCCAGCCGTTGTATAAATTGGCTCGGGCGGGCAAAACCGTTGCAGTAAAACCACGCCAAGTGACTATTCACAATCTTGAGCTTATGAGCTTTGACGATAGCCAAGTGCGTATGGATATCACCTGCACTAAAGGCACTTATATTCGCAGTATTGTCGAAGATCTAGGCCTGGCGCTAGACTGCGGTGCTCATGTCGCGCAACTAAGGCGGCTGCAAGCGGGGCCTTTTGTGGCCGACCAAATGGTGACGTTAGAACAGTTGCAGGCTATGATCGACGATGCGACCAAGGACCAAGTGGTGGAAGAGGGTCAATGGCCAGATATTACGCCTGCGTTTGAAATCTTAGATAAGCTATTAATGCCAGCAGATACTGCCGTTTTAACATTAAATGCTGTACAATTAGCCGCCCACCAAATAGAGGCGTTGCAGCAGGGTAAGGTCGTAGACCATGCCACTGACTTCGCTGAATTGGATGTGGTACGAGCCTATGGCTCAACTGCTACCGACGCTGATGCCTTTATTGGCTTAGTAGAAGTGCAAGCAGGAGGTCGCTTAAAAGCTAAACGCTTAATGAGCACTTAGACCTTCATTTACGTTCCGCTGTAAATATGCACGGTGTGAACACTAACGATCCCCTAGCGGCCTTAATTGCCAGGCTAGAGGGCATATTAATTATTGGAGAATTACCATGGCTCTATCTGCCGTTGAAAAAGCTGCTATCGTAGCTGATTACCAAACTGCCGAAGGCGACACCGGTTCACCAGAAGTTCAAGTTGCATTGTTAACTGCGAACATTTTGGCACTACAAGGTCACTTCAAAGAGCATAACCATGATCACCACTCTCGTCGTGGTTTGATCCGTATGGTTAACCAGCGTCGTAAATTATTGGACTACTTAAACCGTAAAGATGCATCACGTTATGCAACTTTGATCGGACGTTTAGGCCTACGTCGTTAATCGCTGCTAATTAGCGATACTATATAGAGGCTGGGTAATCTTTGATTACTTGGCCTTTATTGTTTTTCCTGTAAGCAATAAGAGAGGGTCGGCCCGTACTCTTATTGGCTTGGTGGTTTAGGTAGTGTTGAGCCTATGCCGAGTTAATAAGTGTACTGGTGGATTAGATCGCTCGATTGATTGCAGTTCATTCAATTATGGAGATACATATGTCTATCATTACCAAAAAATTTCAGTACGGTGAACAAACCGTAACCCTAGAAACTGGCCGTATTGCACGTCAAGCTTCTGGTGCCGTATTAGTCACTATCGACGACGCAATCCAAGTATTGGTTGCTGTTGTAGGTGCTAAAACAGCTAAGCCTGATCAAGGTTTTTTTCCGCTTTCTGTACACTACCAAGAAAAGACTTACGCGGTGGGCAAAATTCCTGGTGGATTCTTTAAGCGTGAAGCGCGCCCTTCTGAAAAAGAAACCCTAACTAGCCGTTTAATCGATCGTCCAATTCGTCCATTGTTCCCTAAGGGTTTCATGAACGAAGTACAGGTTATTTGTACGGTTGTTTCTGCTGATAAAGCTAACGATCCAGATATCGCGGCTTTGATTGGTACTTCTGCTGCCCTGGCTATCTCTGGCATTCCTTTTGCTGGCCCAATTGGCGCAGCTCGTGTTGCTTACACAGACGAAGCTGGTTATACCCTTAACCCTAGTTTTGAAGCGCAAGAGACTTCCGACCTAGACATGGTTGTTGCCGGTACTGCTGATGCCGTATTGATGGTTGAATCAGAAGCTAAAGAGCTGAGCGAAGACGTTATGTTGGGTGCTGTTCTTTTTGCCCATGACGAAATGCAAGCCGTGGTTAACGCCATTAGCGAATTTGCTGCAGAAGCAGCCAAGCCTACTTGGGATTTGGTTGCCGTTGAAGAAGACACTGCCCTTAAGGCTGCTGTTACTGCTGAAGTGGGCACTGCTGTTGGCGACGCTTACCAAATTAGCGACAAGTTAGACCGTCAAGCACGTTTAGGTGAAGTTAAAGCACAGGCCGTTGCTGCATTGTGCACCGACGCAACCGATGCGCCTTCTAAGTCAGACGTGTTAGGTATGGTGAGCAAGCTAGAAAAGCATACTGTGCGTTCACGCGTAGTGGCAGGCGAGCCGCGTATCGACGGTCGTGATACTAAAACTGTTCGTGGTATCAATGTAGAAATTGGTACTTTGGCTAAGGCTCACGGTTCTTCTTTGTTCACTCGTGGTGAAACTCAGTCAATTGTTGTGGCTACATTAGGCACTAGCCGTGATCAACAGATCATCGACGCCCTTGAAGGTTCACGTAAAGATCCTTTCATGTTGCACTACAACTTCCCTAGCTACTCTGTAGGCGAAACTGGCCGTTTCATGGGCCCAGGCCGTCGTGAAATTGGTCATGGTCGTTTGGCTCGTCGTGGTATTCAAGCCATGTTGCCAAGCCAAGAAGAATTTCCATACACCATCCGTGTCGTATCAGAAATTACAGAATCTAACGGTTCTAGCTCTATGGCTTCTGTATGTGGTGCTTCCTTAGCATTGATGGACGCTGGTGTACCACTTAAGGCGCCTGTTGCCGGTATCGCTATGGGCCTGATCAAGGAAGACGAAGGTTTTGCTATCTTGACCGACATCTTAGGTGACGAAGATCACTTGGGCGACATGGACTTTAAGGTTGCGGGTTCTGCTGCGGGTATTACTGCCCTACAAATGGACATCAAAATCCAAGGCATTACCGAAGAGATTATGGAGATTGCGCTAGAGCAAGCGCACGAAGCGCGTATTCACATTCTTGACGAAATGAACAAGGTCATCGCTACTCCGCGTACTGAGTTGAACGACAACGCCCCAACCATGAAGACCATCAAGATCGACCAAGATAAGATCCGTGATGTGATTGGTAAAGGCGGCGCAACCATTCGTGGTTTGTGTGAAGAAACTGGCGCGTCTATCGACATCGAAGATGACGGTACTGTACGCGTATATGCAGACGACAAAGCCGCTGCAGAATTAGCCGAAGCTAAGATTCTAGAAATCACTGCCGAAGCTGAAGTAGGTGCTATCTACGAAGGTAAGGTTGAGCGTATCGTCGATTTTGGTGCTTTCATTAACATCTTGCCTGGCAAAGATGGTTTGTTACATATCTCACAGATCTCTAGCGAGCGCGTTGAGAAAGTAACTGATTACCTAGAAGAAGGTCAGGTGGTTAAGGTTAAGGTTTTAGACGTTGATGCCCGTGGCCGTATCAAGTTGTCTATGAAAGACATGGAAGCCTAATAAGGACGCCCGTCTCTGCCAAGGCGTAAGGCCAATAGCAGTCCATACGCGGTGTTAAAAAAAGCCCCTGCTTAGTCATAAGAAGGGGCTTTTTTATGCCTGGCGCGCTATTTTAATGTCGTTAATAGCTATATAATAGTCGCCTTTAGATTTATTGATTTGTTCTTTAATCTCACTCATAAAGGCTCTAAATTGACCCAAACGCAGCGCATCTCCCTCGTTAAGAAAAAGATTAAAATTGTCTTGTTAGAAGGCGTCCATCAAACTGCGGTAGCCGCGTTACATGCCGATGGTTTTGATAATATTCACTTCTACACCACAGCCTTACCTCAAGATGAGTTGGTGGCAGTGCTGGCAGATGCTCATTTTGTAGGCATTCGCTCTCGCACGCAGCTTACCCGTGAGGTGCTAGAGCAAGCGCCTAAACTGATGGCGGTCGGCTGTTTTTGTATTGGCACCAACCAGGTGGATCTAGGCGCTGCCCTAGAACTAGGGATTCCAGTGTTTAACGCACCTTACAGCAACACCCGTAGTGTGGCTGAGCTGGTGATTGCTCAAGCGGTATTGTTGTTGCGTGGTATCCCCGAAAAAAATGCCAAGGCTCATCGCGGTCAATGGCTTAAGTCGGCCCATCAATCCTACGAGGTGAGAGGTAAAAAGCTCGGTGTAATCGGTTATGGTTCCATTGGCTCTCAGCTGGGTATCATGGCAGAAGCCATGGGTATGGAAGTCATCTACTACGACCAAATTACTAAGCTGAGCATGGGCAACGCAAGGCCATGTGCCAGTTTGGCTGAGTTGTTGGGTCAAGCCGATGTGGTCACGCTACATGTGCCAGAAACACCAGCTACCCATTGTTTAATGGGGCCAAAACAATTTGCACAAATGAAAGAAAGTTCGATTCTAATCAATGCCTCTCGAGGTACGGTGGTCGATATTGATGCCTTGGCGAGCTGTTTGGGTAACGGCAAGTTGCTGGGCGCAGCTATTGATGTATTCCCGGTTGAACCGCGCTCAAATAATGACGAATTCATTTCGCCATTACGCGGCATCGATAATGTTTTACTCACCCCGCACATTGGCGGCTCCACCGTAGAGGCGCAAGCTAATATCGGTGTTGAAGTGGCCGACAAATTAATCCGTTATTGTGATAACGGCACTAGTCTTTCGGCGGTTAACTTCCCTGAAGTGTCGTTGCCCAACCACGAAAATGCCCATCGGTTGTTGCATATCCATACCAACATACCGGGTGTTTTGTCGCAGATTAACAATGTATTTTCAGAAAACAGTATCAATATTTCTGGCCAGTACCTCAATACCAATGAGAAAGTCGGCTACGTAGTAATCGATGTTGATGCCAACTGTTCAGAACTGGCACTGTCGAAGTTGAAGCAGGTTAACGGTACCATTAGTTGTCGAGTACTGTTTTAAGCGCTAAGGCTCTTAACGCCTGCGCTAGTGCCTAGTAACAATAGGTCGGCGGGGCGTTGAGCAAACAAACCGTTAGTTACCACCCCAGTGATTTGATTGATTTGTTGTTCTAGGCCTTTAGGGTCAATAATATCCATACCACAAACGTCTAAAATTAAGTTGCCGTTGTCGGTAATGAAATCCTGACGCCATACGGGCTCACCACCCAACCCCACCAGCTTACGAGCTACATAGCTACGCGCCATAGGAATCACTTCTATGGGTAGTGGGAAGTCGCCCAGCACATCAACTAGTTTAGACTCATCGGCAATGCAGACAAAGGTTTCAGCCACCGCTGCAACAATTTTTTCCCGCGTCAACGCACCGCCACCGCCTTTAATGAGGTTTAAGTGGGCGTCACTTTCGTCTGCACCGTCCACATAAAAGCTCATGTGGGGCACGGCATTGAGTTCCAATACGTTGATGCCATGGCTTTTGAGACGCTCAGCGGTGGCTTCAGAGCTGGCCACGGCAGCGTCAAAGGTATGTTTGATGTTGGCTAGCGCGTCAATAAAACAGTTTGCAGTGGAACCCGTACCGACACCGACAATAGAGTCTTTATTAAGGTGTGGTGCAATGTGGTCTACAGCCGCTTGGGCTACGGCTTGCTTTAACTGGTTTTGGTTCATAATGACGTCATCGTTTGGCAGGAAAAATGAGATTATACAGGATTTAGCGGCTCATCATGTAGACGCTCGTGGCTTGAGCCATTAATATAATCAGTTCTTTCTAATGCTGCGCCCAAGCGCAGTAAATTACAGCAGATACCTAAATGCCTCATCGTTATATCAAAAAAATACTCGCCGCCAATGTGTACGACGTGGCCGTGGAAACGCCGGTAGAATCTGCCCGTGGGTTGTCCACCCGCTTGGGTAACAATATCTTGATTAAGCGAGAGGATTTGCAGCCTGTATTTTCCTTTAAAATTCGTGGCGCTTATAACTGTATTTCACAATTGACGCACGCTCAACGTGCGTGCGGTGTGGTTGCAGCGTCGGCCGGTAATCATGCCCAGGGCGTAGCCATGTCGGCCAAACATTTGGGTATTAAAGCCACCATTGTGATGCCCAAAACCACACCAGACATCAAAGTTAATTCGGTGAAAGCATTAGGTGGCAAAGTCATTTTGTTTGGCGACTCCTTTGCCGAAGCCTATGCCCATTCGTTGCAGATGGTGGCGGATAAGGGTTTGGTTTATATTCACCCGTTTGATGACGAAAATGTGATCGCTGGCCAAGGCACCGTGGCGGTTGAACTGTTACGCCAAATCCGCGGCAACATTGATGCTGTGTTTGTGCCTGTGGGTGGTGGTGGCCTCATTGCTGGCATTGCCGTGTATATTAAATACTTACGCCCAGATATTAAGGTCATTGGTGTCGAGCCAGAAGACTCCTGCTGCCTTAAGGCTGCGCTGGATGCTGGCGAGCGGGTGGTGTTACCAGAAGTGGGTATTTTTGCCGAAGGTGTGGCAGTGGCCCAAATTGGCGAACTCACCTTTGAGCTCGCACAAAAGTACGTGGATGAGGTCATCACCGTGACCACTGACGAACTGTGTGCGGCGATTAAAGACGTGTACGACGACACTCGTGCTATCACTGAGCCCGCCGGGGCCTGTGCACTAGCCGGTCTAAAAAAATATGTGCAGCGTGAGCAAACGCAAGATCAAACGTTGGTGGCGGTCGCCAGTGGTGCCAATGTTAACTTTGATCGTTTGCGCCATGTCGCTGAACGTGCCGAAATTGGTGAGGGGCGTGAGGCGCTTATTGCGGCTCAAATTCCAGAGCAACCCGGCAGTTTTAAGCGTTTTTGTAAGGCACTAGGTGAGCGCAATATTACCGAATTTAATTACCGCTACGCTGACGATGAACAAGCGCAAGTATTTGTAGGTGTACAGTTGAAAACCGATGACGGTGGCCGGGAGCAGTTATTACAAGAGCTGCAGCAGCACGACATTCCGGCCTTAGATCTAAGCGACAACGAAATGGCCAAAACCCACATTCGCTACATGGTGGGTGGGCACGCCAAGGTAGACAGTGAAGTGGTTTATCGCTTTACCTTTCCTGAGCGGCCTGGGGCCTTATTGAAGTTTCTTAATAAATTGGGCCAGCCTTGGAATATATCCATGTTTCATTACCGCAACCACGGTTCTGCCTTTGGTCGGGTGTTGGTGGCTATGCAAGTGCCCGACGCTGATAAGTCGAAGCTTGAGGGTTACTTACATGAGCTAGGTTATGCCTTCCATGAAGAAACGCAGAATCCAGCGTATCAGTTGTTTTTAAGCCCCCAGCCTTAAGCGTCTAGCTATTAAGGCTGGTTTTGGGTAGGTTGATTTCTACGCACAAGCCACCCTCTTTGCGATTGCGGGCGCTAATGTTGCCCCCTTGGGCGCGAATGGCTTGTTCAGCAATAGCCATGCCAATGCCGTAACCGCCGCTTTGTTGGTTGCGGCTGGCTTCCACCCGATAGAAGGGTTCAAACAGGTGGCTTAATGACGCTTCGGGTACGCCGTCACCTTCATCCTCAATACGAATCATAACGCTATCTTTGTGCTCGTCCACCTGCAAGTACACACGGCCCTGCTCTGGGGTGTAGCGCAGGGCGTTGCGCAAAATATTTTCTACGGCCCGCGACACTAACTCTTGTTGACCTACCACTGAGACCTGCTTCGGTTGGCTTAGGTCTACTTGGTCTTTTGACTGGGCTTCAAATTGTGCATCTTGGGTGAGCTTGCACAGCAATTGGCTGAGGTCATAGGCTTCTATGGTTGGGCCCTGTTCATTTTGTTCTAAGCGCAACAAGGTCAGCACTTGGTCGATGAGCTGGTTCATACGGCCAATTTCGCGGTCAATACGGTGTAACGATTGATGTTCAGTGTCGGGCAATTTGCGCGCTAATAATTCCAGCGCAATCTGTTGGCGAGCTAGTGGGGTGCGTAATTCGTGGGAGATGTCTCGAAATAAGCGTTGTTGGTTGCTCACCAGTAAGCTGATGCGTTCGGCCATGTGGTTAAAGGCTAGGCCAACTTCGTCAATCTCATCTTTGCGACAACCCACAAGTTTGGGTAAGCGCGTGTCTAAGTTGCCACGGGCAAATGAATCGGTGGCCTGTTTGAGCTTGCGTAGTGGGTTGGTAATGCGCCAGGTGACAAATGCAGTCAGCAGGGCCACGATCACCAAGGCGGTGAGCAACTGTAGCATAGGCAAGTGTTTGAACCAGGCCGGGTAGGGTCCGCGGTTGTCACGATAAGCCACAAACGTGTAAGTGTGACCACTGGTGCTGGAGATACGGTAGGGTTGAAAGCCGCGCAAATGACGTTGTGACAGGCGGTTTTGGGTCAGGGGAAGGGTGAATTCAAGCCAGTTTTTGGGTAAATTTGCGCGGCTGATGGGGCGGTGCTGGGAGTCGAGCATAAAGCCCTTAACGTCAAATTCTTGGTCAATATGGCGTAGGTGGGCGGTTAAGGCTCGAGTGCCCTTGCGCTCATAGATATTCGCTGCTTGAATGCCTAAGTGAATTACCTTTTGGTATTGGTCTTCATCGCGCTCGTTAACAATGATCTCGGATAAGGTGGCCACAGAGAAAATGGCGGCAATGAGCGTGAGCCAGAAGAAAAAGAAAATTTTCCAATACAGGCTACGAAACATCAGAGGCCACTTAATCATGGATGACATATTGATATCCTACACCACGTATGGTTTTAATGCGCGCATCGTCGTTATCAAACGGGCCCAACTTGCGACGTAGGTTGCTCATGTGCATGTCCACACTGCGGTCATATAGGGTGAGTTTGCGGCCTAATGCGGTTTCCGTCAGTTCCTCTTTGCTTAATACGCGGCCGGCATGTTCGAGTAGGCTAGCGAGCAGATTAAATTCGGTACTGGTTAGGTCGAGCGCCTCACCGTCTTTAGAGGCAATGCGAGTATTATGGTTAAGCTCAACGTCTTCGCGCACCATGACCTGGCGACTGCCTGTGGTTTGCATGCCCGCCTTGTCCATGTCTACACGACGCAATATGGCGCGAATCCGGGCAATGATTTCTCTTGGGTTGCAGGGTTTAGGAAGGTAGTCATCGGCACCCATTTCAAAACCCAGAATACGGTCGACTTCGTCGCTGCGGGCGGTGAGCATCAGCACCGGCGTTTTGTGGTTCATGCGAAATTGTTTGAGCAGGTCCAGACCATTCATTTTGGGCATCATAATATCGAGCACCAAGGCATCGTAGTTGCCGCTTAAGGCCATGTTTAGGCCTTGCTCGCCGTCGAAGGCTTGGTCTACGTCAAAATTCTCTAGGGCCAAAAATTCGCTCAAAAGTTCGTTTAACTCTTGGTCATCTTCAATTAATAAAATTCGTTTCGTCATGCGCGCTAGATCTCTATATCGATTTGCCACTGGGGCTTATCAAATAATATATAGCAGCGATTGTGCCACAATTAGCGCTGGAGTATGGCGGGAGAGAGAGGTTTTTACAGATTTTTACAGGGCAATAAAACAAGGACTCCCCAAGGTGTCGGTTCCAATGGTTGCCCTGAACCCGGAGGTTCAAGGTGGGCGCTCCTGATTAGGCGGAAGGCGTTCCGACAAGCGGACGTGCACAGAGCATAAGCGAGAAGCGCCCTATATAAGTAAATCGGCTCAAGGACGTTATCGAATGCCGGGCACCACAGGGAGTCTTACGGCAAGTATATGCTTGTGTTTTCAATAATGGAACAAAAATTGTGTAAATAGATTGTTAATCTAATGCGCTAATCAGGCGCTGATCCAGTTGTTGCATGGCAATTTCTAAGGTTTGCAATTGTGCTTTACAATCGAGTAGCTCGGCACTCATATTGAGCCCCGCCATCACTGCCATACGTTCTAAACCCATGACTCGACCCGAGGCTTTAATGTCGCGTAGTTTTAAATCCAAATTGGTGGCGGCTTGTTTGAGGGCCGCCTCTTTGCCCGCCGGGCAAGTCAGGGTGTAGTGTTGCTCTAAGATGGATACTTGTACCGCTTGTGACTTATTCATAGTCGGGCTCCTGTGCCGAGTCAAACAAACCAATCAAGTGGGTTAAGTCTGCTTCTATGGCCTGCTGCACCTGTTGTTGGCCGACTTGATCGTGAGTTTGCGCAAGCGTATCGGCGGCTTGTTGTTGCTGTGCCAGTTGCTGCTCTAGCTCGGCAATACGTGCTTGTAGCTGAGTGTGGCTTAGTTGCAGTTGATGATGCTGGGTTAGCAGCTGGTCAGTATGGTGCACCACTGAATTGATAGTCGACATGATGGCCTGCGTCGGAGAAGTTAAGGCTACTAATTTTATAGTAAATTACGCCCCTGTCTAGTTACCCTCTGCAAAAGCCTAGAGAATGCCGTTATCTCAGGTATAATGGCTGCCATATTCAACCTATTTATTAGCATCGTGAGCGACATCAATGACCGATACAACGCCCCAGATAAACTATATATTTGATGATTTTGCCGACATGTTTGTCGAGCTCGGCGCCTTTGGTACGCCCTCGGAATTACACGGCTTGCTGACCGGACAACTGGCCGCTGGCATTCGTGCCGACGCCGAAGCCTGGCTCGCCATGGTGGTGGCCCATTTAGATGTGCAAGAGCTGGAAGATGATGATGACAAAGCCGAGTTAGTGGGTTTGTACGACATTGCCTTAGAGCAGCTGCAACAGGCCGACTTTGGTTTTCAGTTGTTATTGCCAGAAGATGACACTGAGCTAGCCGCTAGAACTGAATCCTTGGGGGCTTGGTGTAGCGGCTTCTTGGGCGGTTTTGGCTTAGGTTTTGATCGGACTAAACAGAAACTGTCGAGCGAAATTACCGACACCATGGAAGATTTGGCCAATATCGCTCAAGTGTCTTTTGATGCCGATGACAACGATGAAGATGAAGCCCCAGATAGTGCAGAAACCAGTTACATTGAATTGGTAGAATATGTGCGTTTGGCCGCGATGATGGTGTTTGCTGAGTTCAATTTAGCGGCCGACGAACAGCTACATACGCAACCCAGTCAACTGCACTAAAGGCACGCGCTATGCTTAAACTACCCAGCGCTGAATATACCCAACGTCGACAACAATTGCTGGCCCAATTGCCCGTAGGTGCCGTTGTGTTGATTCAAGCCGCGGCGAGCCAAATCCGTAATGGTGATGTGGAGCAAGACTACCGTCAAAACAGCAACTTTCAATACCTATGTGGTTTTCTAGAGTCAGACGCGGTATTGGTGCTTAGCAACCATGCTACGGGCCCTGTCAGCAGCGTATTTTGCCGCAGTAAAGATAAGTTACAAGAAATTTGGCATGGCCGCCGCTTAGGTGTAGAGGCCGCGCCGGGGGCGCTCAACATAGATCAAGCCTTTGCCATTGATAGCTTGGCTGAAAAGTTGCTTGAATTATTAGATGGCGCCAGCCAAATGCTTTATTGTTTTAGTCGCGAAGATACGCAGCAGTTAGTGCAGCACAGTTTGCAGCAGTTGCGTGCGCTCAGTCGCCAGGGCAAACAATGCCCCACTTACTTGGCCGATTTAGACCCGTTGCTCGACGCGATGCGCTTGCTTAAGTCGGCTGCTGAAGTGGCCCAAATGCAGGCCGCTTGCGACATTAGCGTGACCGCCCATAAGCGGGCCATGAGCGTGTGCAAGGTAGGCATGAACGAATACCACCTGGCGGCAGAAGTACATCATCAGTTTGCCGTGCAAGGCAGTGCACGTGTGGCTTATGGGTCTATTGTTGCCGGCGGTGATAATGCCTGTATTTTGCACTACACCAATAACGACCAACCCTTGCAAGACAGTGATCTAGTGCTCATTGATGCAGGCTGTGAATTGGACCATTATGCCGCGGATATTACCCGCACCTTCCCCGTCAACGGCCGCTTTACTGCGCCACAAAAGGCCATTTATGAGCTGGTGTTAGCGGCGCATCAAGCCGCCTTAGGAGTGATTAAACCAGGCGCGCCGTTTAGCGCAATGCAGGATGCTGCAGTGGCGGTAATGACCCAAGGGCTACTGGATTTGGGGCTGTTAGAAGGCACTCTTGAAAACAACATAGACGAGCAAAGCTATCGCCAATACTACATGCACAACATTGGCCACTGGTTAGGTATGGATGTGCATGATGTTGGCATATATAAAATTGACGGTGAATCGCGACCGTTAGAAGTGGGTATGGTGACCACCGTTGAGCCGGGCCTCTACATTGATCCTGAAGATGAAACCATTGACCCGCAGTGGCGGGGCATTGGTGTGCGTATTGAAGACAATATTTTAGTCACGTCAGACGGCTACCTTAACTTAACCCAGGCCTTGCCCGTGAGCGTGGCCGACATTGAAGCGCTGATGGCCTCCGCATGACTGCAAACCAAGGCTACGACATAGTGATTGTAGGTGGTGGCTTAGTCGGCGCGAGCTTGTGTTTGGCGGTGGCTGGTATTGCTAAAACCTATGGCTTAAAAATTGCTATATTGGACGCCGCTAAGATTGAAGACACAACCCCTACAGCTGGTGGTGTGTTGGATGGCCGAGCGACGGCATTAGCATACGGCAGTCGCAATTTATTACACAGCATTGGTTTGTGGCAGCACCTGAGTGAACATGCGCAAGCCATTAGTGATATTCAGGTCAGCGATCAAGGCCAGCCATGGAAGAGCGATATGTGCGCTAGCGACATGCAGCGTGAAGCCTTAGGTTACGTCATTCAAAATCAAGCCTTAGGGCATGTTTTTCTGCAACAAATACAGCAACGCTGTAGTGGGTTTGTGGATTTGATCGATCAAGCCCAAGTGGTGTCGATCGACAACGCGCGCCAGCACAGTCAACTGGTGTACCAACGTCAAACGGATGGCGATGCAGCGCCGCCAATCACCCTCACCGCTGAGCTAATTGTTATGGCCGATGGTGGCCGCTCTCAATTACGCCAGCAGTTGGGCATGTTTGACCGGGTCCATAGTTATAATCAAGTGGCCTTGGTGGCTAACCTTGAGTTAGAGCAACCGCACCAAGGTTTGGCATGCGAACGATTTACCGCATCCGGCCCCGTGGCGTTATTACCCTTGATTGATCACATGGGCGGCCCAGACAGTCATCACCGGGTCGCCTTGGTGTGGACTCAGCCCTTAGCGCGACAGCAACAACTAGAGCAGATGAGCGATACAGATCTGTTGCAAGAAATTCAGCAGCAGGTGGGTTATCCAATGGGCGAATTACGTGCCATTGGCGATCGCCAGGTGTATCCCTTAAGTATGAGCGTTGCTCAAGAGCAGGCGCGTCAGGGCATTGCAGTCATTGGTAACGCCGCTCACACCTTGCACCCCATCGCCGGGCAGGGTTTCAACCTGGCTTTGCGAGGCAGCTTTGCTCTGGCCGAAACCATTTTAAGAGCCTGTAAAAGTGGCTTGCCGTTAGGCGATTTAGCCAACCTCAATCAGTTTGTTGAGGCCAGTCAATGGGATCAAAAGCGGGTCATTGGCGCGAGTGATAAAGTCATGAAGTTGTTTTCTAGTCGCAAGCCTCACTATTCCATAGTGCGCCAGTTAGGCTTGCTGTCCATGCAACAAGTGTCGTTGGTGAAAACGGTGTTTACCCGCGCGGCCATGGGACTTGATGTGCCCTTAGCACAAGTGCTGCCTCTGCCGGTTGCTAAGGTGACTCCCGAGCGTGTGATATGAGCCATTTCGACATCATAGTCGTGGGCGCTGGCATGGTTGGGGCTAGCCTTACTTGTGGTTTGGTGGATGCCGGCTTTAAGGTGGCTTTAGTGGAAGCCGGCCAGCTTGACTGCGCCTGTGACTGGCCACAAAATGAGGTTGATCCTCGAGTTTCGGCCTTAAGTTTGGCATCACAGAACCTGTTAACTCATTTAGGCGCGTGGCCACTGATTGAATCGATGCAACGACTGCAGCCTTACCAAGCCATGCGGGTGTGGGATGGCTGTGGCACTGGTGAGCTGGAATTTACCGCCGCCGAACAACATCTGCCTTATTTGGGTCATATTTTAGAAAACCGCACCATCACCAGTGCGTTGCACCAATGCTTAGCGCCTAAGAATTACACCCTGTTTGAGCACACAAAAATTGTTGACATGAGCCCCCAAGATATTACGCCTCGGTGTTTAAGCTTGGCTAGTGGTGAAAAAATTACCGCCGATGTGGTGGTGGGTGCCGACGGTGCCAACTCCAAAATACGCCAGTTAGCGGGGTTGCCAACACGGGAATGGGATTACCCACATCATGCGTTGGTTACTCGGGTTAAAGTTAGCCAAGACCATGCGAACACGGCTTGGCAACGCTTTACGGAAAACGGCATCTTGGCCTTTTTGCCGTTATCCAGCCCAGGCACCGATCCTCAAGGGCACTATTGTTCAATTGTTTGGTCGCAACCTCAAGCGGCAGCGCAGGCCATGCAGGCATTGCCGGAAGATGAGTTTTGCCACGCCTTGAGTGGCGTTTTTGAGGGCAGGCTAGGGCCGGTACTGGCAACCGACCCTCGGCATGTAATTGCCTTGCGCCAGCGTCATGCCAAACGCTATATACAAACCGGTTTAGTGCTGGTGGGGGATGCGGCTCATACCATTCATCCGCTCGCGGGCCAAGGTGTTAATTTAGGTTTGTTAGACGTCGCTGCTTTGGTGCTCACGTTACAACAGGCCCGCCATGACGGCCAAGACTTAGCTAGCTTGCCAGTGTTAGAAAAATATCAGCAGTTAAGACGTAGGGATAACCTACGGATGATGGCCTTGATGGAAAGTTTTGCCCGTTTATTTGGCAACCAACATCCGCTGCTGAGTTTGTTGCGCAACAGCGGTATGAATTGGGTGCAAAAACTCAGCCCTATTAAACAACATTTAGCGCAACAGGCTATGGGTGTAGGACCACACCTACCGCCTTTGTCTCAAGCGCCAAAAACCACATAACCCCTAGTATCAGTAATAAGGAATAAATAATGAGCACTTTACCCCAAGGTTTACACTATGTAGCGAGCCACGAATGGATCCGCGATGAAGGTGATGGCACGGTTACCATTGGTGTGACCGATTTCGCGCAAGAGCAGCTTGGCGACGTGGTATTTGTTGAGCTGCCAGAGGTGGGCGCAGAGCTGGCGTCAGAAGATGAGTTTGGCGTCATTGAATCGGTCAAAGCCGCCTCTGATCTGTTTGCTCCCGTGTCTGGCGAAGTCATCGAAGTTAACGATCAGTTGGACGATGATCCAGAACTGGTTAACTCGGACCCATACGGCGATGCATGGCTGTTAAAAGTGCGTTTAAGCAATGTTGCAGAGTTGGAAGGCTTGCTCGATGCGGATGCTTACAGCGCCTTATGTGACGGCGAATAAATGCCGGAATTAATTCTTAAAGCCAAATCTGACCGCCGCCTACGTCAAGGCCATTTGTGGATTTATAGCAACGAAGTTGACGTTGGTAAGTCGCCGCTACAGAGTTTTGTGGCAGGCCAGCAGGTGGATGTGTTGGATGCCAAGGGTAAACCCTTAGGTACCGCGATTATCAACCCTAAGCAGCTAATTTGTGGCCGTTTGGTGAGCCGAAAAGCAGGCCAGCCGTTAACTCAAGAGCGTTTAAAAAGCCGCTTAAAAGCAGCCTTGGCTAGCCGAGAAGCGTTGTTTGACGACCATTGTTATCGTTGGGTGTATGGTGACAGTGACGGATTGCCGGGATTGGTGATTGACCGCTTTGGCGACGTGATTGTGGTGCAAGTGTCTAACGCCGGCATTGAGTTGTTATTAGAAGCCTTATTGGCGGCTATTAATGAGCTGCTTCCAGAACTGAATATTTTGCTCAAAAATGATGGCAAAATGCGCGCTATCGAAGGTCTTGATGAGTATGTACGTGTAGCTCAGGGTGATGTGCCAAAACTTGTGCCGTTAAAAGAAAATGGTGTGAGTTTCTTAGTGCCTGTATGGGACGGCCAAAAAACCGGTTGGTTTTACGACCATCGATTGAATCGTCGCCGTGTGCAGAAGCTGTCTGCAGGTAAACGTGTATTAGATATTTTTAGTTACATTGGTGGCTGGGGTATCCAAGCGGCGGCTGCCGGCGCGAAGGAAGTGGTCTGTGTGGACGCATCGGCATCGGCTTTGGATTTGGTACATCAACAAGCGCAGTTGAATGGTGTGGCAGACAAAGTGCATAGTTTAAAAGGTGATGCCTTTGCGGCCATGAAACAGTTACATGAAGACGGTGAACGGTTTGACATGGTGATTATCGACCCGCCCGCATTTATAGCCCGCCGCAAAGACATTAAAGCTGGTGAGCTCGCGTATCAGCGTGCCAACCAACTCGCCATGCGTTTACTAACGCCTGAAGGTATATTGGTGTCTGCTTCATGTTCCATGCATTTGGAACGTACCCGCCTAACTCAACTGTTGCAGGAAGCGTGCCGTAAAAATGGCCGCAACGGGCAAGTATTGGAGCAAGGTGGTCAGGGGGGTGATCACCCGATACACCCCGCTATTCCCGAAACTGATTACCTTAAGTCAGTTATTCTGCGCACCTGGTACGAAGACTAGCGTAAGCTCAGCACTGGCCAGCCCTTGGCGATTGCACGGGCTTCAAGTTGGGCATCTGGGTCTACCGCAATGGGTTCGTCTACGAGCTCTAGTAGGGGCAGGTCGTTGTGGGAGTCACTATAAAAACACGCGCCGTCAATGGTGTAACCCTGTTGGCTCATCCATGCTTTGAGCTTATCAATTTTTCCCGCCTTAAAACAGGGTGAACCACTGAGTTTGCCAGTATAGCGGCCATCAATACATTCGGTGGGTGTGGCGATGAGGTGGGGAATATTTAAGTAGCGGGCTATAGGGGCAGTGATAAAGTCGTTAGTGGCGGTGATAATAACAAGTACATCACCGGCTTCACGGTGCTTTTGTAATAAGGCTTGGGTTTTGGGGGCAATCATGGGGATGACCGTGGTTTGCATGAATTGCGCATGAATGACATTTAACTCTTGGGCGCTGTATTGGCACAGTGGTGCCAAAGCAAACTCGGCGTAGGCGACCATGTCCAAACTACCGGCTAGATAGTCTGCGTAGAAGGCGTCGTTTTTAGCGCCATAGTCAGCTGCATCGACTAATCCTTGCTGCACCATAAATTCACCCCAGCCGTGATCGCTGTCACCGGCCAATAAAGTGTTGTCTAAATCGAATAGGGCAAGTCGGGATGGCATGGTTAATCCTAAAATAATTTCTTATAAAGCATTATTTTAGCTCATTTTCATCTGTGGTTGTTGTTGCCTGCCATTTTGTGGAACAATGGGCACAAATATATTTTGTATGGTGCAAAGCCGTGATCGATAAAGATGGTTTTCGCCCCAATGTAGGTATTATTCTGGCAAACTCCCATGGCCAAGTGTTATGGGCTAAGCGTTTGGGATGGGATGCGTGGCAATTCCCTCAAGGGGGAATTGACTCCCATGAAACGCCAGAAGACGCCTTATTTAGGGAGTTAAAAGAAGAAATTGGCTTGTTGCCAGAACATGTGGAGGTATTAGCCTGTACCCGTGGTTGGCTACGTTATCGCTTGCCTAAGCGTATGATACGTCAGGGCCAACAGCCCCTCTGCATTGGCCAAAAACAAAAGTGGTTTTTACTACGCATGTTGGCACCCGATTCAGCGGTGCAAACGGCCACCACCGATAGCCCAGAATTTGATGCATGGCAGTGGGTGAGTTATTGGTATCCTGTCGATCAAGTGGTGTCATTTAAGCGTGAGGTCTATCGCCGTGCCATGAAAGAGTTGTGTTTACGGCACTCTCGTTTGGTGTTTCATAATGGGATGTTGGCGCCACTACAACCTTAGTTAGGAAGTTAGTTTAATGTTGCACAGTTTACGCAAAATAATCCAAGCGGTGAGTGCCGCAGAGGATTTGCAATCGGCTCTGAAATTGGTAGTGCACCAAGTTCGGCGAGCCATGCGTACCGACGTGTGCTCTATTTACCTACATTTCCCGCAAACCGACAATTATGTTTTGATGGCCAGTGAAGGCCTGAATCAGGCGTCTATTGGCCGTGCCTGCTTACCCTCGGGTAAAGGTTTGGTGGGTTTGGTAGGGCACAAAGCAGAACCGATTAACTTGAAACGGGCGGCTGAACACCCCAATTTCCATTACGTACAAGAAACGGGCGAAGAAGCATTTAACTCATTCTTAGGTGTGCCGATTATCCATCACCGTAAAGTGTTGGGCATTTTAGTGGTTCAGCAGCGTGATGAACGCCACTTTGGTACCGAAGAAGAAGCCCTACTGATTACCTTGTCGGCCCAGCTTGCTGGTTTTATTGCCCATGCCGAAGCCACTGGTGGCGGGTTACGTCACGATGCCTTGGCTGATGATGAAAGCCTAGACGTACAGTACGAAGGTGTAAGTGGCTCTGGCGGTGTGGCAATTGGTCATGTAGCCGTTATTGCGCCACCGGCAGATTTAGACAAAGTCCCGGATCGGCGTTGTCGTAACCCTGAAGCCGAAGTAGAGGTTTTTCAAACGGCGTTAGAAGCCGTGCGACGTAAAATTAAAATCGTCAGCCGCACCTTGGCGCGCAACTTAAAAAACCAAGAACACGAATTGTTCGAGGTGTATATGCGTATGCTAGACGACAACGCTCTTGCCGGCGAGGTGATTCAGCATATCCGCCAAGGCGAGTGGGTTCAAGGCGCGCTTCGTAAAGTAGTACAGCAACACATTCGTGCGTTTGAGGCCATGGAAGATCCTTATTTGCGGGAAAGAGCGACGGATATCCGCGACCTAGGTCGGCGTATACTGGCTGAATTGCAACAAACCAATACCGAAGTGCGTAACTTCGAAGACGCCACTGTGTTGGTGGCCGAGGAAGTGACCGCGGCCATGTTGGCCGAAGTGCCGTCTCATAAACTCAAAGCGATTGTATCGACCTTAGGTACCAATAACTCCCATGCCGCCATACTCGCGCGCTCTATGGGCATTCCCACGGTGATGGGCGCGGTGGACTTCCCCTATCGACGCATGGAAGGCCAAGAGGTAGTGATTGACGGTTATGTTGGACGTATATTCCGCAACCCTAGCCAAGACCTTAGACGCCAGTACGAGCAAGCCATCGCCGAGGAAGCTTCGTTCACGAAGGAACTCGAAATATTACGCAATGTACCGGCGCAAACCCGAGACCAACATACGCTGCCTTTGTTGGTGAATACCAGCTTGCCGTTAGATGTGTCGCGCTCGTTAGATCAGGGCGCAGAAGGGGTGGGGCTTTACCGTACAGAAGTGCCCTTTATGATCAAGGAGCACTTCCCTTCGGAAGATGAGCAAACCGATTGTTACCGCACCCAACTACAGGGTTTTTCGCCCCAGCCTGTGACCATGCGCACCTTGGATATTGGCGGCGACAAAAATTTGCCCTACTTTATTATTGAAGAAGATAATCCGTTTTTGGGTTGGCGTGGTATTCGGGTGACGCTGGATCATCCAGAAATATTCTTAGTGCAAGTTCGAGCTATGCTGAAGGCCAGTGAAGGGCTTGATAACTTGCGCATCATGTTGCCCATGATTACCCATGTTAACGAAATTGATGAATCCATTCGTTGGATTGACCAAGCCTTTGCTGAACTATGTGAAGAAGGTTATCAACTTGTGCGCCCGCCCATTGGGGTGATGATCGAGGTGCCAGCAGCAGTATATCAAGCTAAACACATTGCCCAGCGGGTGGATTTTATCTCGGTGGGGAGTAACGACTTAACCCAGTACATTTTGGCGGTGGACCGAGACAATCCTCGAGTGGCTGATCTGTACCATACCATGCACCCTGCGGTATTAATGGCGTTGCAATCGGTCGTGGATGCCGCCAAAGATGTGGGTATTCCTGTGAGTTTATGTGGTGAGCTGGCGGGTGACCCTGCTGGCGCATTGTTGCTTATGGGCATGGGCTACGACAGTTTGTCGATGAACGCCGCCAGCTTGCCTAAAGTTAAATCGGTGATTCGCAACTTTAGCCTCAGCCAAGCTCAAGCCATGTTGCAACAAACCTTGCAACAAGTGGGTGCCGATGGTGTACAACAAGTGATCCAGGAACACCTCAAGGCCGCCGGACTTACCCGTTTACATAGCCGATATGTGGACGACTAAGTTGGCAGCGATAGCCCACATTATTAGCCCAATAAGGGCGTCCAAGATCCGCCATGCAATGGGCTTTTTGAGCAAAGGCATGAGCCATTTCGCCCCCCAAGCCAACCCAAAAAACCATAAAAATGAAGAGCTCACCGCGCCTGCGCCAAACCATAATTTTTCTGGGCCTAAGTATTGAGTGCTAATGCCGCCCAACAAAACCACTGTGTCCAAATAGGTATGGGGGTTTAACAGGCTTACACTTGCGGTGATGGTGATAGCTTTAATAAGTGAGTATTCACTATGGATAGAATCTTTTGTCATTTTATGATTGTTGGCAGCTGACCTAAAAGATAAAGCACCGTATAAAAGCAAAAATACGGCCCCACCACAGGTGATCCAAAACAATAGATTGGGTTGCGCTTGCACCAGCGACCCCATGCCAAAAATACCCAAACAAATCAGACTGGCGTCGGTAATGCTACAAAATGAGGCGATCGCGTATTGGTGTTCGTTACGTAATGCACGGTGAAGCAGAAAGGCGTTTTGAGCACCAATAGCAATGATCAGCCCGGCACTCAGTGCTAGGCCATTAATAAAAATTAAACTGTTGTGCATGGGGTTTTAAGGGTCCAGTTAAAACATTGTTGTATGGGTGTGTCTGTATCAAAACAGGTTTCTTGTACGTCTATGTTGCCACATCGGTCACGCCATAAACTAATGCAGGTGCGGGTGCCGTAATCATACTCAGGGGCCTCTATAAAACATGCAGACAGCCGCCGTTCCCAATCGAGAGAAATGCCTGTTTGCGGCAATAGATGGTCTGACGCTGGGGTTTTATGTTGCATCATGGTTTGTAACTGTGAGTGTTGCGGTGGCCGAGAGAGTGTTGGCTTAAGCTGACCTTTCACATGCTCCACTTTAGGCCAATTACTATCTAAAGTACCATTGCTTAAGGCATATAAGCCAGGGCCTAAAACTGTGGGTTCGGTGAGGTCCTCATTGGAGCAAAATACCAGTTCTTGGTTGTCCCACAGTAATAAGTTAAAACCTGCCAGTTGAGCCTTCTGTATCGTTTGGGCAAAGGCTAAGCCTGGGCCCTTTTGGCTGAGAAAATCTAGTGCCAAGTGGCCGCGGGAGTATAGTGCCGGGCTAGTTGTTTTGAATCTGCGCCTAAAATTGGTCACCGCCGCCCAGCGGCCATCTTTGTGAAGTGCTAACCAAGTGCCTCCCGCTTCGAGGTCCTTGCCTGCCAAGATATCTATATTAGGCCACCAACACATATTTTGAGTTGCGCGCTGACGAAATTCATCACGGTTGGCGGCCATGACAAGAGGGTAATCGGTGCTGAGTTGATGGGCGAATACAATGAGGCACATGGGTGTCTTAAACTTTGCGCTTGGGGTGTGTAGCGTAGATAATAGCGTCTTTCTTACCTAGATGTGAATATATGATTTTTATCGCTTATATGGCCCTTGGTGCAATTGCTGGATTATTGGCCGGCCTGTTTGGTATTGGCGGGGGTGTTATTGTTGTCCCCGTGTTGGTGTTGGCGTTTAATGTGCAGGGCATTAACCCTGAGGTGGTGTTCTACATGGCGATTGCAACATCCTTGGCGAATATTATATTCACTTCTTTGAGTTCGATCCGTACCCATCATAAAAAGGGTGCCATTGAGTGGCCTTTGGTGAAACCTATTGCCTTAGGCATGTTGCTTGGCTCCCTGATTGGTGTCAACACGGCCTTGTCGATTCCTGGGATCTACTTACAGGCCAGTTTTGGCGTGTTTGCCATTTTCCTAAGTCTAAGAATTATGTTGTCTGCGGCACAGTTAGGTAAGTTATCTTTGCCTGGTACCTTAGGTTTGGGTGCCACCGGCGTGTTTATTGGTTGGGTTTCGGCGCTGTTTGGCATTGGTGGCGGCAACTTACTGGTGTCTTGGTTATCCAACCGTCAATTAGTCATGCAAAAAGCGGTGGCGACAGCCAGTGCTTGTGGTTTTTCGATTGCCATAGCCGGCGCTATCTCAAATGCAGTGTTAGGCTGGGGTCAATCCATGTTGCCAAGCTATAGTCTGGGTTATATCTATTTACCGGCACTGCTTGGTATTGTCTCTACCAGTTTTATAGCCGCCAATTACGGCGCCAAGATTGCCCACCAATTATCAGCCCTAGTGCTTAAGCGTTTGTTTGCATGGATGCTATTATTGGTGGGTCTACGAATGTTAATAAGTATATGGTTTTAAGGACAAATATGTTGATGTTTCCCAATATTGACCCCGTGTTGATTCAATTAGGTCCGGTTGCCATTCATTGGTATGGCGTGATGTACTTATTGGCCTTTGGTTCGGCCTTGTGGCTTGGCAATCGGCGTGCGGCGATGCACGGATTTAGTAAAGACCAGGTTAGCGATTTAATCTTTTTTGGCGCTGTGGGCGTAGTCCTTGGCGGTCGATTGGGGTACGTGTTGTTCTACCAATTTGAGGCTTTTTTAGCCCAGCCGAGTTTGTTGATCCGAGTCTGGGATGGCGGCATGAGTTTTCATGGTGGTTTGATCGGAGTTATTGCCGGTGTGCTATGGTTTGCGCGTAAACATTGCTTCA
This sequence comes from Oceanospirillaceae bacterium, assembly GCA_018647765.1. Taxonomy (GTDB): domain Bacteria; phylum Pseudomonadota; class Gammaproteobacteria; order Pseudomonadales; family Balneatricaceae; genus Njordibacter. The sequence goes on along the minus strand of JABGSN010000042.1, from coordinate 46,974 downwards.
AATTTTACCAAGTCATGGACTTTGTAGCCCCAATTGTACCGATTGGTCTAGGTGCTGGTCGTTTAGGTAACTTCATTGGTGGTGAGCTATGGGGCCGCCCTACAGACTTACCTTGGGGCATGGTATTTCCCCACGTCGACACTTTAGCTCGGCATCCGTCACAGTTGTATCAACTTGCCTTAGAGGGCGTGCTACTGTTTGCTTTAGTATGGGTTTATTCCGCCAAGACTCGGCCTGCATTACGTGTTTCTGGCTTGTTTTTGCTCGGTTATGGCGCGCAGCGCATGTTAGTTGAATTTGCTCGTCAGCCCGATGCCCACCTCAATTTTGTCGCCTTTGATTGGATGACGCAGGGCCAATTGTTATCGTTGCCTATGGTGGCCCTAGGGGTGTATTTATTATTACGCAAGGTTCCTATACCGAACTAAAAAAGGGTAAAATAAATCTCTACCTTAAGCCTCTAAACTAAGCCAACCTATAGCTATGCAACAATATCTGCAACTCATGCGCCACGTGCGCGATCAAGGTGCGCTCAAAGAAGACCGTACCGGTACTGGCACTGTCAGTGTATTTGGTTACCAAATGCGCTTTGACCTGAGCCAAGGTTTCCCTGTTCTTACCACCAAAAAGCTACATTTAAAGTCAATTATTCATGAGCTCCTGTGGTTTTTGCAGGGCTCCACCAACATTCAGTATTTACAGGATAATGGAGTGCGTATCTGGGACGAATGGGCTGATGAGCAAGGTAATTTAGGCCCAGTTTATGGTTCTCAATGGCGCTCTTGGCCTAAGCCGGATGGAGGTCACATCGATCAAATTAGCCAGCTTATTGAACAGATTAAAAGCAACCCGGATTCCCGTCGTCTTATTGTTAGTGCCTGGAATGTGGCCGATGTAGAACGCATGGCTCTGCCGCCGTGTCACATGATGTTTCAGTTCTATGTTGCCGATGGTAAACTCTCGTGCCAGCTCTACCAGCGTAGCGCAGACATATTTTTAGGGGTGCCATTTAACATTGCCAGCTACGCCTTATTAACCATGATGATCGCCCAAGTATGTGGTCTTGAGGTGGGTGATTTTGTGCATACACTGGGTGATGCTCATCTGTACAGTAATCACTTAGAACAAGTGGATTTGCAATTGTCGCGCGACACCATTGCGTTACCGACTATGCATATCAATCCAGCCGTGGATGATATTTTTGGCTTTAAGTTTGACGATTTTGAATTACAAGATTACCAATCCCATGCACATATCAAAGGGGCAGTAGCGGTATGACCTTAGCATTAATTGTGGCAGCGTCTGAAAACAATGTCATTGGCCGTAATAACCAGTTGCCTTGGTATTTACCGGGTGATTTACAGTACTTTAAGGCCATGACCTTAGGTAAGCCGGTGATTATGGGCCGCAAGACCTTTGAATCGATTGGCAAGCCGTTGCCGGGGCGGGACAATATTGTGATTAGCCGTCAAGCCGATTACTCTGCTGAAGGTATTAAACTGGTATCGAGCCTGGCAGCTGCAATTGACTTAGGCACAAGCATTAACCTTATCAATGGTGGCCAGGAAGTCATGATTATTGGTGGTGCGCAGATCTATGCAGAGTCTTTAGCCTTGGCTGATCGAGTGTATTTAACACGGGTCCATCGCCATGTTGAGGGTGATGCCTTTTTTCCTGAATTAGAGTCTGAGCAGTGGACTGAAGTGGCCCGTGAGGATGTCGCGGCCGCGGAGCCTAATCCATTTGATTTTAGCTACCTGGTCCTCGATCGGGTCTAACTCGCCCCGTCTTTGCGAGGGCTTAGCCCTTCGCAAAGACGTAGCCCAACAACCTAGTCGAGTAAGGACACATCCCTCACCGCACCCTTATCGGCGCTGGTGACCATCTTAGCGTAGGCTTTAAGGGCCGAGGTGACCTTGCGAGGCCGTTCAGCCGCAGGTTGCCAGCCTTGTTTACCCTTGGCATCCATGGCCGCACGACGGCTTGCAAGCTCGGTATCCGAGACCAAGACATCAATGGAGCGGTTAGGGATATCAATACGAATACGATCACCTTGTTCAACCAAAGCAATGGTGCCGCCGCCTGCGGCTTCTGGAGACACGTGGCCAATTGATAAACCGGAGGTGCCGCCAGAGAAACGGCCGTCGGTTAATAAAGCGCAGGCTTTACCTAAGCCTTTAGACTTAAGGTAGCTGGTGGGGTATAGCATTTCTTGCATGCCAGGGCCACCACGAGGTCCTTCATAGCGGATCACGACCACGTCGCCAGCTTTAACTCGATCACCCAAAATGTCGGCTACGGCTTGATCTTGGCTTTCACAAATGTACGCTGGGCCTTCAAATACCCAAATACTTTCGTCAACTCCGGAGGTTTTCACTACACAGCCGTCTGCGGCGAGGTTGCCCGTCAGTACGGCAAGGCCGCCTTCTGTGGAGTAGGCATTGGCTAAGTTACGGATACAGCCTTCGGCACGGTTGTCGTCAACACTTGGCCAGCGCGTGGCTTGGCTAAAGGCTGTTTGTGTAGGGATGCCTGCAGGGCCAGCTTGATAGAAAGTCTTTACAGCGGCGTCATCAGTCGTGGCAATGTCCCACTTAGCAATACCAGCCGCCATAGTCGGGCTGTGGACCGTAGGCAGGTCCGAGTGTAATAAGCCTGCACGGTTGAGTTCACCTAAAATGCCAAATACGCCACCGGCACGGTGCACATCTTCCATATGATACTTGGGTGTATTTGGGGCTACTTTACACAGTTGTGGCACCTTTCGAGACAGTAGGTCAATGTTATACATGTCAAAATCAACGCCGCCTTCTTGGGCTGCAGCTAATAAGTGCAAGATAGTGTTGGTGGAGCCGCCCATAGCAATGTCTAAGCACATGGCATTTTCAAAGGCTTTGAAACTGGCGATATTGCGGGGCAAGGCGCCTTCGTCGTTATTTTCGTAGTAACGCTTACATAACTCAACTACGGTGCGGCCGGCTTGTAAAAATAATTCTTCGCGGTCCGCATGAGTGGCCAATAAGCTTCCGTTGCCAGGCAAAGACAAGCCTAAGGCTTCGGTTAGGCAATTCATTGAGTTGGCGGTAAACATACCAGAACAAGAACCACAGGTTGGGCATGCTGAGCGTTCGTACTCGGCCACTTTTTCGTCGCTCGCGGTGTCGTCTACAGCGATGACCATAGCGTCAACCAAGTCTAGTTTACGTTCGCCTAGTTTGGTTTTACCGGCTTCCATAGGGCCGCCAGAAACGAAGATGCAGGGAATGTTAAGGCGCATGGCAGCCATTAACATGCCTGGGGTAATTTTGTCACAGTTAGAGATGCACACCATGGCGTCGGCACAGTGAGCGTTTACCATGTACTCTACAGAATCGGCAATAATGTCCCGTGATGGCAGCGAATAGAGCATGCCGTCATGACCCATGGCAATGCCGTCGTCAACGGCAATGGTGTTAAATTCTTTTGCCACACCGCCGGCTTTTTCTATCTCACGGGCTACCAGTTGGCCCATGTCTTTTAGGTGAACATGGCCAGGTACAAATTGGGTAAAGGAGTTAACTACGGCGATGATGGGTTTTTGAAAATCGGCATCGGTCATGCCGGTGGCACGCCATAAAGAACGTGCACCTGCCATGTTGCGGCCGGAAGTGGAGGTTTTAGAGCGATAAGCTGGCATGATAAAAGTATCTTTCAATAAGGGTTAGTGGCTAAAGTAATTGTTTACTAAAGACTTGGGAGTTTCGTTGGAAATTATACAGCGACTGGCGGCTTGTGGGTAATTCTTCAAGCGCAGCACTGACAAAGCCATTTTCAATAAACCAATGCGACGAAGCAGTGGTGAGTACAAATAGGGTTTGCAGCCCCATATGGTTGGACTGTTTTTCTATGTGTTTTAATAAAATCTGGCCACGATCGCCACCCCGGTAGCTGGAATCAATGGCCATACAGGCTAACTCACCCTGCCGCGCATCATCAAACGGATACAAAGCTGCACAACCAATAATAGCACCGTCGCGCTCTATAACGCTAAAGTAGTGTATTTCTGACTCGAGTAATTCACGTGAACGGCGCACCAATACGCCATCATCTTCTAACGGGCGAATGAGTTGTAAAATACCACCCACGTCATCAATGCAGGCATTGCGCACCTGTTCGTAGCTTTCTTTGATTACCATAGTGCCAGAGCCGTCACGGCTAAAGAGCTCGCTTAACAAGGCACCATCTTCTTGGTAGCTGAGTAAGTGGCCACGGGCAACACCGGCGTCACAAGCCTTGGAAAGCACATCAATATGCATTGACAGGTCGCTCCAGCTGTCGCCACTACTTTGATGTTGATGCACTAAACGGTGGCCTGCGCGGGTGAGCAGTTCAACCACTTGCTCGCCTCGGGAATTGGTTATGCCTTTGTCTGCGCCAAAGACAATCAATTTATCGGCTTGTAGGCTAGCAGCAACTCGACCTGCCACTTGTGCGGCAGCTAAGTTAAAGGTTTCGCCCGTGGGCGAGTAGCCTAAACAGGAAATGAGCACCAAATTTCCGTCGTTAAGTTGCTTGCTAATGGCGTCGGCATCCACCCTTCGAACTTCGCCGGTATAGGAAAAATCGACCCCGTTTTTAATACCAATAGGCCGAGCGGTAATAAAGTTGCCGCGGCTGGTTCTAATGCGCGAGCCCTGCATGGGCGAGTTGGCTAAGCCCATGGAAAAGCGGGCTTCCAGCTGCATGGCCTGGCGGCCTACCGTGGCTTGCACTAACGCTAATTGCTCTATATCGGTGATGCGCAGGCCGTTGTGGAACTGGGTTTCGACCTTGGCTTTGGTCGATGCGGTCTCAATTTGCGGCCGACTACCATGCACCAACACTAACTTCACACCTAAGCTGTTAAGCAGGTTTATATCGTGAATGGTGTGGGCAAAGTTGGCGTTGGCTAAGGCTTCACCGGGTAAATAAATGACAAAGGTCCGGCCTCTATGAGCATTAATATAGGGCGCAGAGTGGCGGAACCAGTTCACGTATTGTTGATTGGTTTCGATCACAGTAAATACCTTTAGCCTTAAACGGTGGGATAAGTACTATTAAGCCGCGCTAGGAGCGCGCTGTCAATCACACAAAGGGGACTATATTAGAAAATATCCACTTCGTTTTCAGTATCCGCTTCGCTGCCTACATTGTCGCCGGAAATAATAGGCAAGCTAAAGCGAAAACGGGCACCGCCATCAGGGTTGCCCGTGGCTGCTATATAGCCATTATGGGCGGTAATTATTTCTTGTACGATGGATAAGCCAAGCCCCGTGCCACCCGCCCCGGTGTTGGTTTTACTGCTCTGCATAAACTTGTCAAAAATGGAAGCTTCTTCACCTGGCGGGATGCCTAGCCCCTGGTCGTCCACGACTAAGGTCAATAGGTCTTTGTCTAGGTGCTGGCCTTTAGGTTGGGCGCTAATGTCGGCATCAAAAAAGATGCTGATCTTCTTACCCACGGGAGTGAACTTGATGGCGTTGGACAATAAGTTGATCAGCAATTGAAGAATTTTCTCTTCGTCAAAATAGGTCACCGTATTCATCTGGGTGGGTTCAATAACCACCTGCAGCTCGCGGTCGGTAATTAAGGTTTCGACTTCTTCTACGGCACGAGTGATGAGTGCCGCAAGGTCATTTTGCTGCATGATAAATTTCATCTTTCCAGACTCTAGCTTTGACAGATCCAGTAAATCATTTAACAACAATAATAAGCGGTTGCCACCCACCTTAATGCGCTCAAAATAATGCCCTAACTTGGCTAAATCAACCTTATGTAAGCGCGAATGGCCTATATTCGAAAAGCTTAAAATCGCGTGCATCGGTGTGCGTAATTCGTGCGACATGTTGGCTAAAAACTCAGATTTAATACGGTCGGCTTTGGCCCCTGCTTCAATCGCCTTAATGCGCGCTTCGGCACCATTGAGCAATACCACTACGTTGTCTTTTATGCGGCCGTGGCGGTCGGGTTGATCTAACGGCATGTCACGGATGAGAAGGCTGATGTGGTTGTAGTTGACAAGGGTGTGTTCCCCGAAATCAAAAATCCGGCCTTTTTCCCGCAACCGGCTTAAAAATTGGAATTCTTGCTCCTGGCCAGCAAACTCTTGATCACAAATATTAATGGCGCCAGACTCGACTCTTAGTTGTACTGATGAAGACAAACCAAACGCCCGCATGGCCTTAAATACTTGCTGCCCCACAGCCACGTGATCGGCGCAGGAAAAACTGTGTTCCAAAAAGTTAATCACTACACCGAGTTCGCCATTGGCCCTCAAAGCCATTAAGGCAATGTCGTTGGCATCTTTAAGGTCAGACTTAAGTTGCGTTACCTCTGGCGTAAGTGCCGAAGACGAGTCATTTTGCGTATTCATAGTGTTGGTCTTGCTTGTGCCGGTAGGCGTGTTTATGTGACTACAAAATTTACGTATATCTTGATTATAGGGGGATTTTTCCGTTAGGGTCTAGGTCTTCTGTATAACTTCACTGGAACTTGAGCCAAACTTGGCCTGCATTGCTGCAAGGGCAATGGCGTTTGAGTGAATAACAGTGCTTTGGGAATATAAATTATGGCGTTTAAAGTGAACCAAGATAACCTAAATATAATCGACACATTACCCAGAGAATTGCAGCTACAAGTGTTCGCGAGCTTTGACGAACTCACCCAAACCGCAGATGACACTTCTGTTTGGAGTCAAACGAGCCCACAACGACAACTGTTACAAGTGCTGGCGGCAAGCCCGTTTACCGCACAGGTATTGAGCCTTAACCCACAATGGTTAGATCACGACTTTCTTACCTCTAGTTACACTAAAAGTGGCTTGGCCGAAGCTTTGAATCACCAAGTGGCGCAAATCAGCCACGAACTACAGTTACAGCAAGCTTTAAGGCAGTTTAGAAAGCGCCATCAAGTACGGTTGATTTGGCGCAATCGCTGCCGGCTTGGCAGTAGCGCTGAATTAGTCCAAGAGCTGTCTAATTTGGCCGACGTTTGTGTGGCTAATGCATTGCAATGGCTGCACCAAGACACTGTCACTCAGTGGGGCCAGCCCATGGGCCATGACGGCCAACCGCAGTCGTTGTTGGTGCTCGGTATGGGTAAGTTAGGTGGCGGCGAGCTTAATCTGTCCTCCGACATCGACTTAATTTTCAGTTACCCCGAAGGGGGAGAAACCCAAGGTGGCAAGCGCAGTATTGATAATCAACAGTTCTTCATCCGTCTAGGGCAGCGCTTGATTCAAACCATTGATACGGTCACTGCCGATGGCTTTGTATTCCGGGTGGATATGCGGCTGCGGCCCTATGGCAGTAGCGGTGCATTAGCCTTGAGCTTTGACGCCATGGAAATGTATTATCAACAGCAAGGCCGTGAGTGGGAAAGGTATGCCTTCATCAAAGCACGGGTGATTGCCGGTAACGATGTTGCAGGTACTCAATTACTGCGTTTATTACGGCCCTTTGTGTATCGGCGTTATTTGGATTTTAGTGCCATCGAGTCGTTGCGTAGTTTAAAACAAATGATTGCCAGTGAGGTGCGCCGCCGAGGCTTGCAGCAAAACGTTAAGTTAGGTACTGGCGGTATCCGCGAAGTGGAATTCATCGCTCAAGCCTTCCAGTTGATTCGCGGCGGTCGCGATCAACGGCTGCAGACGACTAGGTTGATGGCGGTGCTGGATTTGTTGCCGGAGTGTGCTGGGCTTGATAGAGATGACGTTGAGCAGTTGCGTCGACACTACTGGTTTCTGCGGGATGTTGAGCATGCATTACAAGCCGTGCTCGACCAACAAACTCAAGACCTACCCGGCCAAGAGTTAGAGCAGGCGCGCCTGGCCTTTGCCTTGGAATTTCCCGATTGGCAAAATCTACAGCAGAGTATCGACCAAGCCCGTGCTTTTGTTCATCAGCAATTTGAATGGGTGGTTGAAGTTAAAGAAGATACTGAATCCCTGACACCTGATGATCAGCTGACGCACCTATGGCAACAGATGACACACGCAAGCCTAGCCAACGATCAGATGCCGCAACAGCCCCAATGGCAAGCTATTTTGGCAGCCGCAGGATTTGCCGATACCCATCATAGTTTGCAGCGCCTGTGGGAACTGCACCAAAGCCGTGCCGCACAAACGATGCAACCTATAGCGCAACAACGATTAGCGGCATTGATGCCGCAAATATTATGTCTGGCTGCGCAACACTCAGACCCCGCCGTGACCTTGTCTCGCGTATTGGTATTGATCGAAGCGGTGCTGCGGCGCTCGGTTTATTTGGTGTTATTGCTAGAAAACCCGTCAGCCTTAAGACTGCTGGTTGAACTGTGTTCGGCTAGCTCCTGGTTTGCGGATTTTTTGGCACGGCAACCGTCGTTGTTGGATGAATTGCTAGACGTTAATAGCTTATTTCATGTGCCCGATGCGGTGGCACTAAAACAAGAGTTAGAACAAAATCTGTTGCGGTTGCCAGAAGACGATACCGAACAGTTGATGGAGGCCTTGAGGCATTTTAAGCATGCTCACTTGTTGCGCATTGCAGCCAACGAGGTGACGGGGCGATTGTCCCTCATGCAGGTGAGTGATCAGCTGACCTTTGTCGCCGAGGCTGTCATGGGTCAAGTGATGCACCTCGCGTGGCGCGAGTTAGGCGAACGGCACGGTAACCCTCAAAACCAACATGGCTCATGTGATAATTTTATCGTGGTGGGCTACGGTAAAGTGGGAGGCTGGGAATTGAGTTACGGGTCAGATTTGGATCTAGTATTTGTTTATGATATGCCCTCGCAAACGGAAACGGATGGTCCCAAACCGATTGCCAATAGTGTGTTTTTTACCCGCTTGGGCCAGCGCATGATTAACTACCTTAATACGGTCACCGGTGCGGGCCAGTTGTATGAAGTGGATATGCGCTTAAGGCCAGATGGTGCTAAGGGACTATTGGTGTCAAGCCTAACAGCCTTTGCACAATACCAACTTCATGAAGCTTGGACTTGGGAGCATCAAGCCTTAGTGCGCGCAAGGCCGATCGCCGGCAGTCAAAGCTTAGCTCAGGCTTTTCTCAAAGTGCGCCAGCAGGTGTTAAGCCAGCCAAGGGAGCAGAAAGAGCTACGCCAGCAAGTGGTGTCTATGCGTAACAAAATGCGTCAGCAGTTAGCAAGCAAACCGAGTGCCGATGGCAAGGTGCATGAGTTTCATTTAAAACAGGACCAAGGCGGCATCGTTGATATCGAATTTATGGTGCAATATACCGTACTGGCCCATGGACAAAGTCAGCCCGAACTTCTGACACACACCGATAATATCCGCATTTTAGAAGGCCTAGAAGCACATGGCTTGATGCCCGCCGAACAAGCCAACAACCTGCGCGAAGCGTATCAGCTCATGCGCTCTGTGGAGCACCGGTTAACCCTTCAAAATCAAGCGGGCAAGGTGTCTGCCGATGAGTTGTTTGAGCAACGCCAAACGGTGAAGGGCATTTGGCAGGCCATGATGGTGGACAGCTTGGATCAGTAGATCGAAGGGCTGTTGGCTGGCCGGGTCTTAAAGCGGCGGTGAAGCCACAAGTATTGGCTTGGGTAGTTGGCAACTTGTGCTTCAATAGCCGCATTTAAGCAGGCCGTATCTTGCTCGATATTGCCGCTGGGGATGCTGGCTAGGGTGTCGCTAATGGTGAGCAGGTAGTTGGCATCTTGGTTAATGCGGTGGTGGCTAAATTGCAATACTTTTGCGCCCGTTGCTTGTGCAAGGCGGCTAATGATCGGGGTGGTGGCCGCATCGACGCCAAAAAATGGCGCAAATACCGAACGCTCTGGACCGACGTCTTGATCCGGCGCTAACCACACCGTTTTGCCTTGTTTTAATAAGCGCATCACCTGGCGTATGTCGTCACGTTCTACCATGCCCGGTAGATGACGTAAGCGGCCGCCACGGATGATGGTGTCCATTAAGGCGTTACCATGACGTTGATAGGTTGCATAATAGGGGTGGCTGGGCGCTAGTAATATGCCGCCAAGGTCTAAACTGGTGTAGTGAGCGCCTACTAACAATACACCGCGACCCTCAGACTGAGCTTGCTCAATCAACTCGGAGCCAGTCACGCTGACACGTTGGTTAAAGGTCTGACGGGAACTCCACCAGGCCATTGCGGTCTCAATGATACCCACGCCGTTGTCAGCAAAGGTGGCTTGTACTAAGTGGTTTTTTTGGCTCGGCCTTAGGTGCGGAAAACAAAGGTTAATATTGGTTTCTGCAATCACCCGTCTGCGGGCGGATAACTGATACAATAGCCAACCAATAGCCCTACCCACTGCCATACGCCAGCGCCAAGGTAGCACAATGGTAATGCGTAGGCAGGCCAGCCCCAGCCAAATTAACCAGTATTTGGGTCCGTAGAAACGGCTTAGTGACGGCAGGTCTGATGGGGTTTTGGGGTTAGGCATGTTAAATGTATGAGAAATAGCCACGGCTAGTATAAATTTGAACAGAGCTGCAGTTTACACCGAGCACGCTTTTGAAACTAGGTTTGCGATGTTATCTAAGGATCAGAAATGACCGACCCACAACACCCACCGGCTACTGAACCCCCTCCTGGCTCGCCAATGAGTGCGTGGCGTGCTTACCGGCGTTTGCTGGGTTATGTTATGCAGCATGGCCTCATCTTTACGTTGAGCATTGTTGGTTTTGTCTTATTCGCCGCCACCCAACCCGCCTTTGCTAGCCTCATGGAATATATGGTGGATAGCGTTGAACAAAATGATCAACAAGCGCGTTTGCTGATTCCTGCCGCGGTGTTAGGTATATTTTTTGTGCGTGGCGTGGGTTTTTTCCTGGGCAATTACGGCATCACCTATGTGGCACGCAGAGTGATTCATCAGTTACGACTAGACATATTCGACCGCTTGTTGGTGCTGCCAGCACGGTTCTATCATCGTAATGCGTCGGGCACTTTGTTGTCTAAACTGACCTTTAACGTTGAACAGGTGACCGGTGCAGCCACAGAAGCCCTAAAAATATTTGTCCGCGAGGGCCTCACCATTGTGGGTTTGTTAACCTATATTGTGTACCTTAACTGGCAGTTGTCGTTGGTGTTTCTCACCATTGGGCCGTTTATTGGTTGGGTGGTTAATAAAGCCTCTAAGCGTTTTAGAAACATCAGTGCCACTTTGCAAGACAGTATGGGGCAGGTGACGGCGAGCGCCAGCGAAGCCATTAAAGGCTATGAGGTGGTGCGTGTGTTTGGAGCGCAGCAGCAAGAGCGGCAACGATTTGCCCAAGCCAGCAATAACAACCGCCAACAAGCCATGAAGCTGGCACTGGCAGAATCCATTTCTATCCCCTTAGTGCAAATGATTGTGGCTATGGCCATGGCGAGTTTGATTTATTTAGCCTTGCACCCCAGTATTATCGACACCATGACGGCAGGCCAGTTTATCGCCTTTATCACCGCTGCGGGCATGTTGACCAAGCCGTTACGCTCGATGACCGAAATAAACAGCATTTTGCAGCAGGGTATTGCAGCGTCACAAAGTATTTTTTCCTTGTTGGACGAAACCCCCGAATTGGACCAAGGTAAAAAACACATTAACAGGACGCTTGGCCACATTCGCTTTGAGCAGGTTGATTTTAGTTACGACAGCAAACCCGTGCTAGAGCAAGTGAATATTGACATTAAAGCGGGCCAAGTGGTGGCTTTGGTGGGGCGTTCAGGCAGTGGTAAGTCGACCTTAGTCAACTTGTTGTTACGCTTTTACGAACCCCAAGCGGGGCGCATTTTACTGGATGGCGATAATGTTCAGGACATTGTGCGTACCGACTTACGGCGGCAAGTGGCGTTGGTTAATCAGCAAGTGGTGTTGTTTAATGGCACCATTGCCGACAATATTGCTTACGGTGCCATGCACGACGCCACTGATGTGCAGGTGACCGCAGCGGCTACGGCGGCTCGAGTGACTGAATTTACCCAACGTATGCCCGACGGTTTAAATACCTTGGTGGGCGAGTCTGGCGTGTTATTGTCTGGCGGACAAAGGCAGCGCATTGCCATTGCCCGGGCCTTGCTTAAAAATGCACCACTACTGGTATTGGATGAAGCTACATCGGCCCTAGATACTGAGTCGGAGCGGCACATTCAGGCAGCGTTAGATGAAGTTATGCAAAACCGTACCACCTTGGTGATTGCCCATAGACTGTCCACCATCGAACAAGCCGATGTCATTTTAGTGATGGATCAAGGCCGCGTGGTGGAGCAAGGCGATCACGCCCAACTGCTAGCTAAGCAAGGCTTGTATGCACACTTGCACCAACTTCAATTCCATTCAGTTGAGACTTAATTTAGGAGTCGATAAGGTGTCTACCGTTAAAGCGCATGGTGTAAAACGTTGGTTAAAAGCCTGACAGTATTCCTGGCAAGGTCTGCTGTTTGCGTGGCGTAACGAAACCGCATTTCAGCAAGAATCCTTGGCTTTATTAGTGATGTTGCCGCTGGCCTTGTGGTGGCCAGACACCGCACTGGAAAGCGCTATTTTGGTACTCAGTTTGTTTGTGGTGTTGATTGCTGAGTTACTCAACACCGGTATTGAGGCGGCGGTTAACCGCCATGGTGACGAACGTCACCACTGGTCTGGCGTTGCTAAAGATGTGGCTTCGGCTGCGGTATTGCTCGCCTTGTTGCAGTGTCTGTTAGTTTGGAGCTTGGTGCTGTTTTTCTAACGGCGTTTCGATATGCTGCTTAAGCATGGCCTTAATCTGTGATCGCACCGGCAATGGACTGTAATGATCGCGGGCGTGGATAAAAGCGGCTTCGCAGAGTTGCTGGTGGTCTTGTGCCGCTAGCTCGATGGCCTGTTGTAAAGCGTCGGCTAAACTCAGCGCGTCAATATCACACAACAGTCCATTGACTTGATGTTCGATAATACCTTGTGGTCCACCACAACGGGTGGCTACCACTAAGCGTTTACGGGCCATGGCTTCGATCACCACCATGCCAAAGGTCTCGCCACGAGACGGCACACAGACAATGTCGGCTGCATCGATAAACGCATCACGTTGCGCATTGCTTACCCAGTCGAGCCGCTGGGTGATGTGGCTAAGCCCCAAACTGTTGATAAGACGGTTTACTTTTTTATGCCAACGGCCTTTGCCAGCAATCACTAATTTAAATAACACTTGGCGCTGTTGTAAAATATGAGCGGCTTGCAATAACAAGTCCTGACCTTTGGTGCGTCTGAGTACGCCCATGGTGGCGATTACCGGCGGTTGATGTGGCTTGCGAGTGGTAGGCTCACTAGCGCTCAATTCCACTAAGTTGGGGATCACCTCTAAGGGGCCAGTGTAGCCTTGTTGACGGGCAAACTCTGCCAACACGGGTGACACACAAACCAGTAAGTCGGCTGCCATAATACCTTTTGCAGTGTAACTATGTAGCACTAACACCAGTTTACACTGGGCCGTCATAGCGGCTCGGGCGAGGTCCGCGTCTATGGGTTTGTGCACAATCACCAATTGCGCACCCTGTTGCGAAAACAGCTGTGTTAAGCGCTTGATGGCAATGTTTTTAAGCCACGGCAAGCGGGTGCGTGGATAATCAAGAAGCGTATATGGCAGTTGTCTTTGTTCTAAAAGGCTGTGTAATTGTGCTTTAGGGCGTATGACGGAAGTGACTTGATGGCCTAATTGGCGTAAATTATCGCTGTAATGTAAAAAAGTCTGCTTAGGGCCACCTAAGTCTTTGCCAGAAATCAGATTGACGATCTTCATGTGTGGGGCGTCATGGAAATGGATGAACGGCTAGTCTATCAAACATAAGGTTATTTTGTACCCGTGCCAGTCTTCGTTTATACCTGCTTGTGTTATTTGTTGTTGCCCATTGGGGCAGTGGCTCACCTGTTGTTTATCTGGCGCCGGCCTGAATTTCGTCAAGGCTTTTGGCAGCGTTATGGTTGGTTGCCTAACGAGCAGCACCGCCCGGTGTTGGTTCATGCCGCCAGCGTGGGCGAGTTAAACGCCATTGTCCCACTCATTGAACGCCTGCACAGCGAATTAATGCTCCCCGTGTTAGTCACCACTACCAGCGTTACCGCTCAAGCTCGATGCCAGCAGCTATTTGGTCACAACGAACGCGTGAGTCATGGTTTTTTACCCCTGGATCTAGGTTTTGCCAATGCCGTGATGTTGCGTCGGATCAATCCACGCGCAGTGTTGTTGGTAGAAACCGAATTGTGGCCTAATTTGATTGCCCAGTGTGCCAGACGTAAGCTGCCAACGGTGTTGGTCAATGGCCGCATGTCGGCCCGTTCGGCCAAGGGTTATCAGCGTTTTAAAGTGTTGGTTGCGCCCATGTTACGCCAACTTAGCCACTTGTTAGTGCAAGATCAGGCCAGCGCCCAAGGTTTCATAGCGTTAGGAGCACAAGCCACGTCGGTGACTGTCTTAGGTAGTCTAAAATACGATTTACAATTACCTCCCGCAAGTCAGCAACAGCCTTTGGCTGCTGGGTTTTTGGGCCATGACTTGTGCTGGGTATGTGGCAGCACTCGCAGTGGCGAAGAGTCGGCGTTGCTGCAGGTTTGGGCGCAATTACCTGCTGAGCTAAGTGGCACCTTGGTGTTGGTGCCGAGGCACCCCCAGCGGTTTGAAGAAGTGGCAGACCTGTGCACACAGTCAGGTTTGGTGTGGGCACGGCATAGCCAGTTAGGCGAGCGCTCAAAAGATCACCAACAGGCCCACAAACACCAAAAACGGGTGTTGTTAGTGGATAGCATGGGCCTGTTGGTTGATTATTATCGCTGCGCCGATTTGGTGTTTGTAGGCGGCAGTTTAGCCGACACTGGAGGGCATAACCCATTAGAGGCGGCCGCCCTAGGTAAAGCGGTGGTGATGGGCCCCAATTGTTTTAACTTTGCCCAAGTGTGCGATCAACTCGAGCAGGCACAAGGCTTAATGATAACTACCAATGCTAGCCTGCTAGCAGATATCAGTGGATTGCTGAGCGACCCTGAGTTACGCCAACGTATGGGCGTTGCAGGCCAAGCTTTGGTGAACTCCAAAAAAGGTGCCTTAGATCGGCATTTTGCTGTGCTCAACAGCGTGCTGATTAATGTTTAAGTTACGCAGTTGGCATGCCTTTAGTGGCATCAGTTTCTTACTAGTGTTGTTGCCATTGTTAACGGCTGTAGGGGCATTTTTATCCTATACAGAACAGGCACAGTGGTCGCTGTACATGCAGGAATCTTACACGTGGCGGGTGGTTTGGTTTTCTTGGTGGCAAGCGACTTTGTCAACCGTCATTAGTCTGGTTTTAGCTTTGTTAGTTGCCCGCTCGTTAGCGCGCAGGACGCATTTTATAGGCCGCTGGTTAATGCTACGCTGTTTTAGTGTGGCTCTTGTCGTACCCAGTATTATTGCCGTTTACGGCATCATTTTATTACACGGTAAACAAGGTTATATGAATCAGTTGTGGCACTGGTTAGGTGGTCAACCACGCAGTTATGTGTACGGTTTAGTGGGCATTTTGTTGGCCCACGTGTTTTTTAACTTACCCCTTGCAGCGCGCATTTTGTTACAACGCTTAGAAGCCATTGCGCCTGAAACTTGGCGCTTATCCAGTCAACTCGGCATGAGTTCCACCGACCTTTGGCGTCATATCGAATGGCCTCATCTAAAAGGCGTATTGCCACAACTGGCCGCCATGATTTTTGCCTTGTGCTTTACCAGCTTTGCCATTGTTATGACCTTGGGCGGCGGTCCAAAAGCCACCACCATTGAAGTGGCCATTTTCCAAGCCATTCGGTTTGATTTTGACATGGCAAAAGCCGTGTACTTGAGCCTCTTACAAATACTATTTTGTGGTTTTATTTTATGGTGTGGCCTACGCTTAGGGCGGCCTATTGATATGTTCGCCAGTCAAGGTGTAGGCCATAGCCAGTTGTCGCTGCGGCCAGATACTCAATCATTAATGGGTAAATTACATGATACGGCAGTGCTGCTACTAGCCACCCTGTTGGTATTGGTGCCGTTAGTGGCGGTAGTGATTGCGGGCATCAACGATGCTTGGTTGCAAGTGCTGATCGATGTGCGCCTATGGCGCGCTTTTGTAAACAGTTTGTGGGTTGCCCTCAGCTCGGCCTTACTGAGTTTGTTGATGGCCTGGGGTTTGGTGTTGGCGCAGCGTTACTGGCGCCGTCATCATCCCTTTGCCGCAGAGGCCGTTGAGTGGACTGGTTCCATAATATTAGTGGTGCCACCGTTAGTGTTGGCCACGGGTCTATTTATTGGATTACGGCCCCATGTGGACGTGTTTGCCATTAATTTGTATGTGGTGGTATTGGTTAATTCCCTTATGGGTCTGCCGTATATGTTGCGGGTCTTGTCTGTGGCTTATATCAAAGTAAGTAGCGACTATGACCGCTTATGCAGCAGTTTGGCGATTTACGGTTGGCAGCGTTTACACCAAGTGGAGTGGCCTATATTGCGGCGCCCCATAGGTTTAGCTATGGCGCTGGTGGCGGCCATGTCGGCTGGAGACTTAGGCGTAGTGGCTTTATTTGGTAGCCCCGATATTCAAACTCTACCCTTGTTAATGTATCAGCGTTTAGGCAGTTATCAGGCCGACGCAGCTGGGGTGACGGCAGTGTTATTGCTGGGCTTGAGCTTAACTTTGTTTTTAGTACTAGAGCGCGTCTTAGGAGGCCCCCGTGATTGAGTTAAAACATGTTCGTTGTGGTATTGGTGAACAGCAATTCCACTATGACTTGCAGTTACCGGAGGGCGAAATTGTGGCGGTGATGGGCGCCAGTGGGGCAGGCAAGTCGACCTTGCTGAATTTACTCGCTGGGTTTGTCAAGCCAGATTCTCAGGTGCATGGCGAAGGTGAAATTTACCTAGGGGGTGAGCGTGTAGACACCCTTGAGCCGTCGCAACGGCCGATGACGAGTTTGTTTCAAGAGCATAACTTGTTTGCCCATATGAGTGTTTATCAAAATCTGGCGTTAGGCATTCGCAGCAATCTTAAACTCACGACTCAAGAGCAACGGCAAGTGGAGCAAGCCTTAGAGCAGGTGGGTCTAGCTAATATGGCCGGCCGGCTACCAAAACAACTGTCCGGTGGGCAGCGTCAGCGGGTGGCTTTAGGTAGGGCACTGGTGCGTCGTAAACCGTTATTGTTGCTGGATGAGCCGTTTAGCGCGCTAGACCCCGCCTTACGTCACGACATGACGATGTTGCTAAAAACACTGTGTCAGCAACATCAGTTGTCGGCCTTAGTGGTGACCCATGAGCCACGGGATGCACTGGCCTTAGCACAGCAAGTGGTGTTTATTGCGCAGGGTCGAGTGCATTGGCAGGGCACTAGCGAAGATTTTTTGCAGCAAACTGATGCTGGTATCAAAGCCTATTTAGGCGAAAACTGCTAGGCTATAGGATAATTTATAATGCCCCTCAAATTCGACATACCGCAACACAGTCCAAATACCAGTACTGGCCCCGTGCCTCAGCAGCCCCATGAGCTGGACCATAAACACCATATTGTGGTGGTGGGTGCCGGTATTTCGGGCCTCGCCAGTGCTTGGTTTTTACAGCAACAAGGCTTTTCTGTCACTGTGTTAGAAGCCGGTAATCAGGTGGGTGGCAACTTACAAACGGTGAGTCATCATGGCTGCCTATGGGAACGTGGTCCTAACTCGTTTATTAATAATCGCCCGGCTATGGCCATGTTGATACAACAAGTGGGTTTGCAGCCTCATTTAGTGCTCGCAAAGTCGTCGGCCCACCGACGTTTTATTGGTAAAAAAGGCCGCATGTTAGCGCTGCCGATGAGTTTGTTGGGTGCCATCACCACACCCGTGTTAAGCCTACTTGGTAAATTAAGGTTAGTCATAGAGCCCTTTATTGGCAAGGCCACTCAGGAAGAGTCGATTGCACAGTATGTGCGTCGGCGCTTAGGTCCAGAGATGTTGGATTGGCTCATTGATCCGTTTATTTCAGGCGTTTTTGCGGGCGATGCCAATCAGCTTTCAGTGCGAGCCGCAGTGCCTAAAGTGTATGCCTTAGAGAAGCAATACGGCTCCATGATAGTTGGCGCGGTGGCTAAAATGCGCGCCAAAGCCAAACAAAATAAGCTGGATCAAGGGTTGGGGGTTGAATCGCTGGATGGTGTCATGATGAGTTTTGCGCAAGGCTTGCATCAACTACCGCAGGTAGTGGCCCAGCAACTGGGCGCGGCGGTACAGTTAAATACGCAAGTGGATAGCCTCAGTTTCAGTGCTGAATTTGGTTATCAGGTGCGTTCTGGAGATCAAATCTGGCAGGCGTCTCAGGTGGTGTTAGCGATTCCTGCGGCACAGGTGGCGCGGTTAATCGATGACTTGCAACCTCTCGACACTGACTTACATACACGTGCCCAAGCCTGTTTGCAGCAAGTAGACTATCCTCCAGTGGCGAGTATCAGCATGGCCTTTAATAAACATCAGATTAGCCATCCGCTAAATGGCTTTGGGTGTTTATTGCCCACGAAAGAAACCAAACAAACCCTAGGGGTGCTGTTTCCCTCTAGTATTTTTGCCGACCGGTGTCCAGATGATCAGCATCTATTGACGGTGTTTATTGGTGGTGGTCGTGGCACTGAAGCGATGATGCTTTCGCCGGACCAGCGTCTACAGTTGGTAGTGCAGGAGTTAGCGGGCTATTTAGGCATACAGGGCCAACCCTTATGGCATGAAGAGAGCTTGTGGCCCCATGCGATTCCACAGTACAAACTAGGTCACCTACCCAAAGTCGCGCTCGTAGACGAAGCCCTGGCACAATTTCCGGGATTGCATTTACGCAGCAATTGGCGCGATGGGGTGGCCTTGGGTGATTGTGTAGAAAATGCGTATCAGTTGGCACAAGACATTGGCGCCAGACCACTATAACCAGAGAAATATTATGCAAAAGCCCGCTTACAGCCCCCAATTTAAACGCCCAGATGTGCGTATTGAACATCAAGAAACGGTGTATCAGGGGTTTTATCAGGTGCAAAAGCTAAGTTTGAAACACCGCTTATTTAATGGTGGCTGGAGTCGTGAATTATCGCGAGAACTGGTTTTGCGTTTGCCAGCTGTGGCGGTATTAATGTACGACCCAAAGCGTGATCAAGTGGTCCTGATTGAGCAGTTTCGTGTGGGCGCTATGGCCCATGAAGACGGCCCATGGCAGCTAGAAATGGTGGCGGGTATGATTGACACGGACGAAACACCCGAACAAGTGGCTGTACGTGAGTGTGAAGAAGAGTCGGGTGCTAAAATTGCGCTAGAATCACTAGAACTGGTGTGTAAGTACTTGGTGACGCCGGGCGGCAGTAATGAAAGCCTCAATATTTATTGTGCACCGGTAGATGCAAGCCAGATTACCGGCGTGCATGGGTTGCCCACCGAGGGTGAAGACATTAAGGTACAAGTCATTGATCGAGACGTATTATGGGGTATGCTCGAACAAGGCAAACTCACTAATGCGGCCACCATTATTGTTATTCAATGGCTGCAACTACACCATCAGCGCTTGCAGGAGCAATGGATTAATCCATGAGTTTACGTATTGCCCAAATTACCGACTGTCACTTGCAGGCCGATGAGACCACCTTATACAAAGGCGTCAATGCTGACCGTCATTTAGACCAGTGTCTAGCTTGGCTAGAGTCTCAAGCAGCAGTAGATCTATTGGTGTTAACTGGTGATCTGAGTCATTTTGGCAGCATCGAGGCTTATCAGAGGCTAAAAAACAAAGTAAGCGCTTTGGGCGTTGACAGTATTTGGCTAGCCGGTAACCATGACGATGGTGAAGCCATGCAACGTGTGTGTGGTCAAGCGGTACAACAAGTGCGCAGTTTCGATTACGAAGGCTGGCAAATACTGACCCTGGATACTAATGATGCAGCCGATGGCCAAGGTGGCGGCAGTGTATCGGCGGCTAACTTGAGGGCCTTGGAACAGGCCTTAGTCGCCAGTAAAGGAACCTCTGTGTGCCTGTTTATGCACCACAATGCGGTGGCGGTCAATTCCGCTTGGCAAGACGATATTATGTTGGCCAATGCCGCTGAATTTAACACCCTTGTGGCTGCTCACCCCCAGATTAAAGCCGTGGTGTGTGGTCATGTACATCAGCAATTCGATCAACGCTTGGGTGCCATTCGTTATCTGGCCACCCCATCGAGCGCGGTTCAGTTTAGTTGCGAGCAACATCAATTTCATGTGGACTCTGAACTGGGCCCAGGCTTTCGCTTATTAGAGTTAACGCCGGCGGGTGAATTGCACACCCAGGTGCACCGCCTAACCAAATTATAACCATACAGAGGCTCGATTATGGCACCGGTTTATATTTATTTACATGGCTTTAACAGCTCGCCGGCCTCCCATAAAGCCCAATTATTCAAACAGGCTGTGAGCCAGATGCAGCCTGAAGCTCGGGTGATGATCCCTGAACTGTCGCCTTGGCCTGCCCAAGCGATGCAGCAAATTGAAGCTTTAGTGGCGGATGTGATGCCCACAGCTAACGCCCCTCTGGTGTTTTTAGGCAGTTCGTTAGGTGGCTACTACGCCACTTACTTGGCACAAAAATATGTTGTTCCAGCGATCTTAATTAACCCCGCTGTGCGGCCCTACGAGTTGTTAGCCACCATGCTCGGGCGTCAACAAAACATGTACACCCAAGAAGTGTACCAGCTCACCAGCGAGCACATGCAGCAACTGATCGACTTGGAAGTACAAAATTTGACGGTAGCAAAGCAATTGCTGGTACTATTGCAAACCGACGATGAGGTGTTAGATTATCGTTTGGCCGCACATACCTACTTGGGTTCTGAGGTAGACATTGAGCAAGGCGGCGATCATGGGTACCAAAACTTTGATCAACGACTGCCACAAATCTTAGCCTTTGTGGCTCAGCAACATAACCAGTAACCCCCTAATCAAGTGATCACGGATAAGACGAAATAACACATGGCACAAGATAACTATACCGCAGACTCCATCGAAGTACTGAGCGGCCTAGATCCGGTTAAAAAACGCCCGGGCATGTACACCGACACCAGTCGCCCTAACCATCTAGCACAAGAGGTTATCGATAACTCTGTGGACGAAGCCTTGGCTGGCCACGCGGATCAAATAGACGTTATCCTACATAGTGACCATTCACTAACGGTGGTTGATAATGGCCGCGGTATGCCGGTAGATATACACGCTGAAGAAGGTGTGAGTGGCGTGGAACTCATCCTCACCCGCTTGCATGCGGGGGGTAAGTTTTCTAACAAAAACTATGAGTTTTCTGGCGGCTTGCACGGCGTTGGTATCTCGGTCGTGAATGCCCTGACGTCGGCCTTAGAAGTTAAAATTCGGCGCGGCGGTCAAGTGCACCGTATCGCCTTTGCCGACGGTCACAAAGTGAGTGAGTTAGACGTCATTGATACTGTAGGCCAGCGCAACACCGGTACTAGTGTCACTTTTGCGCCGGATCCACAATATTTTGATTCGCCAAAGTTCTCCGTGGCACGCTTGAAACATGTATTAAGGGCCAAAGCCGTGTTATGCAGCGGCCTTAAAGTGTCTTTCTTAGACCTGACTAGCGCCAATAAAGACAAACACCAGTGGCACTATGAAGCGGGCTTAGAAGACTATTTATTAGGTGCTAACGAAGGCTATAACTGTTTGCCGGCTACCCCGTTTGTGGGCAGTCGAAAAAGCGAGATCGAAGCCGTAGATTGGGCGGTACAATGGTTGCCAGAAGGTGGGGACCTGACCCAAGAAGGTTACGTTAACCTGATTCCTACGGCCCAAGGCGGCACCCATGTGAATGGCTTGCGTAGTGGTTTGTTAGATGCGCTGCGCGAGTTCTGTGAAATACGTACCCTATTGCCCCGTGGGGTCAAGTTAGGCCCAGAAGACATTTGGGATCGGTGTTGTTTTGTCTTGTCGGTAAAAATGCAGGACCCCCAGTTTTCTGGTCAAACCAAAGAGCGTTTGTCGTCCCGGCAAATTGTTGCTTATGTGTCTGGCGAAGTTAAAGACGCCTTTAGCCTTTGGCTCAATAAGCATACGGCAGAAGGTGAGTTGTTAGCCGAGTTGGTGATTAACCATGCCCAAAAGCGCCTGCGAGCAGGCAAAAAAGTAACCCGTAAAAAAATCACCCAAGGCCCAGCATTGCCCGGCAAATTGGCCGATTGTAGCGGCACCGATGCCAGTCGTGGCGAACTATTCTTGGTGGAGGGTGATTCGGCCGGTGGTTCTGCAAAACAAGCCCGAGAGCGGGAGTTTCAGGCTATTATGCCTTTGCGCGGTAAAATTCTTAATACCTGGGAAGTTGATTCAGGCCAAATACTCGCCTCCCAAGAAGTGCATGACATTGCTGTGGCCATTGGGGTAGATCCAGGGGCGGAAGACTTAGAAGGTCTAAGGTACGGCAAAATATGTATTTTAGCCGATGCCGATTCTGACGGGTTGCACATTGCTACTTTGTTGTGTGCTTTGTTTGTGCGTCACTTTAAGCCGCTAGTTGCGGCGGGTCACGTGTATGTGGCGATGCCACCCCTGTACCGCATTGATATTGCCAAAGAAGTATTTTACGCCTTGGATGAAAATGAGAAACAAAGCGTATTGGATCATATCGAAGCCGAGAAAAAACGCGGCAAGGTTAATGTACAGCGGTTTAAAGGTTTGGGCGAGATGAATCCATCTCAGCTTCGAGAAACCACCATGAAGCCGGATAGTCGCCGCTTAGTTCAATTGAGCCTAGAGGCAGGAGATGGCACCATGGAAGTGATGGATATGTTGCTGGCCAAAAAACGCTCGGGCGACCGTAAGTCGTGGCTCCAAGAAAAAGGTAATTTAGCCGAAGTTGACTGATTCAATACGGCTTCTTTGCATTCCTTTGCAGAGTCTACACTCACACTTGCAAAGCAGCTCTTATAATGGAGTCATCCCATGAGGGACTTACATTACTTAGGAGCAAGGCCATGAACAAATCAATTAAGCGCGCACTCATCATCATCCCTTCAATTGCCTTGGCGGGTGTTTTTGCTACCGGTGCCGTCATGGCCGACGGTAAAGACTGCAAGCGTGGTAACGGCCATGACGGCAAAGGCCAAATGGGCATGGGCCATAAAGGCGGCAAAAAAGGCGGCATGATGATGCATCGCATGGCCGACAAGCTCGACCTTACCGACGCCCAGCAAGACGCTATTAAAGACATCATGCAAATCCAGCACCAAGGGGGCAGCGGCCAACACCAAGCCATGGCGGCAGCCTTAGCTGAGTTGGCGCAACTAAAAGCTGGCAGCGACGCCTACATTGCCAAAGCTAGAGCCATTGGCGCCAAACAAGGCGAGGCTATGGTACAACGCTTGATAAGCAAGGCCGGCCTAGAGCAACAAATACAGGCCCTGCTTACTCCAGAGCAACTCGAGATGTACCAAGAATTACACGCCGAAATGGCCGAGCACCGCTCAGAACGTATTCAAAAGCACAACAAAAAGCACAGTGACTAGTATTAAGCTGTAATACCGAGCCGTAGCAAGCCTCTTGCTGCGGTTTTTGTTTATTCTGCTAGGCGTCGGCCCACCTGATGCGATCATTTGGTCATGACCCAGGGCGAGATTGAAGCCCAAGGCAGCCACGAAGAGTTGATTGAAGGCGACAACAGTTATAAGGCCATGTGGTTTTCGATGACATAGCGGCAAATGGTTTAGGTTGTTGTGGTTCCTGAGGTAGATTGCATTGTAGAGAAGGTAGGGGAGATCAACAAAATCCGCGTTTTTTGCCTTCAACTAGGATATAATTCCGCTCTTTTATGCGCAGCTATAGCACTTCGTTAAATAGCGGCAATCCGGAAGTCATTGCATGTCCATTAATCCCCTGATTCGTAACTTTTCCATTATCGCTCACATCGATCATGGTAAATCCACCATTGCCGACCGCTTCATTCAGATGTGTGGTGGCCTGTCGGACCGTGAAATGGAACAACAAGTGCTTGATTCCATGGACATTGAGCGCGAACGTGGTATTACCATTAAAGCCCAAAGTGTGACCTTGGATTTCCATAGTAACGACGGCAAAACCTACCAGCTCAACTTTATCGATACCCCAGGGCATGTGGATTTCTCTTACGAAGTATCACGCTCGTTAGAGGCCTGCGAAGGGGCTTTGTTGGTGGTAGATGCGGCGCAAGGCGTAGAAGCGCAATCGGTGGCTAACTGCTATACGGCCCTTGAGTTGGGTTTAGAAGTAGTGCCGGTGCTAAATAAAATGGACTTACCCCAAGCCGACCCAGATAAAGTTAAACAAGAAATTGAAGAAGTCATTGGTATTGATTCCAGTGACGCCGTCGCCGCGTCCGCCAAGAGCGGTATGGGCATGAATGATGTACTAGAGCAATTGGTGGAGCTAATTCCAGCACCAGAAGGCGATGAAGATGCGCCGTTACAAGCGCTTATCATTGACTCATGGTTTGATAATTACTTAGGCATTGTTTCTTTGGTGCGCATCAAAAATGGTGTCCTGCGTAAGAAAGACCGCATTGTTGTTAAGTCCACTGGTTTGCAATACGGCGTGGATGGTGTAGGTATCTTTACCCCCAAGCGTAATCAAACGGACATTTTGCGGGCCGGTGAAGTGGGTTACGTGGTGGCGGGCATTAAAGACATTCACGGGGCGCCAGTGGGCGATACTTTGACCCATGTAAAAACCGCCGATGTCGAAAGTTTGCCTGGTTTTAAGAAGGTGCAACCACAGGTTTATGCTGGACTATTCCCGACAAGTTCAGACGATTACGAAGACTTCCGTGAAGCCCTAGCTAAGTTAAGCTTGAATGACGCCTCCTTATTTTACGAACCAGAAAGTTCTGACGCTTTGGGGTTTGGTTTCCGTTGTGGTTTCTTGGGCATGTTGCACATGGAAATTATTCAAGAGCGCTTAGAGCGCGAATACAACCTCGACCTGTTAACCACAGCGCCTACGGTAATTTACGAATTGGAACTCAACAACGGTAACGTGGTCTATGTAGATAACCCGTCCAAATTGCCCGACATGGGTGGTGTGGCGGAAATGCGTGAGCCTATTGTTGAGGCTAATATATTAGTGCCACAGGAACATTTAGGTAATGTAATTACCTTGTGTGTGCAAAAGCGTGGCGTGCAAAAGAACATGCAGTTTACCGCCACTCAGGTGGCATTAACCTACGACATGCCCATGAGCGAAGTGGTGTTGGACTTCTTTGACCGGCTCAAATCAGTGAGCCGTGGTTATGCCTCGTTGGAGTACAATTTCGTACGTTTTGAAGAAGCCAAGTTGGTGCGTTTGGATATTCTTATCAATGCTGAGCGAGTCGACGCATTAGCGGTGATCATGCACAGAGACAATGCCCAAGGCCGTGGCCGTTTATTGTGTGAAAAAATGAAAGAGCTGATTCCGCGACAAATGTTCGACGTGGCCATTCAGGCGGCCATTGGCGGCAATATTGTGTCTCGTACTACCGTTAAGGCGTTGCGTAAGAACGTAACGGCTAAGTGTTATGGTGGCGACATTAGCCGTAAGAAAAAGCTGTTAGCCAAGCAAAAAGAAGGCAAAAAACGCATGAAGCAGGTGGGCAGTGTAGAAATCCCACAGGATGCTTTTTTAGCGGTGCTTAAAATTGATAGCTAATCAGGCTGTTTAGGAACTAGAGGTAAGGATATGATGAATTTTGATTTTGAGCTGGTGCTTGCCGGGCTAGTGGCTTTATTTGGAGTGGGTTACGCCATTGACGTATGGCTGTGGAAGCCTGCGCGTGTTGCGGCTTTAGCAGCCGCAACACGCTCTGCGGGTGCGGCATTGCCCATGGCAGACCAAACCAAACTGCTGAAAGAGAATTTGTTTGCCGAGTACAGCCGTTCTTTTTTTCCAGTATTAGCCTTAGTGTTAGTGCTCAGGTCATTTTTTATGGAACCTTATCAAATTCCGTCGGGTTCGATGTTGCCGACGCTGACCGTGGGTGATTTTATTGTAGTAAATAAGTTTGAGTACGGCATTCGTTTGCCCGTACTTGGGACTAAGATATTAGACAATAACCAGCCCCAAGTGGGCGACGTGATGGTGTTTAAATACCCAGTAGATCCAGCCGTTAAGTTTATTAAGCGCGTGGTGGGCGTGCCCGGCGACACGTTGCACTACCGTGATAAGGTTTTATATGTGAATGGCGAGGCTTTGTCACAAACTTACATTAAAGATCAAACAGCCTCCACCGAACTATATGCAGAGTTAATTGGTGGCGTAGAGCATCAGATTTGGCGTAATAAAAACGCCGGTGTGGATTGGTCTGTCACCATCCCAGAAGGCAAGTACTTCATGATGGGCGACAACCGCGACGGTAGCAATGACAGCCGTTATTGGGGTTTTGTGCCAGAAGAGAACATTACCGGTAAAGCCATTGCCGTGTGGTTGCACTGGGAGAGCTTCTTTAGCTTGCCTAACTTTAGTACTGTGGGCGGCATAGAATAATATGAAAGCCCCAGCAGCGGCAGCTTATCAGCAAAAAGTAGATACTTTGTGTAAGTTGATTGGTTATTCCTTTAATGACGCAACATTGTTGCAGTTGGCGCTCACGCATCGGTCTTGTGGCAACCGTAACAATGAACGGCTTGAGTTTTTGGGTGACTCCATTGTTAACTTTGTGATCGCCCATGCGTTGTTTGAGAAATTCCCTAAAGCCCGCGAAGGCCAGCTGAGCCGCTTGCGAGCGGGTTTAGTCAAAGGCGTTACTTTGGCGCAGGTGGCCATAGAAATGCAAGTGGGCCCTTGCCTTAAGCTGGGTGCGGGCGAACTTAAAAGTGGTGGCCAGCGCCGCGAGTCGATTTTGGCTGACGCCACCGAAGCCATTATTGGCGCCATCTACCAAGATGCCGGTATGCAGGTGTGCGAAGAGCGTATATTGGCGTGGTTTGCGCCCAGGTTAGAAAACTTAAGCCTTACCGATACACAAAAAGACCCTAAAACCCGTTTGCAAGAGTACTTGCAAGCTAAAAAAGCCGATCTGCCTATGTACGACCTAGTGGATGTACAGGGGCAGGACCACGAACAGGTGTTTACCATCCAATGCCACACGCAGCTGTTGGACAAACCCACTCAAGCGAAGGCCTCAAGCCGTCGTATAGCAGAACAAAAATCGGCCACGCTGGCGTTGCAGCAGCTGGGTCAAGAAGCGGTATAGATAGACCATGACAGATTTAGACAGTTGGCTCGCACAACAAAATGACAGCAGCACCAAGTGCGGTTATGTGGCCATTGTGGGGCGGCCTAATGTGGGTAAATCCACGCTTTTGAACCATATTTTGGGTCAAAAAATCAGTATTACCTCGCGTAAGCCGCAAACCACACGCCATCAGATTTTAGGCATTAAAACCGAAGGCGATATCCAGGTGGTCTATGTAGACACGCCGGGATTGCATTTAGACCAAGCTGATAAAGCCATCAACCGTTACATGAACAAGGCAGCATCTAGCGCTCTAAAACATGTGGACTTAGTGATTTTTATGGTCGACCGTACACGTTGGAATGATGCCGACGAACACGTCTACGAAAAGGTGAAAGCGGCGAATTGCCCCGTTATTCTGGCCATTAACAAAATTGATATTTTAGATGATAAGCAGTCCTTGCTCCCCTATTTGCAGGAGGTTCAGCAGCGCTTACCAGACGCCGTTTTGGTGCCGATTGCAGCGCACACAGGCGCCTCTGTGGATCAGCTAGAACAGTGTGTGTTGGACCAGTTGCCTAATGGCCGGCACTTTTTCCCTGAAGACCAAGTCACAGACCGCAGCGCACGATTTATCACTGCAGAATTGATCCGCGAAAAAATCATGCGTCAGCTGGGTGATGAATTACCGTATCAAATGACGGTGGAAATTGAAGAGTTTGCTCAAGATGGTCCAGTGTTGCATATAGGCGCGCTAATTCTGGTGGAGCGCAAAGGCCAAAAACGTATATTGATTGGCGATAAAGGCGACCGTATCAAAATGATTGGCCGTGATGCTCGGGTCGATATGGAGCGTATGTTCGAATGTAAGGTGATGCTTAAGTTATGGGTTAAAGTCAAAAGTGGCTGGTCCGACGATGAGCGTGCATTGCAAAGTTTGGGTTACGACGGCCTCGATTAAGTTTGGGATGTGCTTATGTTGGTAATGGAGCAACAACCGGCTTACGTTTTACATAGCCGACCATGGCGCGAAACTAGCGTCATTGCCGATTTATTGACCCTCCACAGCGGCCGAGTATCGGTGATTATCAAAGGCGCCCGTAAAGCCAATGGCAAACAACCGGCCAAGCGCGCCCTAGTGCAACCATTTACCCCCTTGCTGGTGGCTTTTACGGGCCGCGGTGAATTACGCACGGCCACTTCTTTGGATGCCGCTGGCCCTCCCTTATTTTTGCAAGGCAGGCCCCTTTATAGCGGTCTTTACGCTAACGAATTGTTGCTTAAGTTGCTGGCCGTGGATGATGCTTACCCTGCGTTATTTGCTTACTATCAAACCTTGCTAGAAAACTTGTGTATAAAGCAGTCGGTAGAGCAGAGTTTGCGTCCGTTTGAAGTCCATTTGATGGATGAACTGGGGTATCATGTTGCCTTAGATAAAGAATTTGAAACCCAAGTACCAGTCTTGCCAGAGCATTGTTATCGGCTAGTACCATTACAGGGCTTGTGCCGAGTTAAACATCAAGACGGCAATGCGCAGCTAATACCCGGACACGTATTACTCGAATTGGCAGCGGGGCGGTTTAGTGAACCCAGTTGCCTAAAATATGCTAAGTATATTGCCCGGGCGAATATCGATCAGTTATTGGGTGGCAAGCCGCTCCATAGCCGAACACTTTTTCAATCCATGGCTGTGGCACCGCCACCAAGCCAAGGGTTAATCGACAATTAGGAACATGGAAAATGGTTGATCCCAATCGAATTTTATTAGGTGTTAACGTTGATCACGTGGCGACCTTGCGTCAAGCGCGTGGTACGCGGTACCCCGATCCGGTGAAGGCTGCCTTGGATGCCGAACAAGCGGGTGCCGACGGTATCACCGTTCATCTGCGCGAAGATGCGCGGCACATTCAAGAGCGTGACGTGCGAGTAATGGCGCAAGTATTACAAACACGGATGAACTTGGAAATGGCTGTGACTGATGCCATGGTTGATTTGGCGGTAGAGATTGCGCCGGCTTACGTGTGTTTAGTACCAGAAAAACGTGAAGAACTCACCACCGAAGGTGGTTTGGATGTGTCTTCGCAAGAAGCTAAAATCAAGGCGGCGTGTTTACGTATGCAGGCTGTGGGTACACAAATATCGCTATTTATAGACGCCGATCTTGCCCAGATTGACGCCGCTAAGCGTACTGGGGCAGAGCTCATTGAGCTGCACACGGGCGCCTACGCAGACGCAGTAGGTTATGCAGCGCAACATGCAGAGCTGGTGCGGATTGCTAAGGGCGCAACCTATGCTGCCAGTATTGGTTTGATTGTTAATGGCGGCCACGGTTTGAACTTGCAAAACGTTGAAGCCATTGCTGCGATTCCTGAGTTTAATGAGCTTAATATTGGCCACTCACTAATCGCCAATGCATTGTTTGTGGGTTTGCCACAGGCGGTAATGGACATGAAGGCGGTAATGCTTGCGGCCCGTGATCTTAGCCGCCCGAGTCGAGTTTAGGCGCGCTTATGGTAAAGGCAATTGGCACGGATATTGTGGCTACGGCGCGTATTGAAGCAGCCCTAGAGCGCAGTGGACGCAAGTTTGCTGAACGTATTTTAACCAGCTTGGAAATGGCAGACTTTGACGCCAGCAATAACCAAGCTGGTTTTTTAGCTAAACGCTTTGCTGCTAAAGAAGCGGCCGCCAAAGCCTTAGGTACTGGCATTGGCCGTGGCATTTCGTGGCAACAAATGCATATTGAGCACGACGAGTTAGGAGTGCCCTTGCTGATTTTACAAGGCGCAGCCAAGCAACGACAAATGGATCTGGGCAGCCATAAAACCCATATCAGTATTGCCGATGAATTAGACCAAGCCTTAGCCTTTGTTGTGCTGAGCTAGCAAAATAGAGACGAGACAAACATCATGCACAGCTCTGCTGATTTTCCGACCATAGAAGACTACGTGGGTAACACGCCATTAGTGCGTTTGCAGCGACTGCCAGGGCAAACCAGTAATGTAATTTTAGCCAAGCTCGAGGGCAACAATCCGGCCGGTTCGGTAAAAGATCGCCCCGCCATGAGCATGATTACCGAAGCAGAAAAACGCGGCGATATTAGCCCTGGCGACATATTGATTGAAGCCACCAGTGGTAATACAGGTATTGCCTTGGCCATGGCGGCGGCCATTAAAGGCTATCGACTAAAACTCATTATGCCCGATAACATGAGCAGTGAACGCAAGGCGTCTATGGCCGCTTATGGTGCACAGCTGATTGAAGTCACCAAAGAAGTGGGGATGGAAGGCGCTCGTGATTTAGCCTTGGCAATGCAAGCCCGTTGCGAAGGCAAGGTGCTCGATCAGTTTGCCAACCCCGACAACCCCTTAGCCCACTACCGTACTACAGGGCCCGAAATTTGGCAGCAAACTCAGGGTCGCATTACCCATTTGGTGAGCTCTATGGGCACTACTGGCACCATTATGGGGTTGTCGGCTTATTTTAAAGAGCAAAACCCACAAGTGCAGATTCATGGGTTGCAGCCTAATGCCGACTCAGCGATTCCGGGTATTCGGCGTTGGCCTAAAGAATATTTGCCGAGCATTTTTGACGCTGCCAAAGTTGATGCAGTGATCGACATGGATCAAGCCGAAGCGGAAGCAACCATGAAGGCACTGGCTACAGAAGAAGGTATTTTTGCCGGCGTGTCCTCTGGCGGCTCCGTGGCCGGTGCTTTACGTTTGTCGAAACAAGTCGAAAATGCCGTTATTGTTTGTATTATTTGTGATCGTGGTGATCGTTATTTATCTACCGGAGTATTTGGTTAATTATGGCTCGTTTATCCCCACTTCAGCGCAAGCTCAAGCTTAAAACACCTTCTGCGTCGGCCAAGCAAAAACGTGCGCAAGCGCAGGTGGATGTGAGTGTAGTCACACTGCCTATGGGCAAGCACATTGATATAGAATTACAAAATCTAAGCCACGACGGCCGTGGTGTTGGCCGCTGGCAGGGCAAAACTGTATTTGTTAACGGGGCCTTACAAGGCGAGACGGTAAGCGCCGAAGTGACCGCCGACCACAAAACCCACACCGAAGCGCAAGTACTGGAAATTCGTCAAGCCAGTGCCGATCGTATCGACCCGATTTGTCCGGTGTACGATACCTGTGGTGGCTGCCAATTGCAGCATTTACAGCCGGCCGCTCAAGTGACGTTCAAGCAAGCCGCTATTGCTGAACAGTTGCGCCGTATTGGTTCTATAGAAGTGCCTGAATGGGTGGCACCTATCACTAAGGCAAGTCAAGGTTACCGTCGCCGTGCCCAATTAGCCACTCGCTATTTTGCAGACAGTCGTACCTTGCTAATGGGCTTTCGCCAGAGCGGCCATAAACACATAGTGCCCATTGATCGGTGTCCTGTACTGGAGCCTGCATTGTCGGCCTTGTTAACGCCGTTGCACGATGCCTTAGTGCGTTTGAGTCAGACCCAGTGGGTCACCCACATTGAATTATTGCAAGCACAAGATTTAGTGTGTGTGAGTTTGAAGGTTTCGTCTGGACTCGGCCCAGACGACCAGCAGTTGATGTCTGCCTTTGCCGCTCAACATAATGTGAGTTTAGTGTGTCAGCAAACTGATGTTGATGACTTATGGTTACACGGTATTCCACAAGATCTAGTGTATACCTTGTCAGTAGAGGGCGACGCTAATCCTTTAACCATGGATTTTTCTGTTAAGGATTTTGTGCAAGTGAATGCCCAAGTCAATCAAGCATTGGTGGCGCAAGCCCTAGATTGGCTTCAATTGGATGCTGAAGATCAGATATTGGATTTGTTTTGTGGGGTAGGAAACTTTTCTCTACCGATGGCCAAAGCGGCACCGAGCGGGGCACAAGTATTGGCCGTGGAAGGTGACTATGCCATGGTTAAACAGGGCCGCAGCAACGCCCAAAACAACGGTTTAGGCAATGTGGACTTTATACAAGCCGACTTATTTGAAGCCAGTGCACGCAAAAAGTGGCAAAAGAAGGCTATTAACAAGGTATTGCTAGACCCGCCCCGTGCTGGCGCTAAGGGCATTGTCCAGTTACTAAAAGGCCAGCCCCTTGAGCGGGTAGTGTATGTGTCTTGTAATCCGGCCTCTATGGCGCGGGATTTAAAGGACCTACAAAGCCTAGGTTTAACGGTAGCCAAAGTCGGTTGTGTGGACATGTTCCCACACACCACTCACTTAGAAGTGATGGCCTTACTCATAAAAGAATAGAGTGTGAAATGGTACAGGTACGCGCAGTACACCCGACCCACGCGGACGGCAACATTGATATCCAAGCTTGGATGGCAGGTATTTCTGAACAGGTTGAACTGTTAGACACCAGCCGTCTACAGCGGGCCTGTGAGTGGACGCAAGAGGTGCGTGATCGTGCCAGTGAGAGCGAAGATCTTTGGGCCACAGCCGAAGTGGACTGTTTCCGTACGGGCCTCGAAATGGCCGAAATACTCACCACCCTGCAGGTCAACGAAGAAACCTTAGTGGCTGCCGTATTGTATCGTGCGGTACGTGAAGAAAAAATAGCCCTTAAAGAGGTGAAAGAAGCCTTTGGTCCAGTCGTGGCACAACTGATTGACGGCGTGTTACAAATGGCGGCGATTAGCAACTTGCAAAGCCCCACCCGCGACAATATTTTGGGCCAATCTGATGGCCAGCTGACTAATGTACGCAAGATGTTAGTGAGTTTAGTGGACGACGTGCGTGTTGCCCTAATTAAGTTGGCAGAACGAACCTGTGCCATTCGTGCGGTAAAAAACGTAGATCGTAAAAAACGCTATTTGGTGTCACGCGAGGTGTTTGACGTTTATGCGCCACTGGCTCATCGTTTGGGCATTGGTACCATTAAGTGGGAGCTTGAAGACCTCTCATTTCGTTATTTAAAACCTAACGCTTACAAAGAAATTGCCTCCTTTTTGGATGAGCGGCGTATGGATCGCCAAGACTATATTGAACGTGTATTAGGTAACCTAACAGAGCAACTGACCCACGCTGGCATTGTGCCGGATATCTCTGGTCGCGCCAAACACATTTATAGTATCTGGCGTAAAATGCAGCGTAAAAACATTGAGTTTTCTCAAGTCTACGACGTGCGGGCTGTGCGTGTATTGGTGCCTGAGCTAACCGATTGTTACACCGCGTTGGGTATTGTGCATGGCTTGTGGCGCAACATACCCCAAGAGTTTGACGATTATATCGCCACCCCGAAAGAGAACGGCTACCGTTCCTTGCATACCGCTGTGATTGGGCCAGAAGGGAAAGTGGTGGAGATACAAATTCGTACCTTTGCGATGCATGATGAAGCTGAGCTGGGCGTGTGCGCACATTGGCTGTACAAAGGTACCGACCTTAACAGCAACGGTAATTCCTACGACGACAAGCTCTCTTGGTTACGGCAAGTGCTGGAGTGGCATGATGAAGTGGGCGATGGTAGTGAATTTGTGGCCCAAGTGAAGGGCGACGTAGAACAAGATCGTATTTATGTGTTCACCCCCGATGGCCATGTGGTGGACCTGCCGACTGGAGCCACGCCCATCGATTTTGCTTATCGAGTGCATACCCAAGTGGGTAATACTTGCCGTGGTGCTAAAATACATGGCCGTATTGTACCGCTAACCTACAGCTTACAAACGGGCGACCAAGTGTCTATTATGACCGCCAAAGGTGGGGCCCCAAGCCGTGATTGGATGAACCCCAACCTGGGTTACGTACACGCGAGCCGCACTCGGTCTAAAATTAGTCACTATTTCAAGCAGCAAGACAAAGATAAAAACTGTACTGCAGGACGTTTGTTGGTGGAGCGAGAAATGCGCCGCATGGCCATTGCTGGGGTCGATTATGGCAAGTTATCAACCAGCATCAACTTTAAGTCGGCAGACGATATGTATGCTGCGCTAGGTGCCGGCGACTTGCGCTTGGCTCAAATTGTTAACGCCGCCCAGCAGCAGGTTGAGCCCAGCTTTAAACCCAAGAAACAATTGGACTTAACGTTGCTTGCGGGTAAATCTAAAGCGGCCTCATCTAGCAGTGGTGATATTCAAATAGCTGGGGTGGGTAACTTATTAACCACCCTAGCCAGTTGTTGCAAGCCTGTACCGGGCGACGCCATTATGGGTTTTGTCACCCTCAATCGTGGCGTATCCGTACATCGACAAGACTGCCTTAATATCATGAATATGGCGGAACAAGATCGTCAGCGTATTATTGACGTGGATTGGTCTAGCCAGAGTGAACAGACTTACCCCGTGAATATCTTCATCGAGGCCATCGACCGCCCAGGTTTGCTGAGCGAGGTGATTATGGTGCTTGGCAATGAACAGGTGAACTTGGGGAACGTTAATACGCAAGTGGATAAAACCACCCATTCGGCCACCATCGCCATGACCATTGATATTCCTCGGTTAGACTTGTTAGGCCGAATTTTGGACAAGATTAGTCAATTACCTAATGTATTGGACGTAAGGCGACGAAAAAATGGTTGATGCCAGCAACAGTGCCAGTGAACCCATGCAGCAACTGCTGGAGATTATGGCGCAGTTACGTCACCCAGAGGGCGGTTGTCCATGGGATTTAAAACAAGACTTTCGCAGTATTTTGCCCCACACCTTAGAAGAAGCCTATGAAGTAGCTGATGCCATAGAATCGGATGACCGCCTACAATTACGTGATGAATTAGGTGATTTGTTATTTCAGGTGGTGTTTTATTGCCAGTTGGCACGCGAAGAAGGCAGTTTTGAGTTTGCCGACGTGGCGCAAACCATGGCCGACAAGTTAATTCGTCGTCACCCCCACGTGTTTGGCGAAGAGGTATCAGCAGACTCAGGCACCATGGACGCAGAGCAAGTATTACAACGCTGGGAGTCGATTAAACAAACGGAGCGGGACGCCAAACAACAACATTCGGTGTTGGATGATGTGCCTAACGCCTTGCCGGCGATGCAGCGTAGTGCCAAGTTACAAAAACGTGCGGCTAATGTAGGTTTTGATTGGCCCGATGCTACCCCCGTATTAGCCAATATGGCCGAAGAACTGGAAGAAGTTCAGCAGGCGTTTGCTAGCGGTGATCAACAACATACGTTAGAAGAGTTGGGTGATTTAATGTTTGCTTGCGTTAATATGGCGCGCCACTTAAAACAGGACCCTGAGCAAGTAATGCGTGCGGCAAATGCTAAGTTTGAGCGCCGCTTTCGATTCTTAGAAAAGCAATTTCTGGAGGCTGGTGAAGCGCTAGAAGAAGTTAGCCTTGAGCGCATGGATGCCGGCTGGGACGCAGCTAAACTACAGGGCTTATAATACGGCCTAAGCTGTGTATAACGGATATCAGTCACATTAGCTATTGGTCGCGTGGCGTTGACGCGCTCGATTCGGTACACTACGCGGCCACGTTACATTTGCCTCGCCACATAGGGTCTCTTCGCAAGCAACTACAAACACATGAGGGTTGCTTGCGAAGGTATCTGAATTTAGTCGAATATGGATTGACTGAGCTACGAGTGAATGACCAAAGTATTTTAGTTTTTTTGGAGTTAAATCATGAAGTTAATCCTTTTAGGAGCACCGGGTGCAGGCAAAGGCACGCAAGCACAATTTCTGACGGACCACTACGGTATTCCACAAATTTCCACCGGCGACATGTTGCGTGCAGCAGTAAAAGCAGGCACTGAGCTTGGCAAAATTGCTAAGCAAGTGATGGACACCGGTGGCTTAGTTTCCGATGAGTTGATCATCAATTTAGTCAAAGAACGTATTGCACAAGACGATTGTACTAACGGTTTCTTATTCGATGGTTTTCCTCGCACTATTCCCCAAGCACAAGCCCTTAAAGATGCAGGCGTGGCGATTGACGCCGTGGTAGAAATTGACGTTGCTGACGCTGAGATCATTCAGCGTATGAGTGGTCGCCGAGTACACCCGGGTTCGGGCCGTACTTACCACCTGGTGTTTAATGCGCCTAAACAAGAAGGTAAAGACGACGTTACTGGTGAAGACCTAGTACAGCGTGTGGATGATAAAGAAGACACCGTGCGCCAGCGCCTCAATGTTTATCATGAGCAAACCGCGCCATTGGTTGATTTTTACAAATCCTTGATCGCCACCGAAGGCCCTGCTGCGCCGGCGTACCACTATATTGCCGGCGTTGGCAGTGTGAGTGATATTAAAGCGTCCGTGTTTTCCTCGCTCGATAAGTAAACGTCACCATGACCCATATACTGGCTCTAGATACGTCGGGAACCGCCTGCAGTGTAGCATTGTGGAGCGATAACGGATTGTTGCTAGGGCTAGAAGAGCCAGCCGAGCGTCAGCATACCCAATGCTTGTTGCCCATGGTCAAGTCCTTGCTGGCCCAAGCCGATGTGCAAATGGCTGACCTCCAAGCTATCGCTTATGGTCGTGGGCCGGGATCCTTTACTGGTATTCGTATTGCCGCGGGTGTGGCCCAAGGGTTAGCCTTTGGCTTGGACTGTCCTGTGATCCCCGTTTCTACCCTCGCTGCGCAGGCCTTGCGCGCCCACTTGCAGCTTCAACAGCCGCACAATTCCGCCTACGCATGCAGCTTGGATGCGCGTATGGGGGAAGTGTACTGGGGTGAATATACTATTGATGAAAATCATCCTGAGCTGGCTTTAGCCGTGGTCGAAGAACGCGTCTGTGACCCACAGCAGGCGCAGGTGATGAGCGCATCTTATGTGGCCTGTGGTAGCGGCGTGGCATTAGCCGCGATGCCAGCAGGTATATTGACGCAGGCGCTGCAAGTGTTGCCTGAGCTGGAGCCTAGAGCCGAAGAAATGGCCCGTTTGGCCGGTGCAGATTTTGCACTGGGCCGGGTGTGTCAGCCAGAACATGCGTTGCCGGTTTATTTGCGAGACGAAGTGACCTGGCAAAAACTACCTCGTTACCAATAGGGGCTGGCCATGGATTGGATGCAAGCCAGTATTATCGCCTTAATTCAGGGCATTACCGAATTCTTACCGATCTCAAGTTCGGCTCACCTACTGTTTCCTAGTTTATTGTTTGGCTGGCCCGACCAAGGTTTAACCTTTGACGTGGCGGTACATCTGGGTAGTTTGTTAGCCGTGGTGATATACCTGCGCGATGACTTGATAGCCATGACCCAAGGGTTGTGGCAGTGGCCACAACAAAAACGCCTTAATCGCCATGCGACCTTAGCGCTGATGCTTATTCTTGCCACCTTGCCTGCGGTGTTTTTTGGTCTGGTACTCAAAGATTGGATAGCGGTGAATGCCCGCGCATTGTGGGTGGTGGCCGCCACGACCTTGGTGTTTGGTTTGTTGTTGGGCTGGGCCGATTGGCGCAGCCGTAGAACCCATACCATGGCGGCCATGAGCTGGCGTCATACGCTGCTTATCGGTTTGGCACAGGCCTTGGCGTTGTTGCCTGGCACCTCTCGATCGGGCATCACCATGACCGCAGCATTAATGTTGGGTTATCAACGCCAAGCCGCAGCCCGATTTTCGTTTTTAATGTCTATTCCTATTATATTGGCCGCCGCCTTGCTGATGAGCTTAGATCTGGCCACCGGCGATGTGGCCATCGCTTGGCTGCCGATGACCATTGCCTTTGTGGTGTCGTTTGTTAGTGCCTGGTTATGTATTGTGCTGTTTATGCAGATCATAAGCCGTATGGGGATGTGGCCGTTTGTGGTGTATCGTTTGTTATTGGGAGCAGGCCTGTGTTGGTTACTGATAAACAGCCAAACATAGCTATTGTGGCGACGGGTTTTCAAAGCCAAGAAAAGGCTTTGGCCCAACTACTGCAACTGCCGCTGATTAAAAAAGCCAATACGGGGTATCAATTGCTACTGCGTTTTACTAGTGACGGCTTAGGCCTGGAGCCGGTGGATGGCCGTAGTGGCGCGGTGAGAGTGGATTTTGCGGCTGGAAAATCACGCCATCGCCGTATTTATGGCGGCGGCAAAGGTCAACAAATAGCCCAGGCGGTTGGCGTGCAAGGCGCCATACGGCCTAGGGTGCTAGATCTAACTGCCGGCTTAGGCGGCGATGCCTTTGTGTTGGCCAGTTTAGGTTGTCAGGTGGCGCTGGCTGAGCGTCAGCCTGTGGTACGAGCCTTATTGGCCGATGGGCTCGCGCGTGGGGTATTGGATATTGATGCAGGTGACATTGTTGCCGCCATGGCGTTACACCAAGGCGATGCATTAAGCGTGATGCAAGCATGGCAAGGTGTTGCGCCGCAAGTGATCTACTTAGACCCTATGTTTCCACATACGGGAAAATCTGCCCAAGTTAAAAAAGAAATGATGTTATTTCGCCAGTTTGTTGGCAGTGACGACGATGCCGGAATGATGCTAGCACCCGCCCGAGCCCTAGCATCCCATAGAGTAGTGGTAAAACGGCCCAGAATTGCGCCAGATCTAGATGACCAAAAACCCACCTACCGACTGGAAGGCAAAGCCAATCGGTTTGATATTTATGTCAACCAAAGTTTTACTAAATAACGCAGATCTCGTCTATGCCAAGGCTATAGTTCTGTGCAATCCACTACCCCGTCTTTGCGAAGGCCGCAGGCCTGCGGCAATCCATAGGCTAATAATGCGGCGGCGGTTGATTTGCCTCTGGGCCACCTTGCCCCACATCAGCCGCCTGTTGCAAGTTTGTCATTTGCTGGGCTAACAAACTTACCGCGCGATCCAACCGAGTCAGGTCTTTTTGTTGCTCACTCACCACCGCATTTAAGCTGTCGATAGTCTGTTCCTGAAAGGCGAGTTGTTGCTGTAATTCGATGATATCGGCGGCATTATTCATGATAATCTCAAGAAGTTGCAAAAAATTGATGTTTTATAAATCAAGTGTTTGATTGGTTGTGAGTTTTTCTATAACCTTGCGTGATTGTACTGCTTTCTGGTTGTCTGTGATATGGATATAGGTGGCCCTAAGTAGCACATACATGATTATAACTACCACAATAATAAGAGATATCGAGTCACTATGAGACGCACATTATTTATCTACAGCTTCATTATTAGTTTATTAGCCGCCCTAGCATTACCTTTTATTTTTGACGAAGTGGTGCAAGGTTCCAATATAGTCGCCACTCAGTTCGAGCTTGTGGTTGCCGTAAGTTTTACCATGTTTTGGGTTGCGACTTTGGCCACCGGGGTTAAGTTTATTACATCCGACCTAGAAGACGAGGTCCAGTGGGATGAGATGGACGATGATCCAAATCGCGAGTCTGGTACGGTAAAATGGTTTAACGTTACTAAAGGGTTTGGTTTTGTAACCCGCGACCAGGGCGATGACGTGTTTGTCCACTTTCGCTCGATTCGAGGCAAAGGCCATCGCTCGTTATTAGAAGGCCAGCGTGTGCGCTTTAGCGTCACCGAAAGCGACAAAGGGCTACAAGCCGAAGACGTCTCTATCGTTGGTTAACACCCACGGGCTAGGCCAGCCTAGCCTTGCTTGACCTGTTGTATCCCAATATGGAATAGGAAACAATTTATGCAAAACGGAAATGCTCATCACGACCATTATAACATTGAAAAGGAGATTGAGACCTTGAATTCCCGAACGTCTCTAATTCCATTTATTAACGAATGGGTGGGTTTTAACGCTCAAAAAACAGGCCCTTCTATCGGATAAAACCGTCGAACGAGCAGAGCTAACGTTTGCTCAAACGCCTATCGGTCATGATGACTTGTCGAGCGACAACATATGACCTAGCTTCAATCCAGTACACATCAACCTTAGTGTTGGCTCTATCGATTGTGTTGGGCGGCGTGCTTGGTATATTTGTATTATTAATGTGTAACGCGGTTATGCGTAAAGACTAAGTTCTTACCATTATGTAAACGCAAGGCAGGAGCCAGACTATGTCCTACATACAACAACTGTCTTGCTCCATCGACGCGGGCCTGGGCCCTGCGGCCAAGATTGGCCTGATCGTATTACAAACCGACCAGACTATTGAACATGAATTTCGTCAGTTACTCAATATTGATGGGGTTGCCTGCTACCACTCGCGTATTGCCAATGCCATGGCCGTGACGCCACAAACACTAGCGCAAATGGCCGCCGACTTACCGGTTGCCGCAAGCCTGTTACCTGCTGAATTTGAGTTTGACGCCATCGGTTATGCCTGTACCTCGGGCGCCACTGTGATTGGCGAAGGTGCCGTGGCTGCGGCGATTCAACAGCACCACCCTAATGCCAAAGTAAGTAACCCGTTAACGGCGTGTAAAGCCGCATGTGAGGCCCTTGGATTAGCTCGTATTGCCTTGCTTACGCCCTACACCCCCGAGGTAACTCAGGCTCTTGCTGATAAGCTACACAGCTCGGGTATTGACATAGCCACTACCGGATATTTCAACTTAGAAGACGACTTTACCGTAGGTAGAGTGACTTCGGCGAGTATCTTAGAAGCGGTGTTAGCACTGGGCCAAAACACCGATTGCGAAGGCGTATTTGTGTCTTGTACTAGCTTGCGGGTGGCGGGCATTATTGCCCAAGCCGAGTCCATACTGGGCAAACCGGTGATTTCCAGCAATCAAGCGCTAGCGTGGCACTTGTTGAGTTTGGCAGGCGTCGCGCCACCGGCATCTATCTTCGGTGGTTTATTTCAATATTCACTCTAGCAGGACAAAGGCCATGACCAAAACACTCCCTCAGCATGCCAAAGTAGTGATCATTGGTGGCGGTATTCACGGTTGCTCGGTGGCCTATCATTTGGCTAAAGCGGGCTGGACAGACGTGGTTCTGTTGGAACGTAAGCAACTGACCTGCGGCACCACATGGCACGCTGCGGGCCTAGCAGGCCGTTTACACGGTGGCCATGCCACTACGGCCTTCTCGCAATATGGCGTGGACCTTTATCCTGAGCTAGAGCGAGAAACCGGCCAGGCCACAGGTTTTGTGCAATGTGGTTCCATTTCTGTGGCTAGCCACCCCGAACGGTTGCGCGAACTACGCCGCCAAGCCGACTTTGCGTTACTCAATGGTATTGAAGCGGCAGAGTTAAGCGTGGATGAGATTCTCAAACGTTGGCCCCTGATGAACCCAGACGGCATTGTGGGTGGCATTCACGTGCCGAGCAACGGTTACATTAATCCCATCGATTTGACCATGGCTTTGGCTAAAGGCGCGCGTCTACACGGCGCACAATTGTTTGAACAAACCAAAGTGCACGATGTGGTTGTGTCGAACGGCAAGGCCACGGGTGTGGTTACCGAGCAAGGGGTGATAGAGGCTGACTTTGTGGTGAACTGCGGCGGCATGTGGGCACGGGAGTTGGGCCGGCAAAGTGGCGTTAGTGTGGCCACCCATGCGTGTGAGCACTATTACCTTGTGACAGACACCATCGAAGGCCTTGCACCCGATTTGCCGGTACTGCGGGCCTACGACGATTGCACTTATTTTAAGCAAGACGCCGGCAAACTGTTGTTTGGTTTTGCCCATAACAAGGTTAAGCCTTGGGGTATGGAAGGCATTAGCGAAGACTTCTGTTTTGATTCCCTGCCGTTCATAGATGACGACGTTATGGACGTGTTGGAGCTGGCCATGAAACGGGTGCCGGCACTGGAAACGGCGGGCATTCGTACCTTTTTTAACGGCCCAGAAAGTTACTCCTACGATGGTAATTTCACCTTAGGCGAAGCCCCAGAGGTGAAGAACTACTTTGTTTTAGCCGGCGTAAATTCTACTGGTATCCAGTCTGGCGCTGGTGCTGGCCGTGCGTTAGCACAGTGGATTATGCAAGGCTATGCCCCCATGGACCTTAATGACATGGACCCGGCGAGAATCCAGACCTTTCAGGCCCGCGATCCCTATTTACAAGCCCGAGCGCCAGAAACAGAAACCCGCACTTATGCCATGCACTGGCCTAATTACCAGCGTGACACAGTTCGTGGCTTACGTAAGAGTCCGTTTTACCACACACTAAAGCAGCAGGGTGCTTGGTTTGCTGAGCAGCAGGGCTGGGAGAGGCCGGCGTGGTTTGCACCTCAGGGCGAGACCCCGGTAACCGATTATAGTTTTCATCGGCCTAAGTGGTTTGAGTACGC
This sequence comes from Oceanospirillaceae bacterium, assembly GCA_018647765.1. Lineage (GTDB taxonomy): Bacteria > Pseudomonadota > Gammaproteobacteria > Pseudomonadales > Balneatricaceae > Njordibacter. The sequence goes on along the minus strand of JABGSN010000042.1, from coordinate 4,731 downwards.
ACAGCAGGAGCAACAAGCAGCCCGTGAAGCTGTGGCCTTGTTGGACTATTCCATGTTGGGCAAGTTGTGGGTAGAGGGGCCTGGGGCAGAGCAATTTTTGCAGCGTATGTGCACTAACAATATGGCAATGAAGGTTGGGCAAGTGGTCTACACACTGATGCTCAATCCCCGCGGAGGTATCGAAAGTGATGTCACCATCGCGCGTTTTGCGGCCCAAAAGTTTATGGTTATGAGTTCTATGGCTCGTACACGCCGCGACCACTTATGGCTAAAAGCCCACCTGTTAGCGCAAGACGATGTGGTTTTGCACGATGCCACTAGTGCCTATGGGGTGTTATCAGTCGTCGGCCCCAAGAGTCGAGCCTTAATGGCGAGCCTTACCGATATTGATATGAGTAATGCGGCCTTTCCGTTTGCTAGCTTGCAACACTTCTATCTTGGGCATGCGCCTTGCTGGGCACAACGGGTGTCGTTTACGGGGGAATTAGGTTGGGAAATTTATGTCACCCCAGACTTTGCCGACTATGTGCTGCAGCTGTTGCTCGATAAAGGCCAAGCGCTGGGTGTGCGGCTGTTAGGCGGCGAAGCGTTAAATGCATTACGCATCGAAAAAGGCTATTTGCACTGGGGCCACGACGTGTCTTATACCGACGCACCGCATCAGGTGAGTTTAGGCTTTGTGTGTAAAACCAACCAAACAACGCCGTTTTTAGGCCAGGCGGAGTACGAGCAACGCCGTGACGCTGCTCAAGGCCCTTATTTGTGTTATTTGGTGCTGGAAGATAGCCTGCCGATGCTGCATCACAATGAACCTGTGTTGAGAAATGGCAAGACCGTTGGCTTTGTTACCTCAGGAGCCTATGCATATCACAGTCAAGCGGCGGTGGCGCTGGGCTTATTGCAGTTGCCTGAGGGAATTAATGACAAACAATGGCTCACCAAGGGGCAGTATAAGGTACGTATCGAAGGCCAAGATTATCCCGCTAAGGTCAGCTTAAAGCCGAGTTTTGATCCCCGTAATCAGCGTTTAAAGGCTTAGCTTAGCCCCAGGCCGAATGAGGAGAGTGGTAACATGGATACATTGGTTACGCCAGCTTGGCTGGCACAGCATCAGCCGTTAGTTAAGCTGGTGGATGCTTCTTGGTACCTACCTGCCTCTGGCCGCGATGCTAAGCTCGAATACGCCAGCGGCCATATCCCCGGGGCTGTACATTTTGATATCGATGTTTGTGCGGCTAAGAGTGACTTGCCCCATATGCTGCCCAGCGCCGAGCAATTCGCCGACTATGTCGCCAATTTGGGTATTAGCGATGATGACCAAATTGTTATATACGACGGCCATGGTTTATTTTCTGCTGCTCGTGTTTGGTGGATGTTTAGGTTATTTGGCTGTCCACAGGTTGCCCTGCTCAACGGTGGTCTGCCGGCCTGGCTGGCGGCGGGATATGACTTACAGGTCGGTGTGAGTCAGCCAGCGCCTGGCAGCTTCCATGCCCATGCCAAGCTTAGCCAAGTGGTGGACGCGGATTATGTATTGCAAGGCCTATCCGACTCGCAGACCTTGGTGCTGGATGCTCGCTCGGAGGCGCGCTTTACTGGACAAGAGCAAGAAGCCCGCAAAGGTCTACGTAGCGGCCATATGCCCGGATCACACAGCCTGCCTTTTACCAACTTGCTAGATGCCAGTCAGTGTTTATTACCCCTTGATGAGTTGCGCAAGACCTTGGCGCCCTACCTAGGACAAGGGGAGGTTATTACCAGCTGTGGTTCAGGAGTGACTGCCGCCGTGTTAGTGTTGGCACTGCACTTGTGTGGTGATGACCAAGTTAAACTTTACGATGGTTCTTGGAGTGAATGGGGCGGTCGCCAGGACTTGCCTGTGGCCGCTGCGTAACTTAATCATGGTGACTAAAGATTCCCTCAATGGTAAGCTTAAATAGGCGTGCAGCTTTGAAGGCTAATGGTAAACTGGGGTCAAATTTACCTTTTCTATAGCGATAATGGTTTGTCTTGAAACGTCCAGTTGGGTGGCTAAGTCGGTTTGTGCCCAGTCTTTATTTGCCCGTAAGAATTTGAGCCGATTATTCAATCACTCAAATGGTAGTTGAGTGCCAAATGGCACCTCGCTTTACAAAGCAGGGGCATACTAAAGGGTTTTTAAATTCGCAACTATCGAAGAACCGACAGATCGGTATACCATATACCAAAAATAGATTACCAATCGAGAATAACTTTTCCACTGTTGCCTGATCGCATGACATCAAAGCCTTGTTGAAAATCGGCAGCGGCAAAACGGTGGGTTAAAATAGGTTCGATGTTGAGGCCCGACTGCAACATTGATGATATTTTATACCAAGTGTCATACATCTCGCGGCCATAAATGCCTTTAATAGTCAGGCCTTTAAAGATGACTTGGCTCCAGTCGATGGCTGTTTTATCACTCGGCAAACCTAACATCGCAATTTTACCGCCATGGTTCATAGTCGATAGCATTTGCTCAAGGGCAGGCATGGCGCCTGACATTTCGAGCCCCACATCAAAGCCTTCTTTCATGTTGAGTTGTTGCATTACGTCCGTGAGCTGAGTGTTGCTCACGTCCACTGCACGGGTTGCTCCCATCTTTTCCGCCAACGCCAAACGGTACGGGTTAACGTCGGTCACTACCACGTTGCGGCTACCGGCATGGTGGGCAATGGCAGCTGCCATAACACCAATGGGTCCAGCGCCGGTAATTAAGACGTCTTCACCCACTAAATCAAAGCTCAATGCCGTGTGAGCGGCATTACCTAAAGGGTCAAATATAGCAGCGTGGTCATTGTCTATTTCGTCGGCCACGGGGAATACGTTCTCTGCCGGCAAACTTAAGTATTCGGCAAATGCGCCGTTACGGTTCACTCCAACGCCCACAGTGTGGATACACAAGTGTCTTCTGCCAGCGCGACAATTGCGACAATGGCCACAGGTAATGTGGCCTTCGCCCGAGACGCGCAAGCCTATTTCGAAGCTGGTGACTTTATCCCCCATGGCGACTATTTCGCCGACAAACTCATGGCCTATTGTCATGCCTATGGGGATGGTTTTTTGCGCCCATTGGTCCCAATTATAGATATGAACATCGGTGCCACAAATGGCGGTTTGCATGACTTTAATTAACACGTCATTATGGCCATATTGGGGTACGATAACCTCACCCATCCATAAGCCTCTGGAGGCCTTTTGTTTGGTAAGGGCGCGCATGGTAGCGGTCATACAATCACTCCTAAATCGCGCCCAACGGCGATAAATGCCTCTAGCGCCAGATCAATTTGCTGGTCGCTTAAGGCGGCAGACATTTGTGTGCGAATACGTGCCTGGCCCTGTGGTACCACGGGAAACGAAAAGCTCACGACATGAATACCAAGGCCTTGCATTTGTTGCGCGAATTGACTCGCTAGTTGGGCGTCAGCTAACAAAATAGGCACAATGGCATGGTCTTTGCCTAATAGCTCAAAACCTGCGTTAGCCAGCCCATTGCGTAGCCGTTGTGTATTGTTGATGAGGCGTAGACGTAGGGCTTGATCTTGCTTTACTATATCCAAGGCCGCTAATGTGGCCGCGCATATTGGTGGTGCTAAGGCGTTAGAAAATAGGTATGGCCTAGAACGCTGGCGCAGCCACTTATGTAGGACAGCTATAGGATAGCCATTTCCGTAGCTTTCGCCAATGCTTGAAGTGCTCCAACCGCCAATCTCGTCAACTATATCTTTCGCGCACTCTACGGCTCTTAGGCGATCTCGCATCGAGTGACGGAATGAATGTATGACACAGCCGGTTGGCGCATGACCTTTCAGCCATTTGTTTAATGCAGCACTGGCTGAGTTCGCATTTGCCTTTCCTTGCTTAGTGTATCGAGGGAATAGGTAGGCTGTTGTAGATGATTTAACTGCCTGCTTTGCTGCCCAAAGAGACTCGCCAGTTAATGGTATCGTTCGTTCGCTGGACTTGGTCTTTAGTCGACGAGATTCATTTGGGCGTATGTGGACGCATGGTATTTCCGTATTGGTGATGATATCAGCAACTTTAAGCCCACATGCTTCCCCAAGCCTCATGCCTGTATCGCTGATCAACGCTACAAGCCAGCGCAAGTCATCATCATATTGACGGCACAGAGTTTGTATTCGGTGTATAGAGTCTAGAGGGAATGGCGTCCGTTTCTTAGTCGCTGTTTCTTCTGGCATGTAAGTTCCAGCAAAAGGGTTGATTGCCACTAGGCCGTGCTCTTTAATCATTAAATTTACGATTGACCGGACGGAAGAGAAGATTCGTTTGACTGAACTGACAGTCAGACCTCTGCCAAGTAGAGCGTCCCTAAAGGTGGCCCCGTCCGTGCTGGTGTATTCGGACAAGTCCTTGTTGCCAATTACATCTGAAGCGTATTCAACGTTGCGCTCAGCGATTCGATGAAAGATTGAGTCCTTTTCGTGGCCTTTGAGCCTAAGGTAGTTGTCTCGGGCGTCTATTAGGTCAAACCCGCATCCCTCAAAATCAATAGACAGGTGTTTGGTCTTGGTTTGTTTGGCAAGGTTGTTGGTTATTTGCTGTACGCGGATCGCACTCCAGTGGTTTTCTAGCTGGATGCTGATTTGTTGGGAGCTTCTTAGGGCTGCTCGTCTAGAGCGGGTGCGGAGGCTTACGACAATACGCTTAGAGTTATACTGATCGCGCATGTCCAAAGGGACTCTGCGAGAGTAG
>JABGSN010000003.1 GCA_018647765.1 Oceanospirillaceae bacterium | reverse complement strand
TAACAAGGCTTCCAGCTTTTCCTGATCTCGGGTGAAGTTACGAATGCCTTCTGCCAGTTTCTCAGTGGCCATGGCATCTTCATTGTGCATCCACCTAAAATCAGCTTGGTTTAAGCTAAGTTTAGCTTGCGTTGCAACCACCTGCTCGCTATTTAGCTGTTGAACAAGGTCTCCTGAGTCGTCTGCTAAGTCCTGCATCAGGGCAGGGCTAATGGTCAAACGGTCACAACCAGCAAGTTGTTCAATTTCTTGTGTGTTTCTGAAGCTGGCGCCCATGACGACAGTCTTGTAACCATGTTGTTTGTAGTAATCAAAAATCTTGCTTACTGAAATAACACCAGGGTCTTGTGCAGGCTCAAAACCATCCACCTTCATAGACGCTTTGTACCAATCCATAATGCGGCCTACGAAGGGTGATATAAGATAAACCCCCGCTTCAGCGCAGGCAATGGCTTGAGCAAAACTAAACAATAAGGTTAAGTTGCAGTTGATGCCTTGTAGTTCAAGCTGCTTACCGGCCTGAATGCCTTCCCATGTAGAAGCGATCTTAATTAACACGCGACTTTTATCGATACCTTGTTGTTGGTATAGATTAATGATTTTTAGAGCTCGGGCAACGGTGGCTTCGGTGTCGAAAGACAAGCGAGAATCAACTTCTGTAGAAATTCTGCCAGGTACAGCGTTGAGGATTTCTTTACCAATAGCCACGGCAAGGTAATCACAAGTATTGTCCATTTGCACTTGGCTGTTGCCGCCTTGAGACGCCGACCATTGCTTAGCCTCAGTTAATAAGTGGGCGTACGCAGGCATTTGAGCCGCTTTTAATACTAACGAAGGGTTAGTGGTGGCATCTTGTGGTTGGTATTGCTTAATGGCTTCTAAGTCGCCAGTGTCGGCGACTACCGTGGTCATGGCTTTAAGCTGTTGCAGTTTATTCATTGTGGGTTATCAATCTCTATTGTAGGGGTTGGCGCTAATTCAACTAAGTCCAATGCGTCGTACATGACTTGTATGTTGGCGTGGGTACCATGGATATTATCACTAATATGGCGGCGTAGGGCACGGGCTCCGGGTATTCCCTGAAATAGGCCCATAATATGGCCACTCATATGATGCAGTGAGGTTCCTTGTTCATGTTGTTGCTGCATGTAAGAAAAGTAAGCCAAGGCCGCAGTTTTGCGCTCGGTTACAGGCACATGACTTGCAAATAGTTGTTGGTCCACCTGAGTGAGCAAGGCGCTGTTGTGATAAGCGGCGCGGCCCAACATGACGCCATCCACATGCTGCAGGTGTTGTTTGCAGGCATCAAGGTTATCAATGCCGCCATTAATAACAATTTCCAAATCTGGAAAATCTGCCTTTAGTCGATACACTTTGTCATATTGCAAGGGTGGTATTTCGCGATTTTGTTTAGGCGATAGCCCCTTTAAAATGGCGTTTCGAGCATGCACAATAAAGGTGTCGCAGCCGCTTTGGCTGACTTGATCGACGAAGTGAGCTAACACATCGTAACTGTCTACATCATCAATACCGATGCGGTGCTTAATGGTGACTGGGATGTCTACGGTTTCAATCATGGCCGACATGCAGTCGCTCACCAATTGCGGGTGAGCCATAAGGCAGGCACCAATCATGTTGTTTTGTACTTTGTCGCTCGGGCAACCCACGTTGAGGTTTATTTCGTCATAGCCATAGTCTGCGCCAATGCGCGCGCACTGTTCTAGCTCTTGAGTATTAGAGCCGCCTAACTGTAGTACGACAGGGTGTTCTACATTGGCATAACTCAATAAGTATTCTTGATCACCGTTAAGAATAGCTCCGGTGCTGATCATCTCGGTGAACAACAGGGCGTGTTGGCTTAGTTGGCGTGCTAAAAAACGATAATGCCGGTCGGTAACGTCGATCATGGGCGCCACAGAAAACCGTCGATTCAGGCGTTGATTGCTACTTGCCATGGGTTAGTAGCCCGTGTTGCGGTTGATTAAACCGGTAATAGGTTGATTTGATAATATGGCCTTAAGCTTGCTACCAATTTGTTGCGCACAGACGTGATGTTCAGACTGAGCGGCACAATGCGGTGTTAATAAAATATTTGGGTGCTGCCAAAACGCATGTTGTGGATCTAACGGTTCTTGTTCAAACGCATCTAACACGGCACCACGTAAATGGCCTGAATCTAATAAATCAATGAGGTCAGTGGCAACCAGATGCCCGCCACGGGCGCCATTAATCACCACAGCGCCTTGGGGTAGTTGGCTTAAATGCTGATGATTTAAAATACCCCGAGTTGCAGGGGTTAGGGGCAGCAAACAGCACAGCGCATTGGTACGTTGGAGGAAGTTTTTCAGCTGATCATCTCCGGTGTAAGTGGTCACACCTTCGAGGTGCTTTTTACTCTGGCTCCAACCGGCAATGTCAAAACCGTAACCCCGCAAATGCTCTGCCAGTTGGCTACCAAGCTGGCCTAAACCTAAGATGCCTACTCTAAACTGGTTGGGCGATTTAACCGTATGAGGCTGCCAATGGTTTTGCTTTTGTTGTTGCTGGTACAGGTCCATGTCGCGGTAGTAATGCAGTAAAAAGTAACTAAAGTACTCGTTCATCTGCTGTGCCATGCCGCCATCTTCTATACGTATAATTTGCACCTGTTCAGGCACTGCGGGGTTACTTAGTATGGCATCTACGCCGGCACCCAAATTAAACACCGCCTTTAGGTTAGGGAAGCGTTGGAAATAAGCTGGGCTAGGTTGCCAAACAATGCCGTATTCAACCGTTTGTGTATCGACGATGTTTTGCCAATCTTGGATGTTAAGTTGTGGGAATTGACGTTCAAATTCTGTGAGCCAAAGGTGGTTTGATTCACTGCCAGTAAACAATGCGCAGGGGTTCATTAATTCATCATCCATTTAAAAATGACAAAGCTGACCATGCCGACGACAATGGTTGTAAGCAAATGTTGGCGCCAAAAACCAACGACACCCGCCACTAAGGCGGCCCAAAAGTAGGGATTGTCAAAACTCATATCAAGCTGGCCATTAGGCATTAAGATTAACGGCGCAATGATAGCGGTTAATACCGCCGGCGGCACAAAGGTGAGTGATTGATTGAGCCATAGAGGGAAGCGAATGCGGCCCGCTAGAGCAAACATAATATAGCGCACGGGGAAGGTGACTAGCGCCATGCCAACAATCATTAAGGTTTCGTTCATCGCTTGCGCTCCTCGGTGGCGGCCGCAGTTGCCTTTGCGACTCGAATGCGGATATCTATCTGTTGGCTGGCATAGCCGATACAAATGCCAGATAAGGCAGCGATGACCAAGCCTAGCTGGTGTGGTAAGTCACGTAGCACTAGTGCAAAAGCCGCTGCGCTAATCACCGCTAACCACATGGGTTTATTGCGCAGGTAGGGGATTACCATGCCTAAAAAGGTCACCGACATAGCAAAATCTAAGCCCCACTGAGTCATGTCAGGGAACAGCTCCCCTAAACCTATACCCAGCCAAGTGCACAGCTGCCAGTTGCTATACATAGCCATTATCGAGCCTAAAAAGAACCAGTGGGCATGGGTCGTGTCTGAACGGCCTAAATACCGACTGTTAACGGCTGCAAAAGATTCGTCGGTTAATCCAAAAGCTAATACGGCTCGCCAAGCCTGAGATAAATGACTCACTTTATCCACCAATGCAGTGGCGTAGAGTAAGTGACGTAAGTTGACGACAAAGGTGGTGGCTACGATAAGAGCTGGCCCCACGCCCGCGGCTAATAACCCCACCGCAATAAACTGAGATGAACCAGCAAATACAAACAACGACATGGCCATAGCACCCCAGATGGACAGACCGCTGGGTTCTGCCAAAGTGCCAAAAATAATGCCAAAAGGAATAGCACCAATGATTAACGGAATAGTGGCTTTGGCACCGTTTATGAATTCTGTGGATTTGCTGAGGGACATGGCTGAGGTCGAGTGGAGAAGCTAAGTTGCCATTATACTAGCACTGATAAAAGGATCAATCACTGCAGCAGAGGTAGTGACCGAACAAACGGTGGATGGCCATCAAAACTCCAGACTTACGCTGGTTTCGTTAATCTCAATAAGGCGGTTTTTCTGGGTAGATTGGGCTGTCTTTTTGGCGCCACAGGGTTTGTTTTATAAGACTCCAATAACCTCTGTAATAATAACCCCCATTACGCTTGATGATAGCTTGGCGATGGCGTTGCCAGTGTGGATACACCATAAACCATGGTAACTTCGGGAACTCGTGGTGTACCTGATGTATGTTTACATTCATAAACAATACGCGGGTAAACCAAGAACCCTCAATAATGGCACAACGCTCATGGTTATTGTTGCCGGGCCGGTGCTCGGCATAAGATCTGGCTAAGGTGAGACTTAACCCGGGCCATACGCAAAACACCAGGTATTGCCACCACAGAACCTCTTGGCTATGGAGCCACATCATCATTACACTCACTAAAATAAGGTGTAACCCCCAGTTGCGCCAGTCGTAAAGTTTGCCCTTAGCAAGCTGTTTCACTTCACTGTGTAAAAAAATCCCTATCACCAGCCATGGCCCAATGATCATGCGGCCTATAAATGTGTGGTTAAGCCACCATAGTGTCTGCATTATACCGCCCATAGAGTGCCAGTTACTGGGCCAATGGTAATAGCTTTCTGGGTCTAAGCCGGGTTGGGTTAAAACACTCGTTTGGTGGTGTAGACGGTGGTGATCACGGTATTGGAAATAGGGGATCCACATGCTTAACGGTGGCCAGCCTAAGGCATCGTTAAGACGCTTCCAAGGACTTGGATGACCGTGTATGAGTTCGTGTTGGATGCTCCCGTGTAGGCACAGCAGTAGGGCGCAAAGGGGTGACACCAACCACCAGGATAGTAAACTGGCGTAATTCATTAATGCAATCCAAGCCCCATAAACGCCCACCATTAATGCCCAAGTGGGCCAGTGTTGACGTTGCCATAATTGTTCAAGTTTTGGTTCCGGCGGGTGCTGCATGGCGATTAGGCTTAGGCTTGATTGTTGATGGCTTGCAAGATAGCCTAGTGGTTACAATGTGACAATAGACTCTTTTTGAGCATACAATACCAATTGTTGTGTAAATGCAACAAATGTTGTTTATGTGAATATAAGATTATAAATTGAGGTAAGCAATGAACAGTCAAGAACGACTACTTCATGTGGAAATTTTTCGCAGTAGGCTTTTGCAAGCGATGGCCAGTAGTAGTATCAAACGCTCAGGCCTAGCTCAAGCCATTGGTGTAGACCGATCTACCTTGTCTCAGCTGTTGGCCATTGATAACGACCGCTTACCCAGAGTCGATACCCTCATGGCGATTGCATCTAAACTGCAGATTAGTGTGGATTGGTTGCTTGGCTTAACCAGTGAAGCGCGCTCTGGTGCAGAAATTTTAAGCCAATCGTTGCAATTGACCCCTAGCTTGCCTCTCCCGTCCGATGGAAGCTTAAAACTTTGGCATAAAGAGGCGGTGGGTAGCAAAGTTCGATATGTGCCGGCTAATTTACCAGACCTGGTTAAAACCCAAGCTGTGTTGGCCTGTGAATATGGCCAGTTTGAAAACGTTAGCCTAGAGCAGGTGATGGAAACCACCAAAGAGCGTTATCAAGCGGCCCTACAGCCCGGCAGTGATCTTGAAATTTGTATGTCAGTACAGCGCTTGCAAGGCTTTGCTAACGGTGAAGGCATGTGGCAAACCCTTAGTATTGCAGATCGACGTGATCAATTGGCGTGGTTTGCTCAAGTAGCCGATGAGCTTTATCCAAAATTACGACTACATTTATTTAATGAAAGTCGTAACTATGCCTCACCCTACACTATTTTTGGTACTAAACGCTGCGCTGTGTACCTTGGAAATATGTATTTTGTGTTTAATACTTCGGAGCATGTACAAACCTTAACGGGCCATTTTGATGGATTGATTCGGGCGGCTGAGGTTCAGTCTCATGAGTTGAAAGAATGGATACACAAGTTGCTTAGAGACATGGGAGAATAGGCCGTGGCGTTAATTTGCGCATACCCAATGTACCAGATGCCTGAGTTGGAGCCGGCGGTTAGTGCTTGGTGGCAGGGTCTGCGCCAGCATCTAGTAAACCAAGGCTTGAACGATGGAGACCTACCTAAACTATTGATTAAACCAGAGGACTATTATGCTCACTGGCGTAACCCTACTCTGTTGTTGAGCCAAACCTGTGGTTTTCCGCTGACTCACGAGCTACATAATCAGGTTCAATACGTAGCTACCCAAAGCTACCAAACCGCCTATACCAAGGGGCCTACCTACTGTAGCCTAGTATTGGTCCACAAAACAAATAGCGCAAACCATATCAGCCAACTTAAACACACACGGCTAGCAGTAAACAGCGACGATTCGCAATCTGGGTATCATGCGTTAAGGCGCTTTATCGCACCACTAGCAGGCAATGAGCGGTTTTTTTCTGAGGTAGTACACTCCGGATCACACCGGCAGAGCATGGCACTAGTAGCAAGCCGAGAGGCCGATGTTTGCGCTGTTGATTGTGTTACTTATGGCTTATTGCAAACGCATGCGCCAGCCACGGTAGCCAATTTACGTGTTTTAACGGCCACACAAAGTGCGCCAGGGTTACCTTACGTTACCAGTTTGGCTACGTCACCAGCGACACTGATCAAACTGAGGGGCAGTCTTGCGGCAGCAGCATTGGACCCAGCCCTAAAATCAATACGCCAGCAGTTGTTGATGGGCCCAGTTGAGGTGATAGAGGGGTTATCTCCGTACCAAGAAATAATCAACCAAGCCGAGCAGGCCAATGCATTAGGTTACAGGCAGTTAGTTTAATAGAGAAACTTTAGATGACATACAACGATATATTGCAGTTTTGGTACACAGAAATCGCGCCGCGGAATTGGTTTATTAAAGACTTGGAGTTCGACACAATGCTTAAACGCCGATTTGGTTACATTCACCAGTGCGCGGGTGCCGGTGAGTTAGCAAACTGGCGCCACAAACCTTTAGGCAGGTTAGCCGAGGTCATTGTTTTGGATCAATTTTCGCGCAACTTATTTAGAAATTCTTCCCAGGCCTTCGCATACGATGCCCAAGCGCTTGCGTTGGCCCAAGCTGCTATAACTGCAGGGCATGATTCAGGCATGTTGCCACAACAAAAATCTTTTTTGTACATGCCGTTTATGCACAGTGAGTCGGCTCTAATACATGAGCAAGCCGAGCAGTTGTTTAATCAACCAGGGCTAGAAAATAACTACGAATTTGAACTGAGGCACAAGGTCATCATCGACCAATTTGGTCGTTACCCACATCGTAATGAACTGTTAGGCAGGGCCTCGACCCCTCAAGAACTACAGTTTTTGAGGGGGCCTGGGTCGTCATTTTAGGGGTCGTGGCAATCAACCTGTATGAATCTACAGCATAGCCCTCTTTTAAAATTAAAGAGCGGCGGGCACTCTTTTTTGTAACCGTGATGGAAATTCCAAAATAAACACCTATACTTTTCAAAGTGTTGGGAGTTGAAGGTTTATCTAAGAATAGTTAGTAGTGCCGCTCTCTAATAATTATTATGAGGCCTTGGGCCTCATAAATGGACTGTTACACGGTTAAAGGAGAATTTAGTGAAAATCTATGGCGATATCCAATCTGGAAACTGCTACAAAATAAAATTACTTGCTTCTTTACTTGATATTGAACATGAGTGGGTTCATGTGGATATTCTCAAAGATGAAACTCATACAACTGAATTTCTAGGGAAAAACCCAAATGCAAAAATTCCTGTTTTAGAATTGAATGATGGGCGTTGCATATCTGAGTCAAATGCAATTTTGAACTACTTAGCAACAGGCACAAAACTTCTTTCAAGTGATCCCTATCAATACTCCAAAATTCAGCAATGGCAGTTCTTTGAACAGTACAGCCATGAACCATTTATAGCAGTGGCGAGATTCATAGCAAAGTATCTGGGCTTACCTGATGAGCGCAAAGCAGATTATGAATCCAAGCAGGAAGGCGGTTATAAAGCACTCCAAGTCATGGAACAGCAATTACAACAAACACCATACCTCGCAAGTGATAAACTTAGTACAGCAGATATTTCATTGTATGGTTATACCCATGTCGCCCATGAAGGTGGTTTTGATTTAAGTGAGTATCCAGCAATCATGCAATGGATAGATCGTATTCAGTCACAGCCAAAATACATAGGTATGGAATAAGCGCTGTGTAACAAGTGTGTCAACCGGATTCAGCACTGCGTGCTCCGGCCCATTATTGAGGCGTTAAGGCTATTTGAGTAGATATTAAAATAACAGACATCATTGTTGATGATGATCAATCCATGGTTGAAACTGCCGAAGTTGCTGGTAAAACAATGCAAGAAATACAAGATTATCTTGGTGATATATCTAATAACAAAAAGAGTGCTAAGGTAAGATTTCCTAACGGCAGTCCGAGCCATCTCTCTACGCTGAGATGGCTTTACCACTTTTTTGCCATGGCCTCCTGGATAATCTCAGACTTTAATCGCTCTTCGGCATATATTTTTTAAAGCCTGCGATTTTCGTCTTCTAGCTCTTTCATTCGGCCCATGAGCGAAGCATCCATATGCCGTATTTGGCCCGCCATTTGTAGAACGATGCGGCACTCATGCCGTGTTCTCGGCACAGTTCTGAAACTGGTACGCCGCTTTCAGCTTGTTTGATGATGGCTAATATTTGGCTATCGGAATAACGTGATTTTTTCATGTAGATCTCCTTCATAAAGTTTACGAGAAAATTCTACTTTTGACCTCCGTTATTTTCAGGGGGGATTACCACCCCAAATATGTTTGTTCTGTCGCGTTGCCGGCCCATTGTTTGTATTCCTGTCTGGTGCATGGCTTGAGGGTTTGCTTTTAGTCCGGTGCGTGGTTTTGGGCTGTGGTGGTTGACTCTTACGCACATAATTCAAAATTGAAACGGGCACTATTTTACGCACTGGAAAACCATCAATCTCTTTGCGCTTGATAATGTGGTTTAAGCGACTTTCTATGGCACATAGATTTTTAAAGTCGCCCCATGCCACAAACGAGATAGCTTCGCCCGAGGCTCCAGCACGGCCTGTGCGGCCAATGCGGTGGATGTATTCTTCTGGCTTGAATGGCAGGTCGTAATTTACCACGCAGCTAAGTTCGCCAATGTCTATGCCTCGGGCGGCAACGCCAGTGGCGACGAGGTATTTGAGTTTGCCAGATTTAAAGTCAGCTAAAATCTTTTCTCGACTGGCTTGGCTTTTGTCACCATGAATGGCGTCTGCTTCTATGTCGCGTTTTGCCAGTTGATCTACCAACTTGGCAGCGCCGTGTTTTTTCTCGATAAAAATGAGGGCTTGGTCCCATTGTTGATCGTTGATGAGGTGGCTCAGTAGGGCAGATTTTCTGTCTTTATCTACGGTGATGAGCCACTGGTCTATATTAGGCGCGGTGGTGGTTTTTGGTGAGACGGTAATTTCAAGAGCCGGTTGACTCATGTCGCTGTCTGAAAAACCATCGGCAATGTCGCGTACATCGTCGCTCATGGTGGCAGAAAACAATAGGTTTTGACGTGTTTTGGGTAAGCGGTCAATGATCTTATTTACTTCGTTACCAAAACCCATGTCGACTATTCTGTCGGCTTCGTCTAATACCAGCACTTCTAGTTCGTCAAAATGTAATGCCCGCTGGTGGGCCAAGTCTAATAGTCGGCCTGGAGTGGCTACCAGTATGTCGATGCCTTCGATGAGGCGTTGTTTTTGTGGTTCTGTATCAACGCCACCATACACCGCCATAGAGCTTAGATTTAGGTGTTTACCATAGTCTGCAACATTGGCAGCCACCTGTACCGCTAATTCCCGTGTAGGGGTGAGGATAAGGGCACGTATACGTTTGCCACGTAATGTACGGTCTTGGTTAAACTTTTCTAATATTGGCAGTACAAAAGCGGCGGTTTTACCGGTGCCCGTTTGCGCGGTGGCAATGAGGTCTTTACCTGCAATAACGGCGGGTATAGCTTGTTTTTGAATAGGCGTAGGAGACGTATAGCCCAAACCTTCGATTGCTTGTAGAAGGGGTTCGCATAATCCAAGGTTTGAAAATAACATGGTTGCTCAGGCAAATGTTGGTAAAGAGTGTGTGCAGGATTATATCAGCATGGTGGCGGGTTTTGTTGGCTTGTGTATTATTGTGCCGTATTGCTGGCATTTTGTGGTAGCTTCAATTATATTGTATACAATATTATGTACAATGTAGGAAAAGGCACAATGACCGAAACATATCTCAGAGATTTGATTGGCTATAATGGCCAGCCACCTAAAGTAGAATGGCCCAACAAAGCTCGTGTGGCTTTGTCTTTTGTGCTTAATTACGAAGAAGGCGGCGAGCGTTGTGTGTTACATGGCGACAGCGAGTCTGAAGCATTTTTATCTGAAATTATTGGCGTGCAACCTTATCAGGGTGTGCGCCATCCCAGTATGGAATCCATTTACGAATACGGCAGCCGCGCTGGTGTTTGGCGTATTTTGGATTTGTTCAAAAAACACGATATTCCGCTCACCATCTTTGCTATTGCCATGGCGGCTCAGCGTCACCCTCAAGTGGTGCAAGAAATGCACGCACGTGGCCACGAAATCTGTAGCCACGGTTTGCGTTGGATCGACTACCAATACATGGATCCACAGCTTGAGCGTGAGCACATGCTTGAAGCCATTAAAATCCTGACCCAAGTCACAGGCGAACGACCATTAGGTTGGTATACGGGCCGTAATAGCCCTAATACCCGTGATTTGGTGATTCAAGAGGGTGGTTTTGTTTACGATTCAGACGACTATAGTGATGACCTGCCATTTTGGAACCGTGGTTCAAATGGCAAGGGCGATCCACACTTGGTGATTCCCTATACCTTGGACACCAACGATATGCGTTTTGCTACGCCACAGGGGTTCCATACTAGCGAACAGTTTTTTCAATATTTAAAAGACGCATTTGATGTGCTTTACGAAGAAGGCGCTACGTCTCCTAAAATGTTGTCTATTGGTATGCATTGCCGTTTGTTGGGCCGCCCAGCAAGGCTTAAAGGTATTCAGCGTTTCTTAGAATATGTTGGCCAGTTTGATGATGTTTGGTGTGCTCGCCGCATTGATATTGCTCGACATTGGCAGCAGCACCATCCTTATGGAGGTGAATAATATGGCAGAGTTATCGAGCTGTATGCCAAGCCAAATGTCACGTAATGCCTTTGTTGAGCACTTTAAAGACCTATACGAACACTCGCCTTGGGTGGCCGAAGGGGTGTTTGATGGTGGCATTTCCAAAGACTTAGATCAGTCTGCTGAGCTTCTGGCTGCATTTCAAACTGTGATGTTAGGCGCCCACAAAGAGCAACAGCTTGCTCTTATTTGTGCCCACCCAGACTTAGCGGGTAAAGCCGCTATTCGTGGTGAACTTACTGCGGCGTCCACGTCTGAACAGGTTGGAGCTGGTATTAGTGAATGTACTGAGGCTGAATTCTCTCGCTTTACACAATTGAATGAGGCGTATAAAACCAAGTTTGGTTTCCCATTTATTAAAGCCGTGAAGGGCAGTGATAGGCATCAAATATTAGCCGCTTTTGAACACCGTATAGATAACGACACTGAAGCAGAATTTGCTCAAGCCCTCACCGAAATTAACAAAATCGCCAGTTTCCGCATGGCCGATATGTAACCTAATATATTAATAGGATAACCAAATGACACAAACCCCAGCACAACCACATAACCCCTATGCGCGTATGACCAACTTGGCCGACGCGCGTTTAGGTGCCAAAGCCATTCATTGCACAGATGATTTTTTTGCCGACATGAACCGCATGTTGCAAAACCATGACCCTGTGTGGAAAGAAGGTGTGTATGACGATAACGGTAAGTGGATGGACGGCTGGGAATCGCGCCGCAAGCGTCAACAAGGGCATGACCATTGCACCGTGCGTTTAGGTTTGCCGGGCCGTATTCGTGGCCTTAATATCGATACCAGTTTTTTTACCGGCAACTATGCCCCGAGCGTATCTTTAGAAGCGTGTTTTATGGTGGAAGGTGACCCAACAGATGATACCCAGTGGCAAGAAGTACAGGCGGCGTTGAATTTACAAGGCGATAGCCACCACATTCAGGCCATCAACTGCAACGACGTATTCACCCACGTGCGCTTTCACATGTACCCAGACGGCGGTGTGGCACGTTTACGCATTTATGGCGAAGTGGTTAAAGATTGGGCGGCGGAAGCCAACGATTTGGTAGACCTTGCCGCTATGGGTAACGGCGGACGAGCCTTGTTATGTAGTGACGAGCACTTTGGCACCATGGACAATATTTTAGCTCCGGGACGTGGCATTAACATGGGCGATGGTTGGGAAACCGCTCGCCGCCGTATTCCCGGTTTCGACTGGGTGATTATTGCTTTGGGCCATGCAGGTTCCGTGAGTGAAATTGAAGTGGACACGGCTCACTTTAAAGGTAATTTCCCCGACTCATGTTCTATTCAAGCGGCCTTTGTCGAGGGCGGCAGTGATGAACAAATGGCTGCCCAGAGTTTGTACTGGTCAGAGCTCTTACCGTCGCAAAAGTTAAGCAAGGATCATATCCACGGCTACACCAATGAAGTGGTTGACCTTGGACCTGTGACTCATGTGCGGTTGAATATATTCCCCGATGGCGGCGTATCACGCTTGCGTATTAAGGGGCGGCTCTCAGGTCAAGTCGGGGCCCAAGGTAAAATATCCTAATGGCTCAGTCACTTGTTATAGAAGCCTTAACCGCTCAAGCCTTTGCAGATTTTGGCGATGTCATCGAAGCGCACGCCGGTGACGGGTTTGGGATTAACCAAGGGTTTACCTGGCGCCACCACAAGCTAGCCACGGTGAGTACATACCAGGCTAACGATGATGCCATTATTAGCATATTCAGTAGCAAAAACAGGCCTACGCCAATTGCTATTAACATGATGGAACGCCACCCCTTAGGTAGCCAAGCCTTTATGCCCTTGAGTGATACGCCATTTTTGGTGGTGGTTGCTAAGGCTGGGCCAGAGCCTCAACTGGCCGATCTAAAGGCCTTTGTGACTAACGGCAAACAGGGTGTGAACTACGGTACTGGTGTTTGGCATCATCCGTTGTTGATTTTAGCGCCACAACAAGACTTTTTGGTGGTTGATCGCGCTGGAGACGGCAATAATCTCAATGAAGTGATGTTTAGTGAAGGCCAATGTGCGCAGCTAGATGTGACAGACTTGATCAATAATTTAACCACGAACAGAGAATAATTATGGAAGCTCATTTATTAGAATGGTTGAACTTAGTCATCCGTTGGGTGCATGTCATCGTTGGTATCGCCTGGATTGGTGCTTCCTTCTATTTTGTTTGGTTAGAAAATAACCTAGACCGCCAAGTAAAAAATCAAGATTTGGCCGGTGAGTTATGGGCTATTCATGGGGGTGGTATTTATCACCTACAAAAGTACAAGTTAGCGCCAGCCACAATGCCAAAACATTTGCACTGGTTTAAGTGGGAGGCCTACAGTTCGTGGATTTCTGGTGTGCTTTTGCTCAGTGTGGTGTATTACCTTAACGCAGCAACCTATTTGATTTTGCCTGGTTCGCCAGTATCTCCTGCTGCAGGAGTGGCCATTGGCTTGGGTAGTTTGATAATGGGTTGGTACATTTATGACCTCTTGTGTAAGAGTGCGTTACGTCATCAGCCGTTGCTGTTAGGCGTTGCTTTAATGGTGTTCTTGGTGTTGGTAGCATGGGGGTTTAGCCAGTTTATGACTGGGCGTGCCGCATACCTACATGTAGGGGCAGTGATCGGTACCATGATGGTTGGTAACGTATTCTTTATCATCATGCCTGCTCAGAGAAACTTAGTAGGCGCTATAGAGGCAGGCACAGCACCGGATCCAGCCTTACCTAAAAACGGTTTGTTACGTTCGCGGCACAATAATTACCTTACGTTACCGGTGATCTTTATCATGGTGAGTAGCCATTTCCCAAGCACTTACGGGCATGAATGGAACTGGGTGATTTTGCTGGGGCTGTCCCTCGTGAGTGTGGCGGTACGCCATTACTTTAACACTCGTCACAATAGCCAACAGTTTTTGTGGGCCTTGCCCGCGGCTGTGTTAGCGTTATTGGTGATGGCCTATGTCACCGTGCCACAGTTGCCCGGCTCTAGTGCCGCCAAACCCACTGAAGCTGCCGCAGTTGTGGAGCCCGTTACGGCGCAGCAAGCCCACACCATTGTGGCTGCACACTGTGTGTCTTGCCATTCGGCTACGCCCTCCCATGCGGCGTTTTCTACCGCGCCTGGGGGTTTGATGTTCGATTCGATCGACGAGATTAAGCGTTATAAAGATCGTATTTATTTACAGTCGGTAGCGAGCCGTATTATGCCATTGGGCAATAGCACGGGCATGACTCAAGACGAGCGTGACCAGTTAGGTCGTTGGATTGCCGACGGCGCCAACACTCAATAAGCGCAACCAAGGAGCAGGATGATGGGATTTTTAACAACACATGTACTCGACACCGCCCAAGGTGTACCGGGCAGTAATATGTCTGTAACGCTTTACCGTATTGAGGCGGGAGAACGGCAGTTAATAAGCCAACAATTGACCAATAGCGATGGCCGTTGCGATGGGCCTTTGTTGCAAGATGAGGCGTTCTGCGTAGGCATATACGAGCTTGAATTCGGTGTCGATGCTTATTTTACTCAGGCTAACGTGGCTCAGCCTAAACCGGCATTTTTATCTAATGTCACACTTCGCTTTGGCATCGCAGAAGCCCGGGAGCACTACCATGTGCCATTATTGGTGTCGCCCTACAGTTACTCCACCTACCGCGGTAGTTAAAGCTCATGTCTGAATTGTTGGTGAAACAAGATGCGCCCATGGATGCCTACCGACAGTTGTTCGACGGCATCCTGTCACAGCGTCTTGCGCCGGGCACCAAGCTTAATGAAGTAGAACTTACCTTGTTGTTTGGGGTAAGCCGCACGCTGATAAGGCAGGCACTTCAGCGCTTGCAGCTTGAGCAAGTGGTGGAAATTCACAAAAATCGAGGGGCTTTTGTGGCCGCACCAAGCCCAGACTTGGCACAACAGATTTTATTGGCTCGCCACACCATAGAGTTGGCTGTGGTTAACTTGGCCTGTGAACGATGCACCGCAGGCGATGTTGAGAAGTTGCAGCACATGATAAACCTAGAGCAAAGCGCTATAGACCAAGGGGATATGGCTACGGCATTACGCCGTTCTGGTGAATTTCACTTACAACTGGCCATCGTGGCGCGTAACCAACCCTTTGTGCACGCATTGCGAGGGTTAATTTCCCAAACCTCCCTCATTATCACCATGTACAGCCACGGTGGCGGAAATGCCTGCGCTAGGGATGAGCATAGCCTTTTGCTTGCAGCGGTAAGTGCGGGGGATCAACACAGGGCTCAGCAACAAATGGCCCATCACCTCGGGCACATTGCCGCAGGTTGTGATTTTACCCAGAGTCCTCAAGTCGCTAACCTCAAGGGTGCATTTGCTCACCTTAGTTGATTGTTTAGGTGCCGACGTAGGGTTGATCTACAGATTCTACTTAGACCGCTCCAGTTCTAACACATGGCCGTAGCGGGTGAGGGTTTGTTGGTTAATGGCGTAGAGCGAATCCAGTAGGTTCATATGCATGCTGCCTGGGCCCAAGCTCTTGTTGGCGGCCAGTTCTGCTGCTACACCCATTGTTAAAAGTGCTTGTACTGCGGCGTCAAAGGCGTCGTGGTCTACGGCCATAAAACACGCCATAAACGCCGTAGTGGCGCAGCCCATGGCAGAGATACGGGTTTGCATTTCGTGACCATTAGCAATCATGATGGTTTTAACACCATTAGTGACGATATCTGTTTCGCCTGTTTGCGCTACCACACACCCTTGTTGGAGAGCCAGTTCTTGGGCGGCCATGGGGCTCGACGAGCCCGCCAGGGCTTTGATTTCCATAGCATTGGCACGGATAACCTGAGGTCTAAATTGAAGTAGCTCCATCGCATAAGCACAGCGCTTTTTAGACGCATGCACAGAAACAGGGTCTAAAATCCAAGGTTTAGAATAGTCGTTGGCGGCCTGAACGGCTGGGCGTATAGCCGCTTTACGGTTGCTATCTAGGGTGCCAATGTTGACTACTAGGGAGTTGGTTACGGCAACTAATTCGGTAATTTCTTCCACGCCCAAAGTAAAGCATGAGCCTGCACCTACCGCTAAAATCACGTCTGAGGAGATGTCTTGCGCTACCGTGCTTGTAATGCAGTGCACTCGTGAACGTTTACGGCTCAGGGCTGCTAATGCTTCGGCTGCACCTTTGGCATAGTGAGCGGTGAGTTTGTTTTGGTGAGCACTAATTGACAAGCTATTGGGCATGGGTATTCCTTAAGAAATATCTGTTGTAGAAAAACTACAAGTTGCGGCTATTCTCGCACATGCGTCGTGCTCAGGAAACAGTGATCCAAACAAATAGGCAGGAGTGCATGCTTTTTTGTCAAACTAGCGCTATGCTTAACCTTTCAAATTTATCTGCAAGGATTTGTTTATGACAATCGCTGATTTAGGCCAAAGTTTAACGGCGCTGTTTTTTACTATGGTTGCCATCTTGATCATCTTTAAAGGTATTCGGATGGTACCTCAGGGACACAACTGGACCGTGGAACGGTTTGGTAAATACACCCGTACCTTACCACCTGGTTTGCATTTGTTGGTGCCGTTTATCGATAGCATCGGTCAAAAACTCAACATGATGGAGCAAGTGTTGGATGTAGAACCACAAGAAATCATCTCCTCAGATAACGCTCAAGTGATGACTGATGCCGTGTGTTTCTTTCAGATCCAAGACGCCGCCAAGGCGGCCTACGAAGTGAATTACCTCGAGCGCGCGATGCAGGCCTTGGTGATGACTAATATTCGTGCGGTACTGGGCTCGATGGAGCTGGATGAAATGTTGTCTAACCGCGAACGTATCAACGGCAGTTTGTTGTCTAAGGTGGATGACGCCACAGACCCATGGGGTGTGAAGGTAACGCGTATTGAAATTAAAGACATTGCGCCGCCACAGGACTTAGTGACGGCCATGGCCCGTCAAATGAAGGCAGAGCGTGAAAAGCGTGCTCAAATACTAGAAGCCGAAGGCGAAAAAGAAGCAGCTATTAAGGTGGCGGAAGGTCAAAAGCAATCTGAAATCCTCAAGGCCGAAGGTCAGTTAGAAGCCGCTAAGCGTGAAGCCGAAGCCCGCGAACGTTTAGCCGAAGCCGAAGGTAAAGCCACCCAAGTGGTGTCGGAAGCGATTCAAAATGGTGATTCCCGCGCCATTAATTATTTTATAGCCCAGAAATATGTGGATGCTTTAGGTAAACTAGCGGCATCCGATAACAACAAGGTGATGATGATTCCTTTGGAAGCCAGTAGTGTGATTGGTTCGGTGGCAGGTATCAGTGACCTTGTTAAAGACATGAGTAGTAAAACGTCATGATAGAATTTTTTGAAGCCATGCAGTTTTGGCACTGGATTATTTTAGCAATTGTACTGATTGCGGGTGAAGCATTGGGCGCTTCTGGGTTTCTTTTGGGGGCGGTTATGGCCGCTTTGGAAGTGGCGTTGATTAGTTACATTTGGCCAGACCTTTCGTGGCAGAAGCAAATTTCTTTGTTTGCCGTATTGGCCTTACTTTGCTCGGTATGGTTTTGGTATCGATTTAAGAGTTTTAACCAAACCACAGACCAGCCCGAACTTAACGATCGAGCAGCGCAATTGATAGGCCGCGAGTTTGCCTTAACCCACGAAATGACGGGTGGTCAGGGCAAAATGCAGGTGGGCGACACCTTATGGCGGGTGGAGTCGGAAAACAACCTGTCGGCGGGCACTCAAGTTAAGGTGGTGGGTAGCCGCGACATGGTTTTGGTCATCGTTAAGTCAGGTAGTTAAGCGCTATTGTTTGTGCCAAATAAGCTGGTCTACGGACCAGCGACCCGCACCATATATAATGATGACTAACATCATTAATCCCCACAGCTGGTGATCCCAAAAACCAGCCGCCCAAATAACAGGGTATGAAATTACGGCAACCGCATTAAAACCGAATAGTGCCAGTGCCATGGGCCGTCCCCGTAGGCCAATAGCCACAAATGCTAGCAATATAATTTCTGCAGCAGTGCCAAGGTATGCCGCAAACTGCCACGAAATAAGTGGCACCTGATACTCATACTCAAACAAAAATAGGGTAGAGTCCCAGTTATTAAGCTTCGTTAACCCGGCGTTTATAAATACCCACGCTAACCATAACCTTAAGGCCAGTAGGAACATGTTTTGTATGCTTGGCATGTATTGCTCTACTGCCAGTGGGTCGCGATTGATAAGGTTTTTCATAGGTAATTCTCTGTTGGTTGTTGAAAGGGTTAAGGGTGCCTAACTCATGTGTTACGGCGGGGTAACCTTAAAGTCGTCAATACAACCAAGGGCAATCCAGTCGGTAATTTGTGCCATTAGTGACGCTAGTGTGGTGTCTGTTTTTTTGCACAGTTGAGCCACAGTTAGTCCTTGGGCTATGCCATTAAGCTAAGCCCACTGGTGTTTGCTTAAGCCCATTAACGCCGACTCGCCGTTGCTATTTTGCATGATTAGATATAGCTATGCTGTTGATAGTTTGGTTGCTCGCTTTGGCCGTTAATATCGTTATTGTCAGTTGTGGTCGGTGGGGCGCAAAGATCGAAGTGTAAACTTATCAAACCCATCACTGATGTCTGTAAATAGCAGATTTTAGCCAGCTTAAATATAAGCTGTACAACTTGATGTTGCGCCACTGTAGCGAGCTTTTCAAAATCAAACTGCGGTACATGGTACATATGGCTAACGCGGTCTAGGTGCCATTCCAGCTGAGCTATTTGCGCCACAAAGGGCATTGCTTCAAGGCTTTTTAGGGTTTTGAGGAAACCTACAAACGAGCCACCATAGTAATTAAGGTGAGGCTCTGTTAGCGGTTTGTGCTGTATAAATTGGCGGCTAGACTGGGCAAAAAAGTCGGCACCCACTAATGCTTTTGTGGCCGGAAATATCTGTTCCAAAAGCTGTATAAGGCTGATTACATAATTGTTGTGATAGATGTTGATGAGCTGTTTAGGCGAGTAGTGTGACTCAGCTAACAAGTCGCCTATAGTGCTGATATCGCCATCGCCTTTAGGGGCGATCATTTGCTGTGCAAACTGGTGCTGCAGGTGGGGCAGGCGCATTGGGTTGTTTATGGGCTTAGGCATAGGCTAGGCCTAAGTGCTGGTCTGCTTTGGTGGCCTCGGCCAGTAATACGTCTAGGCTGGGGATGTCGGCGTCCCATTCAATGAGGCAGGGAATCTGCGCCAGTGTGTCGCGGTAGTTGTTGACCATGGCCCACACCTCATCACACACAGGCTTATTGTGAGTGTCGATGCGAATATGCCCTTGAGGGAGTTTTTTTAGCGTATGACCGGCCAAATGTATCTCCGCCACTTGGCTCCAGTCTAGGTTGGCTAAGTAGGCGTAGGGGTCAGTTTTCATGTTGCTGCAACTGACAAAAACATTATTTAGATCAAGCAGTAACCCGCAACCTGTATGATGGCTAAGTTGATTGAGTAGCTCTGGTTCGCTCATTTCAGACTGTTTAAAGGCCAAGTATGACGATGGATTTTCTATTAAGATGGTGCGGTTCAATAACGTCTGAGTTTGGTTTACCCGGCTGATCATGTGATCGAGGCATTCTTGGGTGTAGGGTAATGGCAATAAGTCATTAAAATAACGTCCATCGGCCGAACTCCAGCTCAAATGCTCTGACACCAATGTCGGCTCTATATCGTCAAACAGGGCTTTTAATGACCCTATGTGGTCTAAGTTAAGGCCATCGGCAGAGCCTAGGGACAGGCCAATACCATGGCAGCTAATGGCGTAGTTATGCCTTATTTGGCGTAGCTGGTAGCGCCGCTTGCTGTTTTCTTGAAGGTAGTTTTCGCTGTGAACTTCGAGCCAATTTATGTTTGGAGTAGAGTCCATAAAAAGGGCAACGTGGGGTTGTCGCAGGCCGATGCCTGTGCCGACTAAAAGTGGGTTTGAATACGCCATGTTGAACTATCCAATGTAGGATAAAAAAATGAGAAAAGCAAAGTGCCCGTTTAAACGTTATGTTATCTAAACGGGCATAGGGATTTAGCTACATTGATTCTAAAGAGCCGCCGGCTAAACGTTCACATACACCACCAGGAAGTACGATAAACGCATCGCTCTGACTGTCTTCAGTAGAATGGTCTACACAGGAGAATGTATTGGTTGCGCAATCATTGTGGCCGGCCTTGGCAACGCCGTAACACTTCTTTTTTCTGTAGCTATGGCTGCAGTTGAAGATAAAGCGACGCCAAGAGCGAGGACGCTTGAAAGGGCGGTTGTTGCAACGATTTTTTGAGATTTTTCATGGGTCTTCCTTTAATTATAGGTAACATTAACGACAAGATTGTCTTGCCTTACGAATAACTACAACGACAGTTGAAATATAGATTCAACAAATAACAAATATAATGTAAATCTCCCCTATTGGACGTGAGCTTTGTTACAATTCAATGACTAGCAAGCGGAGAATTCGCTGCCACACAACCCAGTGTCGTATCAAACTAAGTGGCCTAATTTGTAGCCGCTATCATGCATGATTGAAAATATATTTAGTTTGGCCATTGTTCGTTGTCTATAGGTCATTGGTCGTAGAATTTTTTAACTATTAGTCGTTATATGTCCCCGTTGTTTTGGGGTTTTATTTTTTGGGAGTAAGTAATGTTTAACAAGTCAGACCGTATTAGTGACTTTGACCCGGAGATTTGGTCAGGTATTCAAGAAGAAGAGCAGCGTCAAGAAGATCACGTTGAGTTAATTGCTTCAGAGAACTACACCAGCACCCGCGTAATGCAGGCTCAAGGTTCTGGCTTAACTAACAAATACGCCGAAGGTTATCCGCATAAGCGTTACTACGGTGGTTGTGAGTACGTAGATAAGGTTGAAGTGTTGGCTATGGAACGTGCTATGAAGTTGTTTGGCGCAGACTACGTTAACGTACAGCCTCACTCCGGTTCACAAGCTAACGCTGCGGTTTATCAAGCGTTAGTTTCTCCAGGCGACACCATCATGGGTATGAGCTTGGCACATGGTGGCCACCTTACTCACGGTTCACACGTTAACTTTTCTGGCAAAAACTACAATGCCATTGGTTACGGCTTGAACGATGCCGGCACCTTGGATTACGATGAAATTCAACGCTTAGCCACTGAGCATCAGCCAAAGATGATCGTGGCTGGTTTTTCTGCCTACTCACAAGTTATGGACTGGGCCCGATTCCGTGAAATTGCAGACAGCGTTGGCGCCTACCTATTTGTAGACATGGCTCACGTTGCAGGTTTGATCGCTACAGGTCATTACCCTAACCCAATGCAATATGCTGACGTTGTTACTACAACTACTCACAAGACGCTGCGTGGCCCACGTGGTGGTTTGATTCTTGCTAAGGCCAACGAAGCCATTGAGAAGAAGTTGAACTCTGCCGTATTCCCTGGCCAGCAAGGTGGTCCTTTGATGCATGTTATCGCTGCTAAAGCGGTCGCCTTCAAAGAAGCTCTAGAGCCTTCTTTCACCGAGTATCAAGGCCAAGTTTGTGCCAATGCTAAGGTGATGGCAGAAGTATTCCAGTCTCGTGGTTACAAGATCGTTTCTGGCGGCACTGAGAACCATTTGATGTTGGTAGACCTGATCGCCAAAGGCATAACTGGCAAGGCGGCTGACGCAGCCTTAGGCAAAGCCTTCATCACGGTCAACAAGAACTCGGTTCCTAACGATCCACAGTCGCCGTTTGTGACCTCTGGTATTCGTGTTGGTACACCTGCAATCACTACCCGTGGTTTTGGTGTCGAAGAAGTTCGCAGCCTTACCGGTTGGATGTGCGACGTGATGGACAACATCGAAGACGAAGCCCTAAACACGGAAGTGCGTGGTAAGGTTTCTGAGCTTTGTGCACGTTTCCCCGTTTATAAATAAACTCGGAAAAGAGACAAATAAACTGCAAATACTAAGCGCTAAAAAAGGCCTCTGTTGGGGTCTTTTTTGTGCCTGCAGTTTGTTGGATTACCGCGGCGCTACGCGCCTGGTAATGACGGGCGAGGGTCTTTGCGAGCGTAGCGAAGCAATCCATCGTTGAGTTGTTTATACTCTCCATTGAATTCATGCTAAAGGCCCAAATCATGCCAAAATTCCAACCTATTCTCGATCGAGCGTTAGCGAGAAAAAACGGTGAACAAGGCCTTGATGCTTTAATCTCTGAGCCTTTGTCTGCGCCGCATTTTCTTGAGCAAGCGGATGACCGTTTTTTGTCGATGATGACTAAGGTTGTTTTTCAGGCTGGATTTGTGTGGCGTGTTGTTGATAACAAATGGCCAGATTTTGAAACGGTATTTTTTGGTTTTGATCCTGAAAAAATGGTTCTGTTGAGCCCTGAGCAGTTAGAAGGGTTTGCTAGGGATGCGCGCATCGTACGTAACCTACAAAAGATAATGACGGTGCCTCATAATGCCAACTACATCGTAGAGCAAAGCCGTGTACACGGAAGCTATGCAGCATTTTTACAGCAATGGCCAAAACACGATCTTGCGGGGCTTTATCGACACTTGAAACTAGAAGGTTGCAGGTTAGGAGGAATGAGTGGGCCGCGCATGTTACGTTCTATGGGCATGGATGCCTATATGCTCACCCATGACGTTGTGGTGTGTTTGCAGGGTGCGGGCTTGGACATTGCCGACCAGCCTACCAATAAAAGTGATGTGGGTAAGGTTCAGGATTGTTTTAACCAGTGGCAGGATGAAACGGGTTATTCCTATAATCGTTTGAGTCGTATTTGTTCCTGTTCTGTAGGCGAGAATTATACGCCTAACTAAAACTACGTAAGCGTCCATAAAAAAGGCCTCAATAGAGGCCTTTTTTATGGTGGATTGCCACGTTGCTAAGCGCCTCGCAATGACAGCTTTGTTGCCCTTGCGAGGTAACGACGCAATCCACAGTCACTACGTCTTTGCGAGCGCAGCGAAGCAATTCAAACAGTTAAGCAGAAGGAAGCTCAACGTTGTTATGACGGCAGGTAGCAACCATTGTGTTGTATAACAAACAGGCAATGGTCATGGGGCCAACACCACCAGGAACTGGCGTAATTGCACCAGCGACTTTTTCGGCACTTTCAAAATGCACATCGCCTACTAGCTTGGTTTTGCCTTCTGGTGTTTCAATGCGGTTGATGCCCACGTCGATTACTGTAGCGCCTGGCTTGATCCAAGAACCTTTAACAAGCTCAGGAACACCCACAGCGGCTACCACGATGTCAGCTTCACGCACTACGGCTTCAATGTTCTTGGTGCGCGAGTGAGCCACAGTGACGGTGCAGCTTTGTTGCAGCAATAAGTTGAACATAGGTTTGCCAACGATGTTAGAGCGGCCAACCACTACGGCGTTCATGCCCGTAAGGTCACCATGGTAGTCTTGTAGCATCATTAGGCTGCCTAAGGGGGTGCAGGGGATCATGCCTTCGCCGCCAGTGGATAACATGCCGACGTTAATGGGGTGAAACCCGTCTACATCTTTAGCTGGGTCAATGGCTTCTAATACCTTAGCTGAGTCGATGTGCTTGGGTAACGGTAATTGAACTAAAATGCCGTTGATGGCAGGGTCGTTATTCATGTCGTTGATAAGGTTAAGCAAGAATGCTTCACTAGTCGTGTCTTCTAGCTTGTGCTCAATAGAGGTGATACCACACTCTTTGGCTTGTTTGCCCTTGCTGCGCACGTACACTTGGCTGGCTGGGTCTTCGCCCACTAGCACAACCGCCAGGCCTGGAACGATATTGTGGTCTGCTTTTATAGAAGCGATTTGACCGGTCATTTTTTCACGTAATTTAGCAGCGAACTGCTTGCCGTCAATAAGATGTGCCATGATTGGATAACTCATGTTGGTGGGTAAAAACAGCCGCTTTGACATTTAGTCAACTGCGGACTGACAAATTCGAGGTGCATTTTAGCTTAATTTTTATACGCTTGTTAGCGTGTATGCGCCAGATTAGGAGTCTGAGGGGTCTTTTGGGTAAATTATTTACCTGAATTTGATTCAGGCGCCATGGATAATACTCAAGTAACACAAGGGTTTGGTCGTGCTATCATCCCGTCTTCCCAAACGGATCACAGATTCGACATGGGTCGCGTTTCGATAATGCTTTGTCGTAGTCGAGTTAGCTCAAAAAGGTCATCCTAGATAATCTAGCGACCATTACAGCGCCATGTATTGAATCGTCAATATGAGGCTGTTATTTTCCTGCAGGAGTGGTACCTAATGTCCGATGATCAGTACGAAGAAGACCTCGACCTCAATAGCCTTAATGATGAAGAGCTTAGTGAGCAAATGCACGATGATCTTTATGACGGTATGGAAGAAGAAATTGCCGAAGGTACTAACATATTACTGAGTCGTGGTTGGTCGCCTAGTCGAGTGCTTAACGACGCTTTGGTAGCGGGCATGACCATTGTAGGCGTTGACTTTCGTGATGGTATTTTGTTTGTGCCAGAAGTGTTGATGGCCGCTAATGCAATGAAAGCAGGTATGGCGATTTTACGTCCGTTGTTGGCCGAAACCGGTGCAGAGCCCGTAGGTAAGGCGGTGATCGGTACTGTTAAAGGCGACATTCACGACATTGGCAAAAACCTAGTGGCCATGATGTGGGAAGGCGCCGGCTTTGAGGTGATCGACATTGGCATTAACTGCCCGGTAGAAAAATACCTCGAAGCGCTAGAAGAGCACAAGCCAGACATCTTGGGCATGTCTGCGCTATTAACCACCACCATGCCTTATATGAAAGTCGTTATCGACACACTAAAAGAGCAGGGCATCCGTGATGATTTCTTAGTTTTAGTTGGCGGCGCGCCACTGAACGAAGAGTTTGGTGAAGCCGTTGGTGCCGACGCTTATTGTCGTGATGCAGCCGTAGCCGTAGAAACAGCGAAGAAGTTGATCGATGAAAAACGCGCAGCCTAAGGATTTGGTGGGGTAACCCATGCAACCAGCCAGCCTGCTCATTATTACCTGCGGTGCCATTGCTCGTGAAGTCATGGCGGTCGCTAAGAGTAACGGCTTGCAACATTTAAAAGTCACCCAAATTCCTGCCGAGTTGCATAATCGGCCGGATCAGATTCCTGCGGCCGTTGAAAAGCGCTTGCAGGCATATGCAGCAGACTACGATCATGTGTTTGCAGCATTTGGGGATTGTGGCACTGGCGGGCGATTGGACAAAGTACTCGATCAGTACGGTATTCAACGTTTGTCTGGCGCCCACTGTTACGAATTTTTTAGTGGTAGCGATAATTTTGCCGCCATGGTGGAGCAGGAGTTGGGTACGTTTTATCTGACTGATTACTTGGCCAAGCATTTTGAACAACTCATCATGGAAGGTATGGGCTTGAACAAACACCCTAAACTCATTGAGTTGATGTTTGCGCACTATAAAAAGCTGGTATACCTAGTGCAGGACCCCACCCGACAGCTAGATCATTTTGCTGAGGCGGCGGCTGATAAGCTAGGTTTGGAATATGAGCGTGTTGAAACAGGTTATGGCCAAATGGCCCAAGAACTGAGTACGCACTATAGCAATTATACAGAGCAGGTAATTAAATGGCCAACTTAATCATTGTCATGTGGCGTGACATTCCCGCCCAAGTAATCGTTAAACAAGGCCGTAAAAGCGCTAAGCGCCCGCTTGAAGAACGGTTTGAAAAAGCCGTAGATAAAGCGGCTATGAGAGCGGGCCTTTACGGCAGTGATGGGTACTTGTCGGAATGGCGTCGTGATACCACAAGTTGTGGCGATGACTTGGAAGCGGTGCTGGATGCCACGGTTGCCCAAATACATGCAGACTACACAGATGAACGTTTAGCGGTATTAGTTGCTGCTGGCGGCATTGCTGACAAATAGCTGAGTCATTGCTTGCAAAACCAGCGCAATATTCTTTTTTTGGAGATGTACCCATGGCACTAAATGCCGTTGCAGAAAAACAAGCCATTATCGACTTGATACAAAAAACTACTGTAGAGGTAACGCCAGGCGGCGCTGCTAAAGTGGCTGACTTTAGCGGGCTGTTGCGTCCGGGTTGTACCGTGTACGTTACTTTTTTGCCAGGTTCAGACTTTGCAGACACAGTGGCTACTGTGCGTCGTCTCAAAGATGAAGGGTTTAATCCGGTGCCGCACTTTGCTGCACGGTCGATCCCCTCTGCTAAGTTCTTAGAAGAAAACTTGGCGTCGCTACAAGGCGAAACCGGAGTCACGGAAGGGTTGTTAATTGGTGGCGGTGTTACTACACCCGTGGGCGACTTTGGGTCTTCCATGGAAGTGCTTCAAACAGGCCTGTTTGAAAAGTACGGGATTTTGAAAATGGGCTTAGCGGGACACCCAGAAGGCAGCCCAGACATTAGCCCTGCTGACTGTGCGCTAGCCATTAAAGAAAAGAACGACTTCGCCAAACAAACCGACATGAGCCTATATTTGGCGACCCAGTTTGTGTTTGAAGCAGAACCTATCTTTGCTTGGGAGCGGGATATTCGTGCCGCGGGCAACGAGCTACCGATACATATTGGTGTGCCAGGCCTTGCCACCATTAAGACGCTGATGCGCCACGCGGCCCACTGTGGTGTGGGTGCATCAGTACGCTTCTTAACGCGCAGTCCAATGAATATGGTAAAGTTAGGCCTTAAAGACTCGTTCTTAGGTAAATATGTTAACGCCCCTTCATCGGAGCCAAGTCAACTTATACGTGACTTGGTTACCGGCATGAATAACGACCCAGATTGTTTGATCCATCAGTGTCACCTGTATCCATTGGGCGGCTTAAAAAAGTCCGCTGCATGGATGTATCAAGTACAAGATGGCGAGTTTGAGTTGAGCGGCAAAGGTTTTACCGTTAAGCCGTAAGTAAACCCACATTTTATGTTTTGGGCTAGGCAACTAGCCTTTATTAGACCTTAAAGCAGGAAACACCCATGACTGATACTATCATCAGCTCCGCTACTCAAGAAGTTGTGATTGGCTTTGACCGCCCATTTGCCGTTATCGGCGAGCGCATAAACCCTACCGGCCGTAAGTTGTTAGCCGAAGAAATGAAGAATGGCGACTTTAGTCGCGTAGAGGCGGATGCATTAGCACAGGTTGCAGCGGGTGCGACTATTTTGGACATCAATGCAGGCATCCCACTTGCTGATGAGCCGGCAATCTTGGCCAAAACCATTCAGTTGGTACAAAACTTAGTGGATGTGCCTTTATGTATCGATTCATCCATCATTGAAGCACTGGAAGCGGGCCTTGCTGTATACAAAGGTAAAGCGCTTTTGAATTCCGTGACCGGCGAAGACGAGTCGCTAGACCGTGTGTTGCCATTAGTTAAGAAGTATGGCGCTGCCGTGGTTGCCATTTCTAACGACGAAACTGGTATCTCACAAGACATTAACGTGCGCTTTGATGTGGCTAAGAAAATTGTAGAACGGGCTGCCGATTACGGTATTCCAGCGTCAGACGTAGTGGTAGACCCACTGGTTATGCCAGTAGGCGCGATTAACACCTCTGGTCGTCAAGTCATGGAGTTTGTACACCGTTTGCGTACCGAGCTTAAAGTGAACACCACCTGTGGTGCCTCTAACTTTAGTTTTGGTTTACCTAACCGTAATGGCGTAAACTGTGCCTTTATCGCCTGTGCTATTGCCTCTGGTATGACCTCTGCTATCATCAACCCAATGCACGATGAAGTGATGCTCGGTGTGCGTGGTGGTAACCTAATGATGGGCCACGATCCAGAATGTAAAAACTGGATTAAAGCGTACCGTGACCCAGCCGCTGCCACTGGACGTGGTGGCCGAACTGGCGGCCGTCGTCGTAGCGCATAAGTTGCGATGAACAAAACTATATAAAAAGGGGCCTTGTGGCTCCTTTTTTCGTTAACAATTAGACATTCAAAGTGTGTGGTTATTGCACACCAAACTTGTTGAGAGCCCAGCATGAGTCAAACAGAAACAAATGATGCTTTAGTCGTCTTTACGCCTTCCGGTAAACGTGGTCGTTTCCCAGTGGGCACGCCGTTGTTACAAGCGGCACGTTACCTCAATGTGGATATCGATTCGGTGTGTGGTGCCCGTGGCATTTGTGGTCGCTGTCAAATATTGGTTAGTGAAGGTGAATTTGCCAAGTTTGGTATTACCTCTGGCAAGGGTAGTTTAGAACCCATTACCGCACCCGAGCTTAAGTTTGCCGAACGTCGGGAGCTGAAGCCGGGACGGCGTCTGAGTTGCCATACCAAGGTGTTGAATGACATCGTAGTCGATGTGCCCGCAGAGAGTCAGGTGCATCATCAAATGGTTCGTAAGGATGCCGAACACCACGACATCGACATCAATCCGTTGGTGCGCTTGTATTATGTAGAAGTACAAGAGCCTGACATGCACGACCCATCGGGCGATCTGCGTCGCTTGTTAAATGCCCTAGAAGCCGACTGGCAATTGCTTGATCTAAGTTACGATGTAGCGCTGTTGGCGACTATCCAACCCATATTACGTGAAGGCAAGTGGGCGGTAACGGTTGCTGTGCGTCAGGGCGAGCAAATTGTAGCCATTTGGCCCGGTCTCAAAGAAAGCGTGTTTGGTGTTGCAGTAGACGTTGGGTCCACCACTATTGCCGCACACTTGTGTAATTTGTCTAGTGGCGAAGTGGTGGCCAGTGCCGGGGTGATGAACCCACAAATTCGTTTTGGTGAAGACCTCATGAGTCGAGTGTCTTACGTCATGATGAATCCGGGTGGTGAAGTCGACATGACCCGTGTGGTGCGCGAAGCCCTCAATGGTCTGGTTAAAGACTTAGTTAAACAAGTGCAATGTGAAACCAGCGATATATTAGAAATCACCTTTGTGGCTAACCCCATTATGCACCACTTATTATTGGGTATTAACCCGGTAGAGCTTGGTGGTGCGCCGTTTGCTTTGGCCACAGACATGTCTGTCAATACTTTAGCCGGCGACCTAGATATTGCGCTAAATCCCCAAGCGCGGGCCTATTTATTGCCCTGTATTGCGGGTCATGTGGGTGCTGATACGGCAGGTATGGTATTGGCAGAAGAACCCTATAATCATGACGAAATGACCTTGTTGGTCGACGTAGGCACTAATGCCGAGATCGTCTTAGGCAACCGTCATCGCTTAGTGGCTTGCTCAAGTCCCACCGGGCCTGCCTTTGAGGGCGCCCAAATTAGCTCTGGCCAGCGTGCTGCAGCCGGTGCTATAGAACGTGTCCGTATAGACCCCGTTACTCTAGAACCGCGTTTTCAGGTGATTGGCTGTGAATTATGGTCGGATCAAGCGGGTTTTGATGAAGCGACCGAAAAATCGGGCATTACCGGTATCTGTGGTTCTGGCATCATTGAGGTGGTGGCAGAAATGTATCTTTCTGGGGTCATTAACCAAGACGGTGTAGTGGATGGTGCCATGGCCGACGTTAACCCTCGTATTCAGCCAGACGGGCGTACTTTTTCTTACGAAATTATGCCTGCTACAGAAAGCCGCGGCGCGGTTAAGATTATGCAAAATGACATCCGTGCTATTCAGCTGGCTAAAGCCGCCTTGTACGCTGGCGTTAAGTTGTTAATGCAATACCAGCAAGTTGAGAAGGTCGATCGTATACGTTTTGCTGGTGCTTTTGGTAGTCACATTGATGTCAAGTACGCCATGGTATTGGGCTTAATCCCAGATTGTGCCATCGATGAGGTGTCCTCGGCAGGCAATGCCGCAGGTACTGGCGCGCGTATCGCCCTACTCAATCAAGAGTCGCGGGCAGAAATTGAGCAAGTAGTGCGTGGTGTAGAGAAAATAGAAACTGCAGTTGAACCTGATTTTCAGCAGTTATTTATTGATGCCATGGCGTTCCCTAACAAAGTTGATGCCTTTCCAGAGTTGAAAAAAGTAGTGACTTTGCCGCCCATTAAAGAAGTTAAAGCAGAAACGGAAACTGGCGAAAAGAAACGTCGTCGCCGTCGCAATTAAGTCCCAAGGATCAATACCATGAATCAACAAGTGCCAGCACCCAAAGGAAGGGCCCGCTTAGCGGTTATGATGGGCATTGGCCTTAAGCTATTCAAAAGTATTAAAGTGGTTAAGGTGGCCCTGATAGGTATGGCTCTATCGGGCTGGACTATCCTGCTGAGTTTTGAATTTGCTGCGACCTTGCTGGCGGCATTAATGTTCCACGAATACGGCCATATTCGCGCTATGAAACATTTTGGTATTCCCACTAAAGGCATTTATATCATCCCTTTTGTGGGTGGCATTGCCGTAGGCGAGCAGCCTAAAACCCATTGGCAGGACCTGTATATTGCCATGATGGGGCCGGTGTTTGGCTTAGTTATGACATTGGCATTTTTTGTGGCTTACAGTGTAACCGAAAGCCACTTTGTGGGTTTGGTGGCCTCCGTGAGCGCGCTGCTCAACTTGGTCAACTTGCTGCCAGTGTTGCCGCTTGATGGCGGGCGAGTGGTTAAAGCATTGGTTTATTCAGGCCGCAGCCGATTTATCTACGTGGGTTTAGTGGTTATATCCGCCTTGCTTATCCTCTACTGCTTTACTCATGGCTTTGCGCTAATCGGCTTTTTTGGCATTATGGGCTTGGTTGATTTGTTATCTGATTGGCGCAGTTTTGATTACGACCCTAAACACAAACTCGACACCTATGGCATTGTATTTAGTTTGGTTTGGTACCTGCTCACGGCAGCGGCACTGATTGGTATGATCGTCTGGCTTGCCGCCCTAGAAATCCCTGGTAGCGAGTTGGCCATGGCCATTCTAGGGGCTTAGTATCGAGTTGGTTCAATACGACGAGTCACGTTCGGGTTTAATGTAACTCGTCAGATTCGGGCTCCTCGACGGCGGATTCCGCAGCAACCTTAACGCTTTGACCGGGTGAAAAACGACGCCGTTCTTCGCGTGGTGGAATGCCAAAGAAGTCGCGATAACATTTAGAAAAGTGGGGTGCCGACACAAAGCCGCAGGCCAGTGATACATCAATGATGGACAAGTTGGTTTGCAGCAGCAGTTGGCGCGCTCGGTTAAGGCGCAGTTCCAAGTAATAGCGTGATGGCACGCACTTGAGGTGTTTCTGGAATAAGCGCTCTAGCTGACGGCGTGACACACCAACATACTGGGCTAAGTCATCCAAACTAATGGTTTCTTCAAGATTGGCTTCCATCAACGCCACCGCTTCAATAAGCTTGGGCTGGCTGTTGCCTAAATGTAAGCGTAATGGAATACGCTGCGTGTCGTGATGGTCGCGGATGCGTTCCATAATAAACATTTCAGACACCGCGGCCGCCAGTTCCGGTCCATGATGGCTGCTCACAAACTGCAACATCATGTCTAACGACGAGTTGCCGCCAGAACAGGTAAAACGATCACGATCGATGGCAAATAGGTTAGAAGACATTAATACATTAGGGAACTCTTCGCGCATGCTGGCCAAGTTTTCCCAATGGATGGTGGACTTGTACCCGTCGAGTAGGCCTGCAGAGGCCAATAAATAGCTGCCAGTACAGGTTGAGCCTATGGCGACTTTGGCGTTAGCCACCTTACGAAGAAAGGCGAGGGTGCCTTTTTCATAGGCACGGTCGATGTAGGTGCCACCACAGACGATTAGTGCCTCGAGGTCGTTAAGGTTAAGGTCGTTTACATGGATAGTGGGGGTCACTTCAAAGCCTACACTGGCTTTAACAGGAACGCCGTCCATGGATACAACTTCCCATTCGTATAGGTCTTGTTTGCTAATGTAGTTAGCACCACGAAGGCTAGCTACGGCAGATGAAAATGTTACCATTGAGTAGTTAGGGATTTGCAAAAATGCGTAGCGAATAGGTTTTTTATCGGACATATAGGTCTCTTTAACTAACTCAAATTACATTGTAAAAAACGACGACCAAAAGACTATTTAAGCCAATAGAATTAGGTCGCATTCTAAACCAGCTTTGGCCGATTGGGAATAAAAAAATGACCCAGTAGTCATTTTACCAGGCAAATAAAATGAGTCTGATTTAGGGACATATTTAACCCAGAATTTCACCCTGCTTGTAATATTTCCATTAATGCTTTGGCGGCGTTGGACAAGCTACGCTGCTGGTGCCAAACGCAACCCAATTGTCTAATAATAGGTTTCGATTGGCTGGCAATCACTTTAAGGTCGTGGTTGATTAATGTTTGCGGCAGAATACTCCAACCCATACCGATACTCACCATCATACGAATAGTATCTAGATTGTTAGTGGACATAGCGACTTTGAGCCCTAGACCTTGGGTGGCAAAGTCTTGTTCAACAATGCCGCGGGTAAAGGTGTTGCTTTTACTGAGGAGCGCTGGATAGCTGCTTAATTGTGATAATTCAACTGGCCCATGTTGGCTCAAAGGGTGGTCTGGTGCCGCTACAAACTGCATTTGATCCTGCCAAATTACCTGCTGCTCAATTTGTGGGTGAGGTTCGGGGTTAAGCGTGATAATACCAAGCTGCCAGCGGCCATGGAGCAAACCATCATAAATAACCTCCGACTCGGCAAACTGAATGTCTAGCTCGACCTGAGGGTAGAGGGCGATAAATTTACGCAGAGGTTCGGGTAAACGGTGCAAACTAATATGGTGGCTGGTCGCAATGCGTAATTGGCCACCTACACGCCCCGACAAATTGGTTAACTCGCCGGCGGTGTCATCCATAGCCTGCAATATGGCTTTTGCTTTGGGTAGTAGGTGTTGGCCGGCCACAGTAAGAGACACCGTGCGGCCAATACGGTCAAACAGTCGGGTGTTCAGCTGCTCTTCGAGCTTAACGATACGTTTGCTCACTGCCGGTTGTGTAAGATACAGCTGTTCTGCGGCCCGTGAAAACGACTTGTGTTCGGCTACGACTAAAAAGGCTTTGAGTGCAATGCTATCCATAGCCCCAAGAGTACGCCCATATATAACCAAATGGAATGAAATTTTAAATAAGTTGGTGGTTAGGTTATTCTTCGTCTGCAGTTATTGCTGTTGAGCGGGTGGGCAAATCTTTCACGCTTTTTAAGCGATTGAGTATCTCACTGCGTTGCTGGTCGTTTAATATCTGCTCTGCAATGTGTTCGGCTAACTGCTCATCAACTCCTTGGTCTGCCATTAAATCGGCCAGGTAATAAAGCACATCCGTGCGATTATCCATTTCTTTGGCTAATTTAAGGTCCAT
This sequence comes from Oceanospirillaceae bacterium, assembly GCA_018647765.1. Classification (GTDB taxonomy): domain Bacteria; phylum Pseudomonadota; class Gammaproteobacteria; order Pseudomonadales; family Balneatricaceae; genus Njordibacter. The sequence goes on along the minus strand of JABGSN010000003.1, from coordinate 42,424 downwards.
ATATTCTCCAATGACTTGCTCATTTTTACCGATAACTTGGTGGACCGTGCGGATGGCCATATTGTCTCCAGTTGTTTGCTTTTGCTGTATGCATGAACAGTATACGCGACTTGCTTTAAGTTACCAATAATAATGTCTTGCTGAACATGACGCATGCAAAAAAGCGTGATAGATATAAAATACATGACTTGGCTTATTAATAACCAAAAGGAATCAAATTAAAAATAAAATGGAATTAGAGTTATCGTATTGGTGTGGGTATAATGGCGCCACATTAACCTGAGCTGAGGACATCGCATGGCCGGTAAAACACTCTATGACAAGTTATGGGACAGCCACCTTGTTAAACAGCAAGACGACGGCAGTTGCCTTATTTACATTGATCGACACTTGCTTCATGAAGTGACGTCCCCACAAGCCTTTGAGGGCTTGCGCCTTGCTGATCGTAAACCTTGGCGTATAGACACTAACCTTGCTACCCCCGACCACAATGTACCGACTACTGCCGATGAGCGTGTTATTGGTGTCGACGGTATTGCCGACCCGGTGTCTAAGATTCAAGTGGTTACCTTAGATGACAACTGCGATGAATTTGGTATTACCGAATTTAAAATGCAAGATGAACGTCAAGGTATAGTGCATGTTGTCGGCCCAGAGCAGGGCGCTACGCTGCCCGGCATGACCGTGGTGTGTGGTGATTCCCATACGGCAACGCATGGGGCTATGGGTGCATTGGCTCACGGCATAGGCACCTCAGAAGTGGAGCACGTATTAGCCACTCAATGCCTTATCCAAAAGAAATCGCAAAATATGTTAGTGCGGGTCGATGGCGTGTTAGGCGCAGGGGTAACCTCTAAAGACGTTGTATTGGCGATCATTGGCGTTATTGGTACCGCAGGCGGTACCGGTTATGCCATAGAGTTTGGTGGCGCGGTGTTTGAAGAGATGAGCATGGAAGGCCGTATGACCGTGTGCAACATGGCCATTGAAGCCGGTGCTCGAGTAGGCATGGTGGCGGTTGATCAAACCACTATTGATTACGTTGAAGGGCGTCCGTTTTCACCTAAGGGAGAGCATTGGGAGCTCGCTGTGGCAGCATGGCAGGACTTGCATTCCGATGACGATGCCGAGTTTGATCACGTGGTGGTGTTAGATGGCGCTTCCATTGCCCCGCAGGTCACTTGGGGTACTTCACCAGAGATGGTGTTGCCGGTGTTTGCACAAGTGCCTAACCCCGCCAAAGAAAAAGACGATGTCAAAGCTGCAGGTATTACTCGTGCGCTAGAGTACATGGGTTTAACTGCCGAACAAGCCATCACTGATATTCAGTTAGATCGCGTATTTATTGGTTCCTGTACCAATAGCCGTATTGAAGATTTACGCGCTGCAGCGGCCGTTGTGAAGGGTAAATCAGTCGCCACTAGCCTCAAGCAAGCGCTGGTTGTGCCTGGTTCTGGCTTGGTTAAGGCGCAGGCCGAAGCCGAAGGCCTGCATACAGTGTTTACTGATGCAGGTCTGGAATGGCGTGAGCCGGGCTGTTCGATGTGTTTGGCCATGAATGCCGATAAATTAGGCACCGGTGAACATTGTGCATCCACTTCAAATCGTAACTTTGAAGGGCGCCAAGGTTTTGGCGGACGCACTCATTTAGTCAGTCCAGCGATGGCGGCCGCGGCTGCGATCGCGGGCCATTTTGTTGATGTTCGTACATTCGCTTAAGGCATAGGAGACACTCATGCAAGCATTTACCCAGTTGACCGGCCTCGCAGTTCCCTTGGATAGAGCCAATGTCGACACCGATATGATTATCCCTAAACAGTTTCTAAAATCCATTAAACGATCAGGCTTTGGTCCTAATCTGTTTGATGAATTACGTTACCTTGACGAAGGTCAACCCGACCAAGATTCGAGTCAAAGGCCTATAAACCCTGATTTTGTGCTTAATTATCCCCGCTACAAGGGTGCTAAAATACTATTAGCTCGAGATAATTTTGGCTGCGGGTCAAGTCGCGAGCACGCGCCATGGGCACTGTTGGATTTTGGTATTTCCTGCGTCATCGCGCCCAGTTTTGCTGATATTTTTTACAATAACTGTTTCAAAAATGGCATCTTGCCTATTACGCTTATGGACGAGCAAGTCGATCAGTTGTTCGAGGATACGTTAGCCAAAGAAGGCTTTGAATTGACGGTAGATCTTGAAGCGGGTGTTATTCGTGGTTCAAGTGCGGGTGACATCGAGTTTAATATTGATAGTTTTAGACGCCATTGTTTATTAAATGGGTTGGACGATATTGGCTTAACCCTAGAACAATCTAACAGCATCAAAAAATACGAACAAAAGCGCCAACAACAAGCGCCTTGGTTGTTCACTTAACACATTAGCGCCAATCTAGAGATGAAGAATATGACACATAATGTATTAGTTTTACCCGGTGATGGCATTGGACCAGAGATCGTCGTCGAAGCTGAAAAAGTATTGCACGCAGTCGACGCCAAATTTGGGCTAAGTTTAAACATAAGTACCGCATTGGTGGGTGGTAGTGCTATAGATGCAACCGGCGGGCCTCTGCCGGAAGCGACCTTAGATGCAGCCAAAGCTGCTGATGCAATTCTGCTTGGTGCCGTAGGCGGCCCTAAGTGGGATGCATTGGATATGGCCATACGCCCAGAAAAGGGTTTGTTGGGTTTGCGCTCAAATTTAAATCTATTTGGCAATTTGCGCCCAGCTATTTTGTACCCACAATTGGCCGATGCGTCTAGCCTAAAACCCGAAATCGTATCGGGGTTAGATATCCTTATCGTTCGAGAACTCACTGGCGGCATCTACTTTGGTCAGCCCCGTGGTATTCGGGTCTTGGATAATGGTGAGCGTCAAGGCTACAACACCTATGTGTATGCTGAGTCGGAAATTCGCCGTATCGGCAAGGTGGCTTTTGAAGCCGCACGTGCCCGTGGTGGGCGGTTGTGTTCGGTGGACAAAGCCAACGTGCTGGAAGTGACTGTATTATGGCGTGAAATCATGGATGACATGGCCAGCGACTACCCAGATGTAGAACTGAGCCATATGTACGTAGACAATGCAGCAATGCAACTTGTACGGGCGCCCAAACAGTTTGACGTGATGGTGACCGGCAATATGTTTGGTGATATTTTATCTGATGCCGCCGCCATGCTGACGGGCTCCATTGGTATGCTGCCTTCGGCGTCTTTAGATGCGGATGGCAAGGGCATGTATGAGCCTTGTCATGGCTCTGCACCCGACATCGCTGGCCAAGGCAAAGCTAACCCATTAGCGACCATTCTTTCTGCTGCCATGATGTTACGTTACACCTTGAATCAAGGCGCTGCAGCAGATGCCATTGAAGCGGCCGTAAGTGTAGTGCTAGATCAAGGGTTGCGAACCGCTGACATAGCCTCTGAAGGCTGCCAAACTGTGGATACAAAAACCATGGGTGATGCAGTAGTTTCTGCGCTCAATAACAGTTAAAATTAGCTTATTAAATATTTAGTATGTGCCCTCGGGTATTATTGAACGTCTCAAAGTAAAAAGGTTTAAAGATGAAGCGTGTAGGACTGGTAGGTTGGCGTGGCATGGTTGGTTCTGTGTTGATGCAGCGAATGCAAGAAGAGAAGGATTTGCAGCTGATTGAGCCCGTCTTTTTCACCACCTCTCAAGCCGGTCAAGCGGCACCAGATTTTGGTGTTGACGCCCCGGTATTGCAAGATGCTCATGATATCGATGTGCTTAAAACCATGGATATTATTATTTCTTGTCAAGGTGGCGATTATACCGACCGTATATTTGCACCGTTACGCAGCGCCGGTTGGAAAGGCTATTGGATAGACGCCGCGTCTAGCTTGCGCATGCAAGACGACAGCGTGATTATTCTAGACCCCGTCAACCGTGGCGTTATTGACCAAGCATTAGCCCAAGGTAAAACCGACTTTATTGGCGGTAATTGCACAGTCAGCCTGATGATGTTGGCTTTGGGCGGTTTATTTGCTGCCGACCAGATCGAGTGGATGTCGGCCATGACTTACCAATCGGCCTCAGGTGGTGGTGCTCGTCACATGCGTGAGTTGCTTAACCAAATGGGTTACATCAACCAAAGTGTGTCTGGAGAGTTAGCCAATCCTGCGTCTGCGATATTAGAGATTGACCGTAAAGTGTCCCGTGCAATTAACGCCAACGAAAACGATGCCAGTCAGTTTGGTGCACCCTTAGCGGGTAGCTTGATCCCTTGGATTGATTCTCAGCTCCCCAACGGCCAAAGCCGTGAAGAGTGGAAGGCGCAGGCAGAAACCAACAAAATTTTAGGCCGTACTAATGACATTATTCCAGTAGATGGGTTATGTGTTCGAGTAGGCGCTATGCGTTGCCACAGCCAAGCGTTAACCATTAAGATGAAGCAAAACGTGCCCATGGACGAGATCGAAGACATGTTGGCTAAGGCCAATGACTGGGTTAAAGTGATTCCTAACGACCGTGATCTGACGATGTCTGAACTCACGCCCGCCAAAATCACTGGTACTATGACCGTACCGGTGGGTCGGTTACGTAAGCTCAACATGGGCCCTGAGTATTTGTCTGCCTTTACCGTAGGTGACCAATTGCTTTGGGGTGCGGCTGAGCCGTTGCGACGTATGTTGCGAATTTTGCTAGAGGCGTAACTGAGCTGGAGTAGTAGGGGTGATGAAAGCGATGAAATGGCAGCACGCATTAAGTGTCTTGGCCTTGGTTGGCCTCCTCTTGAGCAGCAACGCGCAGGCCATCGCGCTGGGTAACATTAAAGTCAATTCAACTCAATTGCAGCCACTAAAGCTGCAAGTTGAGTTGGTCGAATTGCAAGGCGTACTACCTGACTCGATGACCGCAACAATAGCCAGTCCTGCTCAGTTTGCGGCGGCGGGCCTTGTTTATCACCCTTGGTTCTCATCCTTGGCCGTTAAGCTGAGTAGTGACGCTGCTGAGATTGTGTTGCAGGTTGATGGTACGCAACCGGTTCAGCAAGCTGAATTAGATTTAATTTTTGAAGTCGATTACTTAGGTGGTCGATTGCTGGCCGAGTACTCGGTGGTCTTGCCAGAATTTGTGGCCGAGGCAACGGTCACCAAAGCTACGCTAGCGAGTATTACACCCGTAGTGCAGCAGCCCGAGTTAGTGTCCGAGCCTGCGCTGCAACTACCTGAACCTACAGCACAAGTCTCCGAACCAATAGCACAACCAACAGTACCTGCACCTGAAGTAGTAAAACCAAAATTTGTAACAGTGCGTCCGGGCCAGACTTTGTGGCGTATTGCTGTTAACAATACCCCTAATAACCGCAGTCCTTGGCAGTCTCTGTTGGCGTTTTATAACGCCAATCCTGGCGCGTTCAAAGACGGTGACATTCGTCATTTGATGGCCGGTCATAAGCTCAAACTGCCCACTAATGAACAGTTAGTGGCGCTCACTGCGCGTCAGGCTAAGGCCCAATACGACATTTTAGTTAAACCCAAGGCTAAGCCTAAGCCTGTGCCTCAGCCAGTGCTCAAGGTTACCAATGCGCTACTGGATGAGGTTCAACAGAAAGTTAAATCCCAGCAGCAACAAGTGACGCAGTTAACCTCGCAATCTCAACAGCTTCAAGCGCAACTGGCTGAATTGCAAATCGACAAACAATCGGCGGAGCAAGCACGGCAGGTGTTGCAGCAAGAAAACAAGAATTTAGCGCAAGGCGTTGCAACCCAACAACAGGACTTGATTGGCCTCAATCAACAACGCACGAGCTTAGAAAACAATATGCTCAACTTGGACCAAAAGTTTGAAGCGACACAGGAGAGCCTCAACCAGGCCGAAGCTGAGTTGCTACAGGTGCAGCAGACTTTGATACACACTCAACAAACGACTGAGTCGGCTCAGGCCGAAAAGGCCAGTGGCTTTGATCTGCAAGGCATCTACTCGATGATTGCACTGTTATTGATCCCGGTGTTGTTGATTCTAGCCCTTGTTTGGTGGCTCGTTAGCCGTGGTCGGGCAGCAGCCCCACACCCTATAGAGCCTGCTGTGGTCGACAAGGAGCCTTTGTCCTTAGATCCACTGGCTGACTATGACAGCAAGCCGAGCGCCAAAGTAGCCGATTTGAAAACTAGCGCCTTACAGATGCAGGGCATGCCTGAGCGCAGTTTTATTGAGCAATTGTTACAAGAGCAGGATCAGGCTGAAGCTAAGTCGGCGTCAAGTGAGGGCATTAAACCAGCCGCGTTGGAGGATGATCAAGTGCACCTATCGAAAGACATAGAGGCGATGCTGAATCAGCGTCATCAACCGCACATCGCAGCTGATGAGCCGGTAGATTACTTGACGCCAGAAGACGACATGAATACTAAGTTAGATTTGGCCCGTAGTTATCGTGACATGGGGCAGATTAGCGACGCCCAAGCGGTATTGGATCAAGTGCTTAAGTTCGGCAATACAGATCAGCAAGCCCAAGCGACCTTACTCTTTTCACGCCTCAAATGAGCACCAAGTTTAGCCCTGATCCTTCAGAATTTTTGCCGGCGGGTCATCATCGTGTGGCCCTAGGGGTGTCCTACAATGGTCGCCATTACCACGGTTGGCAGCGCCAGCCCCATGGCCACATAAGTGTGCAGGAAAAGCTTGAGGATGCGCTCACTAAGGTCGCTGATCAGCCCATTAAAGTGATGTGTGCTGGCCGTACTGACTCGGGTGTACATGCTAGCGCCCAAGTGGTGCATTTTGATACCTCCGCCAATAGGCCGCTGCGAGCATGGACTCATGGGGGCAATATGAATTTGCCTGACGATATTGCCATCCAATGGGCCCACCCCGTGTCGGTAGACTTTCATGCCCGCTTTAGCGCGACGGCACGGCGCTACCGTTATGTGATTTATAACCACCCCATGCGCCCGGCTTTAATGGACAAAGAGGTGAGTTGGAATTATCGCCCATTGGACGTAGAATCCATGCAACAAGCGGCAAACCATTTAGTGGGCAAACATGATTTTAGTTCGTTTAGGGCAGCCGCTTGTCAGGCCAATACGCCAGTTCGCACCATACATCATCTCCAGGTAATCAAGGCCGGTGATTATATTGTCTTGGATGTGCGAGCCAATGCCTTTTTACATCATATGATTCGTAATTTGGCGGGTTTGTTGATGAAGGTAGGGGCAGGAGATGCACCTTCAGGCTGGGCCTTAGAGGTGTTAGCTACAAAAGACCGAAGGGCCAGTGCCGCCACGGCGCCACCTTACGGTTTGTATTTCGTCAATGCTGAATACGATGACCGGTTTGGGCTACCTGAGCAGTTGATGGGGCCGCATTTTTTGACGCCGTGGATGAATGCTTGATGAGTGGAAAAATTGACCCACATCTCGTCACTTATCTGCTACCATTAGCCCGTATACTCAACTATTTATAATCAGCGACTCACTGTGATTCTTCCTAGAGTAAAAATTTGTGGCTTACGCCATGCTGAAGATGCGGTTCACGCTGCCCGCTGTGGCGCCGATGCAATTGGGTTAGTGTTTTATCAACCTAGCCCGCGTTCTGTTACGCCTCAAGAAGCCATTCAAATCACCTCAAAGTTACCGCCTTTTATCACTAGCGTCGGTTTGTTCGTCAATGCCAGTGCCGCCGACATCGATCAAGTATTGTCCGTGGTGCCGTTATCGTTATTGCAGTTTCATGGCGACGAGTCACCTGAGTTTTGTAATCAATTTCAATTGCCGTGGATTAAAGCTGTGCGCATGCGTGGTGATATCGACCTGCACCAACAAAGAGCACGGTATAGTGGCGCCCAAGGCCTATTATTAGACGCCTATAAAAAAGGTGTGCCTGGTGGTACCGGCGATCAATTTGATTGGCATCGTATTCCTGCTGATTTGGCCAGCGAGGTGGTCTTAGCCGGCGGTATTGACGTGACCAACGTCCAACAGGCGATCAATCAAGTAAATCCATGGGCAATTGATGTCAGCGGAGGTGTTGAAAGCCACAAAGGTGTTAAAGATCGTGCTAGAATCAGCGCCTTTATGCAGCATGCTAAACCCTATTTGTCCCAACACCAATAATAAGGAACCTCTAGTGACTGAATCAGCAGTATTGCCAGACGCCGAAGGCCATTTTGGCCAATACGGTGGACGTTTTGTATCCGAAACCCTGTTCGCCGCCCTCGACGAACTACGTGATACTTACGACCAACTATGGCAAAGTCCTGCGTTTCAAGCTGAGTTTGACTTGGACATGGCGCACTACGTGGGCCGTCCTTCGCCTTTGTACCATGCCAAACGTTTGTCAGAAACGTACGGTGGCGCACAAATTTACTTAAAGCGTGAAGACCTAAACCACACCGGTGCACACAAAATTAACAACACCATTGGTCAAGCTTTGTTAGCTAAACACATGGGTAAGCCACGCATCATTGCCGAAACGGGCGCGGGTCAACATGGTGTTGCCAGTGCCACTGTGGCCGCACGTTTAGGTTTGGAGTGTGTGGTTTATATGGGTGTGAAAGACATTCGTCGACAGGCACTTAATGTGTACCGTATGAAATTGTTAGGCGCCACCGTGATTGGTGTTGATTCTGGCACTAAAACCCTTAAAGACGCTATGAACGAAGCCATGCGTGATTGGGTCACCAACGTAGACAATACCTATTACATTATCGGCACCGCAGCCGGGCCACATCCGTACCCTAAGTTAGTGCGCGACTTTCAAAGCATTATCGGCCGCGAAGCACGCCGCCAAAGCTTGGAACAAGCGGGTAAATTACCCGATGCGGTGGTCGCTTGTGTCGGTGGAGGTTCTAATGCCATTGGTATTTTCCACCCGTTTCTTGACGACAAAGACGTTCGCTTAATCGGTGTAGAAGCCGGCGGACATGGGGTTGATTCAGGCGAACACGCTGCCCCCTTGTCGGTGGGCACACCCGGGGTGTTACACGGTAACCGAACCTACCTGATGAGCGATGAAAACGGCCAAATTCAAGATCCATATTCTATCTCTGCGGGCTTAGATTACCCCGGTGTGGGTCCAGAACATTCCTATTTAAAGGACATCGGTCGTGCTGAATACACAGCCGCAACTGATGAAGAAGCGCTACACTCGTTCCGTGAATTGACCCTATTAGAAGGCATTATGCCCGCCCTAGAGTCAAGCCATGCCGTAGCTCACGGCTGCAAATTGGCCGCTACTATGGGTAAAGATCAGATGGTGGTGATTAACCTCTCGGGTCGTGGCGATAAAGACATCCATACCGTCGCTGATATCGACGGCATCGAATTTTAAGGAAATAGATCATGAGTCGTATTGCAGCTTGCTTTGCAGCACTTAAGGCCCAAGGTCGTCAGGCCTTGATCCCGTACGTCACCGCAGGTGACCCTAATCCAAGCGTTACTGTTGGCCTAATGCATCAAATGGTGACCGCTGGCGCCGATGTGATAGAGCTAGGCATTCCATTCTCTGACCCTATGGCAGACGGCCCGGTAATCCAACTGGCTTGTGAACGCGCGTTGGCTCACAACACGTCGTTAACCATGATTTTAGCCATGGTGGCTGAGTTTAGGCAGCAAAACAACACCACCCCGGTAGTCCTTATGGGTTACCTCAATACGGTTGAGCGTATGGGTTATGAGGTGTTTGTGGCTAAGGCCCAAGCCGCCGGACTAGATGGCGTGCTGATGGTAGACTTGCCGCCCGAAGAAGGCCATTATTTTACCAAATCACTGGCTCAAGCAGGCCTGGATGCGATCTTTCTTATTGCACCCACCACCACTGAGGAGCGGGTAAAGAAAATCTGCGCAGTAGGTAGTGGTTACCTGTATTATGTGTCCTTAAAGGGCGTCACAGGTTCGGCCAAGATTGATACCGATGCGGTAGCGCAAAAACTGGCGCTCGTTAAACAACATACCCAACTGCCGTTAGGCGTTGGTTTTGGTATACGTGATGCCGAATCTGCATCACAGGTAGCAAAAGTAGCCGACGGCGTAGTAGTCGGTAGTGTTTTAGTGAATGCCTTGGGCGACAACCAAGATGACCCAGAAAACGGCTGCGCCCAGGTGATAGCAACATTAACGGCAATGCGTCAGGCCATGGACGTATAGACCTAACAAAACATTGATCGTGACTGAACCACGGTGGGAGAAAGCATGAGTAGCTGGTTAGACAAAATTGTACCTGCAGGTATTTTAACCAATCTAGGCACTAAAGACCGTCGTAGTAATGTACCTGAAGGTGTTTGGAAAAAATGCCCGAAGTGTGCGGCGGCGTTATATAAGCCTGAATTGGAAAAGAATTTGGAAGTGTGCACCAAATGTGAACACCACATGCGGGTACCCGCTCGTGACCGTTTGACCATGTTCCTTGATGCCAATAGTCAAACCGAAATTGCGGCAGAAGTAGAACCCGTTGACAAACTTAAGTTTAAAGACATTAAGAAGTATAAGGACCGCCTTGCGGCGGCTCAAAAAGTCACAGAAGAAAAAGATGCCCTAGTGGCCATGAAAGGCAAGCTAATGGGCATAGATGTGGTTGCCGTGGCGTTTGAGTTTAACTTTTTAGGTGGTTCTATGGGCGCCGTGGTGGGAGAGCGTTTTGTACGAGCAGCCAAAGTGAGTATGGAGCAGGGCTTACCCTTTGTGTGTTTCTCTGCTTCGGGTGGTGCACGTATGCAAGAAGCCTTGACCTCATTATTTCAAATGGCCAAAACCAGTGCCGCACTGGAAAAGCTTAAGCAACAAGGTGTACCCTATATTTCAGTCTTAACTGATCCAGTCTATGGCGGCGTATCCGCCAGTTTGGCAATGTTGGGTGATGTGAATATTGCCGAACCTGGTGCACGAATGGGTTTTGCTGGTCCTCGTGTTATCGAGCAAACGGTGCGTGAAACCTTGCCTGAAGGCTTCCAAAAGAGTGAATTTTTACTTGAGCATGGCGCCATTGATATGATTGTAAATCGCCATCAAATGCGGGCCACAGTGTGCCGCATATTGAGTGCCATGACACACCAACCTGCACCCGTTGCAGAAGCCTAAATCAGTATAAGCGAAGCCTACTTTCGATGTCATACAAGTTAGCCTTTAACCAAGCCAGCGAATGGCTGGCTTGGTTAGAACAACAACATCCCAGTCACGAAATTGATATGGGGTTGGCACGTATTGGCGTTGTTGCCAAGCGTTTGTTAGCCGACGCGCCGATTGCTAAGCAAGTGATTACGGTTGCTGGTACCAACGGTAAAGGCTCCAGCGTGGCCTTTTTAGCATCAATTATGGCCCAGGCTGGCTTAACTTACGCAACCCTTACATCACCCCACTTTGTGCGCTTTAATGAACGTATTCAGCTACTTGGCGAGCCGGTTTCAGATGCAGACTTATGTGGCAGTTTTGAGCGTGTAAACCAAGCCCGCTATGATGCCCAAGGTGTTGCTACGGTACTTACTTATTTTGAATTTAATGCCTTACTCGCATTTGATTTAATGCAACGTGCCAACCTTGATGTTGCGATTTTGGAAATAGGCCTGGGTGGCCGTTTAGATGCCGTCAATCTTATCGATGCGGATGTGGCTATTGTGACCAGCATATCGGTAGACCACGTGGATTGGCTGGGCGATAACATTGACCTTATCGGCCGCGAAAAAGCAGGTGTGTATAGGACGGCTAAACCGGCCATAGTTGGCGCTCTAGATTGCCCCAGTTCAGTGGCCGATTACGCCCACGAAATTGGCGCTCAGTGTTTACAAAATGGCGTGGATTTTGAGCTTGTAGCCAACCAGTGGACTAATAAAGCGGGCTTATCCATGACCTTGCCTAACGTTAGCCTACCGCCCATGAACGTGGCAGCGGTGGTGCAGGCTGTGGTGAGTCTGAGTTTCGAAATAGATGCTCAAGACATTGCGCAAGGTTTGGCGAACGCGCGCCTCATGGGTAGGTTCCAGCGGCTAGAGTGGCAGGGCAAGCAGGTTATTTTGGACGTAGCGCATAACCCACAAGCAGCGCAAAACTTGGCTCTTGAACTGGCTAAAGAGCACTGTGAGGGAAAAACTATTGCGGTATTGGCCATGTTAAGCGACAAAGACTATCCACAAGTGATTACAGCCTTAAGTGGTCGTTTTGATCAGTGGATGCTGTCGAGTAGTGAGGGCCCGCGCGGGTTGTTGAGCAGTGAGTTGGGCCAACAGCTTAGCCTTAATGCGGTGGCCGATGCTCAGTTCGATACCTTTAACACCCCAACCGAAGCCTTTGCTGCCGCTATTGCAGCGGCTGCACCTGTAGACCGCGTCATTGTTTTTGGCTCGTTTGTGACGGTTGGTGACGTGTTAGCATTGGTCGAAGGGTAATCAAGGACACTCAAAATGGAGGCTCAAGTGAAACATCGTATTGTAGGCAGTTTAGTGTTAATCAGTTTGGCCGTTATTATCTTGCCGTTTTGGTTGGATGGTGCAGGCTTGCAAGAATACCAAAACAAAAGTGCCGTTACGCCAGAGCCGCAGGTGATTGAGTTGGCAGTGATCGAAACCGTGGACCCAAGCGACACCAGCGTGATTGAGTTAAGCCCCATTGAAACAGTGGTTGAACCCATCGACACAGCCCAAGTTGAAACCGTTGCTAAGCCCCTCGATACGAGTTTACTTAATGACCAAGGCTTGCCGAATGGTTGGCTAGTTCAATTGGGTAGTTTTGGTAACGAAGGCAACGCGACAAGGCTAAAAGAAAAGTTAATAAAAGCCGGCTTTAATACCCATATAGCACCTAAGGCCGACGTGTTTAAAGTATTGGTTGGGCCCGAATTGGACCGCAATGATGCGCAAGCCTTGCAAGTAATGCTCAAGAGCCAGTTTAAAATGACAGGCATAGTGATTCGCTATGAAGTCAATAAACCCTAATTTGATTGCTGTGTAACCTAGGTTGTATATGGAAAGTCTTAATGTATTTGACTGGATTTTGGTGGCGATTATTGCCATTTCCAGCGTCTTTGGTCTGTTACGGGGGTTCGTTAAAGAACTTCTGTCTTTGGCCAGCTGGGTGGCTGCATTTTTTGTCGCGCGTTTGTTTTCTTTCAAACTGAGCAACCTTATGGTCGATTGGATCGATCAGCCCCAGTTTCGTATTATCGTGGCCTTTGCCGTGTTATTTGCCGCCACCTTAGTTGTAGGCGCATTGGTTAATAATGTCTTCTCGCGACTCGTGTCTGCCACCGGCTTGTCGGGTACTGACCGGCTGTTCGGCATGGTATTTGGCATTGTTCGTGGCGGTTTATTGGCCATCGTTATTGTGTCGCTGTTATCGTTAACACCCGTAAGTAACGATCAGTGGTGGCAAAATTCTCTTATTATTCCTCACTTTATCTTAGTTGATGAGTGGTCTTATAAAGTGTCCAGCAGCGCAACCGACGTGCTGGATATGTTACAACCGACACTGTTTTAGTGTTGTATTGAGGAGTTAGACATGTGTGGTATTGTTGGCATTGTAGCCAAGTCTTACGTCAATCAGGAAATTTATGATGCCCTGACATTTTTACAACACCGTGGCCAGGACGCCGCGGGCATGGTGACTTGCCATGATGGACGCTTTTTTCTACGCAAGGATAACGGTTTAGTACGGGATGTGTTTCGAACGCGTCACATGCGCCGTTTGGTGGGCAATATGGGCATTGGCCATGTACGTTATCCCACCGCAGGGAGTTCAAGTGCAGCCGAAGCGCAACCATTTTATGTTAACTCGCCTTATGGTATAGCCTTAGCCCACAACGGCAATCTAACCAATGCGTCAGAAATTGCAGAGAGCATATTTAAGTCTGATTTGCGTCACATCAATACCAACTCAGACTCAGAAGTATTGCTTAACGTGTTTGCCCACGAACTACAGCGGTTGGGTCAATTGGTACCCAGCGAAGAAGATATTTTTTATGCGGTGAGGCAGGTTCATCGCCGCTGTGTTGGCGGTTACGCAGTGATCGCTATGATTACCGGTAACGGCATCGTCGGTATGCGCGACCCGTTTGGTATTCGTCCACTTTGTTATGGTAAGCGAGAGTCTGAACTCGGTACCGAATACATGGTGGCGTCCGAAAGTGTTGCATTAGACGCGGCGGGTTACACCTTAGTGCGCGATTTAGCACCTGGCGAGTGCATCTACATTACTGAACAAGGCCAGGTGTTTACTCGCCAGTGCTCAGATAATCCGACCTATTCACCGTGTATTTTTGAATATGTGTATTTAGCCCGTCCAGACTCTGTCATGGATGGCATATCGGTGTATAAGGCGCGTTTGAAAATGGGTGAATACCTGGCCGACAAAATTTTGCGCGAGTGGCCGGAGCATGACATTGACGTGGTCATACCCATCCCGGACACCAGCCGAACCTCTGCCGTAGAGTTGGCCAGCAAGTTGGGGGTTAAGTTACGCGAGGGTTATATAAAAAATCGTTATATCGGCCGTACGTTTATTATGCCGGGCCAAGCCCAGCGTCAAAAATCAGTGCGTCAAAAACTTAACCCCATTGAACTCGAGTTTCGGGACAAAAACGTACTGTTAATGGACGATTCCATCGTTCGCGGTACCACCTCCATGCAAATCATCGAAATGGCTCGCGAAATGGGTGCTAAAAAGGTGTATTTTGCTTCTGCTGCACCGGCCGTTCGTTTCCCTAATGTGTACGGCATTGATATGCCTTCGGTGGACGAGTTGGTTGCCAACGGACGTACCGATGAGGAAGTGGGTGAGGTGATTGGTGCCGATCGCATGATATACCAAGACCTTGAGGACTTGGTTCGTTCGACCCAAGGTGGCGGCAGTAATATTACCCATTTTGATTGTTCTGTATTTGACGGTAATTATATTACCGGCGACGTGGACGCTGCGTATTTAGATGCTTTAGAAGCCTCACGTAATGATGGTAATATGAATAAAGTTAACGTTATTGATGATGACGTTTCGTCGGCCACTAATATGCAAAGTAAATTGTAATATGAAGGATCTTCCAACTAGGCAGCAGCGCCAGCGCCAGCATTTAGCGACAGCCGATATGGCCACTCAGGCCATAAGGGCGGGCACTATGTCTGGAGTAGAGCAAGAACACAATGACGCGATCTATGCCACCTCAAGCTTTGTTTATGGCAGTGCTGAGGAAGCTGCAGCATGTTTTGGCGGGCAGCAAGAGGGCAATATTTATTCGCGTTTTACTAATCCAACGGTGAGGGTGTTTGAACAACGTATGGCCGCCATGGAAGGTGGCGAGCGCGCCGTGGCTGCAAGCTCTGGTATGGGTGCCTTAACCAGTATCTTTTTGGGGCACCTAAAACAGGGCGATCATATCGTTTCTTCGTGCAGTATTTTTGGCTCAATCATTGGCTTATTTGACAATGTGTTGGCCAAGTTAGGTATTACTACAACCTACGTAAGCCCTACCGATATTAAGGCCTGGAAAGACGCGCTTCAGGACAATACCAAAATGTTGTTTTTAGAGTCGCCATCAAACCCATTGGGTGAAGTGGGGGACATTAAAAAACTCGCCTTACTGGCCCACTCGTGTGATGCCTTGTTAGTGGTAGACAATTGTTTTTGTACACCCATCTTACAAAACCCATTGTCAATGGGCGCTGATATTGTCATGCACTCGGCGACTAAATATATCGACGGTCAGGGTCGTTGTGTAGGGGGTGTGGTCATCGGCAGTAACACGTTAATGGAGCCTGTATTTGCTTTTCTGCGCACCGCCGGTACAACCATGAGCCCGTTTAACGCATGGGTATTTTTAAACGGCTTAGAAACCCTTAGCTTACGTATGCAGGCCCATTGCCAAAGTGCCCTGCGGTTGGCCACTTGGCTTGAAGCCCAGCCTCAGGTCGAGCGGGTTTACTACACTGGTTTACCGAGTCATGCTCAGCACGCCTTGGCCCAACAACAACAACGTTGGTTTGGTGGTGTGGTGTCGTTTGAAGTGGTGGGAGATAAAAGCGTGGCATGGCGTTGTATTGATAATACGCAGCTGATGTCCATTACGGGTAATTTTGGTGATGCCAAATCGACCATTACACACCCAGCAACCACTACCCATGGCAAAATGACACCAGAAGCTCGAAGCCTTGCCGGCATTAAAGATAACCTAATTCGAGTGTCTGTTGGGCTAGAAGCCTATGACGACATAGAAGCCGATTTGGCTCAGGCGCTAACTCAGTTATAAACGAGTCGACGGTGTTAAAGTGGCTGCATTTCGATTCGATTGCGGCCATTTTTTTTGGCTCGATACAAACCTCGATCTGCAGCATCAAGTAATTCAACAAAGCTGCTTTCGGCCTGTCCCGGATAGTAACTGGACACACCAATGCTCATCGACACGATATTACTCGCATCAGTGTAGTCGTGTGGTATGGCTAAGGCGTCCATGGCTTTACGTACTTGTTCAGCCACCACCATGGCGCCAACCGTTGGCGTACTAGGTAAGATGATTGCAAACTCCTCACCACCATAACGTGCGGCCAAGTCGGTAGGCCTTTGCAACGTATGCATGATAGTTTGACTGGTTTTAACTAAGGCGTCATCTCCAGCAATGTGACCATAGTTGTCGTTAAAGGCTTTAAAGTGGTCGATATCGCACAGGATTAAAGATAAGGGTTCTTGGGTGCGCTCGGCGCGGGACCATTCGAGCTCCAATACCTCATCAAAGTGACGGCGGTTGTAAAGCTGAGTTAAACCATCTATAGAAGACAGCCGCTTTAATCGCGCGCTGGCGGCTTCGAGTTCTTTACGCATGTCAGCAATGCGCGACATGGCACGTAGCTTTGCGCTCAGTACTCGTTGCGTCACTGGTTTGGGAAGGTAATCGTCACCACCTGAATCGATACCTTTAACGATGGCATCTTCGGTGATTTCGGCGCTCAAAAAAATGATAGGAATCCAAAGATTACCTTGCTGGCAATTTTCGCGGATACGCTGCGCGCAGCGGTAGCCGTCCATATTGGGCATGTTAACGTCTAGCAACACTAGGTCGGGACTGTAGGTTAAAAATTGCTGGATGCCTTGTTCCCCATCACGAGCGGTGATCACCGTGTGGCCGGCATCCTCAACAAACTTTTGTGTCACTTGTAATGAAGCAATAGAGTCTTCGACTAACAATACCTTCATAAATTCATCCAAAATTAGACGCCAGCCACAAGTCTAGCTCAATCCGTTTGAAAGTGCCTAAAATAAGCATAAAAAAAGCCCCTACTTAATAAAAAATAGGGGCTTTTTGCTACCGCAGAGTGCTAGGTTTAAGCAACTTCTACCGTAGGGATCACCTTGTCGGCGGCAGACGTATAATCAGCCAGCTGGTCAAAGTTTAAGTAGCGGTATACTTCACCGGCCATAGTATCTAGGGTGCTGGCGTATTCAAAATATTCGGCAGGCGTAGGTAACTTACCATTAACGCCGGCAACGGCCGCTAGTTCGGCAGATGCCAAGAACACGTTAGCGCCTGTGCCTAAACGGTTAGGGAAGTTACGTGTTGAGGTTGAAACCACCGTTGATTCATCTGCCACCCGTGCTTGGTTACCCATGCACAATGAACAACCTGGCATTTCAATACGTGCGCCGGCTTTACCAAAAATGTTGTAGTAACCCTCCTCTGTAAGCTGAGCGGCATCCATCTTCGTCGGTGGTGCAATCCACATACGGGTCGGGAGTGCGCCACCGGCCGCTTCAAGCAACTTGCCTGCAGCACGGAAGTGGCCAATGTTGGTCATACAAGAACCGATAAATACTTCGTCGATCTGTTGTCCGGCAACAGAGGATAATAAGCGCGCATCGTCTGGATCGTTTGGCGCACAAAGAATAGGCTCTTTAATTTCAGACAGATCAATTTCGATCACTTCAGCGTATTCGGCATCGCCATCGGCACGCATTAGGTGTGGATCGGCCAACCAGGCTTCCATGGCTAAGATACGACGTGCAATGGTGCGCTTGTCGCCATAACCTTCGGCGATCATCCACTTCAACATCACTACGTTTGAACGTAAGTATTCGGCTACCGAGTCTTCGCTTAGGGTAATGCTACAGCCCGCAGCAGAACGCTCTGCAGAGGCATCGGACAGCTCAAAGGCTTGCTCAACAGAAAGGTCTTCAAGGCCTTCGATTTCCAGCACACGACCAGAGAAAGCGTTGATTTTTCCGGCCTTTTCAACCGTAAGTAAGCCTTGTTTGATGCCGTAATAAGGAATGGCATGTACCAAGTCACGCAAGGTGATGCCTGGGTTGCGTTTGCCCTTAAAGCGGACTAATACTGACTCAGGCATATCCAATGGCATCACACCCGTTGCGGCGGCAAAGGCGACCAAGCCAGAACCTGCGGGAAAAGAAATACCCAGTGGGAAGCGGGTGTGAGAGTCGCCGCCTGTGCCGACCGTGTCGGGTAATAACATACGGTTGAGCCAAGAGTGAATAACGCCATCACCTGGACGCAAAGAAACGCCACCACGATTCATAATGAAGTCTGGCAATGTATGGTGTGTTTTAACGTCTACGGGCTTAGGGTAGGCCGCGGTATGGCAGAACGACTGCATGGTTAAGTCGGCCGAGAAACCAAGGCAGGCTAAATCTTTAAGCTCATCTCGTGTCATTGGGCCAGTGGTGTCTTGAGAGCCTACGGTGGTCATCTTGGGTTCACAATAAGTGCCCGGACGGATGCCCGCAGTGCCACACGCCTTGCCAACCATCTTTTGAGCTAAGGTAAAGCCTTTACCTGTGTCTTGTGGTTGCACAGGAACTTGGAAAAGGGTTGAGCTGGCTAAGCCTAAGGCGGTGCGAGCGCGGTCTGTAAGTCCGCGGCCAATAATTAGTGGAATACGGCCACCGGCACGTACTTCGTCTAAAATGACGTTGGTTTTAAGTTCAAAACGGCTAAGTTCGGCACCGGAGTCGTGGCTACGAACCACACCTTCATAGGGGAAGATATCAATCACATCGCCCATGTGCATCCCAGATACGTCGAGTTCAACGGGTAGGGCACCGGCATCTTCCATGGTGTTAAAGAAGATGGGCGCAATTTTTGAACCAAAGCAAAAACCACCCGCACGTTTGTTAGGTACTGATGGAATGTCGTCACCGAAGAACCAAAGTACTGAGTTAGTGGCTGATTTACGAGAAGAGCCCGTGCCCACAACGTCACCAACATAAACCACTGGGTGGCCTTTGGCTTTAATAGCTGCAATTTGTTTTAGCGGGCCAGTGGTGCCGTGATCATCAGGTTCAATGCCGTCACGCTCCATCTTTAACATGGCGTTCGCGTGTAGTGGGATATCTGGGCGAGTAAAGGCATCAGGTGCTGGAGACAGATCATCGGTATTGGTTTCACCGGTGACTTTAAATACCGTGAGGGTGATTTTTTCGGCTAATTCTGGGCGCGAAGTAAACCATTCACCGTCGGCCCACGATTGCATGACTTGCTGGGCGTACTTATTGCCTGCTTTGGCTTTTTCGTCAACATCGTGAAAGGCGTCAAACATTAGCAAGGTATGGGACAGCGCAGTCGCTGCGGTCCCCGCAAGGGCTTCATTGTCTAGGCAAGAAATTAATGCCTCAATGTTGTAACCGCCGAGCATGGTGCCTAAAATTTCGGTGGCTTCCACTGGGCTAATTAAAGGTGAGGTTGTATCGCCTGTGGTCACTGCTGACAGGAAGCTGGCTTTTACATAAGCGGCTTGGTCTACGCCAGCGGGTACGCGGTTACGCAACAAGTCCACTAAGGTGGCTTCCTCACCGGCAGGTGGGTTTTTTAACAACTCAACCAAAGCAGCGGTTTGCTCGGCATCTAAAGGCTCAGGTGGAATGCCTTGGGTGGCACGCTCGGCAATATGGGTACGGTAAGCTTCTAACACGGTATAGCCTCATAATCGTTTATTACTGCGGTTTGCAGACAAAAACTAGTTCGATAAGTGGAGTAATAATAGCACAAATGGCTCATAATCTCTAGCTCAAAGGCTAGTCGTTTAGTCTAAGGTATATGGCTAACTATTTGATTTTATAGATAATAAATTCCATAGATACAGTGTATTAATTGGCTCTAGACGCCTTAGCATAGGCTGGGTACAATGCGCCTTGCTTTTAATTATTAAAACCCTCGGGAATGCCTGTGCCATTATCGTCACTCAAACAGTTTTTGGGGTCCAGTACACCTAAGGCTTGGGTCAATGAAGCCTTAAAGCAGCAACATATCTTGCTGATTGACCACGCCCACTGTGAAAAAAAAGCCGCGCAAACGGCCATGCAGCTCATGTTTCGTCACCCTACACGGTCTGATTTACTGACTAAAATGTCGCGTTTAGCGAAAGAAGAGTTGATTCATTTTGAGCAGGTTTGTCGTATTATGCGTAAGCGCGGTGTCGTTTACGACCATTTAGACGCGTCGCGTTATGTGTCGGGCTTGCGCAAATTAGTGCGCACCCATGAACCCGCTAAGCTCATGGATACATTAATCATTGGTGCCTTCATAGAGGCCCGATCGTGCGAGCGATTTGATGCCTTAATACCATTTTTAGACGATGAGTTAGCTAAGTTTTACAGCTCGTTGCTCAAATCTGAAGCCAGGCACTATCAAGATTATTTGAACCTAGCCCAAGATGTGGCCCAAGAGACTGGGGTCAAGGGTTTAGCCGACTTTGAACAGCGCATTGTGTTGGTGCGTGAACTAGAAACACTATTAATTACCAGTGCAGATACGCAATTCTGCTTTCACAGCGGCGTGCCTGTTTTAGAAGCACAGCTCAGTTTACAAGGCAGCCCTGACTGCGCTCACTAATAAGGATGTTAATGATGCAAAATAAAGCCATTCAAGCCAATATATTAATGCTGCTCGCAGCCTCTATTTGGGGTTTTGCGTTTGTCGCACAGCGGGTAGGGATGGAAACCATGGGGCCCCACTGGTTTAACAGCTTACGTTTTTTTATTGGTGGCATCGTATTAATCCCCGTGGTGATGTGGATTAGCAACAACCGCTCTAAGCGTGGTGAAAAAGTACCCCAAGCACCAACTAAAACCTTGATATTGGGTGGTTTGGCCGCTGGTGTGCTGCTTTTTCTTGGCGCCACCTTTCAGCAAGTAGGATTGCAATATACCACTGCAGGCAAGGCCGGATTTATTACTGGTATGTACATCTTTTTTGTACCCTTGATTGGCCTATGCTTTCGTATGAGAACCGGCTTGGGTACGTGGTTAGGTGCTATAGTGGCCTTGTGGGGTTTGTATTTATTAAGCATTAACGAAGACTTTACCTTAAGCAAGGGCGACACCTTACAATTGATTTGCGCGGTTGCTTTTGCCGGCCACGTATTGATGATTGGCTACCTTGCTGCACGCATGGACACGGTCAAACTGTCGCTCATTCAGTTTTTTGTGGCCGGCGCTCTAGCCATGCTGTTGGCCCTTTACTTTGAACAGCTGTCTTGGGCCATGATTGTGTCCACTGCAGTACCATTATTGTTTGCGGGTGTCATGTCTACGGGTGTTGCGTATACTTTGCAAACCGTTGCCCAACAACATGCTCATGCATCGCACGCGGCCATTATTTTAAGTTCTGAAGGTGTGTTTGCAGTAATTGGGGGCTTTTTATTGCTTAATGAAGTGCTGCCCACCAAAGGTGTGCTGGGTTGTGCCTTGATACTCGCTGGGATGTTAATGTCTCAGCTAATGCCGCGCTTGCGCTGGCCAAAACGTTGTTTAGCTAACTAATACAAGGATCTCTCGTGCTTAGTCAATTAACACCCAAGTGCCCTACCTATTTGTTGCACAAAGCCCAGGCATTGCCCGCCATGACCACCGCTGTAGTTAATGCAGGCTCAGTTTTGGCGCTTGAAAGTGCACAGCTGGCCCATGACGCGGGTATTATTGTACCTGTGTTAGTAGGTGATCCAACGTTGATCAACAAGGCAGCACAAACCTTGGGTTGGAATATTGCCGAGTTTGAGCTGGTACCTGCCAACGGCGAAGCCGATGCGGCGGCCAAAGCCGTTGCGTGTGTGCACCAAGGCAAAGCACAGTTGCTAATGAAAGGGGACCTGCATACAGATGTACTTATTCGGGCCTTATTGAATCGCGAAATGGGGTTGCGCACGGGGGAGCGTTTGAGCCATTTTTTTCACATGACGGTGCCCAATAGTGAGCGTGTTTTATGTATCACCGACGCTGTAGTCAACGTGCAGCCAGACACTAAAACCCAGCTTAGCATCCTCCGCGGCGCGACCTCGGTTATGCATGCGTTGGGCAATGCCAAGCCCCGAATAGCTTTGCTTTCGGCGACCGAAGTTCCAACCAATGCCATGCCGTCTAGCGTGGGGGCTAAGCATCTCTTAGAGGCAATGTTGCCTCAAGACCATGCCGCTGCTCGAGTATTTGGTCCGTTAGCATTTGACGGCGCGGTGTCGCCTGAAGCAGCAAAAATAAAGCTCATCGAAGACCCCGTAGCGGGTCATGCCGACGTACTGTTGGTGCCTAATATTGAAACCGGAAATGCCATTTTTAAACAGCTGGTGTATTTTAATGCGGCCACGGCTGCGGGGGTTTTGCTGGGCGCTAAAGTGCCAGTGATGCTCACGTCGCGCGCCGATCCCCCGGCGGCAAGACTGGCCTCAGCTGCGTTGGCGGTGGTTTACGCCCACCATCTTCATGCCGGTTGAGGTTTTTTTTGCGGTTCTGCTGGCTGCTGCGTTGCACGCTGGCTGGAACGCATTAGTCAAGATTAATGCTGAGCCCATTATTGCCATGGGCCTCATCATGGCCTGCACCAGCTTCGTAGCGTTATTTTTTCTGCCTTTTATACCCGTCCCCCCAACTACCATGTGGCCTTGGCTCATGCTCACCCTCGTGTTGCATTTTGGCTATAAGGTATTTTTAGTCAAAGCCTATGCTCAAGGTGATTTTGGCCAAGTGTATCCTATCGCTAGAGGAAGTGGCCCAGTATGGGTGCTATTAGTGAGCGTGTTATTGTTTGCTGCTGCCTTCAGTCAACTGCAAATCCTGGCGGTGTTGCTAATTGCCGGGGGGGTCGCTGCCTTGTCGCGCTTTAAACGCGGACAGCCCTTAGGGGCAGGGTTTTATTACGCCCTCATAACCGGCTTGTGGATAGCCAGCTATACCATGGTAGACGGCTACACCGTCAGTCGTATGGGGCATGTGCATAGTTTTGTGGTGTGGTTGTTTTTATTGGATGGCATTATTGCAACCCTATGGGCTTATCGTTACAACCCTGAGGTGTTTGTTGCTAGCTTGACCCAGCATTGGATGGTGGCGGTAGGTGGTGGGGCCATGTCCATGGCCGCCTATTGGATCTGTTTATGGGCCATGACCCAGGTGCCTGTGGCTATGGTTGCTGCACTACGGGAGACGTCGGTGTTGTTTGGTGCTTTGTTAAGCAGTTATATGTTTAAAGAGACGCTTGGGCGCAGTCGTTTTATCGCCGCAGGGCTTATTTTCTCTGGCTTGATATTGATTAAACTAGCGTAGCCGTCAGTTGGCACATAATCTGAGCGAGCTTAGCAATACCGGGCTCAATGAGTTTGGGGTTAATGGACGAATAACCTAGGCGGAAATAGTTGAGCGGTGCGTCGTCGGCTAAAAAGTGGATGTCACCGGCTTCAATCAATATGCCTTGTTCTGCGGCCAGAACCTTTAACTCTCTGGCGTCAAGGCCCTCTGGGCCTTTCACCCAATAGCAGGAGCCGCCGAACGTAGGTTGCTCGGCTAGGCCCGGCATGTGCGCTTGTAACGCTTCAGCCATGATTTTATGGCGCTGCTGGTAAGCTTTCACCAAAGTCGCCGACAAGGCGTCGTAATAACCTCGAGCGATAAATAAACCAATGCTGCGTTGGTTGTTGGCCGGTGGGTGGCGTAGCATCAAGCGGCGTAGGGAGCGTGCTTCGGCAATCAGTTCTTTACTAGCAACTAAGTAGCCAATACGTAACCCAGGCGCCAAAGTCTTGGAAAAACTGCCGATGTAAATAACTCGGCCATGTTTGTCTAAACTCTTAAGGGCCGGCGACGGCGCTTGGTGGAAGTTGGCTTCGCACTCGTAATCGTCCTCGATAATCAAAAAGTCTTCTTGGCTTGCCATTTCAAGCAGTTTACGCCGACGATCTAAGGGCATGGTGACGGTGGTAGGGTATTGATGACTTGGGGTGACGTACACACAATCACAGTCGGCTAAACCCTCATCAACAATAAGTCCCTCTTCGTCCACGGGCAACGCTTTGAGCTGAGATGGGTTGATGTTGGCAATGTTACGCATGTCCACAAAGCCGGGATCTTCAAGGCCCATTACGGTGTTCTTATCGAGCAACAGCTGCGCCAGCATATAGAGGCCTTGTTGGCAGCCAATGGTAATGAGGATTTCTTCTGGGTCAGCCCAGACCCCTCGACGCGGCAGAATACGAGTATGAATCTGCTCAATCAGCATAGGGTCATCGGCCACAAAGTGATCGGCAGCCCAGCTGCGTATAGCGGGAACGCTGACATTGTCGCGACAGCATTCGCGCCAATGGTTAGTGGGGAACAGGTCGGGGTCAAACTGGCCGTAAATAAACGGGTACTGGTAGTTTTGCCAATCCGTAGGTTTGGAAATGTTGCTTTGTTGTGTAGGGTTGAGTTTAAAACGACCCTGCCAATCTGGCTTAGTGCCAGATGTGTGTCGGGCCTCCGAGATGACTTCTAGCTTAACGCTATTTTCTAAAATGTCGGGGTTAACAAAATAACCGCTGCGCTCTTTGGCGATCAGGTATCCATCATCAAGCAAGTGCTCGTAGGCCAGAACTACAGTATTGCGCGCTACGTTTAGCTGTTTTGCCAGCTTGCGACTAGAAGGTAGGGGCGCATCTAAGGGAATATGATGGTCCAAGATTGCTTTGGCAATCTGCTGGCGCAATTGTTGTTGCAGGCTGGCATTCAATCCAGCATCCAATATAAATAAAGGATGGCTCATGGCGGATAACTCAAAGGTTTTGGTTTTAATTATGCGCCCATTCTAAAGTGTGTGGAGAGTAAATGCCTAGCTTTTTCTTATGCCAGATAATACAGCTGCACAAAATCAGCGCTTTGGTATCAAGGGTAGGTTTTATCTGGATCTAGAGCCCTGAGGGATATTCCACGTAAGCTGTGGTTAATATTGGGCCCAAGCCCGTAACCTTCAGCATGTTGACTTTTTGGGGATAAAAATAATGAAATATGATGTTAATGCATACGATGCTAGCGAGGCATTGGCCGATGACCGTAACCATGTATGGCACCACATTACCCAGCATAAACCCCTCGAAGAAAACGATCCGTTAATGATTGTTGAAGGTAAAGGCATGCGGGTGATTGACGCCAAAGGTAAGGAATACCTCGATGGGGTATCCGGGGCCGTTTGGACCGTTAACGTGGGTTATGGCCGCGAGTCCATCGCTAATGCAGTACGCGACCAGTTGGTTAAGTTAAACTACTTTGCTAACAGTGCAGGCACCTTGCCTGGAGCCTTGTTTGCCAAGCACTTAATCGACAAGATGCCTGGTATGAGCCGTGTCTATTACTCTAACTCCGGCTCCGAAGCGAATGAAAAAGCGTATAAAATTGTGCGCCAGATCGCCGCCAAAAAGTATGGTGGCAAGAAACATAAAATCCTTTACCGTGATCGTGATTACCACGGCACGACCATTACCGCATTGAGCTCTACTGGACAGCATGAGCGTAAAAATCAATACGGGCCTTTTACCCCAGGTTTTGTTGAGTTTCCCCATTGCTCCGCTTACCATGCCGAAAATGGCGACCATGCAGATTATGGTATACAAGCTGCACGCGCGATGGAAGACGTGATCTTGCGAGAAGGTGCGGACACCGTAGGCGCGGTAGTGGTAGAGCCTATTACTGCCGGTGGCGGCGTGATTTTACCGCCACAAGGCTACTTTGAAGAAATTCGCCGCATTTGTGACAAGTACGATATATTGCTTCATGTTGATGAGGTGGTTTGTGGTTTAGGCCGTACCGGCACTTGGTTTGGTTATCAGCACTTCAATATTGTGCCAGACATCGTCACCATGGCTAAAGGTGTAGCCAGTGGTTACGCCGCCATTTCGTGCACGGTAACCACCGAAGCGGTGTTCGACCTATTTAAGGGCGATGCTTCTGACCCTATGGATTATTTCCGCGATATTTCAACCTTTGGTGGCTGTACAGCAGGCCCTGCGGCAGCGTTGGAAAATATGCGTATTATTGAAGAGGAAAATCTGCTCGACAATGTTGTGGTCATGGGAGATTACTTAAATAAGCGTTTGCTGCAGTTAATGGAAAAACATCCGATCATTGGTGATGTGCGAGGCAAAGGTTTGTTTCAAGGCGTAGAACTAGTCACTGACCGAGAGACTCGAGAGCCGGTGCATGAGGGTGTAGCCATTGCTATCGCAGGCGATTGTATGGCCAACGGGGTCATCATTGGCCGTACTAACCGTAGCTTTACCAGCCACAACAATACCTTGTGCTTAAGCCCAGCCTTAATTTGCACGCGTATCGAGCTTGACGAAATCGTCGATGCCATAGATGCGGCGATTACCCGAGTTACTGCCGCTTAATAAATAGGCCGCTGTTACAAAAAAGCCTCTTGTTGTGTTCATCAAGGGGCTTTTTTATGGGCGGTGATCCACTAACTAACGTGTTATTGTAGGTTGCTACTGGCGCACTAATGACTGTACTTTTATTTATATTAGATTATAATAATGTATAAGCCTATTAAACACTCATCTATCTATGGATACTCAAGCATGAACATCATCAAGGTCAGCGACACCTTTGCGGTTTCTCCACAAATTACCGAAGCGGACTTAGCCGCGATCAAAGCCCAGGGCATTACCACGGTGATTAATAATCGCCCTGATGGTGAGCAAGGACACCTGACAACTAGCGCCAGCTTACAGGCGGCAGCGCAGGCCTTGGGACTTAACTACCATTTTATTCCAGTGATAGGCATGAACTTCCCGGCCGACACGGTGGCGCAAATGGCTAGTGCGTTGACGGGTGCAAATGGCAAGGTGTTGGCGTTTTGCCGTACCGGAAACCGTTCGATTAACACTTGGGCTAAGGCCAATTCAGGCACCGACGTCGATGTAGTGAGGTTGGCTGCTCAAACAAGCTTTAAGTTGGTATAAAACACTTTGGTTCATATAGCTTTTAGTTATAAAAATATCGTTTTATATTCCATTACAATTTGATGAGCGGGTGCTATAGTGAATTTGTTGGAGCCAAAAGAGAAGTTATCTTAGGGCCAGCCACCAAAACAAGTCCCTATAGGAGGTCATTATGGCCATTGCACAAGCTCAACCAATGACACATCATTTGTCTGCACTCCACAAAGCATCTGTGGCCGCAAAAGCCTGTAGCGACGCCCTTAAGCTGAAGCCATTGCGTGTGGTGGCTAAACCCGCTGTTGCAGCTCGTGTAGAGATCACCCCAGTTTTTGTAGGTATTGCCGGCTAGTTCGCCAGCCCTTGTAGTTGTGTTAGTAATCCCTTTAAAGGCCGCAAGTTGCGGCCTTTTTTTAACGCTTTGTTGGACCAATGGCTAAATTAACGTTGGCTGTTGGCCAAATGTTCTTCATACTTTATGCTTTATAGAACTATCCCTATAAGCATTTGTTCCTATGACTCAACGCCAACACCTGCCTCAGTTTGAAGATCACTCGAAACAAGAGCATCGTTATACCACCTGTTACATGTGTGCGTGCCGTTGTGGCATAAAGGTGACCGTAGAAGACGAAAAGATTCGCTTCGTGCAAGGCAATCCAGACCATCCAGTCAATAAGGGTGTGCTATGTGCCAAAGGCAACTCTGCCATTATGAAGCAGTTATCGCCGGCCAAACTCACTCAGCCCATGTTACGCAAAGCGGGTACAGAGCGTGGTGCAGGCGAGTTTGAACCTATTTCCTGGGACGCTGCCCTAGACATGTTAACGGCACGCTTAGCTAATATCCGTGCAACAGACCCTAAAAAACTGGCTTACTTTACCGGCCGCGATCAAATGCAAGCCTTAACTGGTCTGTGGGCCAGTCAATTTGGCACCATCAACTGGGCCGCTCACGGTGGCTTCTGTTCGGTGAACATGGCCGCTGCAGGCTTGTACACCATGGGCCACTCGTTTTGGGAGTTTGGCGACCCAGACTGGGAACATACAAAATACTTTATGATGTGGGGTGTGGCAGAAGATCACGCCTCTAACCCAATTAAGTTGGGCCTTAAGCGTATTAAAGAACGTGGCGCCAAGTTTGTGGCCGTCAACCCTGTGCGTACGGGCTACCAAGCCATTGCCGATGAATGGGTGTCTATTACCCCAGGCACAGACGGCATGTTTGCCTTGTCTATGCTGCAAGTGTTGCTACGTGAAGGGTTGGTGGATGATGAATTTTTAATTCGTTACACCAATGCCCCGCAGTTGGTGATTAATAACTCAGGCAAACAAGGCGATGGTTTATTGTTACGTGATGCCCAAGGTAACCCACAGGTGTGGGATCAACACACTAATGGTGTTCAATCGGCTTTGAGTCCAGATGTAGCGCCAGCCCTACTGGGTACCTATGAAGCCCCGTGTGGCACCCCCGTTCGTACCGCCTTTTCTATCTTGATGGAAAAGTACATGAAACCCGAATACGCGCCAGAGGCTGCGGCCAAAGTGTGCGGCATTGATGCCGATGACATTGAGCGTATTGCCCTAGAAATGGCCCATGTCGCCTTTAAAGAGACCATTACCATCGACACTGAATGGACCGATTGGGCGGGGCGTAAGCAAAGTCAGTTTATTGGTAGACCAGTGTCGATGCACGCGATGCGTGGTATCTCAGCGCATTCTAACGGCTTCCAAACCTGCCGCGCCATACATTTGCTACAAGTGGTGTTGGGCACGGTTGATTGCCCGGGTGGACACTTGGCTAAACCACCATTCCCTAAACACATCGTGCCGCCTATTAAACCGGCTAAGGGCAATGCGCCTAATACACCGTTGGAATCGGCGCCACTGGGTTTTCCTACTCAGCCTGAAGACTTGGTGATTGATGAAAATGGCAAACCACGACGTATAGACAAAGCCTACTCATGGGATGCGCCCATTGCTAACCATGGTTTAATGCACATGGTAATTAGTAACGCCGTAGCGGGTGATCCGTATCCTATTGATACCTTAATGTTGTTTATGGCCAACATGGCGTGGAACTCCAGCATGAACACTGCCCAGACCATGGACATGTTGCGGGCTAAGGATGAGCAGGGCGATTATAAAATTCCATTTATTGTCACCTGTGACGCTTTCCACTCAGAAACCGTTAACTTTTCTGATTTGGTACTGCCAGACACCACCTTCCTAGAGCGTTATGACACCATTTCTATGTTGGATCGACCTATCTCTGAAGTCGATGCGGCCTGTGATTCAATTCGCCAACCTATTCTTGCCACTGACCGAGATGTGCGGAGTTGGCAAGAAGTGATGGTGGATATCGCTGGACGGTTGAAGTTTCCAGCCTTTACCAACGACCAAGGCGAGCCCAAATATGCTGGCTATGAAGACTTTATTGTTAACTTTGAGCGTGCTCCAGGCATCGGCTTTTTGGCAGGCTGGCGTGGTAAAGACGGCGAAAAGTCATTACGCGGCGAACCTAACCCGAACCAATGGCAAGCCTATAAGGACAATCAATGTTTCTTTAAGTTTGAGCTAGAACCTAATCAAAGATACATGCGCCATGCCAATAAAGATTACATGGAATTGGCCAAAGAAGCTGGCTGGGTAGGCACCACTGACCAGATCGTCATTGAGATCTATTCGGAAACCATGCAAAAGTTCCGCTTGGCAGGGCAAGGGCTCTACGATGGCCCACAACCTACAGAAGAACACCATAAAGAGCGCCTTAAAACCTACTTTGACCCACTGCCGTTTTACTATGCCCCTCTAGAGCAGCAGCGTACGGATGCCACTGAATATCCGTTTTACGCGGTTAACCAACGGCCTATGTTCATGTATCACTCATGGGATTCGCAAAACTCGTGGTTGCGCCAAATTATGTCGCAAAACTACCTGTATATGCACCGTAGCAAGGGTGAAGCCTTAGGTATTAAAGACTTTGGCTGGGCTTGGGTTGAATCCCATAATGGTCGTATACGGGCTCAAGTTAAACTCATGGAAGGCGTTAATCCAGAAACAGTGTGGACCTGGAATGCCATTGGTAAACAGCAGGGTGCGTGGGGCTTAAGTGACGATGCCAACGAATCTCAGCAAGGGTTCTTGATGAATAACTTAATCAACGAATTATTGCCAGGTGAAAATGAAGCTTCCGGCCAGCGCATGACCAACTCAGACCCTATTACCGGCCAAGCGGCGTGGTACGACTTGCGGGTGAAGATTACCCCTGTGAGTGATGAAGACAATGAACTCGCCGGACAAAACTTGTCTTGGCCCCGTTTTGATAAGGTGCAACCGTTGCCGAACTATACCCCAGCTAGCAAGATGAGCAGCTACAGCAGCCATCCTAATGTCAACCTACGACGCGGTTGGCGCGATATTTTTAGCCGAGGTGAAAAATGAAACTAGGTTTAGTTGTCGATTTAGACACGTGTGTTGGTTGTCATGCCTGTGGCACGGCCTGTAAACAGTGGAATACGTCGGGCACGATTGGGCCGTTAAGTGACGAGCGCCCCTACGAAAAAGACCCCAGTGGAAGCTGGCTTAACCGTATTCGCACCTACGAAGTAGGCGACAGCCCACACAGTAAAACGGTAAACATGCCCATGTCGTGTATGCATTGTGAAGATGCTGCTTGTGTCACTGTGTGTCCAACGGGTGCCTCTTACAAACGCGAAGAAGACGGTATTGTACTGATTGACCAAGACAAGTGTATGGGTTGTAACCTATGTTCTTGGGCGTGCCCCTACGGTGCTCGCGAGTTAGACCCGAGTTCTGGCACGATGAAAAAGTGCACCTTATGTGTTGACCGTATTTACGACGAACAATTGCCCGAGGCTGAACGCCAGCCGGCGTGTGTGCTAACCTGCCCAACGTCGTCCCGTGTATTTGGCGATTTTGACGACCCAGACTCAGATGTGTCTAAGTTAACCCGTGAGCGTGCGGGCCAGCAATTGATGCCGGAATTGGGTTACAACCCTGTAAACACCTATTTACCGCCTAGAAACCCGAAGCAACAAGACCAAGTTAAGGTCTCTGCTATGCAGGGTGTTAAACAATTGGTTAATCGCATCATTAACCGTTAATTATTGCATCACAGTTAGGTATTTATTATGCATCCGGCGTTTTCAGTTCTTATTTTTACCGTTACATCCGGTGCTGGCTATGGTTTGCTAGCATGGTTAGGAGTAGGGCAGTTGTTGGGCTACACACAGGCCCAAACTACAGATCAACAAATTGTTGTTGGCGTGATTGCCATGGTGCTGGTGAGCATTGGTTTATTATCTTCGACCATGCACTTGGCTAACCCCAAAAATGCATGGCGCTCGTTTAGTCGTTTCCGTACTTCTTGGTTGTCCCGCGAAGCAGTATTTGCCATCCTCTTATACCCAGTCGCTGCGCTTTATGCGGCCGCTATCTTTTGGCAATGGTCGTGTATCAATTGGTTGGCAGGTCTGAGCATTGTATTGGCTTTGGTCACCTTGTTTAGTACCAGTATGATCTACGCCAGCTTAAAGACTATTCGTCAGTGGAACACGCCTATGGTACCTGCCTTGTTTATGGCTTATGCGCTCAGCAGTGGTGGCTTGTTGTTTTTGGCCGTCAGCGGCCTTTTTGGTGCCCTTAACTCAGTCTTGCTATCGACCGTTTTAGGTTTAGTTCTCATCACCTTTGCCCTTAAAATGGTGTACTTCTTTTGGCAGGGTAAGCCACAAGGGGCCACCATCCAAACAGCTACTGGATTTTCTCAAGCCAGTGTGCGGTTATTAGATGCAGGCCATAGTGCGCCGACGTTTTTAAATCGTGAGTTCGGTTATCAAATAGCAGCCGATAAATTACTCCGACTACGCATCGTCATGACGATTGTGACATTTGTTGTGCCTCTGGTGATCTTCTACTGTGTACTGCAGGGGTCAGCGGTTGAGCTGTTAGCTGTTGCTTGGCTAATGATGATGGTAGGACTGTTGATAGAGCGCTGGTTGTTCTTCGCCGAAGCCCGCCATGTGGTGCGTTTGTACCATGGCGACCAGCGTACCTAGATGCATGGCATCAGTTTAGATTGGTTTTACCTGCCGTTATCAACCTTAGAACTGGTTTATGCCCTTAGTATCGTCTTTGTTGCCGGTGTGGTGCGGGGTTTGGCTGGTTTTGGTTTTTCTGCGTTATGTTTTTTTTCTTTAGCGCCGGTGTTTAGTGCTCAAACCATTGTACCGTTAATGTTTGTTATGGAAGCCATAGTGAGCTTGCACCTGTTGCCTAAGGTGTGGCGTCAAATACCCTGGCGCTGGGTCGGTGTGCTTTTTGTAGGCACCTCAGTCGGCATGCCCCTAGGCGTTATGGCGTTACAGCACTGGCAATCTGATTTGGTGCGCGGTTTAGCGGGTGCTGGCGTGTTACTTGCCTGTTTAGCCTTGTGGCGCAAATGGCATTTTAAGTCGGCCGAATCCGTCATTTGGCTGCTTTTTGCGGGGCTGGTCTCCGGCTTTGTCAACGGCCTAGCTACCATTGGAGGATTAGTGGTAGCGGTGTATATGTTATCCTCAAATATGCCGTTAACCGCCATGCGAGCGGGGCTTATTCTGTTCTTTTTGATCGCTGACCTATATGGCCTGATTTGGCTAAATGGACACAACTTAGTGTCGCCAGACCTACCCAGCCTGCTGCTTGTGATGATGCCCGTCATGTTGCTTGGAAACCAACTTGGCTACAGCTTGTTCAGCCGCATTGATATAGAGGTGATGCGTAAATTCACCTTGGCCATGTTGTCGGCCCTTGCTTCTATTGCTCTGTATAGTGCATTATCTAGCTAGTCAATATAGCCACCTATCATTATCACTCGTGCCCACAACGATTAAGAGAACACCATGAATCCAGCAAATAAAAAAGCTATTGTCTTTGGCGGCACGTCAGGCATTGGTTTAGCCACTGTAAAAAAGCTAGCGTCGTTAGGTGCCAGTGTTATTGCTGTCAGTCGTAATCCACAAAAGGCGGGAGTCCTTCCTGCCAGCGTCACCCTCAAGCAATGCGACGTTACTGACCGTCAGGCATTAGCAGCGTTATTTGAAGATTGTGCCCCGTTTGACATCCTTGTAAGTTCCGCTACGGGTGGCACTCGTACCTTTGGGCCCTTAACAACCATGAACATGGATGGTTATCAGGCCTCGTTCGATAAACTATGGGGTTATGCCAATGTGGTACGTTTTGGGACCGAACATATGACACAAGATGGTACCATCGTGCTGGTGAGTGGCGCGCCTGCACGCCGAGCTAAGCCGGGACAGGTATCATTAGCCTCAGTAGGTGGTGCGGTAGAGGCGATGGTAAAAACGGTAGCGTCAGAGATCGCGCCACGTCGAATCAATGTGGTAGCGCCTGGCATAATTGACACGCCTCTGATTCCTATTGAAGGTCAAGCACGGCAAGAATTGTTGGCCGCAAACACGGCGAGCCACGTAATTCCTAGGGCAGGCACGGCCGAGGAGGTGGCTAAGGCTATTGTGTTTATGATAGAAAATGACTTTGTGACGGGCACTACCGTTGATGTGGATGGCGGTTGGTTGCTCAGCTAATAGGTATTAAAGGCCGCTATTAACACTGCAATGGCCCTCTGTTTGGAGAGCATAAAGAAGTTTTGTCAGCACGGTTAGCTGCACATATCGCCGCGCAAGGGATAGCTTTTTTCGCCTGTGGGACTTGGTTATCGAAATTTTCCTCTAGACTATGTCAGGTGGTTGTTGTCATCAAACAGCCAACCAGACCCTGGAAGTTGATGGCGGTATCCATTTTTAATTATTGGCCCTACGGATGATAATAATTTGGCTGTGGCTTATTTAACGAAGGGGAGTATATTCAATTTACTGCTTACTGATAAGAGCAGATATACTAACAAATAAACACGTGTTTTACTTTTGGTTCTTTCCAATTATAAAAATCATAATACTAGGAGCAATTAAATGAAATTAAAATCAATCGCTAGCAGCGTCGTCGCCGCTACAGCATTAATGGCTGGTGCATCATCTGCAACAGCTGCCGAAGAAATTACCGTTGCTTACTTCCTTGAGTGGCCAATGCCGTTTCAAGCCGCTAAGGTCTCTGGTGCTTATGATGAAGCACTAGGCATGAAAGTAAACTGGGTTGCTTTTGATACTGGTACTGCCATGTCAGCTGCTATGGCGTCTGGTGACGTTCAGATTTCAGTATCTCAAGGTCTACCTCCATTTGTAGTAGCCACATCGGCTGGCCAAGATCTACAAATCGTTGATGTTGCTGTTTCTTACTCTGACAACGACAACTGTGTTGTTCGTTCTGAGCTTGAAATTGACAAAGATTCTGCTGGCCAACTCGCTGGTAAGAAAGTTGCTGTGCCTCTTGGTACTGCTGCACACTACGGCTTCTTGAAGCAAATGGAACACTTTGGTGTGGCTCTAAACAGCATGGAAATTGTTGACATGGCGCCTGCTGAAGGCTCTGTTGCATTGGCGCAAGGCGCGATCGACATGGCTTGTGGTTGGGGCGGTGGTCTTCGTCGTATGAAGGACAGTGGTAACGTATTGCTAACCGGTGCAGAAAAAGAAGCATTGGGCATTTTGGTACTTGACGTAACGACTGCACCTGCTGACTTTATTGCTGAAAATAGCGATGTCGTGTCTAAGTTCTTAGCTGTAACTGCCGATG
This sequence comes from Oceanospirillaceae bacterium, assembly GCA_018647765.1. Lineage (GTDB taxonomy): Bacteria > Pseudomonadota > Gammaproteobacteria > Pseudomonadales > Balneatricaceae > Njordibacter. Next base: position 7,605 of record JABGSN010000003.1, on the reverse strand, counting down.
CAAACGCTGCATGGAACGCGACTCAGCCTGAATTCATGTTGAACATGATCGCTAAAGACGCAGGCATGAGCAGTGCTGATGCGGCTAGCTCCTTGTCTACTTTCATCTTCCCAAGCACGCAAGAGCAGTTGTCTTCTAAGTGGTTAGGTGGTGGCGTTCAAGACTTTATGGGCGGTGTAGCTTCAGTATTTGTTAATGCGGGTTCTATCCCATCAGCTAACGCTAGCTATGACGGCAACGTTGAAGCAGGTCCTCTAGCCGCTACTGTTAAGTAAGCAGACTAGAATTGCCAAATTGAAACTGAGGTCTAGGTGTTTCTAGACCTCAGTTCTATATCTGGCTTTACACGTTTCCAGTAACCAAACTTGTCAGCGGCAAGTTTGCAAGTACCTAGCAATTTCGTACTGAACTGGGGCCGTGTATGTTAATTTATACCCCTTAGATTGTTGTATGTGTGTGCATCTATCGTGCATCACACTGCAGGGGTGTATCTCACTTATAATTAACAATTAGGTTAATATATAAGTTTGAATTTGTTCATAACCAACAATATTTAGAAGGAATGCGGCGTGGCTGATTTACATATAGATAATGTATCAATGCGTTTTGACTTGCCCGGTGGTGGATCTGTACAGGCGCTTAAAAATATTAACTTAGATATTAAATCTGGGCAGTTACTTAGTGTTCTAGGCCCATCAGGTTGTGGTAAAACCACACTGTTAAATATCGTAGCCGGTTTTTTGGCGCAAACTGAAGGTGATATTCGCTTAGACGGTGACGTTATCAGTGGTCCGGGCCCAGAGCGCGGCATGGTATTTCAGCAAGGGGCTTTGTTTGAGTGGATGAGTGTGCGTAAGAACGTATCCTTTGGCCCAGACATGAAAGGTATTCCAACTGCAAAAAGCAAACCAGAAGTAGACCGTTTGCTAGAGCTGGTAGGCCTGCAAGAATTTAAAGACAAGGCTGTTTATGAGCTTTCTGGTGGTATGCAACAGCGCGTGGCGTTAGCCCGCTGTTTAGCCAACGACCCAGACGTGATCCTGATGGATGAGCCGCTTGGTGCGTTGGACGCGTTAACCCGTGAAAAGATGCAGTCTTTAGTATTGGACCTGTGGAAAGAAACAGGCAAAACGATTATTTTGATTACTCACTCGGTAGAAGAAGCCTTGCTATTAGGCGAACGGCTATTGGTTATGGCGCCACGCCCAGGGCGGGTACATAAAGAGTATTATTTACCATTTGCCGAACTAGGTGTTGGTGCTGATTTGCGTGAAGTTAAAAAACATCCAGATTACAATTCTACGCGAGAAGAAATTTTATCAATGATTTGGGAAATGGAAGAAGAAATCATGGGTCGAACTGAGGGAGAAGGCTAATGAACGATTCAAATGTATTTGCTGACTTGGCTGACGAGACACTTAATATAATTATATCGATTGGTTTCATACTACCTTACCTTGCGGTCTTTATAGCTATTATCGTGGTTAGCCAAACCGTATGGCACATGGTCCGTAAAAGCGTAGACGTGGGCGATAGTTTCAATTCATTAAAGACAGTGACCTTTGGTGACGAAAGCACCGTGGTGTCGAATAAATCAGCCTCTGTACTATCTGTGTTGTTGATTTTTGTACTGTGGGGGGCGTTTACTGGCTCACAACTACTACCTGGTTTTTTACACGTGCCTGGCCCGTTTTTGGGTGATGGCCAATTTACCTACACGGCAGATGACGGTGCAGGTCAAGTCGATACGGCCAGCGTAAATGTTGTTGTATTTGCTGCCGGTGAGAAAGCGGACAAGCCTCAGGTAGACGCTGGCGAGGGCTTTGCTTCGAACGATGCAATCGCTATTCAGGTTTATCGCTCTAAGTTGCTGTTATGGGACAAAAATGACGACCATAAACGTAAAACTGGAGCCTCAATAGTCAAGGTTGATGGTCAGGCTATTAGTAAAGGTAGCCCTGTAGATGTTGGTTTTGCAAGAGTTGCGCTGACCGATAAGGGCACCTTGAACATTGTTCCCCATAAGGGTGTGCAGATGGAGAGCATTTACTTGCCTTCTCCAGAGAAAGTATGGAAAAGCTTAGTGAGCATCTCTAAAGACGGTTACCAAAACGTCACCTTGGGTGAACATTTAGGTTTTAGTCTGTGGCGCGTAATCATGGGTTTCCTCATTGGCGCGCTCGTGGGTATACCCCTTGGTTACGCGATGGGATTGTCTAACTGGTTCCGTGGTTGGTTTGATCCCGTTGTTGAATTTATGCGCCCTGTACCGCCATTGGCGTTGATTCCTTTAGTTATTATTTGGGCTGGTATTGGTGAACAAGGCAAGGTGGTGCTCTTGTTCCTCGCTGCGCTATGGATCATGGCCATTGCTGCCCGTTCTGGTGTGTCAGGCGTACGGATTACTAAAATTCATGCTGCCTACAGTCTCGGCGCTAGCAAAACGCAGATATTACGCCACGTAATTATCCCTAATTCGCTACCGGAAATATTCACCGGGGCAAGGGTGGCAATGGGTGTTTGTTGGGGTACTGTAGTGGCGGCTGAATTAGTTGCTGCAGAAAAAGGCATTGGTAAAATGATTGTTGCCGCGTCTAAGTTCCAGAACACAGACATCGTCATCATGGGTATCATCTTGATCGGTCTGATTGGATTTGCTATTGATGTTGGTATTCGTTTGTTAGAGAAATACTTAGTACCTTGGAAGGGTAAGGGTTAAGTTTTACTTAAGCCGCCTAACTAATAGGTAATAAAAAACCAGCTTGTGTTTCACCAGCTGGTTTTTTTGATCTATTTAAAATCAAAAATTAATCCTCTAAATGGGTTCGCGAATAAGGTGCCAAGCTTCGTTTTGGGGCCAATTAAGGTAGTCGAAGTGACCACCCCAATCGCCTAAAACAATACGTTCACCTTGTGGTAAGCGATGTACTTGAGGCCGGTGAGTGTGACCGTGAATGAGTAGGCTCACACCATGTTCAGTCATTGCTCGGCTTACAGCATCAACATTGATGTCCATAATTTCGTCAGTCTTCATGGCCGTCATAGACTGACTTTGTTGACGATATTCAGCTGCTCTTTGCATCCGTTGAGCGGCTGTCATGGCCAAAAACTCTTCTTGCCAACGCGGGTTTCGAGTTAAGGTGCGGAAGGCTTGATAGTCTAAGTCGTCGGTGCACAAGGTGTCACCATGCATTAGCAATACGTCTTGATTGTCTATGTTGACCAGGCTAGGGTCGGGTAATGGCACAATGCCAGTGGCTTGGTAAAAAGCTTGGCCGATTAAAAAATCGCGATTGCCAACCATAAAAAATATTTGGGTGCCGGATTGTGTTAATTGTTTAAAACAAGCGATAACGTCGGCATAGGTTACTAAACCGACGTCATCACCAATCCAAGCTTCAAACAGGTCGCCTAATATATAGAGCTGGTCAGCTGGCGTGATGCGTTGCTGACAAAAATCTATCAATGCACGGCTATGCTCCGGCCGAGCCGGATGGAGGTGTAAGTCGGCAATGAAAAGGCGACGCATTGTTTTAGCCTTCAATCATGCTGGCTGAATCGATCACTACAGGTTCTGCGGGAACGTCTTGGTGGCCAGACTTTGAAGTGGTTTGCACTTTCTTAATTTGGTTAACTACGTCCATGCCGTCTACAACCTTACCAAATACGCAGTAGCCCCAGCCTTGAGAATTTTTGCCAGAGTGGTTTAAAAATGCGTTGTCACCGATGTTAATGAAGAACTGAGCAGACGCCGAGTGTGGATCCATGGTGCGAGCCATGGCTAAGGTGCCTTCGTCATTAGCAAGACCGTTATCAGCTTCGTTTTCGATGTTTGCACGGGTTTCTTTTTGATCCATGCTGACGTCAAAACCGCCGCCTTGTACCATAAAACCGTCGATGACACGGTGGAAGATAACACCATCGTAAAAACCGTCACGGACATACTGTTCAAAGTTGGCAGCAGTAATAGGCGCTTTTTCGTGGTTAAGTTCAATGGTGATGTCACCAAAGTTGGTCTGCATTAATACGTTAGACATGGAATAGCCTTAAAGAATGTTGGTTAAAAATGTGGGTGGCCTGCAGGGCTGCCCAGTATCGGCGTATTATGAGGCTCTAGGGCCAAGGATGCAATCTTGAGTGCTGGTATTGCTCGGTTTTTCTCGGCTAATTAAGGTGGCACTAGGGGCCTTAAAAGACATATAATTATTGGTTTTTCAAGGCAGCACTCAAGGAGACCCATTCGTGGCCGAAAAAACCGTCGTACAGGCATCAAACTTTGTTCGTAACATCATCGCTAAAGATGTAAGAAAGGGCAATAACGATGGCCAAGTCGTGACCCGTTTTCCACCAGAGCCTAATGGCTACTTACACGTGGGTCACGCCACTTCGATTTGTTTGAATTTCGGCATGGCGCAAGATTTTGACGGCCAATGTAACTTGCGTTTTGACGATACCAACCCAGAAAAAGAAAGCGACGAGTACATTCAATCTATCAAGCGCGATATTGAATGGCTTGGTTTTGAATGGGGTAACAAAGAGTGCTATGCCTCCAACTATTTTGACCAGTTGCATACCTTTGCCGTGGAGCTCATCAACAAAGGCTTGGCTTATGTATGCGACTTAAGCCCAGACCAAGCCCGTGAATATCGTGGCAACTTAACCGAGCCTGGCAAAAATAGTCCTTTTCGTGAGCGTAGCATTGCAGACAGTTTGGACTTGTTTGCCCGTATGCGTGCTGGAGAATTCGGTGACGGTGAACGAGTATTACGCGCCAAAATAGACATGGCCTCACCTAACATGAACTTGCGTGACCCGATTATCTACCGCATTCGTCATATTGAACATCATCAAACAGGCAATGCATGGTGTATTTACCCCATGTATGACTTTACCCATGGGTTATCTGATGCCTTGGAGCGGGTGACCCACTCCATTTGCACGTTAGAGTTCGAAGACCATAGGCCGCTGTATGATTGGTTTATCGATAACGTCACCTTACCCAGTGGTAAGCGTCGCCCGCGACAGTACGAATTTGCGCGCCTGGAATTGAATTACACCATCACCAGCAAACGTAAGCTTAAGCAACTGGTCGACAACAACACCGTTACTGCCTGGGATGACCCACGTATGCCCACTATTTCGGGTATGCGCCGCCGCGGTTATACGCCGGCGTCCTTGCGTAATTTCTGTGCGGCTACGCCCGTTGCCCGCAGCAAAGGTATTACCGACTTTAGTCGTTTAGAGTCGAGCGTGCGTGATGACCTTGATGCCTCTGCATCGCGCGCAATGTGCGTATTACGCCCACTCAAAGTGACGATTTCTAATTGGCCTGCAGGCCACACAGAGCAGCTGGCAGTGCCAAAACACCCCAAAGACGAGGCCATGGGCGAACGCCAGTTAGTGATGTCCAAAGAGGTGTTTATCGATCAGCACGACTTTGCAGAACAGCCCGAAGGCAAGTGGAAGCGCCTGGCACCAGAACAATCGGTACGTTTACGCGGCGGTTATGTGATCACCTGTGAGCAGGTGATTAAAGATGCAACCGATGACGTGGTGGAATTAGTATGCCGCTATGACGAAAACACCCTAGGCACCAAACCAGAAGGGTACAAACCCAACGGTGTAGTGCATTGGGTAAGCGCTGAAGCGCATCAAGTGGTTAACGTACGTTTATACGACCGTTTATTTAATCATGCTAATCCAGATGGCGACAAAGAGGTTGATTTCATGACCCACGTCAACCCAAACAATCTGCTCCTTATTGAAGGCGCTCTGGCTGAGCCGTCATTAGCGAGCGCACAAGACGGCGATCGTTTCCAATTTGAACGCGAAGGTTACTTTTGTGTCGATAAAGATTCCACCAGCCAGCGGTTAGTATTTAACCGTACCGTCACCTTGCGTGACTCATGGGCTAAGAAAGGTTAAGCAGCAATCATGTTACAACTACATAACACCCTAACTAACAGTAAAGTGCCTTTTACTCCCATAGAGCCAGGTAAAATACGTTTGTATGTGTGCGGCATGACCGTATATGACTACTGCCACATTGGCCACGCGCGGGTGATGGTGTCATTTGACGTCATTACGCGTTACTTGCGCCATGCCGGTTACGACGTCGAGTATGTGCGCAATATTACTGATGTAGACGATAAAATCATTAAGCGAGCAGCCGAAAATGGCGAGGCCTGCGATCAGCTCACCGAGCGCTTTATCGCCGCTATGCACGAAGACGAGCGGGCACTTAATGTCTTAAAGCCCGACCAAGAACCCCGTGCTACCGCGCACATGAGCGCCATTATCAACATGGTCCAAACCTTAATTGATAAAGGCTTTGCTTATGCCGCCAGTAATGGCGATGTGTATTATCGAGTAGACAAATTTGCAACATATGGCCAGCTCACTAACCGTAAGCTTGAAGACATGCGTGCTGGCGCCCGTGTAGACGTCAATGACGTTAAAGAAAATCCGTTCGACTTTGTGCTGTGGAAAGCAGCAAAAGCAGGCGAGGTCTCTTGGGCTTCACCTTGGGGCGAGGGCAGGCCTGGCTGGCATATTGAGTGTTCTGCTATGACCAAGTGTTGCTTAGGTAATCACTTTGACATCCATGGAGGTGGTCCGGACCTGCCGTTTCCTCATCATGAGAACGAGATTGCACAGTCCGAAGCCGCTAACGGCGAAACCTTTGTAAACTATTGGTTGCACGCAGGTGCTGTGCGGGTAAACAAAGAGAAAATGTCTAAGTCTTTAGGTAACTTTTTTACTATTCGCGAAGTGCTAGCAAAGTACCCAGCAGAAATCGTGCGTTACTTGCTGACAGCCAGCCACTACCGTAGCCAGATCGATTATGCAGAAGAAGCGCTGGTTGAGGCTCAAAGCGCCTTAGATCGTTTGTATACGGCCATGGATCAGCTTACCCTTGCGACTGGCGTGAGCCTTGCAGGGCCCTATTTGGAGCGTTTTAACGAGGCTATGAATGATGATTTCAATACCCGTGAAGCCATTGCCGTGTTGTTCGACATGGCGCGTGAAGTCAACCGTCTGAAACGTGATGGTGATGCTGGCGCTAACAAACTGGCGAGCCAAATGCGTGGATTAGGTAATATTTTGGGTTTATTGGAAATGGATCCACAAGCCTATCTTAAAGGCGAGGCGGGCGAAGGCGACCTTTCCGACGCTGCAATCGACGCCTTGGTTGCTCAACGCAATGAGGCTAAAATCAACCGAAATTTTGCTTTGTCTGACCAAATTCGTGACCAGTTAAAAGGCGCTGGCGTGGTATTAGAAGACAGTAAAGAAGGTGCGCGCTGGAAGCGAGAGTCGTAATTTTTAAGAGTTTGGTTTTATTAAGAAAAAAACCAAAAAATAAGCTTGACGAAGTTGGAGAGCAGCTATATTATACGCACCTCTTCAACGGCACAGCCACTAGGCAGTAGTCATTGAGAAGATGTCGGGGTATAGCGCAGTCTGGTAGCGCGCCTGCTTTGGGAGCAGGATGTCGGGAGTTCGAATCTCTCTACCCCGACCATTATTTACCGCAGTGACATGCGCCCTTAGCTCAGTTGGATAGAGCAACGGCCTTCTAAGCCGTAGGTCGCGGGTTCGAAT
>JABGSN010000004.1 GCA_018647765.1 Oceanospirillaceae bacterium | reverse complement strand
GCATAGTCTTTGTCAACAAAATTTGAAAAATGTGACTAAATTTGATGTTTTGGTGATTATTTTTTTGTTTTGGATTATAGGTAAAAAAACTTGACCATTAATGCCTTTTAAAGGTATTTTGTAGTTAAATATAAATTGGTAATACCAATCGAGAGGATAAAATGGCGTATCAACGGGTAAAGCAGCCCAAAATATCGGATGTCATCATGGAGCAGTTAGAGGCCATGATATTGGAGGGCAGTCTTAAGCCGGGTCAGCAGTTGCCGCCAGAGCGCGAGCTTGCGCAGCAGTTTGAGGTGTCGAGGCCTTCATTGCGTGAGGCGTTACAAAAGTTATCTGCCCGTGGGCTCATAGTTAGTCGTCAAGGTGGTGGCTCTTTTGTATCTGAACATATCGGTAGTAGTATGGTGGATCCGCTTACCGAGCTTTTTTCCACCCATCCAGAGGCGCAGTATGATTTATTGGAATTCCGCCATGCTTTAGAGGGGGTTTCGGCTTATTACGCTGCCGTGCGTTGTACTGAGGCCGATAAGAGCCGCTTGCAGGAGTGTTATGTTTGCTTGCAGGCCGCCCATGACGAAAAGTTGTTTGAGCAAGAGACGCGTGCCGATGCTGATTTTCATTTAGCCATTGCAGAGGCTTCTCATAACGCCGTGCTGTTGCATACCATGAGGTCGCTATTTACCCTGTTACATAAAAACATCTACGCTAACTTAGAAAGTGTTTACCCAAAGCGAGATACCCGTGAGCGCATACATGACCAACATAAGGTTTTGCTTGAGGCGATTGTTGCGGGGGATCCGGAAATGGCACGTAACGCGGCCCACGATCATTTGGCCTTTGTAGAAGAGGCGATTATTGAGCAGAGTAAAGAGTCGACTCGTCTAGAGCGTGCAATGAGGCGCTCTAATCATTAGTATAAATTGTAAATTATTTACTTTAATGTCTTATTATGGGTTTTTTATAGCAATTTAAGGGCCGTTAATGTAGTATTGCTACATATTATTTGGAAGGCTCTGCCGATGGCAGGGCCTTTGTTGTATTCGTCACAGGGGAATAGCGTGTTGCAGTCACATTCAGATATAGATCCAATAGAAACTCAAGAGTGGTTAGACGCCTTGGCTTCGGTTATTAGTAACGAGGGTCCAGAGCGAGCTCGGTTTATTCTTTCTCAGTTGGGAGAGCAAGCGCGTTTGAAGGGTGCGCAGATCGACAATCGCCTTACTACGCCTTATGTTAATACCATTGCCCTGAAAGATGAGCAGCACATGCCCGGTGATTTATTCATGGAGCGCCGTATTCGTTCTTTGATTCGTTGGAATGCTATGGCCATGGTGATGCGAGCTAATGACAACGACGATGGATTAGGTGGGCATATTGCTAGTTTTTCCTCCTCTGCAACGCTATATGATGTGGGTTTTAACTATTTTTTCCGCGGTAATACCGACCAGCAAGAAGGCGACTTAATCTTTTTCCAAGGTCACATCTCGCCTGGTATTTACGCCCGCTCCTATTTAGAAGGTCGTTTGACCGATGAACAAATGGATAACTTCCGTCGAGAAGTGGATGGCAATGGCTTGTCGTCTTATCCGCACCCTTGGTTGATGCCGGATTATTGGCAGTTTCCAACCGTTTCAATGGGCCTGGGCCCATTGCAGGCGATTCACCAGGCGCACATTATGCGTTATCAACAACAGCGTGGTCTAGTTGAAAATGGGGATCGTAAAGTGTGGGCTTTCTTGGGCGACGGCGAATGTGATGAGCCCGAATCTTTGGGCTGTATCTCATTAGCCGGTCGTGAAAAGTTAGATAACCTGATCTTTGTGATTAATTGCAACTTGCAGCGCTTAGATGGCCCCGTACGTGGCAATGGCAAGGTTGTGCAGGAACTTGAAGGTATCTTTAAGGGTGCTGGTTGGCACGTTATTAAGGTGCTTTGGGGTCGTCATTGGGACCCGTTGCTGGAGCGTGATACCCACGGCTTATTACAGCAGCGAATGAACGAAGTGGTCGATGGAGAATTACAGAACTATAAGGCCATGGGCGGCGCTTATACTCGAGAGCATTTCTTTGGTAAGTATCCTGAGCTGTTAGAGATGGTGGCTGACTATACAGACGAAGATATCATGAAGCTTAACCGTGGTGGCCACGACCCTTATAAGGTGTATGCGGCATATCACGAAGCGGTGAACACCCAAGGCAAGCCAGCAGTTATTTTGGCACAAACTGTAAAAGGTTACGGCATGGGTAAATCGGGTGAGGCGAAAAATCCAACCCATTCCCTGAAAAAGCTAGATATGGACGAAATGGAGAGTTTCTGTCAGCGTTTTAATATCCCATTGACCAGTGAGCAAATTAAAACCGTGCCTTATTATCGTCCGGCTTCCGATACGCCTGAGATGAAATACATGCGCGAGCGCCGAGCGGCTTTGGGCGGTGTAGTGCCTAGCCGGCGTAATGATTTTGAGTCCCTTAAAGTGCCAGCCTTGGAGGCGATGGGTGGCCAGCTTAAGTCTAGCGGCAAGCGTGAAATATCGACCACTATGTCGTTTGTACGCACCCTAACTACGTTAGTGAAAGACAAAGAAATTGGTAAACGGGTTGTGCCTATTGTGCCTGATGAGGCGCGTACCTTTGGTATGGAGGGCATGTTCCGCCAGTTGGGTATTTATACCGCAGAAGGGCAAAAGTATGTGCCCCACGACGCCGACCAGGTCATGTACTACCGCGAAGATCAGGCTGGACAAATCTTAGAAGAAGGCATTAACGAAGCTGGGGCGATGGCTGCTTGGTTGGCTTGCGCAACCTCCTACAGCAACAACAACTACGCCATGGTGCCGTTTTACATTTTCTATTCGATGTTTGGTTTTCAGCGTATTGGTGACTTGGCTTGGGCCGCTGGCGACAGTCAGGCGCGTGGCTTCCTGATAGGGGGCACTGCAGGGCGCACCACCCTCAACGGAGAAGGGTTGCAGCATGAAGATGGCCATAGCCACATTATGGGAAATCTAATTCCTAACTGTATCACCTACGATCCGACTTATGCCTACGAGTTAACCGTCATTATTCAAAATGGCCTGCACCGTATGTATGACCTAAAAGAGAACAAGTTTTACTACATTACGGTAATGAACGAAAACTATGTGCAACCCGAAATGCCGATTGGTTGTGAAGCCGGTATTGTTAAGGGTATGTACTTGCTCAGGGAAGTTAAGCCTAAAGCCAAGAAGCGCGTACAGCTGCTGGGCAGTGGCACTATTTTGAGAGAGGTGGAGGCGGCGGCGCAGATCTTGGCCGACGACTTTGATATAGGTGCTGATGTGTGGAGTGCCACCAGCTTTAATGAGCTGGGCCGTGACGCGCAAGATGTGGGTCGTTGGAATATGTTACACCCAGAAGAAGAGCCTAGGCAGTGTTATGTGCAACAGTGTTTGACTGGCCAAGTAGGTCCGGTAGTTGCGGCAACCGATTATGTAAAAGCGTTTGCAGAGCAAATACGCGAATTTGTGCCGGCCAATTATAAGGTGCTTGGCACCGATGGTTATGGCCGTAGTGATAGTCGTGAAAAACTACGTGAGTTCTTTGAAGTCAATCGTTATTACGTCGTGGTTGCAGCACTTAAAGCGCTGGCCGAAGACGGCACCATTAAGGTTAGTGAGGTGTCTCGCGCCATCAAAAAGTTCAATATCGACAGTAATAAGCCTAACCCGGTTCACCTGTAAGCTGCTGACGAAAAGAGGACAGACAACATGGCAACATCAAACATGACCATCCCTGATTTGGGCGGCGCAGAAAACGTAGAAGTTATTGAGGTATGTGTCGCTGTTGGCGATACAGTAAGTGATGGCGATTCAATTGTAGTGGTGGAAACAGACAAAGCATCAATGGAAATACCGGCCACTGGGGCTGGGGTAATTACTGAAATCAGCTTGAAAGAAGGTGACACCTGTAATACCGGCGATCCTATGATTGTGGTGGGGGGTGCAGGCGCCAGTGTTGCAGCTGAAATTACTCCCGCAGCTGCTGTTGAGATGGCTGTTGCGGCGGTAGAGAAAACCGAGAAAGGAGCGGCGCTAAAAGTAGCTGCGGCCAAAGTTGAGGTAGCCGAACAAATTGCGGCTGTGCCAGATTTAGGTGGAGCAAACGACGTTGAAGTGATTGAAGTATCGGTCAATGTAGGCGATGAGGTTGCCGAAGGGGACACTCTAGTGGTGTTGGAGACCGACAAGGCGTCCATGGAAATACCGGCGCCTTTCGCGGGTACCGTAGTAGAAGTTAAGGTGACTGAAGGTAGTGGTGTTAACGTTGGCGATGCTTTAGCGCTCATGAAAACTGAATTGGTGACTCAGGCAGTTGCTGAGGACCTTGTGTCCGTGCCGGCACCGGTTGCGGCAGATGTAAAGCCGCAGGTTGCAGTCCCGGCGCCAGTGAGTGCAGTGACGGTATCTCAGCCCGTTAAGTCATCTGGGGATATGGTTCACGCCGGCCCTGCGGTGCGAATGTTGGCGAGGGAGTTAGGGGTTGAGCTGGCAGGCGTTGCGGCTACGGGTCCTAAAAACCGAATTGTAAAAGAAGATGTACAAGCGTTTGTTAAACTTAGTTTGCAACGCGTGGCTACGGCAACGACTCAAGGGCAGGGTATTGAGCAACCGCCAGCAATCGACTTTAGCCAGTTTGGTGAAGTTGATAAAATTAAGATGAGCAAGATTCAGCGTATTACCGCCAAAAACATGACCCGCAGTTGGCTCAACGTCCCGCATGTTACTCAGTTTGATCATGCCGATATTACTGAGCTAGAAGTCTTCCGCAAGGGGCTTAAGGTAGAGGCTGAGAAAAAGGGCACCAAGGTTACGCCATTACCGTTTATGCTGAAAGCGTGCGCCATGGCGTTACGTCAGTTTCCTCAGTTCAATGTGTCGTTGGATAACGATGGCGAGCACATGATTCAAAAGCACTTCGTTAACATCGGGGTGGCTGTCGATACGCCAGCAGGCTTAGTTGTGCCAGTGATTCGTGATGTTGATAAGAAATCCATTTGGGAGTTGTCTGCTGAAGTGATTGAGATGGGAGCCAAAGCCAAGAGCAAGAAGCTGATGCCCAACGACATGCAAGGAGGCTGTTTTACCATCTCGAGTTTGGGGGGTATTGGGGGGACAGCGTTTACGCCTATTGTCAATACACCAGAGGTGGCTATATTGGGTGTTTCCAAAGCAGAAATGCAGCCGTGTTGGGATGGCAGTCAGTTTGAGCCTCGCTTAATGATGCCGTTATGTTTGTCCTATGATCATAGGGCGGTTAATGGTGCAGATGCCGCTCGATTTACTCAATACTTAGCCAAAGTATTGGGTGATATTCGCCATTTGGTGATGTAAAGCGCGCAGGTAATATAGCCATTTTAAAAAAGGCGCGAAAAGCGTCTTTTTTATGTGTTTTTATTGGATAAGTGCTTGCGCTTTATTCTGATGTGTCTATAATACGCCCCTCGGTTGAGCAGACAGCTTCACAGCGAACCACTCAACCGACCGCTCTTTAACAATTTAATCAAGTAATTCGTGTGGGCGTTTGTTGGATTGGCAATAAGACCTAAACATTGTTTAGGCAACGATCAAACAGACGACTCG
>JABGSN010000064.1 GCA_018647765.1 Oceanospirillaceae bacterium | reverse complement strand
GTCGGTGGCAAACTAAAATTGACCGTGTCGCCTTGCTTGTTTTCCTTGCGCCTAGCTTTGGCTATGGCGCATGGCGCTCTCTTGATTCGGCAGTTATATCGGTTCGGCTACTAGAGTCTTCTCCTACTTATGGGGGCATGCCCGGGCTTTTTGTTTTGAAATCTTGCCTTGCGGCCTGCTTATTTTTGGTGGCCTTGGCTGCATTGTTTCAAAGCTTACACCCGAACCCTTACCCCACTTCGATGGATAACACATAATTCCTCAGACGGTATTGCTTGGTTTGCTGTTAATTGCCCTATTTGGGGGCATACTGTCGGGTGTTCCGGTGGCCTTTGTATTGATGGGCGTGCCGATGATCATTGGCATGTTGGGGGCTGCCGTAGGTAGTTTCGACATGGCCTTTATCGATGCATTCCCTTCTCGCGTGTTCGGCCTCGTAACCAGCCCTATATTGGTATCGGTTCCACTGTTTGTGTTGATGGGGGCTATGTTGGAGCGTTCTGATATCGCCAAGCGGATGATGCTCACGGCAGGTGCTTTATTTGGTAACTTGCACGGCGGTATGGCGCTTGCTGTGATTGTTGTTGGCGCACTACTTGCGGCCTCTACGGGCGTTATCGGAGCCACTATTTTGATGCTGGGAATGATCGCATTGCCGGCCATGTTAAGTGCCGATTATTCACCCCGTTTATCGGCGGGCATAATATGTGCCTCTGGCTCATTGGGCCAAATTATTCCGCCCTCTATTTTGCTTATTTTATTGGCTGATCAGATTTCTAGCGCATATATGACAGGCCGCCGGATGGCAGGGGATTGGGCGCCAGATCCTGTGTCTGTGGGGGACCTGTTTGCAGCTGCACTAATTCCTGGATTGATGTTGATCTTGCTTTATATACTATACGTATTGTTTATGGCTTGGTGGAAACCAGAAACATGTCCGCCCATAAAACTTAATATTGATCAAATTGAAGGCAACCAAGAAGGCGGCCCAGTCTGGCGCTCTGTCGTCTCTTCGCTACTGGTACCGCTGGGCCTGATTGTATTGGTTTTGGGATCTATATTGGGTGGTGTTGCCACGCCTACTGAAAGTGCAGCCCTTGGGGCGTGCGGTACTTTGCTAATCATCGCTTACAATAATGCTGCTCGCGGTTCTTTAGTACGTCGGGTATATCAGGTGACAGGAGCCGCTGCATTTGCATTAGTGTTGGTTAAGTTAGGTGATGGTATTAATTTGTCAGAACCTACTCCCATGACATGGATCGCCATGCTCGCGTTGTTAGTCCTCATTTCAGGTCTGTTAGTGGCTACCGTGCAGGAAATGAAGGGTGGGGATCTATTTGCCGTGTGTAAGAGTTCGGCCCTTATGGTATCCATGTTACTGCTGATTGTGGTTGGCGCGACCATGCTGTCCCTAGTGTTCCGTGGGCTGGGCGGTGAAGAGTTGGTACACCATGCATTGACTAATATTCCAGGCGGCATGTTCGCAGCCTTGCTGTCTGTGATGCTGGTGATATTCGTGCTCGGTTTTGTTATAGAGTACGTAGAAATTATCTTCATAGTGGTGCCAATTGCAGCGCCGCCATTGTTTGCGGCAGGTATTGATCCCATTTGGTTGGCTGTGTTAATTACCATGAATTTGCAAATGAGCTTCCTCACCCCCCCTTTCGGTTTCGCGTTATTTTATTTGCGCAACGTGGCGCCCCCAAGCTTAACCACCAAAGAAATTTACGCATCTATCGTACCTTTCGTAGGCATTCAATTGTTTGCATTGAGTATGGTGGCTGCCTTCCCAGCTTTAGCAACATGGTTGCCTAAAGTTATGTACAACTAAGTAAATCGTTAAATAAAAATAAGAGGTAGTGATTATGGAACGCAGAAAGTTTATAACTGGAGCCGCTGCAGCAGCAGCCACGATGGCCGTGACAGGTTCTCAAACGGCGTCTAGCCAGTCGAAAGTAGAGTGGAAGATGGTGACGTCTTTGCCTGTCGGTTACCCTAGCGTGGGTGTCTCCGCAGACCGCTTTGCCGAGCGCGTGACAAAAATGTCGGGCGGCCGCTTGAGCATCAAAGTTTACGGTGGTGGCCAGTTGGTGCCAGCGTTTGGTACGCAAGAAGCTGTTGAAAACGGAGTTGCTGAAATCTACCATGGTTCTGGCTCGTGGTTTTCGGGCAGAGATTTAGCGCATAATTTCTTCGGCGTCATTCCTTTTGGACCAGACGTCAGAGAATTTAACGCTTGGTTGCGCCATGGTGGTGGCCAAGAATTATGGGATGAGTTTACTAACCCGCGAGGATTAAAGTGTTTTGCGGGCGGTGGTTCTGGCGTACAGACAGCGGGCTGGTACAAAGAACCAATCAACTCGTTGGCCGACCTGAAGGGTAAAAACTTCCGCATTACGGGTTTAGGTGCCAAAGTGTTTTCGAAAATTGGCGCTAATCCAGTGGCGTTACCGCCGGGCGAAAT
>JABGSN010000005.1 GCA_018647765.1 Oceanospirillaceae bacterium | reverse complement strand
TGCTGCGGCCACCTTTCAATATTATTCCGAAGCCATTGATAAGGTATATGGTGAAATTGCCCCCACCGATGCTAACTTTTTGGGCTTAATCCACAAACAACCGGTAGGTGTTGTGGGTGCCATTGTGCCGTGGAATATGCCGTTAATGATTGGCGCGTGGAAAATTGCACCGGCTTTGGCGGCGGGTAACTCGGTGGTCATTAAGCCTGCAGAGGAAGCCAGTCTTACGTTATTGCGCCTTGCTCAGTTGGCCTCTGAAGCGGGATTGCCCGATGGCGTGTTAAATGTGGTCACGGGTCAAGGCGCCGTAGTGGGCGAAGAGTTGGCGTTGTCGATGGAGGTGGATGTATTGGTATTCACAGGTTCCGGTAATACAGGCCGACGATTACTGGAATATTCAGCTCGATCAAATATGAAACGCTGTTACCTTGAATTAGGTGGTAAGTCTGCCAACATCATATTTGCCGACGCGCCCGATTTGGATCAAGCCGCATTGGGTGCTGCCATGGCTATATTTAGGAACTCGGGTCAAATTTGTATTTCCGGTTCGCGGTTACTGGTGGAAAACATTATTCACGACGAATTTGTAGCCAAAGTTGCGCAATATGCCGAAAATCTGCGGGTGGGTAACCCGTTACACTTAACCTCTCAAATTGGCGCCATAAATTCCCAACGCCAGTTAACCAGCAACTTGGAGTTTGTGGCTAAGGCCCACGCAGAAGGCGCGCAATTAGTCACCGGCGGACAGCAAATCCTGCAATCATCGGGTGGCTATTATATGCAACCCACTATTTTTACAGGGGTAGAGTCTCATCATCAATTGGCTCGAGCAGAGGTGTTTGGTCCGGTGCTTGGGGTTACACCGTTCGCCACGGAAGCCGAGGCGGTGGCCTTAGCCAACGATTGTGATTACGGTTTAGCAGGGGCCGCATGGACTAACGATTTGGGTCGTGCCCACCGTATGATCAAAGCTGTCAACACCGGCGGTATGTTTATCAATACCTATGGCGGCTCCGATGCCACCATGCCCCTTGGTGGCGTCAAACAATCGGGCAACGGGGTAGACAAAAGCTTGCACGCGATGGATAAATACATCAACTTAAAAACCGCTTGGATTCAACTTTAAAGAGGCTGTGGTACCCATGATTAATAAGACCATACTGTTAATTGGCACCTACGACACTAAGAACCCAGAGCTCGATTATATGGCGCAGTGTATTGCTGGCCAACAAGGTACAAGCCTTACTATGGATGTGAGTGTGTTAGGCGAAGCGGCCGTGCCCACCGACATCAGTAAACATGAAGTAGCACAAGCAGCAGGTTCTAGTATTGCAGCAGCGATTGATGCCAATGATGAAAATGTCGCCATGCAGATCATGTCCAAAGGTGCCACGGCGCTAGCCAGTCAGCTCTGTGCCCAAGGTAAATTTGATGGAGTGCTGGTGTTAGGTGGCAGTATGGGCACTGACCTTGCTTTAGACGTGTGCCAAGCATTGCCTTTAGGAGTACCTAAATACATTGTCTCCACCGTGGCTTTTTCGCCTATGATCGATGCCGCTCGGTTGGCAGCGGATATTCAAATGATCCTGTGGGCCGGTGGTTTATATGGCCTCAACAGCATTTGTAAAGCGTCTTTGAGTCAAGCAGCAGGTGCAGTACTGGGTGCCGCAAGAGCGGTAGAAAGGCCGGTAACTCAACGGCCATTAATTGGCATGACCAGCTTAGGTTCTTCTTGTCTTAAATACATGAAAACCTTAAAGCCAGCACTAGAAGCCCGTGGTTTTGAGTTGGTAGTATTTCATGCCACTGGTATGGGTGGTATGGCTTTTGAAAGTATGGCGGCTCAAGGCCGGTTTGTGTGTGTGATGGATTTTTGCCTACAAGAAGTGTGTAACCATATGGCAGGTTCAGCCATCAACTCAGGGCCGCAGCGTATGTTAAGTGCCGGTGCGGCCCGCATTCCTCAATTAATTGCCCCGGGCAGTGTGGATTTGTTGGATTTTCCCGGGTGGCAAAATGTGGCCGAACGTTACCCCGACCGATCCACCCACGCCCATAACCGCTTAATACACTGCCTAGTGAGTAACGTAGAAGAGCGGCAAGCCCAAGCCAGAGAGTTTGTTAAAAGATTGCAGCAGGCACCGATTGATGCCTTGGCGCCTGTGCATATGATATTACCCGAGTTGGGTATTGAAGAGTGGGATAGAGAGGGCCAAGACCTGCATGATCCTATAGGTCAGGGGGCTTTTGTGGCAGAAATTCAGCGCCTATTACCTACCGAAAAAGTGGCTCTTTCTAGTATTGACGCGCATGTTAATGATGCGGCATTCTGCCAAACGGTGTTGGCCATCTTTGACGCGTGGGTTGAGCAGGGCATAGTGAAGCAAGGCACAGTAAAACAGGGTTAAAAGCATGGGTACACACGGCAAGACACCTAGTATTAACAGGTTATTACAACGCCGAGCTAAGCTGCTTGGGCCTAATGTGCCTACCTTTTACGATGAGCCATTACATCTTGTAAAAGGCGACGGCGTGTGGGTATGGGATGCCCAAGGCCGTAAATACCTAGATTGTTATAATAACGTGCCCCATGTAGGCCATTGCCACCCACAAGTGGTTGAGGCTATTTGCCAGCAGGCCAGTACCTTAAATACCCACACTCGATACTTACACGAAATCATTCTTGACTATATAGAGCAGCTGTTGGCCACCTTTGATGCGCCATTTGCGAGTGTCATCATGACCTGTACCGGCTCCGAGGCCAACGACATTGCTTTGCGTATGGCGCAGGCGGTTACGGGTAAGCGAGGGGTTATTGCAACTGATCACACCTATCACGGCAACACCACGGCGGTTTCCCAGCTAAGTAAAAATATGCCTCCTCTAGGCGGTTACGGCGAGCATGTGCGTCACGTGCCAGCGCCAGACAGTTACCGCCCGCTAGGGGGCGAAGCAGGCACTGCCCATGCCTTGGCGTTTGCTCATCAAGTACAATTAAAAATTGACGAACTCGAAGCCAGCGGGGTGGGATTCTCTAGTCTCATTGTTTGCCCGTATTTTGCTAATGAGGGGTTTCCCGACCTACAACAAGGGTTCTTGGAGCCGGTGCAAAAGGTGGTTAAACACGCTGGCGGAGTTATTATTGCGGACGAGGTGCAGCCCGGCTTTGGCCGTTTGGGGACCCATATGTGGGGCCACCAACGCATTGGCCTCAAGCCGGACATCGTCACCTTAGGCAAACCCATTGCTAACGGTCATCCGGTCGGCGCGGTAGTCACCAGCACCGACGTCATGCAGCAATTTAGAACTGCGTTTAAATATTTTAATACCTTTGGCGGTAATCCCGTCTCTTGTGCGGCTGCATTAGCAACTCTTAGGGTGTTGCAACAAGAGCAATTAATGGACAATGCCCATGCCGTTGGTGCCTACACCAAAAATGGTTTGCAGCGGTTAGCGCAAAAGTACGATGTTATGGGCGATGTGCGTGGTGCAGGTCTGTTTTTTGGGGCCGAAATGGTACTCGACACAAACCTGAAGACACCGGCAACAGATTTTACTAATCGAGTCGCCAATGCCATGCGCCAAGAAGGCGTGTTGTTGAATAAATTAGGCATTTATTACAATACGTTAAAAATTAGGCCACCGATGTGCTTCAGCCGTGAACATGCAGACCTGTTATTACAAACCTTAGACCGGGTGTTAGAAACGACGCCGGTGCAAGTTTAATGCGGGTCCTTGGAAAACGCGCGTGCCAGCTATGGGGCTGGCAAAATGCCGAAACATTACTCGTAGCTCAGCGTGAGAACACCACGTTCAAAATTAGCCCAGGACATAATGCGCATTTTGCCCTCCGGGTTCATCGTCCAGGTTACCACAGTCCTTCTCAGCTCGAAGCTGAGCTCGAGTGGCTGCAGCACTTGGGCGGTCAGGGTTTGGCCGTTGCTGTGCCAGTGGAGTCGAGTAGGGGGCTGCTGCTGGAAAGGGTAGACGGCTATCAGGTGAGCGTACTGCGCTGGTTAGACGGTCAGGTTATGGGGCAATCTGGGCAATCTTTGCAGCTGAAAAATGGGCCACAAGTATTTCACGCGTTAGGTCAATCCATGGCTCGTTTGCATCAAATATCTGATGTTTGGTGTGGCAGCATAGACGTAGATAGACCGCGTTGGGACTTAGAAGGTTTATTAGGTGAACAGCCTCTTTGGGGGCCGTTTTGGAAAAATCCCCAACTTACCGATGAGCAAATGAAATGCTTGCAAGAGGCTAAGAGTAGACTGAGAAGCGATTTTATCAAATGGAGCCCTCAACTTGATTTCGGTCTGATACACGCGGACCTTGTGCGCGAAAACATTTTGCTAAGTGGCGGAGAGCTGCAGCTGATTGATTTTGATGACAGCGGTGTTGGCTTTCGTTTATTTGAACTTGCCACCACCTTGTTGGCCAATGTTGATGAGCCCGATTACCCCCAGTTAAAAGCACAGCTGATTGCAGGCTACCGAACAATTCGTTCCATGGACGTCTCTCATCTGCAGGCTTTTATGCTGGTGAGGTCGCTCACTTACGTCGGGTGGATTGTACCCCGTATGACTGAGCAAGGCGGCCATGAGCGCTGTCGGCGATTCATTGCCAGGGCCATGGCAATGGCACAGGAATACCTAGCTACAACAGCCGAAGTTTGAACATACATTGAGGGTGGGGCGAGTTAGTTACGCATACTATTGAGTACATCCAACGCAATATCATTGGTAAGCATTACGTGTTTAAACATGAGTTCTTGACTTAAAACACGGTTGCCATCCAAAACGGCACTCAAGATGTCTCGGTGTTCTTTTGCAGAACGTGCAAGGCTATCACGTAGTTGATGACGGGCACGAAAATAGGGTATCAACCGAGTTCCAGAGCGTGATATTTGGTCCTGCAGTGCTTGATTGCCGGAGGCCTTATATAACGTCAAGTGAAAATCTAAATTGAGACTATAGTAATCGCCGCTTGGGGCCAGCATTCCCTCGACAAATTTTTCGCATGCGATCACCGTTTGTTCCAAATCTACACCTTGTTCTTGAGCTTCTTGAGCTTCTTGGCTTTGGCTTTAGCCGCTTTGGCCTTGTCGGCTTTTGAAGCTTTGGGCTTTTTGGCCTTGGGTTTTTTGAGTAGACTTGGTTCTTCTTTTTTAGGTGAAAACCCTGGGAAGATGGCGCGGTTAATGGTGTTGCCTATGTAGCGCTCAATGCGGCCTAAATTGGGCCATTCAATGGCATCTACAATGGACCAAACGCTACCTGCTGAACCATCACGGCCTGTGCGGCCGGCGCGGTGAACGTAGCTGTCAGCTTTTTCTGGCATGTGTACATTGATAACGTGGGTTAGGGTGGGCAGGTCTACGCCGCGGGCCATCACATCGGTAGCTACCAACACCTTTGTACGGCCGCGACGCATGTCTTTGATTTGTTGGTTACGGTCACTTTGGCG
Organism: Oceanospirillaceae bacterium; assembly: GCA_018647765.1. Taxonomy (GTDB): domain Bacteria; phylum Pseudomonadota; class Gammaproteobacteria; order Pseudomonadales; family Balneatricaceae; genus Njordibacter. The sequence goes on along the minus strand of JABGSN010000005.1, from coordinate 1,885 downwards.
TAGATCACCGTGTAAACCAGTGCACTGAATACCCAAGGTGCGAATAACCTTAAGCCATGTATCTACCTGCTTTCGGCTGTTTACAAACACAATCGCTTGTTTTACTTCTGGTAAGCGTAACAGGGCTTTTAACAGGTGTTCTTTGTGTAATTCGTTATCGGCTTGATACACTGATTGATTGATCTTTTTAGCCACGTGTCGTGGGGCCTCTACGGCCACTCGCACCGCATTCTCAGATAGCAAATCGTGGGCAAAGGCTTGAACTTTGTCACCCTCTAAGGTGGCAGAAAACATTGAGGTTTGGCGGTCTAGGGGCAATAAGTCAGAGGTTTGATGGATGGCCTGGATAAAACCTAAGTCTAACATGCGGTCTGCTTCGTCGATTACAAACACGGTTACCTGAGACAGGTCGAGTGCCATGTGTTCTTCAATTTCTAGCAAGCGGCCTGGGGTGGCGATAAGCACGTCGATGGACTCTGCCACCATGGCTTTTTGCATGCCAAACGGCACGCCACCCACTATAAGGCAGCTCTTTAAGTGGTTATGGGCGACTAGCTGTTCGACTTGATCGTAAGTCTGGCGCGCGAGTTCGCGGGTAGGGCTAAGGATTAGTACCTTAGGTGTGCCCAGTTCGCGCCGTGGCGAGTCTAAAATATGCTGTAGCGCAGGTAGAACGAAGGCTAAAGTTTTGCCGGTGCCGGTAGGTGCCGAGGCCAGTAGATCGTTGCCTTCCAAAAGTGGTGGAATGGCTTGTTGTTGAATAGCTGTAGGCTGAGTAAACTCATGCTCAGCAAGGGCATGTAGTAGTTCTTGATCCAGCAGTAAATCGACAAAAGACACGGCGGCATAACTCATAAAATAATCGAGGCCGTAGGATACCGTATTTTGCTTAAAATAGATTTAGATTTTTGCCCATATAGTTGCGCATATAACAGTACTTTTTTGTCTCAAAACGCCTAGAGCGGCATTAAGGGCGACATGGTGTCGCTTACAGGTATGCGGTAAATTCTGTTGCTGGGATACTAGCCCCGTTAAAAAATGGTATTCTAGCGTGTGCAATAACTGCGTATTTATAGAGGGCTATGGGGTGAATAACTGCATAGCCCTTGTAGGGTACCTTGAACTTAAGTCAACACAGAGAACAACATGTCTGCTGATTCTAACCAAGACAATGTGGTGCGTTTGCACCCAGGCGCTGGTCGCAATAAATCTCGTATCCACCTTCGTGGACGTCAAGTTAATCTAGATACACTAGCTGAACTACGCGAATTGATTGGTGACCAACCGATTAAACGTGACATGCTCATCGAATACTTGCACTTAATTCAAGATAACTTTGGCTACTTGTCTGCCGCACACCTTGCTGCGCTAGCCCATGAGATGAAAATTCCCATGGCCGAAGTGTATGAATGTGCCACCTTCTACGCCCACTTCGACATTGTTAAAGAGGGCGAAGTGCCACCTGCAGCCGTAACCGTTCGTGTATGCGATAGTTTGAGCTGTCAGCTAGCGGGTGCAGAACAGCTAAAGTCAGCTTTAGAAGCGGGTACAGACCCGACGCAAGTGCGTATTTTAAGTGCGCCATGTATGGGCCGGTGTGACACGGCTCCGGTTGCTGAAGTAGGTCATCACCATGTAGATAATGCTGATGCTGCAAAGATTGTAGATGTGATTGCAGCCAAGCACTTCCACCCAGAAATCCCCGACTATATTGCGTACGATGCTTACGTAGCAGACGGTGGTTACGCCTTATTGAAGCAATGCCTTGCCGGCGACTACACTTGGGAAGACATTCAAAAAGTGTTGGCAGACGCCAATCTTAAAGGCTTGGGTGGCGCAGGTTTCCCAACCCACATGAAGTGGAAGTTTGTACGCCAAGAGCCTA
>JABGSN010000062.1 GCA_018647765.1 Oceanospirillaceae bacterium | reverse complement strand
TAAGGTGACGCCCTTAATCACTCCAGAAGAACTAGATGCCGCAGCGAAAAAGGTCCCTAGTTATACTCCACCGGGTTAAAACTCCTTAGGTTCCTTCGTACAGGTGCGTTATGTTTAACTTTACCTGAATAGTTAGCTAACACTAATGATGGTTGTAGCCTATGGTCTCACGGTATGGATCAATTATGGCCCATTGCTCTAGGCCTAGAAGAAGAGTTCAAACCGCCATATGTCACTGTTGGGGAGAAGGCGACCGCAGAGTGGAAAAAGATCTTTAGTAGGTTTTCTTCTGACTACCTTGACGTTACCCTTATGGTATAAGTGCGTTACATTTGCAATATATGTAATCCATACAATCAAGGATCGATTAATGTCTATGCCATCTTATTCCATACTCTGTACCCAATGTGACTATAAGTCGTCGGAAAGGGCGACTTGGGGTCGCTATTACTATAGAGACGCCGAAGGACGGTTTAACCTGAAAAGGCAGCTGGGTTGGTGTAACGGCTGCCAGAGTATCACTGCCATCGAAGACTTTGGTGATACGGCTGAGGCAGCCGCTAAGATCAAGCCTGAGTTAGAGTTCATCCGTCGTGACACAGGTACGGTCTTCGCAAACATCCTTAACGTTATACTCCCGTCACGGCGGAAATGGCTTAGTGATGGATTGACGAAGATTAATAATCACGCCAAGTACATTCAGTTAGCCCAAAAGCGGACTGGCCAGGAGCGGTGCTTAACGTGTGGTAGCCATGTTGTAAAGCCGTATAAGCCGATTAGGGAAGGTGGTGGCCTAAAGTCTCAGGGCTTTATGTATCATGGGCAATGTAAACCGACTTTGAACACCCAGGTTGTGGCGGTATGTTCTACGAGAAAGCCGATGATATGCGTTTGAATATCAAGTTTGAGTCAAAGTTCTATAATCCTGATGGTAGCTTTATAGAGTCTTATTTCGAGAGTTAAGTGGAACACATGGGTTGAAATCAATGCTTTAGGTGTGATTAAATTAACTCCCAATTAATCACTTTCTGATAAGTGTCTAATTCGCTAGAGGCCTTATGAATCAAGGCTGCGCAACGATAAGCCGTTAACCTGGTCAGGCCTGGAAGGGAGCAGCCACAGCGGTGGATTCGTGTGCCGAGGTGCGGCTGGTAGGGTTGCCTCCATTGCCGGTGCTCAAATATAGCTTCCGAAGCGATCAATTGCAGTCCGATACCAAAAATAATATCAAATACGTTTTTTATACCGAAAATTACTATGAGACTAAAGAGTCTTGTAGAGAGCTTGATATCTGTCTTTCTATCTGTAGTATGAAGATGTACTAATGTATGTTCTTAACTTGAGGTGAAAAATGAAAAAATATTCTCGTTGTTTGGTGCCGGTTTACTTATGGTCGCGACTAGCTTTTCGGCCATGGCGGCAGGCGGTGCCGTAGGCATTACAAGTAAGTTGATGTCTGTAGATGTAAACCACAATGGACAGACGGTTCAAATAATTCGTAATCAGGATAACAGCAATACCATTATCGATGCGTTTGCAAAAACCTCGCGGCCGTGCCCGGTTTTTTGTATTCAACCGATGGTCTTTGCGCCGGGCGTTGAAACCCTGGGTGAGCTAGAAATTATTGACCATATCGTGCGCATGCAAAATGGTGAGAATATTTTGGTAGTGGACTCCCGCACGCCTGACTGGGTTGAGCGCGGCACTATCCCCGGTGCGGTGAATGTTCCGTTCACTAAGCTATCCGCTTCTAAAGGTGCGACTACCGAAATTATTATGCAGGTGATGATCGATCAATTCGGCGTTAAATTAGTTGGTGATGCCGACGATTTTACCGTTGATGAAGCGATCGTTGCGGGTACCGTAAGTGAAGTGTTCGACTACTCCGATGCCAAAACCTTGGCTTTATTCTGTAATGGTATGTGGTGTGGCCAATCGCCAGCCTCAATGGCAACACTATTGAAATATGGTTACCCCGCAGAAAAGATAAAGTGGTTCCGTGGTGGTATGCAGACCTGGGAAATTCTAGGATTTAGTACAGTTAAGCCTTAACCGGTTAAACTAAAGCAATAAAAAAGGGGCCTTATGGCCCTTTTTTATTGCTTTGTATTTATTACACCTAGCAGTCGTCTTCTGGATCAGCTTCTTCTTCGTCTTGTTCGGTAGGCCCTGTGACAACGGCGTGTTGAGCGATCCACGCAATAGCAAGAGGGTGTGCCGCAGCGGCAGCTTGTTGCATTAACGCGATTGCTCGAGGGTGATTTTGCTCTACGCCACGACCGTCAGCATAGAGCAAACCAAGCTGATATTGCGCTTCGCTATTGCCAGATTCCGATGCCGCTGAAAAGTGGATGGCAGCATTGGATAAATCGCCATTGTTTTGTGCATCCAGGCCTTGCTCTAGGTCACTGCTTGCATGGGCTGGAGTTGATAGTATTGCCATCACTATGCAAGTGCTAACTGTTCGGGAGTGTAAGATTGTTTTTATTAAGTGCATAACTATTCCTCTAGTGGCTTATTATATTAGCTATATACAATTAATAGATCTACCCTGTTTAAAGGCAATTTACTCATACTTTTGTCTAACTACTCGTTAAATGTAGCGACGCTTAGTGGGTGAGCTGGTAGCTTTAATCTTGCGTGGCTCCTATAATAGTGCAGTTAATTTCGTCTAATAAATAAGTGAGTGCACCCTGCATGGCATATCAGGTTTTAGCCCGTAAATGGCGGCCCCAAAATTTTCACTCTATGGTGGGTCAAGAGCACGTTTTACGAGCGCTTATTCATGCCTTAGATGAGCAGCGTTTACATCATGCCTATTTGTTTGCAGGTACCCGTGGAGTGGGTAAAACCACCATTGCCCGTATTTTGGCCCGTTGCCTAAATTGCGAACAAGGCGTGAGCTCCACCCCCTGTGGTGTGTGTTCTAGTTGTGTAGAGATTACCGAAGGCCGTTTTGTTGATCTTATCGAAGTGGATGCGGCGTCGCGTACCAAAGTAGAAGATACTCGTGAGTTGTTGGATAACGTGCAGTATGCACCTACAAGAGGGCGTTTTAAGGTTTACTTAATAGACGAAGTGCACATGCTGTCTACCAGCAGTTTCAACGCGCTGTTAAAAACCCTCGAAGAACCACCGCCGCATGTCAAATTTTTGTTAGCCACCACCGATCCACAAAAGTTGCCGATTACGGTATTGTCGCGTTGTTTACAGTTTAATTTAAAGAACATGCCTGCAGAGCAAGTTTCTGAGCATTTAAAACATGTTCTTACCAGTGAAGCAGTGCCCTTTGCAGAAGCGTCCTTGTGGCAGTTAGGCCGCGCAGCTAAAGGCAGTATGCGTGATGCCTTGAGCCTTACCGACCAGGCGATCGCCTTTTGTGGTGGCGATTTAACCGAATCTGCGGTTAATCAAATGTTAGGCAGCATTGACCAAGGTAAGGTTGTGGCAATTGTCAATCAGTTGCAGCAAGGCGATGCCGGTGCACTGTTGAAACTGGTGGCCGAATTAGGTGAACAAGGTCAAAATTTTGAAGTGGCGCTAGAAGACTTGCTGAGTTTGTTGCATCAAATTGCCATTTGTCAGGTGTTGCCAGAGGCCCCTGTGTCGGTGCAATTTGATAAAGCCAAGGTGTTAGATCTGGCCCACGATACTAGCCCTGCAGATGTTCAGTTATTCTACCAAATGGGCGTTATGGCCCGTAAAGATTTAGCCGCAGCGCCAGACTTGAAAGCGGGTTTTGAGATGGTATTGTTACGCATGCTGGCGTTTAGGCCGCAACAAAGCGCAGGCCAAATGCAAGCCGTGGCTAGTGTAGCATCGTCCCCAACGGTGATTGAGCCAACACCCGCGCCGGCAGCGAAGCTAGAGCCCGTACCCACAGTGGTATCCGTGCCAGCACGTGCTCCAGAACTAGAGTCAGCACCAGCGCCGGAATTAACGCCTGAGCCTCTAGCTCAAGTTGCGACACCACCGATGCCCCAAGTTGAGCATGTGCCGCCGTGGGAAGAGGCGCCTCAAGGCCTGCAAGACACTGCGCCAATGGCAGCCGTTATTGAGCCAGTCGTTGAGCACGTTGAATCGCCGATTGAGGTGGTTGCCGCTGCAGAACCAACGCTAGCGTCGGATACAGATCCGTCACCCCGTCATGACTGGACGCTGGCCGACTTAGATGGCGCTAACTGGATGCAAATATTTACGGATCTAAATTTAGCGGGTATGACCCACAGTATTGCCGCCAACATGGTGTTCGCCAAACGCCAGGGCACACAACTGAGCTTTACCATCGACCAAGGTCAAAGTAGCATGCTTAACGCCACCCATCAGGGGCGTATTCGTCAAGCCTTAGAGGTGCTGTTTGGCTGTGACCTGCAGTTGGCTATTGATGTTGGGCAGACGCACACAGAAACACCGTTTGCTAACCGCCAACGACGTGAAAGTGAGCATTTAGATAATGCCATATCCTCGTTACAGAACGACCCCAATGTGGCCAGTTTAAGTAGCGCATTTAACGGTCAGCTAGATGTAAGCAGTGTAAGGCCAGTTCACCCCATTGAAGATTAGATTTAACGAAAACACAGAGAGAAAATTATGTTGAAAGGTGGCATGGGCAATCTAATGAAGCAAGCCCAAAAAATGCAAGAGCAAATTCAGCAAGCTCAAAGTGAACTTGCTAACGCCGAATTCACCGGCGCGGCAGGCGCTGGTTTAGTGCAGGTGGTCATGACCGGACGGCATGACGTAAAACGCGTGCAACTGGACGATTCATTGTTGTCAGAAGACAAAGAAATGTTAGAAGACTTGTTAGCCGCAGCAGTCAACGATGCGGTGCGTAAGGTGGAACAAGCCAATCAAAATAATATGTCCGACATGACCGCAGGCATGGGTATGCCAGCCGGTTTTAAGATGCCGTTTTAATGGCCTTTAGTCCGCTGATAGACGAACTCATTGAGTCGCTGCGGTGTTTGCCTGGTGTGGGGCGTAAATCGGCCCAGCGCATGGCGTTACATATACTCGAGCGCAATCGCGAGGGTGGTGCTTTACTGGCCCAGAGTCTTACCTTGGCGCTAGATAAAGTAGGCCGTTGTGATCAGTGCCGTACCCACAGTGAAACGCCTGTGTGCCGGATGTGCAGTAACCCCAATCGTAACCCCAGCCAACTGTGTATTGTGGAAACACCCGCTGATGTGTTGGCGATAGAGCAGGGTGCAGGCTTTAATGGCGCCTATTTCGTACTCATGGGACACTTGTCTCCAATGGACGGCATTGGCCCTGCAGAACTGGGTATCGACGGTTTACTGCAACGTTTACAAACGCAGACCATTGAAGAAGTGATTATTGCCACCAACCCCACTATAGAAGGTGACGCCACGGCGCACTTTATTCATCAGCAACTACAAACTTTGCCGTTGAGCGTGACCCGCATCGCCCATGGAGTGCCCATTGGTGGTGAGTTGGAATACGTTGACAGCGGCACCATAGCCCACGCCTTTGCAGGCCGTAAGAGTTACACATAAACATGACATTGGCTTACCAATATATTGACACTAACGAGGGGCTAGAGACGGCCTGCCAGCGCCTGGCTGAGGCCCCAGCCGTTGCGTTAGACACCGAATTTATGCGTGTCGATACCTTTTATCCGATCCCTGGGTTGGTGCAGTTGGCGGCTGCCGGCGAAACCTTTTTAATCGACCCCTTAGCGATCGATGTTTGGCAACCACTACAAATTTTGTTAACCGACCCCGGTACGCTCAAGGTGATGCACGCTTGTAGTGAAGACTTAGAGTTGTTTCAACATTGGTTAGGGTTACGCCCAAGCCCCATGGCCGACACACAAATAGCGGCAGCTTTTGTCGATATGGGCTTGTCACCAGGCTATCAAAGCCTGGTGCGGGATTTGCTGGGTGAAGAAGTGGATAAAGGTGAAACCCGTTCTGACTGGATACAACGCCCACTGCGAGACTCTCAATGCCATTATGCAGCCATGGACGTGGCCCATTTAATGCAGTGTTACGACTTGCTAGCACAACGATTACAAGATAAAGGTGTTTGGCAGTGGTATGTAGAAGATATGCAACGCTTGGCGCAGCCTAAACCGGCGCTCGACCCAGCCTTAGCCTACACACAAATGAAGAATGCCTGGCGCTTACAGGGCAAGGCGGTAGGTCGCCTGAGGGGCTTAGCCGCATGGCGCGAGCAAACGGCTCGCAGTGAGAATAGACCCAAAAATTTTGTCGTTAAAGACACCAGCTTGATCGAAATGGCGCGTACTAATCCCAGCGACTTGAATGCCCTAGGCCTGTGTCAAGATGTGCGTCCCAGCAGTGTACGCCGTTATGGTAAACAATGGTTGTCATTGTTGACAAGCTGTTCAGAAGTGCTGCCTTCGGTATCTCAGCCCTTGTCTAAAATAGAAAACAAACACTACAAACAGTTGCACAAAATAGTCACTGATCAGGCGGCATCCGCCGCCATTCAGGTGCAGTTAATGGGTCGTAAAAAAGAGTTGCTAGAGGTGTTTGAAGGCATCCGCAAGCAGCAACCGTTTACCTTACCTAACAACTGGCAAGGCTGGCGCGAAGCGTTTCTTGCGCAACCTATTGCAGAAGAATATCAACACATACAAGAGTTACGTTAATGAGCCAATTACGCATCATCTGTTCAATTTATAGAAGCAAAAAGAAAGACGAAATGTACTTATATGTGGATAAAACCAAAGCCTTAAGTTTGGTGCCAGAAGCGTTGATGTCGATGTTTGGTCAGGCAGAACACCGCATGGACATGTTGTTAACGGCCGATAAGCACCTAGCTAGAGCTGACGCAGCGGCTATTTTGGCTGATATTGACGCCAAGGGCTATTACTTACAAATGCCGCCAGTGCGAGACGAGTATATGCTCGACCTGTACAAAACGCCGGTTAACCCCACCTATTAATAGGTTTCTTCACGTATTATGAGCGATGTTAAACAACAGGGTTTCTGGAAAATCACGGCCCCCAAAGACATGAGTAGTGAACAATGGGAGTCACTTTGTGATGGGTGTGGTCGTTGTTGTTTGCAAAAGCTAATTGATGACGACGTGCCGTTGATGTATCACACCAGCGTGGCCTGTCGTTACTTGGATATTAAGTCCTGCCAATGTACTGTGTATCAAAATCGGCAAGACAAAGTGTCTGATTGCACATTAGTCACGGCCGATACCGTGGCCGATTACCATTGGTTACCCGACACCTGTGGTTACCGCAGAGTTGCCGCCGGGCGAGATTTACCTGACTGGCACCCGTTGGTCACCGGCAACCCCAAGTCCACCATACAAGCAGGCATGACGGTACGCAAATGGGCTGTATCTGAAGCTAAAGTTCCAGAAAGCCAATGGGGTGAACACATCATAGAAATTCAACAAGTGGGCGATCACGACGAAGCCTAGGCCAGCAGCGCGATGCTTAGTGCAGTTTGGTTAGATTGTGTTACAGTGAGTTAGACAATAAAAACAAAGTAGGCTATGGGTTGATGTACAATTTTTTTCTTCGTCAGGTGCAATATAGGTTGTTGGTACTTATGAGTGCCATGGTGTTTGTTATTAGCGCGACCTTTGGGCCACTTGCCGTGGCTCAAAGCTTGCCAAATCAAATGGATATTCGTGTACTTATCGACGTATCCGGCAGTATGAAGAAGACCGACCCCAAAACCCTACGCATACCTGCGCTGCAAGCATTAACTCAATTATTACCCCATGGCTCAAAGGCCGGTGTGTGGCAGTTTTCTAACTACCCCGAAGCCATCGTGCCCCTAGGTTTAGTCGATCCACAGTGGCAAGAGCAAGCCGATGCTGCAGCTCAAACCATATCTTCTAAAGGCCAGTTCACAGACATAGGTGCGGCGCTTAAAGCCGCAGCATTTAGCCAGCAAGATCAAGCTAGTGGTCGTCAGCTACATTTAATTTTGTTAACCGACGGAATGGTGGATGTGAGCAAAGATGCGGCAGAGAATCAACGTGCGCGCAGGACCCTACTAGAGCCTATTTTACAGCAATACATCGACATGGGAGCCCGAGTTCACACCATCGGTTTGTCTCATCAGGCCGATGAACGCACGTTGAGAGCGATGGCTCATTTAACCGACGGTTTATTTGAAGTCGCGGAAAATGCTGATCAGTTATTGGACATCTTTTTGCGGGCTCTAGACAATACGGTCATTACTCAACAAGTGCCGGTACAAATAGATGAACAAACATTTGACGTGCACGCCAACCTTGAATCCATGACCATTGTGGTCGAAAAAAATGGTGACCACCACATTAAACTACGCGACGGTGATCAGCGTTTATTTGGCAAACATCAAGCCCTAACTAGCCAGCAATGGCAGTCGTCCAGCACCCATGACGTTATTAGTATCCAGCAGCCCGTAGCGGGCACTTGGGCGTTAGTAAGCCCTACAGCAAAATTGAAACGAGTGAATGTGGTGGGCCAGTTACAAATTTTGCTGCAGCAGAGCCACCAAAATATTAAGGTAGGCCAGCGTGCTTACCTTGATGTACAGTTGGCTAATGAGAAGGGTGTATTGCTTAACGCAAACCAATTACAAGGTTTTGAGCTCGGGGTACAAGTGATGCTTGATGGCGCACAAATATCCAGCCAAACTCAAGTGTTTTTGGCGCACAAAAAAACCAGAGTGCATTTGCCGGTGATCAACCAAGAAGGCATGTACGACCTTAATATATCGGTAGTGAAAGGCCAACTGGTGAGGGAAATTTCCCGCAATTTAAGAGTACATCCATTGGTTGCTGTGGCCTTGAGTGAAACGCTAAATCCCGCCAACACCGCGCCTGCGCAAGACATTGCAGTTACGGTGGAGCAGCCAAAAGCCATAACCCAACAATCCATGGTGATTAGCAAAGAACAGGCGTCGCCAGCATTACAGGCATTGATGCAGACCCAAACCTCGGTAGCAACGCCTACCGTTAGTGTGGCAACAACGGCGACTACACATGAGCCGCAGCCTAGCACTGCAGTTGCAGCCGAGCCTGAGGTACAGACCGCTGCAGAGGTGGCTGTCCAGCCTTTAACAGCCACTCAGCAGATCGAAAAATTGGTTAATAAAGTAAAGTCTCAGTTGTCATCGGCTAATGCAACTGCACCATCAACCACAGTGGGAGCACCACAAGCAGAGCCCCAAGTCATAGTTAAAGCGGCGCTTGACCCAGAAAATTTGAGCTACTCGCGTTGGCTCGTTGTTGTCGGTGCGGGCTTGTTGTTGCTGGTTTTATTGCTTTTTTTACGCCGTTCGAGCACTTCCACCACATAATTTCAAATTAGTGCCTAGACTATATAAGTTGAAAATGGATTCTATTCACTAGAATCATCTTATATGGAGACGCAGTTTGCTGGTCACTGTGACCAATTATGTGGGTTCTACACAGTTTTATTTGTCAATCACTCACCAACGCGTGTTGCTGGTTGTTCTCATGCTTGCATTGTTTAGTTTGGTGGTTGGCAATGGCGTTCTAGTGTGGTTGGGTCGGGCGCAAATTCACACCTTACAACAGGCCGAAACGTGGCGTTTACCTAACCTTGAATCCAGTGCACAAGTACAAAAACTCCAGCCTAGCCTAAGCCAACTATTACCGTCCCGCCAAGGTATGGCCAACGTGCCAGCCGACTTTAAGCAGTTGTTGGATGTGGCGCATGCAGCTTCAGCTTCGTTGGAGCAGTTACAGAGTCAAGCTCAGCAAGACCAATTTACTATTCAAGCACTCGAACGACGTTTGTCAGAACTGACCCACTCACGCTACGAAATCAGCCAGCAGTTGCTGCGGTACACGCAAAGGTCAACTGCCATGGAGCTTAGCCTGAGGCAACTAGAAAGCCTGTTAGGCACACAACAAGGTGCCGAATTTGATATGAGCAAGGTGCCAAAAATGCTACTCACCGCTCGCACAGGCTTACTTTACTGGCGCACATACCTAGTGCCTGGCCGTTGGCTAAACGAACGTTAATTACGTCTAAATACGGCCCTCGAAAACACCCCATTACTGGGGCCAATAAAATGCACAAAGGCGTAGACCTACGGTGCATAAAGGGTACCCCCATATTGGCTACGGCCAATGGCGTGGTAGCCAGCAGTATTTACATTACGAAATCAAATTTTTAGCTAAGCAAAGCAATCCTAAGCCATTTATGACTTTGGGCTTGGCGAATTATGATGATCTATTTAAACAAGTTCAGGAGGTTAAATGACAATCTTTAACAAAGTAAACACTAGCTGCAGTAAGGGTGCAGCTACGGCGGTCACCATTATTGCTAATGGCAATCGTTTTGTCGGTGACATCGAAGTGACTGGGAAACTGCAGGTGGACGTGTTAATGGAAGGCAGTATTCGTGCAGAAAATGTTATGACCATTGGCTCTCAGGGATCAATAAATGGGCGTATACGTGGCCATTTGGTGCAAGTTGCGGGGCACTTTGAGGGGAAAATATGGTGCGATGACTTGGTTATATTTCCAACCGGTGAAGTAACAGGGCAGGTACACTGCCGTCAAATGGTGGTGGAAAAAGGCGATAGTTTTATCGGCCAACGTGAGCATTGGTCCGCTGAATCGGAAGATAACGATGTCGATGCGCATCAAAGCAGCATATTATTGGCGTCAATTGAACCCTAATGGTAATTAGCGCTTGAATAACGAGGTTAGATTCCAAGATAATGGGTTTCCACTGAATATGGCTTGGAGCCAACCCTATGTGCGAACTTTTAGGCATGAGTGCCAACGTGCCTACCGACATTTGTTTTAGCTTTACCGGACTAATGCAGCGTGGTGGTGGCTGTGGTCCCCATCGTGATGGTTGGGGGATTACGTTTTATGTAGGCAAGGGTTGCCGCTCGTTCCACGACCCACAGCCCAGTTCCGATTCTGAGGTTGCGCGCTTGGTGCAACGTCATTCGATGAAGTCGCATATTGTCATCAGCCATATACGGCAAGCTAATGTGGGTAATATTTGTTTAGAAAATACCCATCCTTTTCAGCGTGAGTTGTGGGGTCAGCATTGGTCGTTTGCCCACAATGGCCAACTTACCGACACCTCTAGCATCCCCCTAAGCCATTACCTACCGGTGGGAGATACCGATAGCGAACATGTATTTTGTTGGTTATTGGGCGAGTTACGCACGGCCTTTCCAAAACGCCCCACAGACCATTCTGTAGTTCGCTATTTTCTTCAGCAGCGGTGCCAGTATTTAAAGAGCCTAGGTGTGTTTAATATGCTCCTATCGGATGGTGAACACCTGTACTGTTTTTGCTCTACCAAACTTAGCTGGATTACACGCAGGGCACCGTTTGGGCAAGCCAATTTGAGTGATGCCGATGTCAATGTAGACTTTGGCCAAGAGACCACACCCAACGATATTGTGTCCGTTGTAGCCACACAACCTTTGACGGATAACGAAACTTGGCATACATTAAGTCCTGGCGACATGCTGGTGTTAAGAAAAGGCATTGCACTAAATTAGGCCTTGTAGGCTATAAAGCGATGCTGACTTACGGGTTTTACTGGCTTTCAAACACATGTTTGATTAGCATAGGTATGAATAGTAAATAACAATAATCAAAGGGTTCATTATGATTCAAATTTCTGGCGTTGAACTTGGCCAATACCAATCTGTTACCGATGTGTTTCTTGAAGCGTGCGGCAAGTATGGCCAAAAGCCCGCCTATAGTTGTATGGGTCAAAGCCTGTCTTTTGCAGATATGGACCGACTCACGGCTAACTTTGCCGCCTATCTACAAAATCATACTGACTTAGAGGTGGGCGATCGCATCGCCATTCAGTTACCTAACGTATTACAGTTTCCAATTGCTGCATTTGGCGCCATGCGTGCGGGTTTAGTGGTGGTTAACACTAACCCCTTGTACACAGCGCGTGAAATGGAACATCAGTTTAATGATTCTGGCGCCAAAGCGTTATTAATCCTCGCCAACATGGCCAACCTGGCCGAAGAAGTGGTGCCCAAAACCGACATCAAGCATGTGTTAGTCACGGAGTTGGCGGACATGCATCCGTTTGCTAAGCGTTTGTTGATCAACACCGTGGTCAAGCGCGTTAAAAAATTGGTACCTGCCTACTCGTTACCACAAGCGGTGAGCTTTAGAGATGCCTTGGCAAAAGGTGGCAAATTAGCACCTACGCCAGTGGCCATTAACCTAGATGACACCGCAGTATTGCAATACACCGGTGGTACTACAGGCGTTTCTAAAGGTGCGCAGTTGTTGCACCAAAACTTAGTTGCCAACATGATGCAAGTACGCCTCGCGACCGAGTCTGTGCTGGATGGTGACAGTGAAGTGGTGATTTCGCCTCTACCTCTGTACCACATCTACGCATTCACCTTAACCTTGGTGATGTGTGACCTTGGGCACGAAGTGGTACTGATCCCTAACCCACGGGATATTCCAGGCTTTGTTAAGGAAATGAGCAAACATAAGTTTTCATCCTTTGCTGGCCTCAATACCCTATTTGTTGCTTTGTGTAATAACAAAGAATTTGCTGAGCTCGATTTTTCATACCTCAAACACACCATGTCTGGTGGCATGGCGCTCACGCAGTCTGCGGCAGATATGTGGCGTAGCGTTACTGGGTGTGAAGTAATGGAAGGTTATGGCCTGACAGAAACAGCACCCGTAGTGTCCATCAACCCTAATGAAGACATCCGTATTGGCACTATTGGCAAGGTGGTGCAAGGTACAGAAGTTAAGGTGATCGACAGTGACGGTGCTGACCTTGGTTTTAATGAAGAGGGTGAATTGTGTGTTAAAGGCCCGCAAGTCATGGCCGGCTACTGGCAGCGCCCCGAAGCCACAGCCGACGTGTTAGATGCGGAAGGTTGGTTTAAAACCGGCGATGTGGCTGTGTTGGCAGAAGACGGATTTATTCGTTTAGTCGACCGTATTAAAGACATGATTATTGTTTCTGGATTTAATGTGTACCCCAACGAAATTGACGATATTGCCAGCCAACATCCCGGGATTGTGGAATGTGCGGCTGTAGGCATCCCCAATGACGTGACGGGTGAAACGGTGAAACTGTTTGTAGTCAAGGCCGACCCGGCGCTCACAGAAGCCGACGTTATAGCTCATTGCCGTGAAAACCTAACGCCTTACAAAGTACCTAAAGACATTGAATTTAGGGACGAGTTACCTAAAACCAACGTGGGTAAGATCCTGCGCCGTGCGTTAAGGGATTAATGCGTTGTTAGTCCGCGGTATTAGATTGCCGCGGGCCGTTGGCCCTCGCAAAGACACAACCTAGCCCCACCGTCTTTGCCAGCGTAGCGAAGCAATCCAAAGCCTTTAACTGTGCTAAACTGCGCGCTTTAACACCAACCCCACCTCAACATGTCTAACGCGTTACCCGATTGTATGGTCAAAGACCAAGCCGAACTCAAACTATTGGCTAAGCGTATCGCTCAGCGTGATAAACGCAATCAACCCTGTGACAAACTCAAAGCGCAACTGTTAGCCAAGGCGCAGCGTAGTACGGCCACGTATCAGCGCCGCCTAGACGCATTGCCCAAAATTGAATATCCGCCACAACTGCCTGTAAGTGGCCAACGAGAGCAATTAATTGAGCTTATCCGTAACCATCAAGTGGTAGTGTTAGCAGGGGAGACCGGCTCTGGTAAAACCACGCAGTTGCCCAAGCTGTGTTTAGAAGCAGGTCGCGGTGTGGGTGGCATGATTGGCCACACCCAACCAAGGCGTCTTGCCGCAAGAACCGTAGCACAACGTATTGCCGACGAACTCAATGTGCCTTTAGGCCAACAAGTGGGTTTTCAAGTGCGCTTTACCGAACAAGTCAGCGAAATCAGCCACATTAAGTTGATGACCGATGGTATCTTATTGGCCGAAACCCGCCAAGACCCTGACCTATTACGCTACGACACCATCATCGTCGACGAAGCCCACGAACGTAGCCTTAACATCGACTTCTTACTAGGTTACCTCAAACAACTGCTAGCCCGCCGCGACGACCTGAAGCTCATCATTACCTCCGCCACTATTGATTTAGAGCGCTTTAGCCAGCACTTCGATAATGCCCCAGTGGTGGAAGTTAGTGGTCGCACTTTTCCGGTAGACGTCTGGTATCGGCCACTCATAAGTGGTAAATCGGAACAAGACCAAGATACTCAGTCTGCAGTAATACAAACACTACAAGAGATCGAACAGCACGAACGACAGCACAGCCAGTTACATGGCGACGTACTGATTTTTTTACCAGGCGAGCGCGATATTCGAGACCTTGCCTTAGCCTTGCGCAAGCAAGAGCAAAAACAGTGGAATATATTACCCCTGTATGGCCGTTTGAGTTTTAGCGAGCAACAAAAAGTATTTCAGCCTTCTGCTAAAGCGGCAGGGCGTCGTATTGTACTCGCCACTAACGTGGCAGAAACCTCGGTGACAGTACCAGGTATCCGTTATGTGATCGACCCCGGCACGGCACGTATGAGCCGCTATAGCTACCGCTCTAAGGTTCAGCGCCTGCCCATTGAATCTATCTCTCAAGCCAGTGCTAACCAGCGTAAAGGCCGTTGTGGGCGCGTGGCGGCGGGTATTTGTATTCGTTTGTATGATGAAGCAGACTTTATCAGCCGGCCCGAATTCACCGATGCTGAAATTTTGCGCACCAATTTAGCCTCGGTCATATTGCAGATGCATGACCTTAAACTAGGCCCCGTTGCTCAGTTCCCCTTCATTGACGCGCCAGACAGTCGGTTTGTTAACGACGGTGTTAAGTTGTTGCAAGAACTAGGGGGGTTGGATGAACAGCGTAGCTTAACCTCTTTAGGCAAGCAGTTGGCGCGTTTGCCGGTAGATCCGCGTATTGGCCGTATGGTGGTGGCAGCTGCGCATTGGGATGCACTTAGCGAAGTATTACTAATTGCCAGTGCATTAACCATCCAGGACCCACGGGAACGGCCCCAAGACAAGCAGCAAGCGGCAGACCTTAAGCACCAAGTGTGGAAAGAGAAAGAGTCCGACTTTTTAAGCTATGTAAACCTGTGGCAAGACTACGAGCAACAGCGCCAAGACTTAACCCAAAACCAGTTACGCAACTGGTGTAGCAAAAACTTTGTTTCCTACCTGCGCATGCGCGAATGGCGCGAAGTACACCGCCAACTGCTGCTCATGTGCCAGCAGATGGGATTTAAAGTGAATGCCCAGTTAGCGAGCTACGAGGCCGTGCACAGGGCGTTGTTAACAGGCTTGTTAGGCCACATTGGCCACAAAGACGAAGACGGCCAGTTTGCTGGCCCTCGGCAACGTAAGTTTTTATTGTTTCCAGGCTCTGCACTGGCTAAAAAACCACCGGCATGGATTATGGCGGCAGAGCTAGTAGAAACATCACGCTTGTTTGCCCGTTGCGTGGCTAAAATAGAACCCCAGTGGGTAGAACAAAGCGCAGACTCATTGCTTAAATACAATTATAGCGAACCGGTTTGGCATAAACGCCAAGGCCAAGTGATGGCCTTTGAACAAGTGAGTTTGTACGGTTTAGTGTTGGCGAGTAAGCGTAAAGTCGCCTATGGCAAAATTGACCCAGAAGTGTGCCAGCAATTACTCATCATGGACGGTCTAGTGCAGGGTAACTTGCTCACCAAAGGTGTATTTTTAGCGCACAACCAAAACTTAGTGGCAGAAATAGAAGCCTTAGAAGCCAAGTCTAGGCGGCGCGATATTTTGGTGGACGACCAAGTGTTGTACGACTTCTACTACGCCAAGTTAGCAGCCATCAACACCACGCCGGTGGTGAGCGCCGCCAGCTTTGAACGTTTGCGTAAAAAACAGGAACAAAAACACAGTCTCTACTTTAACTTAGAGCAGTCAGATTTAATGCAGCATCAGGCTGAGGGGATTGATAACCACCGTTTCCCAGACCAACTGGTGTGGCAATCCATGAGTTGGTCCTTAAGCTACCATTTTGAACCTAACCATGCCCAAGACGGCGTCACCCTACAAGTGCCTGCTAGCCAGCTTAAACGCTTGCCGCTCAAGCGTTTGCAATGGCTAGTGCCGGGTTTGTTGCTAGACAAGCTGGTGGCCTTATTAAAAGGTTTGCCTAAAGCGAACCGCAAAGCCTTTGTGCCGGTGCCCGAATACGCACAAGCATTGTTAGATAGCCTTAATGTAGACGATGTAGAGTTAACCGAGGCCGTGGCCAAACAATTGCAGCGTATTGGCGGCCGGCCCTTTGATGGGGCGTTATTGCAGCAAACTCAGTTGCCAGAACATTTATTGATGAATATTGAGGTGACAGACGAGCAGGGCGCGGTGATTACCCAAGGCCGTGACCCTATGAGCTTGCTCACGGATTACGCCACCGGTTCTGCCACTGCTACCAGCAAAGACCAACAACACCCCATGTTGCAGCAACAGCTGACGCAGTGGAGCTTTGATGCGCTGCCGCAAAACTTAACCATTCAGCAAGGCTCCATGCAGCTGCCCGTGTGGCCAGCGATAAAGGATCAAGGTAAACATGTGGATATTGTGTTTGCCGATTCGGAGGTTGAGTCGCAGGCCATAACCCATGCCGGTTTAGTGAGGTTGTACCGGTTAGCGGTGAATGAACAAGTAAAACATTTGTCGCAGGCCAATAAAAACCTTCGTCAAGCCGAGTTGTTGTTTTCAAACCTAGGCTCTGCGCAACAGCTAAGGCAGCAAATATTTGATCAAGCTGCAGAGTTGGTGTTTTTGCCCGCCTCAATGGCCGTTGCAGACTGGCCCACCACGCAACTGGCGTTTACCGCGTCATTAGAGCGGCGTGGCGCTTATGCGGAGGCCGTTGAGCATGTGACTCAATTAGCCATTAAGCTGCTCCAACGCCAACTCAAGGTCCGTAAACAGCTCAAAGGTCAGCTTAATCTGGCTTGGGCCAACGTCTACCAAGACATTGGTGGTCAGCTTGATCGGCTTATGCATAAAGACTTTATGGCACAAACTCCATGGGCCCAGTTACAGCACTTTGGCAGGTACCTTGATGCCATAGAGGCGAGGCTAGAGCGTTTTAAAAGCCAATTGCCCAAAGAGAATGCCGCCGTGCAGGAACTACGAGACTGGCAACATAAGGTAGAGGCCGCTACGACTCAGTGTTTACCCCACACTAATACCTACCAGCAAATCCAAGACTTTTCCTGGGCTATAGAAGAGTACCGTGTGTCGTTATTTGCCCAGCAACTGGGTACCGTTAAACCCATCTCTGCAAAACGCCTACAGAAACAGTGGGGCGCCATTCAAACCTAGCTCGGCCGTCATTACCAGGCTCGCAACAACGTGCTAATCCGCCCATTAAATGAAATAAATATCATTTTTATCGGTAAAATCAGCAGTTAAAATTTCTTATCTATTGGTTTTTATCAATTTTTCCATTACAATGCCTCCCCATGCGGGTACTTACTCGTGGGCCAAATAGGTTGGCCAAATAATCAGGAAAGATAAAGTGCGTTAACCTGCAGAATTCTTACTCTCCTTTGCTAGTTAAAACTATTTTTATTTGAAGGGGAAATTCAATGAAAAAATCACTTATCGCGTTAGCCATTGTGGCTGCACTTCCTGTAGCTGCACAAGCTGACCCAACCATCTCTGGTTCTGTTACTACTAAAATCAGCAGCACCGGTGCTGTAGACTCAGATGCGACTTTGAAAATTGATACTTCTGAAGTATTGGATAACGGCATGACTGTTACTGCTACTTTAGACATTTTTGGTGGTACTAACCAAGGCACAGCTACTCTAACTGGTGACTTCGGTACTATTACTGCTGGTAAGATCGACGCTGACGGCGCGTTCCAAGCGGGTGACGTAGGTGGAGTTGTTGCTAACACTATGATTAACGCTACTACTGCTAGTTCTGTATATGGCGTACATTACGCTGGTACAGCAGCTGGCTTGTCTGTGGCTGCACAGGTTAACGGCAATACTGCTCCAAACGGCGCTGTTGTTGCTTTTGCTAAGGCTGATGAACACTCTGCTACTGTTTCTGCGATTGGTGCTGAAACAAAGAGCACTCAGTTGAGCGCTACTTATGACTTCAATGGTCTAACTGTTGGTTATGCATACGCTTCTGCTGAAGCAGACGTTAACAACTCAACAACTGCTGGATACGCAGGTGTTGATCAAGGAATGAGTGCATTTGGTGTGTCTTATTCTTTTGGTGACGGCCTAGTTGTTACAGCTGGTAAGCAAACTAATAAAGCTTCTACATCTACTAGCCCAGGCGCTATCGTTTCTGCTACCTACACTATGACTGTAGATGCATTGACTGTTAAGGCTCAAATGGACAACACTCCATCTGGCGATTACCAGATCAACTTAACTTACGCGCTTACCGATGCAGTTACTTTGACTTCTGAAATTGATAGCACAGCTGGTAAGGACACTACTTTGGTAGCGACTTATGTTGCTGGCGACATGACAGCTTCTGTGTCTAAGACTGACGACGGTACTACCGATGCGTCTATCGCTCTAGACTACGGCAACGCCGACTTGACTTTGGCACGTGTTGGTAAGACAGATACTGTTGCAGCATACACTAAAGTAACTTACAAGGTGGCATTCTAATTTAATTAGAAGTTAACTTTTAAGCTATAAAAGGCTCCTTCGGGAGCCTTTTTTATGCCTGAAATTCCTAACACTGAATCACAACTCCTAGTCTTTCCGAGCGTAGCGAAGGAATCCATAACCGCGGCCTTGGATCGCTGCGCTACGCTCGCGAAGACATAGAGCTGTGTCAAATTGGAGTAGTCCATTTTTAACATTCCCAGCCATTAAATGATAATAATGTAATAATATAATAATAAATATATTAAATACAAAACCATTACAAAATAAAATAATAATAATAAAACCAATATTCAACTTATTTCCATTCAATTAAAAAAATAGCCTCAATATCGGTTGTTAAACTATTAACACGGTGTTAAATTTGCTGCGCTTAATTCATTATCGAATAAGCTGTTTATACCAGACAATTGAGAAAGGCAACCGGACTGCACTTTTGGTTTTCTTTCTCAATTGTTTGTTTTTTAAACAATTAAAAGTATTACTTTGCGGTGTTGAACTAATCATTATTATAAAGATCGGTCAGCAAGGTAAAGTAAGTGTTTAACTAGCTAGTTAAATTTTTATAAATATTATTGAAGGGGAAATTCAATGAATAAGTCTATTATCGCTCTTGCGATCGCCGCTGCACTTCCTGTAGC
>JABGSN010000006.1 GCA_018647765.1 Oceanospirillaceae bacterium | reverse complement strand
TGTGCATGGCCTGCCCCAACACCTTCGTGATGCCCCATCTGTGCATGGCCTGCCCCAACACCTTCGTGATGCCCCATCTGTGCATGGCCCGCCCCGGCTGACTCAACTTCGTCACCTGCCAAACTCGCAGACCCTGCCGCTACCTCTGCCCCATGACCCATGTGTGCGTGGCCAGCTTCCTGTAATTTTGTTTCTGTGCTCAACAAACGTACAGAACCCTCTACAGCGCCAGCATGATCGCCCATATTCGCTTGGCGTGCATCGTTTGTTGAGGGTGAAGAGTCTGCATCCAACTTTGTTTGATTGGCTGTAGAAGGTCTAAGGCCTTCTAGTTCGGTTTGTCCTGCGCTAACTTGCTGTCTAGGCGCATTGGCCAAAGCGGTCTTTTGAGCGGCTTTTAGGGCCCGCTTTTTGGCCAATTTGTGAGCTTCGACTTGTGCTTTGTGGGCAGCCGTCAAGCTGCCCACTTTGTTAGTTGGCGATTTTGCAGCGACTGACTTTTCCTCAGACGCCGAAAACCGACCCCAATTGTCAGCCAGTTCGCTTTCTTGGCCTTTCGTGTTTTTGGTACGTGTCTGGCTGGCCACAAAATCTGCCGCAGTCTGATACTTATTGGTGCTTTTTTTGCGCTCAGAAATACTAAACTCACGAGGTTTTTTAGTCGTCGTAACCCGTTTAAATAAATCTTTGTCAATTTCTTTCTTCACTAACGGCACCCCCCAATAGGCATAACCACAGCATCAAGTGATGAGTATATCGCTAAATGACGTCGCCGTCTTCGTTGTAACGATAGTCGGATGGCACTTCAGGGTTAGGCTGCAGCGGTGGTGCCGTGCCCGGGATTACAGCATTCATTTGGTAGACGTAGGCCAATACCTGGGCTACGGCTACAAATAGGCCTTCGGGTATCTCTTCATTAATTTCACTGGTGAAATAAAGTGCCCTTGCCAGCAGGGGCATACGCAACATTTGCACATGCTCTTGGTCCGCAATTTCCCTAATTCTTGCAGCCATTTCGCCCTGGCCTTTAGCTAAAACCACTGGTGCTCCAGCCCCAGCTTGGTCGTAGACTAAAGCCACTGCAAAGTGTTGCGGGTTGGTAATCACCACATCGGCATTAGGCACCTCATCCAGCATCCTACCCATAGCCATTTCCCGTTGCCGCTGGCGCACTTGAGCTTTAACTTCTGGACGGCCCTCCATTTCCTTCATTTCATCTTTAATGTCTTGTATCGACATTTTTAGCTTTTCGGTGTGGCTGTATATTTGGTAAGGCACATCAATGCCTGCAATCACCATTAACGACAAACAAATATAGAAAAATGCCCACAACAAAATCATGCCGCCTTCGGCCATGGCCATACCCAAAGGCATTTGTCCCAAGGCCATCAGATGATCGATTTGCGAAACCACCACTAAGTAGCCAATGCCAGCCACTAGCAAGAACTTAATAAGCGCCTTAACCAACTCCATTAGCGCTTGGGTACCAAGCATACGCTTAAGGCCAGACAAAGGGTTGAGTTTATTAGCTTTAAAACCAATGGCTTTGGTGGAAAACAACCATCCACCAATCAGAGCAGGCGTAACCAACGCCAACACTAAGGTTAACAGCAAGAACGGCATCACCGCTAAGATGCCTTGCACCAAACGACTCAGAAGCACACTTGGAAAGCGCTGGGTGTCCATCAACAAGGCGCGATCTATGGTCAGTGCATCAATCAACATTTCGGTGATATTGTCGATAATGGAGTCGCCGGTCAGCAGCAAAAACGCCGCACCAAACACCATAATAATAGCCATGGAGAGTTCTTTTGATCGCGGAACTTGGCCATCTTCGCGGGATTTTTCGAGCTTCTTGGCTGTGGGTTGTTCTGTTTTTTCCTGGGAACTGTCTTCAGACATAGTGGCATTCTTTAAGGTCGCTTAGGCGATACCTAAAAGCCTCCTGATCTGCTGAAAAGATTCAAACCAAAGGCTCTCTACATTACCCATAAAGGTGGGTAACAAGACGATTAACACAACAATGCCCATTAATAAGGTCAGCGGAAAACCCACCGCAAACACGTTAAGGCTAGGTGCAGCACGAGAAATGACACCCATAGCCGAATTGGTTAACAACAATATAATCATGGCCGGCAAGGCGATCATGGCGGCGCCAGTAAACAGCAAAATGGACCACTGCAACAGATCCCACACCATGGCAATGTCGAATTTAGAGGGACCCAACGCAATGGGCCATAACCGAAAGCTATCCAGCAACAATTCGATGAGTATGAGATGGCCGCCAATAGACACAAACACCAAGGTGGCCAAAATCACTAAAAACTGAGACACAACCGGTGTTTGTACACCGCTGTTAGGGTCCACCATCATGGCAAAACCTAAACCCATAGACAGGGATATAAACTCGCCGGCCGCACTCACAGCGGTGAACACAATTTGTAATATCAGCCCCATCATCACGCCAATGATCACCTGCTCCATTAATAGCAGCAACCCCGTGCCCGACAAGACGTCAATCACAGGCCAATCGTACAATGGGTAAATCATGATAGTAAGCACTAACCCCAAACTAATACGCAAGGTGGTATTAACGCTCATTGCAGAAAACATAGGTGCAGCCATGAGGCAGGCACTAATGCGCGTCATGGGCCACAAAAAGGTGTAGATTAGGGCTAAAACGTCATCCCAAACGGCAAACATAAGCTAACCAATAAGCCCTGGAATGCGCCCAATAAGGCGCGTAGCAAAGTCTGTAAGCACGGTGATTTGCCATGACCCAAACAGGTAAAGAACTAGCGTCAAGGCCACTAATTTGGGGATAAAACTCAACGTCATTTCGTTAATTGAGGTGGCGGCTTGCACAATACCAATCAACAAACCCACCACTAACGCGACCAATAACATAGGCGCAGCAATACTCGCGGTGACCAACAAGGCTTCGCGGCCAATATCTAATACAGTACCTTGATCCATAATTTGTCTCTACGTCAGGTGTAAAAACTGCTGGCAAGGGTGCCCAAAATGAGCGCCCAACCATCGATCAATACAAACATCATAATTTTAAAGGGTAGGGAAATCATCATCGGCGACAACATCATCATACCCATGGACATGAGCACACTGGCCACCACTAAATCGATGATTACAAATGGCACAAATATTAGAAAGCCAATTTGAAACGCGGTTTTTAACTCGCTGGTTAAAAACGCAGGAATGAGCATTTGCATGGGCACAATTTCTGGCCCTTGAAAGTCTTGCTGACCCGAAATTTGCGCAAACAATTCAATGTCTGACTCACGGGTTTGCTTGAGCATAAACTCTCGTAACGGCTGCTGTGCCACCTCAAACGCTTGCATAAAATCAGCGTCATCATTTAAATAGGGCTGAATAGCCGTGTCGTTGATTTGGGTAAATACTGGCGCCATAATGAACAAGGTTAAAAACAAGGCCAAACCCAATAGCACTTGATTAGGTGGGGTTTGGTTGGTTCCTAAGGCTTGCCGCAATATAGACAGAACGATAATAATACGGGCAAAAGAGGTCATCATGAGCAGGATTGCTGGCAACATCGTCAGCAAGGTCATGAGGGCTAAAATTTGTAAGGTTAAGCTGTATTCTTGGGTGCCGTCAGCGTTGGTTTCCACCACCACCCCGGGTAATAAACTTTCTGCTGCGCTCACCTGTGGGGCAAGTATGGCTAATAACAAAAAGCTGATTGGCACCAACCAGCGGATGAAACCCATCATGAAGCATCCTTTTCTAAGCTGAATTTTTTAGGCTCTAGTTCGGTAAGCAGGCGAATATTGTGTGCCGTAACGCCTAACAACAAGGTTTTTCCATCCACCTCGACCATTAACAGCTTGTCGCGACTTCCCAAGGCCATGGCTTCAACAAAGCGCATGCGACGCCCCCCTTGAGGCCGGCGCTGCATAAACCAACGGGCACCGTAAACCATCGTCAACAAGATGGCCAATACCAGCAATAAACTGCCAATCGACTGTAATAATAGCTGGGTGTCACCTAACATAAATGTACAACCTAAATTTTACGAATACGGTCAGCCGCATCAAGCACCTGGGTTAAGCGAATACCATAACGCTCATTAACCACCACCACTTCGCCTTTAGCAATCACGGTGTTGTTCACACATACATCAATGGATTCACCAGCTAAGCGGTCAAATTCCACCACACTACCTTCACTCAGACGTAATAAATCCTTAATTTTTAGGGATGAACGCCCAACTTCTGCAGACAAAACAACGGGGATGTTTTGTAATACATCTAGGTCTAGTTCATCTTCAAACGTGGACAATGCCGCCGGCGCTGCTAATTCTTCTTCGCTCACATTGATATCCTCTGTGTGTTTGCTATTAGAGACAAGTTAGTCCCATAAGTCCACTTCATAATCTTCCATAACTACTTCGCCCATGATTTTAACGGCCGCATGGCCGTTAGAGCTGCCATAAACACCACTAAATAACGGAATACCCTCAGAGGTGACCGTCACCGTTTCTGGCATCTTGATAGGAATTACATCGCCTGCCTTGAGGTTACGTAACTCCAACAGGCTAATTTGAGGCGTGGCTAAATTCGACTTGATATCAAGATCAACATTTTCTATAGCCACTTTAAGGTAGTTATTCCAAATACGCTCGTCATCAATATCGGCATCGCCAATCACTTGGTTGCGCAATAATTCGCGAATCGGCTTCATGGCGGCGTAAGGGTAGATCACCTGCACACTGCCATTAATATCGTGAGCCATGTCGATATTAAATTTATTCACAATCACCAGATCATTTTCTTCCACAATGCTAGTGAACTGGGGGTTCACTTCTGAGTTGATAAACTCAAAGGCCACCGTGTATAAGGGTGCCCACGCCGCTTTCATGTCTTGGAACACACGTTGTAAAATCATTTGAATAATACGGTATTCGGTGGGCGTAAAATCACGAATGCCTGATATTTCGGTATGGGAGCCCGCGCCACCAAAAAAGCTGTCTAGGGAGTTAAAAATCAACTGCGGGTCGATAATAATTAACATGGAGCCACGCAAGGGTGGGATTTTAACCACATTAAGAGAAATCGGGGTACTGAGACTCGCCATGTGAGTAGAAAAACGCTCTACATCCACCGGTTGCGATTCGATTTTTGGCTGATATCGCAACAGACTCTTCAAGCTGATACGAAATAACCGTGCAAACCGCTCGTTGATCATATCCAACGAGCCTAAGTGTGACGTAAGGGTACTGTCCTCACTGGCAATGTCGTACTTGTCTGCGTCCGCATCTAAGTTATATGCTTCGCCCTCATCACCTTGGTCCATTTCGACCAAGGCTTGAATTTCTTCTTCCGAGAGCAGTTCATTATCACTCATGCTGCCAAAACTCCTAACAAAACTAGACTACTGAATTACAAATTCGGTAAAGAACACTTCTTCGATGCCACCAAAGTCTTCATACCCAATCAGCACTTGGTTCATGCGTGACTTAAGCACGTTAGCCAGCTTTTGTTTGTCGGTCACCGTCGCCAACTGGTCTTTACTGTAGGTGGAAACTTCCATGATAATGGCCGAACGTAATGCTAGCTCATGCTTGTACACATTATCTACCACGCGTTGATCATAGTGCGTCATAAAGCCCATAGTAAACTGACAAAACTGCTTACTACCGGTTAAGTTAACCGTAAACTTGCGTTCCATTTCGTTGTAGAGCTGGTCAAACTTTTGACCTTCTGGCAATTCTTTAGCCACTTTGTCTAACGGCTTAGGAGCGTTTGGATCCACTGTTTCACCATCTGCGCCACCATCAGCCTGTAATTCAGACACCACATTGCCCGCTTCGTCAACGATGACGGTTTTGGGATCAAAAAAGCCAGTCAAAAACAAGGTAGCACCAATACTGATGGCAATCAGTAGAATACCAATAATTACAAACAGTAGTATTTTAACAATACCGCCTTTTTTCTTCTCTTCGCCTTCTACTGCTTCTTCGTCTGCCATGGCTTGGTTTCCTTCTGTTAACGTAATTCTATGGGTTACGGGTGTGGCCGCTTAGGCCCTGCCTATGCAAAGGTGTCTAAGTCACCATCGTGGGTACTGGATTTAACGGCTGTTTCTGGCGCACCTAGTGTTGGTGCATCCTTAGCTTGGCTTAATTGCCAATCAGGTTGCTCTAGGTGTGTTTGATGCTGGCCTTTGTTCTCGCTACCTACCGACACATCCGCCAACTGCAAGCCACTTTGTTCTAACTGTTCTCGTAACCGGGGTAAGCTCGCTTCTAACAACTCACGCACCGCCGCATTACCGCTCAACAGCTGGGTTTGCAATACACCCTCTTCCATCACCAAGTTGACACTCACTTGGCCCAAGTGTGCAGGCTTAAGCGACAAGCTGGCTTGCCAGCGGCCTTCCATCACCATACGTTGTAACTGCTGGCCCATTTGATCCTGCATTTGTCTGGCGGCCTGTTGCGCACCAACATCACCCAGTAAAGCGTCAGTAAAACGCTGACCTAAGTCGATGCTTGCAGATTCCGGGGCTATGCTCGCTGCATGCAATTGGGCCGCGGCCTTAAAATTGGCCCCAGTGTAACTACCCAAGGCTTGTGGTTCCAGCCCATTGGCGGCTTTAGTTGCCCCTTGACTCAGCAAGTTTAGTTGATCCATTTTTTGCACCAATGGCGCTGCCACTTGAATAGACGCAAATACCACTGTTGTTGCGGTGGCAGCCCCTAGAGTTGCCTTGTGGCTAGTATTAACATTGGCAGATTCATTAGCCACACGCATTTGGCGCTGTTGCAAAAAGCGTTGCGCACTTATTTGTACTTGTGACTGCACTGCAATGGGTGTTGCCTGGGAGGCGGGCTGCGTCGTGTTTTTGACCATGGGTTGTTGACGAACTCGAATCACGTCGTCGTCGCCTAAAGGTAGCAATTTCTCCTGCGTGGGCGCCGCTTGAGAAGCGGCAGCTTGCATTGGTGGCACTGGAGCCTTCACAGCAACCGAGCTAACTTGTGGCTCTAGTTTCACTTGTGGCTCTAGTTTGACTTGTGGCTCTAGTTTCACTTGTGACTCTAGTTTCACTTGTGGCTCTAGTTTCATTTGTGGCTCTAGTTTCACTTGTGGCTCTAGTTTCACTTGTGGCTCTAGTTTCA
>JABGSN010000013.1 GCA_018647765.1 Oceanospirillaceae bacterium | reverse complement strand
TCCTATTTTTATAACCCAGTCACAGTGACTAAACTCTTTATAAACTATCAGAGCGCAGCATAGGCTTCTACGAATGCTGATGAGAATCTTATGAGAATTCAGTTGAGCCATGCTAGTCATCGTATAGAAATGGGTTAGTATAAGTTAAGCGTCATTAACCAAGTAAAGGCTGTTACTCCGTTATGCTTACTAGACAAATCACCCGCAAGGCAGAATTAGAATTACTGGAGCCATTGTTAGCCAGTGGCAGCACACAAGTGCTGTATATACATGGTATTTCTGGCATTGGCAAAACCACCTTATTGCAACAGCTAGGGCAGATCGCTCCCATTTTGCATTTAGACTGTGCTCATATAGAGCCCACTGATACAGGCCTTTTGCAGGCGTTGGGTAGCGCTATCGGCGAACCAGGAGAGCCATTAGAATTAGATTCCTTAGCTCAACTAAGATCATCACCTACCCTTATTGCTCTTGATCATTACGAATCCCTAAAACTGTTAGACATGTGGATAAGGAAATTTTTAACCCCGCAACTGCCGCCTCAAATCACCCTAGTGCTTTGCTCACGGCAACCTCCCCACAATGATTGGCTTATTAACGGTAATGGGTACGGCCGGTTCAAAACCTTAGAATTAGGGCCACTTGCTGCCGATCAATCTCATCAACTATTACAGCACTATGGCGTAGCAGAAGACCGAGCAGAACCTTTGTTGAAGATGGCTCAAGGCCATCCTTTAGCTCTATATTTGGCGGCGTGTAGCCAACACAGGTTGCAATTACCTGATACACCAAACACCAATTTGGAGTGGGCGCTTAAGCATTTAACAGACGCCTTTTTAGCCCAAGTAGAAAACCCAAAATTACGCAAAGCCATAGAGGCCAGTAGCGTTACCCGTAGGTTAACCAAACCCTTATTGCGGGCACTGCTTAAACAAGACGATGTAGATGCCGAATACCAAGGTATAGAAGAGCTCGACTTTGTGAGCAGCAATAGTGACGGCCTACACATTCATGACCTAGTGCGTAATTTGGTGGCTCGATCTTATAAAGCGAGTGATCCAGAAGCCTATCGCCAGCACCAGCAAAACTGCTGGTGGTGGCTACAACAAGACTTAGATAAAGCCGCCGGCCATGATTATTGGCGACATACTGCAGACCTGTTGTACCTGATAGAAAACCCTCACGTAAGGGAGGCCTTTTTTCCATGCGGTAGCCAAATCGTAGCCGTAGAACCAGCCCTTGCAACAGACTATGAGAACATCATGGCCATGGTTAATCAGCACGATGGCCCACAAGCCAAAGCCATCATGGCCGACTTATGGAACCTATGCCCTAGTGGCTTTGGTGTGGTACGTGAAGATCAACACACATTACAAGGTTTTGCCTGTGTATTTGAAGTCAGTCAAGTGGCTCACAGCAAAGACCCAGTGATCCAGTCTATACTCGCACACATAGAGGCTTACCCTGTTCCTCAAGGCCAAACGGTATTGATCACAAGGCGATGGCTAAGTCGAAAAGAAGGCGAGCTCCCCTCTGCAGCACAGGGTGCGTTTTTTTTAGATTGCAAACGCCTCTTTATGGCTTTTAAACCCTCTATGCGTCGAATTTACCTCGTCATTAAACAGCCGTCAGCCTACCAAGAGGTCATGCAGGTGCTTGGCTTTAAGGAGACCGCCAAAACCTACGTAGAAGTTGAAGGCACTGGCTACCATTGCATGGCCAACGACATGGGTCCGGGGTCTGTGGATGGCTGGCTTACGGGCTTAGCCGAACGTGAACTTGGTGTTATGCAACGGTTTCGTTTACAGGTAGAAGGGCGACAATTATTGGTCAATAATCAAACATTAGATCTTACACCACTCGAGTTTGGCGTAGCTCAGTGTTTATTAGCTCGGCCTGGACGCACGGTAAGCCGTGAATACTTACTACAAGAGGTGTGGCGCACTGATTACCAAGGGGGCAGCAATGTTGTGGATGCCGTGGTGCGTACTATGCGTAAGAAACTAGCCGCTCATGCCAGTGCCATTGCCACAGTGACGGGTGTAGGTTATCGGCTTAATTTAGAAACCTGATATTACATGACTAATTCCACTATCATTAATTGGCTAGTCCAGATCACACTCTGCTAAAACCTCACTTTCACTAAATGTTATAAAATATTAAGAATTTGTAAATATATAGCTAGGGCAATACAAACCAAATCTAAACTTTAAAAATATTACAGGCTAACTATTATATGTCCAACCGCTGCCTGACAAGCCTATTAAATCAAAGCATGGACTATTCAAAGTTAGCCCTGCATACTTAAATCCTGCAGTAGGAAATACTGTTTACCAACAAGGGGAAAACGTAATGAAAGTACTAAAACTAGCCTTTATCGGTGGCGTGATGAGTTTGACGGCACTGAGCGCTTCAGCCAAACATTTCGCTGGGCATCGAATACCGATCCGCAAACAATGGACCCACATGCAGTAAACTCTGCTCCCGTTCTTTCGTTTCTGAACAATATATATGAAGGTCTTGTACGCCGGAATCAGGATATGTCCATTGAAGGCTCGCTCGCTCAATCGTGGAAACCTCTAACCGGCGAAAATGGGTGGCGTTTCAACCTGCGCCAAGGTGT
>JABGSN010000016.1 GCA_018647765.1 Oceanospirillaceae bacterium | reverse complement strand
GATGCAAAGGTTTCATGCCCAAACCTGTCAGCAAAGACTGCGCCTGTTGAATGATTTCAGGGTTATTTGCTGGGCTAGGCACTAACTCCACCAAAGGCAGCAAATACACAGGGTTAAATGGGTGCGCCACCATGATTTGTTCTGGTCGCAGGGCATTTTCTTGCAACAGCGATGGCTTAAAACCTGAGGTTGAAGAACCAATAATAGCAGCTTCAGGGCAAGCGGCTTGCACCTGTGCTAATACCGCATGCTTAATTTCCAAGCGCTCGGGCACACTTTCCTGAATCCAGCTAGCATTGGCCACCGCCGTTTCTAGGCTGTCGCACAATGTCAGCTTGCCTTCTTTGGGCATGACCGTGGGTATTCGTCGCACTATGTGGATGATGTTGGGGGAGCTGGTGGGTGTGGGTTTAGTGGCCGTGCTAGTGGTTATTGGGGTGGCGGTGTTGATAGTGCAATACCCCGAATTGTTTGTAGGATTGAGGATTGCCGGCGGAGCTTATCTGTTGTATTTGGGTATTCAGCTGTGGCGTTCACGGGGCAAAATGGCCCTTGACCTAGGAGGCACGCCCAAGCACACAGGGCGTTGGCAATTGGCCAGCCAAGGCTTTATTACCGCCATTGCAAACCCCAAGGGTTGGGCCTTTTTTATCGCCTTACTCCCCCTTTTATTGACCCGTCGCGGCCTTTGCCAAGCCAGTTAATTGTGTTACTTAGCGTTATTCTTAGCCTTGAGTTTGTTGATTTACGCCATGGGCGATAAGGGCCTTAGCAAGGTGTTGCAAAAAAGCGGCAATGTGCGTCTGATGAATCGCATCGCCGGTAGTTTGATGATGGATGTGGCAGGCTGGTTGGTGCTGGGATGAAGCTTTAAAATTGGCGCTAACTAGAACTTAGTTATAGACAAGCCTATTAAGGCAACCAAAGTGCTGCAATTAAGAACATGGCCACCACGAACCAGGTGAGGGACATGAGTTGCCAAAAAATCAGACTGCGGGATTGTGTTGACTCGGTAACCGGCGCAAGGAAAGCCGGGTTGGGGTGGGTAAGGTCTTGCAGAAAATCATTTAAGCTCAAGTACCTTTGCTCAACGTCAACGGCTAGGCCTTTCATCAATGCACGATCAAACCAAATGGGCACAATGGCATTGAAGCGCTGGGCGGGAATATAGTGCAATTTGCTTAATTGAGCGGGGTTATGGCAGTGTTCCAAGGCTTTGCCGTAGGGCAAGTGCTGGGTGAATATTTCGTAGGTGATGCTGGCTAGGGAGTATAGGTCACCCTGGATGCCGGTATTTTGACCCAAGCGAATCAACGGATCGGCATAGTCTAAAGTTCCCAGTACTTTGTCTCGCTCTAGGGCCACAAATATTTCGTCAATGCCCGCCACATACACCGAGCCAAAATCCACTAGGGTCACTTGCTGGTTAGCATCAATCATAATGTTGCTGGGTTTAAGGTCTTGGTGCAGGGTTTCGCGCTTGTGAAAAGCGCCTAAGCCGGCAGCAATTTGACGCACAATGGCAATGGCCATATAGGGCTTTGGGTAGGGGTTTTGCTGCATCCATTGATCCAAGGATATGCCCTCAATAGGGTGCATGAGATAATACAAGAAGGTTTTTGCGCGCGGGCTTTTACCCACCTTAACTACATTGGGGCTATCAATGCGGCTGCCAACCCATTCCTCCATAATGAAGCGTTCGACAAAGGCCGGCTCGTCATCGTAATTGGGTGACGGAGTTTTCATGACCCACTCTTGTTGTGTGTGGGTGTCTATTACGCGATACAGTTGGCTGCGGCTGCTGGCGTATATTTCTTCTTGCACCAAAAAACCATCAATGGTCATGCCTGGGTCTAAAGGCGGTGGGAAGGGTAACTGCGTGAGCTTATCCGTCAGTTCAGCCATGGTGTCGGGCAGCAGGGCATCAACGCGAATCAGCTGGCAACTCAAATTGTCGGTACTGCCTGCATCATAGGCGGTTTGTACTAAGGCTTGGCAGGCATCTTCGAGGGTATTGCTACGGTGGATAATGCCTTGCATGGTTTGTGCTTCGAGGCTGTCGTGTACGCCATCGGTGGATAAAAAGTAGATGTCGTCGGTTTCTATGGCCACAGCCCGGTAATCCAAATCCAACTGTGTATCCATGCCCATGGCGCGGGATAAGCAACTATTGGTTTTGGATAAAGGCGTGATATGGTCCTGGGTTAGGCACTCCATACGGCTGCCGCGAATGCGATAGATACGACTATCGCCTATGTGAAACAAGTGCGCCGTGTGGGACTTGATAACGATGGCAGAGAAAGTGCAAATCCAACCTCGGCTATCAAGGTATTCATTACTGCGGCTATACAATGTTCGATTGATTGATGATAAGACTTTTTGGGCGGATTTTTTTACTGTCCAAATGTCTGGGGTATCAAAGTAGTCTTTGATGAACTCGCTGACGCAAAGTTGGGCCGCTTCGGCCCCCGCTTCGGCACTGCTAACACCATCGGCAATAACACCGCAGCTGCCCTTGGTAATCTGTAAGTTTTCTGTGGGCAGGCCAAAGCCAACACTGTCTTGGTTGTGGTCCTTGCGCCCACTAATGCTAAAGTGGGCATTGGATAGCTGAACATTGCTAGATAGGTGCATAGGTCTGTGTTGATTAGCTAACGTCTATCAGTTGTACGCTACCATCGGGCATCACTTCCGCCATTTTGCTCGTCGGTTCGTCCATGAATTGTACCAGCAAGAAGACCAAGGCTGCAGAGGCAGCAATCACTAAGAAGAAAGCCGAATAATCAACAAAGGACAAGACTGTTAGGTAGCACACGGCGCCTACGTTGCCATATGCACCTGCCATGCCGGCAATTTGTCCGGTCATACGTCGCTGTACTAGGGGTACCACGGCAAACACCGCACCTTCGCCTGCTTGCACAAAGAACGAACAACACATGGTGGCGATCACCGCGAAAGGTATATACCAACCGCCGTCAATCTGGCTTAGCAATAAATATCCTAAGGTTAAACCTGCAATTAATATGGACAAGGTCTTGCGGCGGCCGATGGTGTCGCTTAAATGACCGCCGGTGGGTCGTGCCACCAAGTTCATAAAGGCAAAGCCGGAGGCCAGTAAGCCTGCCTGTACGGCGGTTAAACCAGCAAAGGTGTCTAGGAAGAACAAGGGCAACATTGACACCACGGCCAATTCGGAACCAAAGGTAACAAAGTAAGCCACATCCAATACCGCCACTTGCTTAAATTTATAGCGTTGAATTTGCGGCACAGGCGTTTGTAAATTTTCTTTGTTTACGTGGTGGATGGTACGAATTTGTATAAGGTATAGGACCGCCAATAAAATGTAGATGGCCATTGAGGCGGCATCATTAAGCAAATTTAAGTTAGCGGGACTCAATTTCCAGGTAAGCACAGCCAACGCCAGATACATGGGTAGGTTCATGGCTAGGTAAAAATAATAATCGCCGCGGCTGGTGACTTCTAAGCCGCCATGCTTTTTAGGTTTAAAGTAGGTAGAGCCTTTGGGCGTATCGGTGGCCACGCGGCGGTAAAAAATACCGTATAAGAAGGCGATTACACCAGTGCTGCCAATGGCATAGCGCCAGCCATCATCACCGCCAAACAGCAGGGCTAGAGTGGGTAACGTCATGGCTGCAGCGGCGGAGCCAAAGTTACCCCAACCGCCGTAAATGCCTTCCGCTACACCCACTTGTCTAGCTGGGAACCACTCAGACACCATACGAATGCCGATAACGAAGCCGGCGCCAATAAAGCCGCTCAAAAAGCGCATTATGGCAAGCTGTTCATAGGTTTGAGAGGCGGCAAAGCCGACACAAATAATGCCACCAATCATCAATAAAATGCTGTAAATTGAGCGTGGTCCATACTTATCCACTAAGCTGCCAATAACAATCCGAGAGGGAATAGTGAGGGCCACGTTAAGAATTAGCAGGGCCTTTATTTGTGCTGTTGAAAGGTCAAACGCCTCTTTGATAATAGCCATCATGGGAGCGTGGCTAAACCACACCATAAAGGTTAAAAAGAAGGCAAACCAAGTGATGTGTAAGGTTTTTATTTCAGGCTTAGAAAAGTCGAACAGCCGTAGTTTTCCAGTGCTCATAGTAGATTACCCATAGCGTAAAAGAAGATACTTCTAAAGGTAAAAGAAGCACAGTTTTTGGTGTTGATTTAGATCAACACTAGGGCCATAGCATAATTGAGCGCGGCTTCTAAAATACCTCCAAAGAGGTAGTTATAAAAATAACTAACTGATTGAATTTGAACAAAAAATTATCTTTTTGCTGCTTAACCTTTAGGCGCTGTATAGGGCTGGCTATTACGGGGTAGTGGCGTTAAGCGAAACCTTGTTGCACTGCCCACACGGCAACTTCAACTCGTGAGCGTAGGTGGAGTTTTTTCAATAGATGCTTAACATGCACTTTCACCGTACCTTCGGTGATCTTTAATTTGTGGGCGATGACTTTATTGGTAAAGCCTGCAGCAATGTGTTTGATGATTTGCTTTTCTCTTGGGGTGAGGCTCGAACTGTCCTGCTCATGGCTGGCATTGTTGCCTTGTAATGCCTGGGCCAGTAAACCACTGAGTTGGTCGCTGATAACAACTTTACCGTGGGCGGCCTGGTGCAATTTGTCTAACAAATCTTCAGGTTCCATGTCTTTTAGCAGGTAACCATCAGCGCCGGCTTTAAGGGCGGCCAGTAGGTCTTCTTCATCGTCTGATACGGTAAATACAATAATGAAGCAGTTAACGCCTGCGGCACGCATGAGTTTAAGGCTTTCTATGCCGTTGATGTGGGGCATGTTTAGGTCCAGCAAAATTAAATCGGGTTGGTGTTGTTGGGCTTGCTCTAGGCCGCTTTGGGCATCGCTGGCCTCGGCAATAACCTGTAAGGCTGGATCTAGGTCGATGAGTTGTTTAACGCCACGGCGCAGCAGAGGATGATCATCAATGAGTAAAATGCTGGCGCTAGGCTTAAGTTGTGGTGTGGGTTGGTTCATAATATAGGTGTCCTGCTAGTGGCGTTTGCTGTGAAAGGTTAGTTGTATCTGGGTACCGCTGTGAGCCGCGGAGCTGATGTTGAGCTCGCCGCCCAAGGTGTCGGTGCGGTTTTGCATGATCATGAGGCCGTAATGATTGTTAGGGTCTGGGTGTTCAGGTAAGCCCACGCCATTGTCAGTGATGCGCACCTCAATTTGGCCCTTATGGTTGCTGATCTGCAACTCAACTTTGCTGGCCGCAGCGTGTTTTACTACATTAGCCAAGGCCTCACGCACCACTTGCAGTACATGGATTTCTTCATTCGGGGTGAGACGTTGCTGGTGTAGGTCATACTGGTAGTCGATGGCAAAGCCTAGGCGCTGGGTAAATTCTTTCACCGTGGCTCTTAAGGCCGGTTCTAACCCCGGTGCACCCAGTTGCAAGCGAAAAGTAGTGAGTAGTTCGCGCAATTGCAAGTAGGCGCTATTAAGGCCAGCCTTAAGTTCGCCAACCACCTCGTCAACCTCTTTACTGGCGGCATTTTTAGTTCTCATAATCTGTAATCGAGACACTTGTATCTTCAAGTAAGACAGGGATTGTGCCAGTGAGTCGTGCAGTTCTCTGGCGATGACCGAACGCTCTTCAATGAGTGACATATGCTGGTCTTGGTCGGTCTTCAAATCCAGTGCCATGGAGATGGCTAAATTTTCTACCAAAGTTTCAACTAGCTTGGTTTCCGTAGCGGTGGGTGGCTTGTTAGCTAAGTAGTGGGCGTTAAATTCGCCAAAGTAATGGTCTTGAGTTTTGATGGGTAAGGCTAAGTTCAGGTGGGGCTGGGGATTAATGCTGGACGTTAGGCATTGGTTGCAATCCTGTTGCTGGCAGTGTTCGGGTTTGGCGTTACATTGGGTTGCCAGTGTGCGCCGGTTATTGGGGTCGGCAAGGTCAAACAGGGTGACGTCAATGGGGCCAAAAGGGGTTACCGTTTCGAGCTGCTGCATCACCGGCATAATGCGGGAGCACAGGTCCTGTTGTTGATTAAAGCTGCGGCTGGCGTCATACAACAGTTGCAGGGCTTCGTTGGATTGTTGCAAGGCGGAAGTTTTGTTGGCCACCCGCTGTTCTAAATCAGCGTAAATTTTGGCCAGTTCGCTGGCCATCTGATTAAAGCTGCGGCTCAGTAGTCCCAATTCGTCATCGCTGTCATAATCAACTCTACCCTTAAGGTTGCCTTGGCCTGTTTGTTGAGCGGCTCGAAGCAGCAGTTTAAGGGGTCGCAGCACCTTGTTTTTTATATCCATCATGGCCACAAAAATAATCAGCAAGGTCATGGCGAGGCTGATGGCCTGTACCAAGCTAAGCAACGCTATTTTTGCTTCGGTGCTGCGCTCAAGCATTAACACCATGCTATCAATAACTTCTACAAAGGCGGAGATATCAGCGATCTTGGGTGCTTGTTGTAACTGCAGTGTGCGTTCTAGGGCAGGCCTTACTTGCTGTAGCCACTGATTAACCACGTGGGTGTAAGTTTGGTGCAGGCCACTATCGCCGCTTGGCGGCATGACTTGCTTTAAAATAGGGCTGTTGAGTCGCAGCTCAAATTGTTTGATGGAGTCTGTGACCTGGGACCAGTGTTCCGTACTTGGAAGCCTGTAGTACTGGCCCAACTGGGTGGTGATCTGATAACTCAACATACGCAGGGAACCGGCCACATTAATGCCCGCAGCATCGCCTTTGGTGTTTTGCGCCACCATCACCGAACCCAGCATGCTAACCAAGGCCATGAGGCTGATGGCTAGCATAGATGCTCCAATGCGGCTGATGATGGACTTATTGAAAAACAACATATTACCCTACTCACAATAATACAGGCTTGCTTTTAAACCAGGTAAATGACGGCTTAAAGAAGACTATTTATTTTTAATTCAACGGCTTGTGTTATTTTTATACATACCTCTAAGGAGGTAGGTTTGAGCTCATGGGTCCATCATGAACAATTTCTCTTGGCGTGATATTGATATGGGTCAAGACACGTAGGTCTTGACTGACATAATTTTGCCTCATTATTCTAATGATCGTGTCCACTGGCCATGCTTAGTCACTCAGTCAACGCACATACACAGCATCAAACCTCTGCTATTGCTATGGCGGCCTTGGTATTTGCTGGCTGTTTTTCGGCCTGGACCATGGCGTCTGTGATTGGCTTGCAGATCAGAGATGAGTTGGCTTTGTCGAATACCCAATTTGGTTTGCTGCTTGCTTCCCCACTATTGTCGGGGGCTTTGCTGCGTTTGCCCATAGGCCTTTTGGCGGAACGCTGGAATAGCCGTAATTTGATGTTAGGGCTGGTTTTTTTTGTTAGTTTGCCGCTGATGTTATTGGCCTACGCTACCCAATTTTGGCAGTTCTTGATTTTAGGTTTTGCTGTTGGTGCTGCCGGTGCCATGTTTAGCGTGGGCATTTATTTTGTGTCTAGCCGTGCTGCTGAACCACAACAAGGTTTAGCCATGGGTATCTTTGGCGCTGGCCATATTGGTGCAGCAGTCACCAATTTAGCGGTGCCGATGATAATTCTTGCCTATGGCTGGCGCACTGTACCCAGTGTTTATGCAGCAGTGCTGATACTGCTGGGCCTGCTGTTTTGGTTGTTAACTTCAAGTAGTGGTGATCATCACAGTAAAGCTACCCATGCTACAGCCACTGTTACCTTTGCAGAACAGTTGCAGCCATTGAAGGATGCACGCGTGTGGCGTTTTGGCCTGTATTACCTGTTTATGTTTGGCGGTTATATTTCTTTGGCCTTGTGGTTGCCAGGGTATTACATGGCGCACTATGGCTTGAATTTGCAAAATGCTTCGCTAATGACCTTGATTTTTACCTTGGCGGGGGCCCTGAGCTGGGTTTTTGGAGGCTGGTTTGCCGATCAGTTTGGTGCTCGGCAAGTTAACTGGGGCGTGTTTTGGGTATGTTTAGTGTGTTTATTTTTTCTATCTTATCCGCCCACTTCCATAACCATTTACGGTACCCAAACTAGCATTTCTTTTGTTATTAACATGCCTATGTGGCTGTTTAGCAGCCTCATTTTAGTCATGGGCATTGCCATGGGTTTTGGCAAGGCTGGGGTCATGCGCGTGGTATACGACTATTACCCAGAGCGTATGGGTGTTGTGTCTGGTTGGGTGGGCATGGTGGGTGCCTTAGGTGGCTTTGTGCTGTTGGTATTGTTTGGCGTATTGGCTGACTTAATCGGCGTGCGCAGTGCCTGTTTCATGCTCTTGTATGGCCTGTTGGTGGCTTGCATGGTGGTGATGTATTACGGCGTTAATCAAGAGCTCAAACGCACGCGGTTACAAGAAGCTATACGCAATAATTTTTTGCAGACTAAGGATTAGTTTGCGCTTTAAGTAAATAGAAGGCATGGGTTTGATACCTACCTTAATATTAGGAGAATTACTATGACTGACCTAAAGAA
The DNA here is from genome assembly GCA_018647765.1 of Oceanospirillaceae bacterium. Taxonomy (GTDB): domain Bacteria; phylum Pseudomonadota; class Gammaproteobacteria; order Pseudomonadales; family Balneatricaceae; genus Njordibacter. Next base: position 6,025 of record JABGSN010000016.1, on the reverse strand, counting down.
ATGGGATGTTGAAGATGAGGGTTTCTGGAATTCCCAGGGCAAGAGTATTGCTAATCGCAACCTTTGGATTTCTATACCTAGCCTCTTATGTGGTTTTGCCGTATGGCTCTATTGGGGCATTATTACGGTACAGATGCTTAACTTGGGATTTGAAATTGATAAGGCAGACTTATTTACTTTGTCGGCCATCGCCGGTTTAACGGGTGCGACGTTACGTATACCCAGTAGCTTTTTTATTCGTTTGGCGGGTGGCCGTAATACGATCTTTTTTACCACCGCCTTGTTGATGATTCCTGCCATTGGTACGGGCATTGCGCTGCAGGATAAAGACACCCCCTTGTGGACCTTTCAGTTGCTAGCATTTTTGTCGGGTATTGGTGGGGGTAATTTTGCTTCTTCGATGTCCAATATCAGCTTCTTCTTTCCCAAAAAGCAGCAAGGTTTAGCGCTTGGCCTGAATGCCGGTTTAGGTAATGTGGGTGTCACTACCATGCAAATTTTAGTGCCATTAGTGATGACCTTTGGCATTTTTGGTGGCGATGCCATGATTTTAGAAAATTCGTCTGGCACTTTAATCGGTAAAATCCCAGCGGGCTCTGAAACCTACATTCACAATGCGGGTTATGTATGGTTGCTGTTTCTCATTCCGTTAGCCGTGGCAGGCTGGTTTGGCATGAACAACATCCGTACCCAAGACGTTTCCCCCGACATTGGTTCGCCGCTTAGCGCTATGGCCAAGATTCTTGGTCTGTTGTTAATTGGTTTTTTAACAGCGGCAATTGGGTTATACATTATTTTGCCGGCGCCCACGGGTATGGGTGCACCTTCGTGGGTCAAATGGCCACTTATTTTGGCAATTTTGTTCTTCACCGTCATGCTGATGAAGATGGTGCCAGGCGACATTAAAACTAACCTACAGCGTCAATTTAAGATCTTTGAAAATAAACACACTTGGATAATGAGTGTGATTTATACCATGACGTTTGGTAGCTTTATTGGTTACTCTGCGGGTTTCGCCTTGGCGATAAAGGTGGTGTTTGGTTACCAGCACGTAATGGTTGATGGTGTGATGACTCACAATCTCATTAACATCGCGGGCCCTTCTGCCCTAATGTACGCTTGGACGGGCCCCTTTATTGGTGCCTTTATTCGCCCAGTTGGTGGCTGGATGGCCGATAAAATGGGTGGAGCACGTGTAACTCAGTATGTATCAATCGTGATGATTGCTAGTGCTTTGGGTGTGGCATATTACTTAAAAGCTGCGTATCAGTCAGCAAGCCCAGAAGAGTATTTTGTGCCCTTCCTTGGTTTGTTCTTTATTTTGTTTGCGGCCACAGGTATCGGCAATGGCTCTACCTTCCGTACTATTGCGATGGTGTTCCCCAAAGAGCAGGCTGGTCCGGCCTTGGGTTGGACCTCTGCGGTAGCTGCTTACGGTGCTTTTGTGATTCCTAAGGTTTTTGGTGAGCAAATCAAGTTAGCGACCCCAGAGATGGCATTGTATGGTTTTGCCCTCTTCTACCTAGGTTGCTTGCTGCTAAATTGGTGGTTCTATTTAGGCCCTAAGGCTGAGTTTAAAAACCCTTAATTTACTGTAGTAGCTGTTAGCTAGAACAAAAGCCCCGTAAGGGGCTTTTAACGTTTGATCTGCATAAATAGCAATATTGCTGGCAACGGATGCCAAGGCCGTAAATTATTCATATGATTGATGCAAGCGCAAACAGGGTGGTAAGGGTTGCCGCCTACCCACAATAATTATAGCCATTGTGGAGCCTCCATATTTTCTTGTTTTCATGATATTAATTACGTTAAAAACAAAGGCCTACGTAATTTTTTGAGATGCTACTTAAGAGGTATAAGTGGGGTAATCCATAATCTTCTGACTCCTTTGAGTTGATATAAGTCAAAAGCACTTAATCGCTGCCTTAGTAAGCTTGTCGCCATTGTATTAATTCTTTTTGATGTGCGGAGAAAATTGCATGAGTCACTTACTGGATCGGCTAAAGTTTTTGAATAAGAAACAGGGCACCTTTGCCAATAGCCACGGCGACACGGTGAAGGAAAGCCGAGCGTGGGAAGACGGTTACCGTCAACGTTGGCAGCACGATAAAATTGTTCGTTCTACCCATGGTGTAAACTGTACCGGTTCTTGTAGCTGGAAGGTGTATGTTAAAAACGGCCTGATTACTTGGGAAACTCAGCAAACGGATTACCCTCGCACTCGCCCAGACCTACCTAACCACGAACCTCGTGGTTGTGCCCGTGGCGCGAGCTACTCTTGGTATGTTTACAGTGCCAACCGTCTAAAATACCCATCGGTACGTAAGGCCTTGGTTAAACTTTGGCGTGAAGCCCGTTCTACCATGGAGCCAGTTGAAGCATGGGCGTCTATTGTAGAAGACGAAGCTAAAGCGAAGTCGTATAAAAGTAAGCGTGGCATGGGTGGTTTTGTTCGTGCAAGCTGGGATGAAGTCAACGAAATCATCGCAGCATCCAACACATACACTATTAAAGAGTATGGCCCAGACCGTGTCGTTGGTTTCTCTCCAATTCCTGCCATGTCTATGGTGTCTTACGCTGCAGGCGCACGTTACTTGTCGCTTATTGGTGGCGCGTGTTTGAGTTTTTACGATTGGTATTGTGATTTGCCTCCGGCGTCTCCCATGACCTGGGGCGAACAAACAGACGTGCCCGAATCGGCCGATTGGTATAACTCCAACTACATCATTGCGTGGGGCTCTAACGTGCCGCAAACCCGCACGCCAGATGCCCACTTCTTTACCGAAGTAAGGTACAAAGGCACCAAGACTGTAGCCATTACACCAGATTATGCCGAAGTGTCTAAACTGTGTGATCAGTGGTTGGCACCTAAGCAGGGCACGGATGCGGCCTTAGCTATGGCTTTTGGTCACGTTATTTTGAAAGAATTCCATGTGGATAATCCCAGCGAATATTTCATGGATTATTGCCGCCGTTATACCGACATGCCAATGTTGGTGCAGCTTGATGCCCGTGACGACGGCTCTTATGCTGCGGGTCGCTTTATTAGGGCCTCAGACTTTGACGCCAGCTTAGGCGAAGACAACAACCCCGAATGGAAGACCGTTGCCTTTGACAATAAGTCGGGCACTATAGTGGCACCCAATGGTTCTATTGGTTTCCGCTGGGATAAGAACAAGGGCGAAGACGGCGCTGAGCCAAAATGGAACATCGAAGCGAAACAAGGCGCTGATGGCGCAGATACAGACCTGCAAATGAGTTTGTTAGAAGACCATGATGACGTGGTTTCTGTTGGTTTCCCATACTTTGGTGGTGTGGAACATGAACACTTCCAAAACAATACATTTAGCGACATTGTGCATCACAATATGCCTGTTAAAAAGGTGACTTTAGCCGACGGCAGCGGAACCTTGTTGGTGACAGTGTATGACTTGATGCTAGCAAACTACGGTATTGACCGTGGTTTAGGCGGCGACTTTGTGGCTAAGAGCTTTGATGATAACGCGCCTTATACACCCGCATGGCAAGAACAAATTACCGGTGTGGATCGTGCTCAGGTCATCAAAATTGCACGAGAATTTGCTGACACTGCTCACAAAACTAAAGGTCGCTCCATGATCATCGTGGGTGCCGGTATGAACCACTGGTATCACATGGACATGAACTACCGTGGCCTCATGAACATGCTCATTATGTGTGGTTGTGTGGGTCAATCTGGTGGTGGTTGGGCACACTATGTGGGCCAAGAAAAATTGCGCCCACAAACCGGCTGGACACCTTTGGCCTTTGGTTTAGATTGGCAGCGGCCACCACGCCATATGAATGGCACATCGTTCTTCTACAACCATTCCAGCCAGTGGCGTTATGAAAAACTAGAAGTGGAAGAAATCCTTTCACCTCTGGCTGACCCTAAGGATTGGAGCGGCAGTTTAATAGACTATAACGTGCGAGCAGAACGTATGGGCTGGTTGCCATCTGCGCCACAGCTTAACGTTAACCCATTAGAAATAAGTAAAAATGCCGCCTTGGTTGGCCTTAGCCCACAGCAGTACACCGTGGATAAGTTAAAGACCGGCGAAATTGCGTTTGCATCAGAAGATCCAGATAACCCTAAAAACTTCCCGCGTAATATGTTTATTTGGCGTTCCAACCTGCTGGGTTCATCGGGTAAGGGCCATGAATACATGCTCAAGTACCTTTTGGGCACCAAGCACGGCTTAATGAACAAAGACCTCGGTGAAATGGGGGCTACCAAGCCCGAAGAAGTGAAGTGGGAAGACAAGGGCGCAGAAGGTAAGGTTGACCTACTGGTTACTCTAGATTTCCGTATGTCGACCACCTGTTTGTATTCAGACATTGTTCTGCCTACAGCGACTTGGTACGAAAAAGACGACTTGAACACTTCGGATATGCATCCGTTTATTCACCCCTTGTCTGCCGCTGCAGACCCAGCATGGGAAGCGCGTTCGGATTGGGATATTTATAAAGGTATTGCCGAAAAGTTCTCTGAAGTGTGTGTCGGGCATTTAGGTGTTGAGAAGGACCTAGTGACCTTGCCAATGCAACACGACAGCGCAGCAGAGTTGGCTCAGCCGTTAGGCGTCACCGACTGGAAGAAGGGCCAGTGTGAACCCATTCCAGGTGAAACGATGCCTTCGCTGATCGAAGTGGAGCGGGATTACCCCAACACCTATAAGCGGTTTACTTCCATAGGACCTTTGTTAGAAAAAGTAGGCAATGGTGGTAAAGGTATTGATTGGCAAACCGAAGAAGAAGTGGATTTGTTGAAACAAATTAACTGGACTCATACGGATGAAACAGACGCAGTACGTTACGGCAAAGCCAAGTTAGAAACGGCTATTGACGCAGCAGAAATGATCCTCACATTGGCCCCAGAAACCAATGGCGCGGTTGCCGTGAAAGCATGGCAAGCTTTAGGTGAATACACGGGTCTAGATCACACTCACCTTGCTAAGCCTAAGCATGATGAAAAGCTTCGCTTCCGCGACTTGCAGGCACAGCCACGCAAGATTATTTCATCGCCTACTTGGTCGGGACTGGAAGATGAACACGTGTCTTACAACGCATGTTATACCAACGTGCACGAGTTGATTCCTTGGCGCACCCTTACCGGCCGTCAACAGTTTTATCAAGACCATGAGTGGATGCGTGGCTTTGGTGAAAGCTTGTTAGCTTACCGCCCACCCATCAACACTCGCTCTGTAGCGCCGTTGATGAACAAGAAGCCAAACGGTAATAAGGAAATTGCCTTGAACTGGATCACACCACACCAGAAGTGGGGTATCCATTCAACCTATTCTGACAATTTGTTGATGCTTACCCTGTCTCGCGGTGGCCCCATTATTTGGCTGAGTGAAGGCGATGCTAATACCTGTGGTATTGAAGACAATGACTGGGTTGAAGTATTTAACGCCAACGGCGCTTTGGCTGCACGAGCGGTAGTGTCTCAGCGAGTGCCCGATGGCATGTCGATGATGTACCACGCTCAAGAACGTATTGTGAACGTGCCTGGTGCGGAAACCACAGGCACCCGTGGTGGTATTCACAACTCGGTTACTCGAGCTTGTCCTAAACCCACCCACATGATTGGTGGTTATGCCCATCAGTCTTATGGTTTTAACTACTACGGCACCGTAGGCTCCAACCGTGATGAGTTTGTGGTAGTACGAAAAATGAAGCACATCGATTGGCTCGATGGTGAAGGCAACGATACGATACAGGAGACAGGCGCATGAAAATCCGTTCACAAGTAGGCATGGTGTTAAACCTAGATAAGTGTATTGGTTGTCACACTTGTTCTGTGACCTGTAAAAACGTTTGGACTTCTCGTGAAGGCATGGAGTACGCATGGTTTAACAACGTTGAATCGAAGCCAGGTATTGGTTACCCGAAAGACTGGGAAGATCAAGACAAGTGGAATGGTGGTTGGAAGCTGAATAATAAAGGTGATTTGCAACCTCGTATTGGTGGCAAATGGCGTATTTTGGCGAATATTTTCGCTAAT
>JABGSN010000007.1 GCA_018647765.1 Oceanospirillaceae bacterium | reverse complement strand
TATCATTATTAAGATTAACGAAAAAACCCTTATAAAACAGCGGCTTAAAAAGAAAAATGGCGCGCCCGAGAGGATTCGAACCTCTGACCGCTCGGTTCGTAGCCGAGTACTCTATCCAGCTGAGCTACGGGCGCGCTATACCTTCTAAACAAAATCAGCGAGTGCCGTAGAAGGGAGGCGCATTGTAACGGCAGTAAACTAATAATTCAACCGTTGAGGCTTGATTAATCACAATAAATTCATTTATTTGAGTTTATTGTGATTAATCAAGCCTCAAAAAACCAGCAACTATTTGCCGCCTAAACTACCGGTTAACACCGCTCTAATGGTATTATGTGAACCGATTTTATTTCTAGCATTAATTCACTGGCAGCCATGAACGAACAATACCACGCACAAGATATCGAACCGCAGATTCAAGCCTTTTGGGAACACAACAACAGCTTTGTTGCCACCGACAAGCCAGGCCAAGAAAAGTACTACTGCCTGTCTATGTTCCCATACCCCAGTGGTCGACTACACATGGGCCATGTGCGCAATTACACCATTGGCGACGTGATTTCGCGCTTCCAGCGCATGCAAGGTAAAAACGTGTTGCAACCCATGGGTTGGGACGCGTTTGGCCTGCCCGCAGAAAATGCGGCTATGAAAAACAATGTGCCTCCGGCCCAGTGGACTCACGAAAACATTGCCTACATGCGCGACCAGCTCAAGCGCATGGGTTTTGGTTACGATTGGAGCCGCGAATTAACGACCTGTGAACCGTCTTATTATCGCTGGGAACAGTGGTTTTTCACCAAGCTACTCGACAAAGGCTTAGTTTACAAAAAGAATGCCGTGGTTAACTGGGACCCCGTTGACCAAACCGTATTGGCCAACGAGCAAGTGATTGACGGCCGTGGCTGGCGCTCTGGTGCTTTAGTCGAGCGCAAAGAGATCCCACAGTGGTTCCTTAAGATCACCGACTATGCCGATCAGCTACTTGATGACCTTGACCAATTAGACGATTGGCCCGAACAAGTGCGCACCATGCAGCGTAATTGGATTGGCCGCTCACAAGGGGTTGAACTGAGTTTTGATGTTGCCGATTACGGTACCTTAGACGTATTCACCACGCGCCCAGATACGTTAATGGGCGTCACATATGTAGCGGTTGCACCACAGCACCCACTGGCATTAAAGGCTGCACTGAGCAACCCTACCATGGGTGAGTTTATCGATAGCTGCAAAAACATGAAAGTGGCCGAAGCGGATATGGCCACCATGGAAAAGCTAGGCATGGACACAGGCTTTAGCGCTATTCACCCCCTTACCGGCCAGCCCGTACCTGTGTGGGCTGCCAACTTTGTATTGATGGACTATGGCTCTGGTGCGGTGATGTCAGTGCCTGGACACGACCAGCGGGACTGGGAATTTGCTACTAAATACGGTCTTAACATCCAACAAGTGATTCGCCCCGCCGACGAGTCTATTGACGCGGATGTGAGCCAAGCGGCTTACACCGACAAAGGTTTGCTCATTAACTCGGGCGTGTTTGACGACATGGAGTTCCAACTCGCCTTTGATGCCATTGCCGCAGAACTAGACCAGCAAGGTAAAGGCAAAGTGACCACTAACTATCGCTTACGCGACTGGGGTGTCTCGCGCCAACGTTATTGGGGCGCACCTATTCCAGTGATCAACTGCGACACCTGTGGTGCATTGCCAGTGCCTGAAGACCAGCTGCCCGTGGTATTGCCTACCGAAGTTGAATTTGATGGCAGTGGCTCTCCTATTAAGAAGATGGCGTCGTTCATTAATACCAGCTGTCCTAAGTGTGGTGGCGCCGCCGAACGTGAAACCGACACCTTCGACACCTTTATGGAGTCGTCTTGGTATTACGCGCGTTTTACAAGCGCTAATCACCATGAGAGCATGTTAGCGCCTGGTTCCGCTGACTACTGGGCCCCTGTGGATCAATATGTAGGTGGTATTGAGCACGCTATTTTGCACTTACTGTACTCACGATTTTTCCATAAGTTAATGCGCGACATGGGCTTAGTCTCCTCTGACGAACCCTTTAAAAAGCTACTGTGCCAAGGCATGGTATTGGCCCATACTTACTATCAAGAAGACGCCAAAGGCGGCCAAGATTGGATTTCTCCGTTAGATGTTGAGCCTGTGATTGATGACAAGGGCCGCATTACCGGTGCCATTAAAAAGTCCGATGGTTCGATAGTCATGTACGACGGCATGGGCAAGATGTCTAAGTCAAAAAACAACGGCATTGACCCACAAACCATGATTGACCAGTACGGTGCAGATGCGGTGCGTTTATTCACCATGTTTGCTGCACCCCCAGAGCAGTCATTGGAGTGGTCCGACGCAGGTCTTGAAGGCTCGCAACGGTTCATTAAGCGCTTTTGGAAACAAGTACAACAACACTTAGCTGGGCCAACTGCGCCGGCCTTAGATGTGACTAAGCTCAACCAAAAGCAACAGGACATGCGTCGTAAAACCCATGAAACCATTGACAAGGTGAGTGACGACATCGATCGCCGCAACACATTCAATACCGCCATTGCAGCTATTATGGAGCTCAGCAATGCGACCTCCAAGTTTGATGATAGTTCGGAACAGGGTTTAGCCGTACGTGCAGAGAGCCTTCGCACGTCTGTATTGCTACTGTCGCCGTTTACGCCGCACTTATGCCATAGCTTATGGCAGGCCTTTGAAGGCACCGAAGATATTTTACAAACCCCATGGCCAGAAGTAGATACCCAGGCGCTGGTAAAATCTAACATCGATATGATGATTCAGGTGAACGGCAAGTTGCGTAGCAAAATAAGCATTGATGCCAACACTGACCGCGACACGATTCAGCAATTGGCATTAGCCGACGACAAAGTGCAAAGCTATATTACCGATAAAGCGGTCCGTAAAGTCATTATTGTACCCAACAAACTAGTTAACATTGTGGTTAGCTAAGCGAGCCGTATAGATGAAACCCATAGCCACTCCGCTCCAACCTAAACTGGCCTTTAAGTTTGCCTTGATGTGTATTAGTTTACTGCTGGGCAGCTGCGGGTTTCACCTGCAAGGGCAGAGCCAAGCAGCCTACCCTGCTACGCTAAGTGTGTACGCTAATGATAGCCAGTTAGGTGCCCAAGTGGCTGCCTTATTGGCCCAACAGCAGGTTGAGGTTGAGTCACTCGAGGCACTCAAAACGCAGCCGCTATTGCGACCTCAGCTGAGCTTAATCCAGACAACAAAAAACCGCGCCGAGCTTATTTTGGATCAAAACAGCGACGTTACCGTATGGCGTTACACGTTGACCACGCGCTACCTGTATCAAAGCGCCGACAACGCCTCCCACACAGACCCCTCAGGCCTGCGATTATCGGTGAGTACAGATGTTGACTTGAGCGGTGTCCAAGCCACGGTTAACCAACGCATCGAAGCCGACAGCTGGGCCTTGCTGTACCGCCAACTCGCTAGCCGTGTAATGCGTCAGTTGAGCCGGCAACAATAACCTCCATGCGTATTAAACCTGATCAACTTGAGCAGCATTTAAGCCAAGGTTTAGCCGCCTGCTATTTGGTGTTTGGTGACGAGCCGTTATTGCAACAGGAGAAATGTGACGCCATTCGCCAACAAGCACGTCAGCAGGCGTTTTTAGAGCGCGATTTATTTCACGTCGAAGGGCGCTTTGATTGGCAACAAATTAACGCCGCCGATCAAACCATGTCACTGTTTTCCAGCCGCAAGATTATTGAAATACGCATGCCCAGCGGTAAACCTGGCAAAGAAGGCTCCGCCGCCCTGGTACAGCTGGTGGCCGAGCCTAACCCAGACAACCTAATACTCATTAGCAGTGGCAAGATAGACAGCAGCGGCCAAAAAGGCAAGTGGTTTAAAGCCCTAGAAAAGGCTGGGGTTTGTATCCCTATCTACCCGCTAGAAGTACCTCAAATGACGCGTTGGGTACAGAAACGGGCGCAGTCTCTCAATCTAAGCATTACCGATGATGCCAGCCAATTACTGGTGCAACGTACCGAAGGCAATCTATTAGCCACGGCCCAAGAGCTCGAGAAATTCACCCTGCAAGGGCCCAACAAACAGATCAGCGCCGACGACATTGCCAGTGATGTGGGTGGGCATGCCAGATACAGTAGTTTTCAACTGGTCGACACCGCACTTGGTGGCGCCCCCGAGCGTAGCTTAACCATGCTTTATGGATTGCGCGAAGAAGGCACCGACGCCATGGCCATGCTGTGGGTGTTAAGCCGTGAAATTCGTTTACTGCACAAGCTCATTAACCATGATCAGGGCATTGAAGCAGGCTTGCGCCAAGAACGGGTGTGGGAAAAACGTAAAGCCTGTTTGCGCCATGCGGCGCAACAACACAACAACCAGAGCCTCGCTAAAATGCTGCACCAATGCCAACAAATTGATCAAAGTATCAAAGGTGTAGGTACGGCTAACGTGTGGGATTTAGTAGGCCAGCTCACCCTGTGCCTAGCCGGCACAGACATTGGTTTGACTAGCTAAACCGGCCAATACTATAAGCACTCAAATCCGTGTTTAACTCAGGCTGCATTAGCACTTCGGCTAACATTTGCCCACTACTAGCCGCTTGGGTCATACCTAAATGAGAGTGGCCAAAGGCGTAACATAAACCTTGCCACTTAACAGACGGACCTAATACCGGTAATGAGTCCGGGGTAGACGGCCGATGGCCCACCCATTGAATGCCGCCTTCGGTATTAAGATCTGGCAAATAGCGCTTCGCTAAACGTAACAAATTGTCACTTCGTTGATAATTGGGCGCCGCCTTAAGGCCGGCAAATTCTGATGCCCCCCCTACCCGCAATCCAATCGCCAACGGCGAAACCACAAACATTTCTTCAGCAAATAGCAATTCGTGTTTTAAGCTAATGTTGGGGTTAGGCAAGGTGGTATTATAGCCTCGCTCAGACTCAAGCAAACAGGGTTCCCCCACTTGTTTAGCCAACGCCTTAGACCAAGCTCCTGCAGCCACTATGGTCATATCGGCGTTGATAACACCTAGGCTAGTAGTAACGCCTACCACACTACTTTGGGCGCAAACCAAGGCATCAACGTTGGCGTTGACCATAGTCACGCCCTGCGCTAACAACCAGTGCCTCAAGCAACCCACTAAACCCTTCGGGTCATCCATAATGCGCCATTGCGGTTGAAACACACCAAACTGCTTGACCTTACCAATGGCTGGCGCCATACGACGTAAGTCATTTTCGCCTAACAGCTCGTAATCTTGGCCATGTTGTTTACGTATACGCCATTCTAGCGCATTTTTTTTAAAGCTTTTGTAGCTGTCGTATACTCGTATACAGCCTTTGTCGTGTACTTTATCGGCATAACCAATGGCGTGTAACATAGGGTCATAATCAGCACTCACCCGCTCATTGATAGCGTGTAACGCGTCTGCAATGTGGGTGACTTGACGCTTGCGGCTATGACCAAGGTACGACAGTATCCACGGCATAAATGACGGCATATGTGCCGGCCTTAGGGACAAAGGTCCCATAGGGTCTAACAACCATTTGGGGATGGACCAGATTTGGCCCGGCAGGCTGTGGGGCACACACTCGCTAATGGCTAAAGCGCCGGCATTGCCATAGGAGGTTTTGTCACCCTCAATGTCGCGATCAACCACGGTCACTTTGATGCCGCGCAAGTGTAATGCATATGCACAACACAAGCCCACCATACCCGCACCCACCACAATGGCAGTTTGGTTAGCTCGCATGCGCGTCATTCCATATGATTGAGGTGTTGGATATTCTCGTGGTGATCATTCAAATACACCAACCAATCGTTTACCAAATCCATTTCTTGAGGCGCCGCACTCACCCCAGCTGCAATACGCTCTTGCAATACGGCATCTACCGCAAGGCTCACTGTGGTCGATACTAAACGCGCCATAGCACTGCCTTTGTCGTTGCCAAAGGCATCCATTGAATAACTTTCTCGCCAAATGGTTGCACCGGTATCTTCATCTTTGGCCAACAGTTCCACATACAACACCACACGATCTTGTTCGCCGTCTTTAAAGGCGTGTTGTTGCCATAATTCATCTGACTTGGCGGCCAATTGAGCTTCAATGTCGGCGTTATCACCCGACTCTATCAAGCTAAATACATCTTTCCAGGCCTCCGCCCAACCCTGCAAACGCAGCGAACCGCGGATAAATATATCCACAGTCCATTGCGGGTCAAAGCCGTATTGAGCCATAAACGGCAACGAGTCTCGGTTAGGAATGGACTCAAAGGTGGGGCTATAACTTTCACTCAAGGGCATGGTGTAATTGCACATAGCATGCCAAGGTTTAGGGCTGGTTTTCACTTGTGCGTCATCTATCCACTGGGCCGGCGTACGTAATGCGTTAAGCACGCCTAAAGGTGACCAAGAAAACTTGTATTTGAAGTCATTTTCTTCGGCTGGCAAACCGCCACAAAAGGAGCGAAACTCAATGCGATTATTGGCGGCATAGGCAGCAGAATCACGGTAATCGTTAAGCAATGCGTAGGCCAACAAATGATCAATACCGGGATCTAAACCCACTTCATTGACCAAACACAGTCCTAATTTTTGTGCTCGCTCATCTAGTTCCAACATGGCTGGCGATAAATAACTGCTGGACACAAAGTGGGCTTTTTTATTCAATGCCAACTCAGCAGCCTGTACATGAAAGGTGCCCGGCAGCATAGACACAACGATGTCTCCCCGACTCACATGGTTTTCCAGCTGTTGCCAATCCAAAGTACGGGCTTGGCACGTGCCTTCTAAGTGTACGATAACCGCCTGAGCTTTACTCACGGTGCGGTTCCATAACCAAAGCTCGGTACCGTTATTAATCAACCGTTCAATGCCTGGTGCACTGGACAAACCCGCGCCTAACCAATGTACTATTGCCACGACTACCTCTTCGTTTGTTATCGTCTATTAAATATAGGGGCTAACCACTTGGACAAATTCTTCTTCGGAAAACGGTTTACCAACAAAGCCATTAACGCCAACTGCAAACCATACCTCTTGATCGGTGTCTGGGTTACGGGCGGTAATTGCAACCACGGGGGTTTTTGCTTTGCCTGTGTCGGCCAAGGCTCTGATCTTGGTAGTGGCCTCAATGCCATCCATATGGGGCATCATGATATCCATGAGTATCACATCAAAATAATGTGTTTCAAGGGCGGATAGGGCTTGTATTCCATCGCCAACCACCGTTACGTCGACGTTTAATTCAGATAAAAACTCAGCCACAATCTCTTGGCACATTTCATCATCTTCAACGAGCAACACTTGAGACTTCATTGCAATTGATCCTGTCTTCTATGGAATAGTTTAAAAGCGGTCTGTACTTGAAATCACCTGCCACAACTCATCTTCAGAAAAGGGTTTGATAATATAATTATTAAACCTCAACTTATCACTTCACCCTTGGCTTGTAAATCGGCATGATAAGAAGATCGCACGAGCGGCCCACTGGCAACGTGTTTAAACCCCATAGCCTTGGCTGCTTCACCTAATTGGTCAAACTCGGCAGGCGGTACAAAGCGGTCTACTGGCAGGTGATTAAGGCTGGGTTGCAAGTACTGCCCTAGGGTTAACATATCCACCCCATGGTCTCTTAAGTCTTGTAATACTTGAAGTACTTCTTCATTGGTCTCACCCAAACCTAGCATCAGGCCAGACTTAGTTAACACATCTGGACAACGCTGTTTGTATTTTTCTAACAACTGCAAGGACCAAGCATAATCGGAGCCGGGCCTAATTTTTTTGTACAACCGAGGAATCGACTCTAAATTGTGATTAAATACATGAGGCGGTGTTTGTTGAAGAATATCTAGAGCAATGTCCATACGCCCGCGAAAATCAGGCACTAGTACTTCTACTTGAGTGGCCGGTGTACGTTCATTAATAGCGGCAATACAATCGGCAAAGTGTTGTGCGCCACCGTCGCGTAAATCATCTCTATCGACCGACGTCACTACCACATACTTTAACGCCATATCGGCTACTGCAGTAGCCAACTCTTTGGGCTCGTCTACGGACAGTGGGTTCGGTCGACCATGGGCAACGTCACAAAAAGGACAGCGGCGAGTGCAAATTTCGCCCATAATCATAAAGGTTGCGGTGCCTTGGCTAAAGCACTCCCCAAGGTTGGGACAGTTGGCCTCCTCACACACGGAGGCTAGCTTATGTTCTCTCAGTTTAGCCTTAATACGGTTAACTTCCGGCGAGCTCACCACTTTAATCCGCAACCAGTCTGGTTTACGGGGCATTTTTTCCGTAGGTATCACTTTAATTGGGATCCGTGCTACTTTGTCTGCGCCGCGTAACTTAACACCGGCTTCAGCTTTGTAGGGTTTGGTCATAATCACTTGCCATATTGGGGTTATTTGAAGCCCAAGCCTGTTGGGTATAATTCACTATATTGTAATGCAATTGTTCAACTAAACTCTGGCTCAACACCTGTGCCACTTGGTCTAGATTAAACCCATCTGCTGTAACGTCTGCCAAGTCGCTCATCTGCACCATTTTCAGGCCCGGGTAACCACAGGGGTTAATACGGTCGAAGGGGGCTAAGTCCATATCTACATTGAGTGCCAAACCATGAAAACTACAGCCTTTTCGAACCCGAAGGCCCAACGAGGCTATTTTACTGCCATGCACATACACCCCAGGCGCTTTAGGGTCTGCTTGAGCGCTAATGCCAAAACGGCTTAGGCAATCAATAAGGGCCTGCTCCAAGAGGGTAACCAAGCGTCTAACACCGATGCCGAGGCGTTTTAAATCTAACAACACATACATCATTAATTGCCCGGGGCCGTGGTAGGTAACTTGCCCGCCACGGTCGGATTGCACTACGGGAATAGTGCCTGCATTCAATATATGTGCGGCTTTGCCCGCCTGGCCTTGGGTGAACACCGGCGGGTGCTGCATCAACCACACTTCATCTATTGATGCAGCGCTACGTTGGTTGGTGAAGTCCTGCATTGCCTGCCAACTTTGGGCGTAGTCTTGGCGCTCTAGCTGTCGAATAACCAGACTACTGGCAGCACCACAGTGTTGCTCATCAGAGAACAAGCTGCACCTTACCACCGGCTAACAAGGCTTGGTGAATTTGCTGTAAATGGGCTTCGCTTTGTGCCGTAATAGCCAAACGGATAGACTGGAAGTTGCCGTTACGACTGTCCACTACCTGCACCTTCTTAAGGTCCAAGTCAGACGCCAATTGTTGCACGCACTGGATCACCCAGGCCTGATAACCTGGCGTTTTGCGGCCCACAATTTTCATACTATAGTTGGCACAGGGGAACTCAATTTTAGGCGCATCGGTGGTCTTATTCATCGCTAAACATTCTTGCAACGCTGTCGCTGATGGACTTAACAAAACCACCTTCGTTGACATCAACACTGGCAACTAACTGGCGTTCAATAATCAACTCACCGTCCAACTTTATTTCCAAACGGCCCAAGCTTTGACCCGCCATTACAGGGGCTTCTATGCCTTTATTAATGGTCATTTCAGCCTTGATGTATTTCGCCTGACCACGTGGAATAGTCACCGCTAGGTCGTCTTCAATCAATAACTCTACATCATCTTCTGCACCACCCCATACGCGGGCCTTAGCCACCACTTCTTGGGTATCATAGAGTTGATGTGTTTCAAAGAAGCGCATGCCATAGGTAAGCAATTTTTGCGATTCTTGGGCGCGAGATTCGGTGCCCGCAGCACCCAATAAAACAGAGATTAAACGCTGACCATCTTTCTTCGCAGATGCCACAAGGCAATAGCCTGCAGCAGAGGTGTATCCGGTCTTTAGGCCGTCGACGGTGCTGTCACGCCACAAAAGTTTATTGCGGTTTGGCTGGCGGATTTTGTTATAAGTGAACTCTTTTTCCGCATAGACTTTATACTCACCCGGGTAGTCCCGGATAATGGCACGAGCCAAAATAGCCAGATCTCGTGCCGTGGTACTGTGACCTTCGGCCGGTAAACCCGTGGCATTACGGAAATGAGTTTGCGTCATACCCAAGCGCACGGCGTGTTGGTTCATTAAATCGGCAAAGGCTTCTTCGCTGCCCGCTAAGTGCTCGGCCACCGCCACACTGGCGTCATTACCAGACTGAATGACAATGCCGCGCATCAAGTCTTCTAACAATACAAACTTGCCCTCTTGAATGAACATGCGAGAGCCTTTAGTACGCCATGCTTTTTCACTAATGCGCACTTGGTCTGTCAAACTGACATTGCCCGCAGCCACTTCGTAAGACAACATATACGCTGTCATCATTTTGGTCAGGCTGGCTGGTGGCAATATTTGATCAGCATTTTGCTCCACAATTACCTTGCCTGTGATGGCATCAATCAGAATATAGGCACTCGCAGCGAGCTGAGGCGGCTGAGGCACGAGTGCCTGCGCTGCATACACAGGGTTAGCCATCAACATCAACAAAGCCACACTCGCAAAAGTAGCAGCCGAAGCAGCCTGCACCTTTAGCATTAACAACTTGGCCGAAACCACAATATTCGCCATACTCAAACCACCTTAGTTCATTGGCTCAAAACAACATTAAGTGCTGCATTTGAAAAATTTAACAGTATTTTTAAAGGCCAGAATTGTAGCACATACAGGCCCATCTCACTATTGCAAAAAACAACCCAATCAAGGCCTAATCACTACCCCCTGACCATGGCCTAGCTGCGCAATTTGTTGGACCAAGGCAAGTGCGCCCGCATCATTGGCAATGGGCCCAACTAACACCCGGTATAAATTAGCCCGATCGCTGGCTTGCTCGACAAACACATTGCTGCGACGTAATTTCTGGGTCAGGGTATTGCGCAACAATAAGCCACCGCTAATTTTGGAAACCGCGGCCACCTGCACATAATAGCCACTCACTCGGTTACGTTGTTGGCGAATTTCCTTAACTTGTGGCGCCACTATGGTGGCGGTTTTTACAGCCACCGTTTTAGCGGGCGTGTAGCTATTGTTATTACGCTGCTGGCGGATAGATCGTTCCATTGCCGGCGTCCACTGCGTAGGATCCAGCGCCTCGACCAAGACCTTCGCAACGCCGGCTTTACGGTAATCCAACTTACTCGCCGCGGCATAAGACAGGTCAATGACACGGTCGCCATGAAACGGCCCGCGGTCATTAACACGTACGATAACCACTTTGTTGTTGGCTAAATTGGTAATGCGGGCATAGGTTGGCAAGGGCAAGGATTTGTGGGCCGCACTCATGGCATACATGTCATAAGTTTCGCCATTGGAGGTTAAGTGCCCATGAAATTTTTGACCGTACCATGAAGCCAAACCGCGTTGGGTAAAACCTAAGCTAGACGCCATCACTGAGTATTGTTTACCCCAAACCTCATAACGGTTCTTGTTACCACCTCGGCTGCGCGGCTCGACTTTAGGCACCGCGTCAGGTGTTTTACTCATGTCTTTATGTTGCTGCGGGCCAACATCTTGCTTAATGGCATAACGACTTTCGGTTTTAGCTTTCGCCGCAGCCACCACCGCCGCATGAGATACCCCAGCAGGCTGACGACTCGTACCTGAGCAAGCAGCCAAACTCAACACCACCAACACGGTGATGACTAAACGAAACTGATAGAGCATGAAACTAACCTTTTGAATAAGTGGTTAAGGTGCAACAATAGCTTGGGCAATGTCCATCACTGCTCGACTATACCAAAGCGAGTGATTATAGCGAGTTATGGCGTAAAAGTTAGCGCCACCAAGCAAATACTCGTCTTCACCTGCGGTCGAAAAAGCATACAAATTAAACGTCTGGTGTGGCCACTGCGTGGCGGTCTGAGACTTCAATAACCCCCTCTGCTGCCATACCCCAAGCGTCTGGCCTTTATTGCTGGCCTTTGCGTTCACCCACCGGGACTTCACAACATCCGCATTAACAGCCAGTAACCAAGGTGCCCCCGCTTGCCAGCGATGACGAGACAAATAATTGGCGATGCTAGCAATGTTATCGGCCTTACTGTGAAATAAATCGACGCGCTGATCTCCATCACCATCAACAGCAAAATCGCGATAACTGGTGGGGATAAACTGCCCCATACCCACCGCACCTGCCGATGACCCCTTAACTTTGGTCGGGTCTAACCCTTGGCTATAGCAAAGCCTAAAAAAATCCGCCAACTGACGCTGAAAAAAACCGCTACGGCGCGCGGAATCAAACCCAAGTGTTGCCAACACACGCAGAGTTAAATGCTGCCCCATATTAGCACCGTAGTTACTTTCAATGCCGGCAATGGCAGCAATAATGGCACCATCTACACCTGTTGATTGGGTAACCTGATCAAGCTGTGAAGAATTTTCTAAAACGAATTGTTTGCCCCGTTTGATACGTGAGTCGCTCACCATGCGCTTGCCGTACTGACTCCAAACCCACTTTCTTTCCGGCGCATTCCTAATGATTGGGATAATACTAGGCTTAGCCTTAGTTTGCGCTAAAAAAGCGGCCACTTCAGATTTGTCAAAACCCAGGTCACTGTTTTCGGAAAGCCACTTTGATACGTCCATGCGGTTGTCAAAACCGGCCCACGCTGGCGCCACCACAACTAAACCGCAGACCAGTGCTAACCACCAACTCCTTGTTATTTTCACGTCCTCCTCCTGAGCCTAAACAGGCGCTCTTAGTTAAGAGCAGCCGTAGACAAATTAGTTCCTTGTGTACGACTAGGCGTATGTTACCACGCTAAAAGCTATCAATTATGAAAAATTAAATCAGTTTTTTTATAAACTGATCAGATTTTTTTATCAATAGGCACAATAGATTTCATTAGACAGCAGTGCCTTAGCACTGCAAAATGGCCCTCATCTAACCCCATAGTGAAGCCACAATGACCATTACACCCTATAAGTTGCGCCAAAAAATTCGCAGCGGCAACATGACCACCAACACATCGGGCTTATGTTCGGGTTTTGTACAAGGCAACCTATGCATTTTACCGCAAGACTACGCCAACGATTTTCTAAAATTTTGCCACCTCAACCCTAAACCCTGCCCCATTATTGGTATGTCGGAGTCGCCGGGTGATTTCCGCCTTAAAAGTTTAGGCCAAGATATCGATTTACGCACAGATATTCCTCAATACAAGCTGTTTGAAAATGGCCAAAACGTCGCTCAAGTCAATAGCATTGAGCAGTACTGGCGCGACGACCTGGTCGCCTTTGTCTTAGGCTGCTCATTTTCCTTTGAAGAAGCGCTATTGGCCGATGGTTTAGATGTACGTAATTTAAGCCAAGGCGTAAACGTGCCTATGTATCGCACCAACATAGCCTGTCAACCCGCCGGCCCATTTGCTGGCAACATGGTGGTGAGCATGCGTCCCTACAAACCGGCCGATGCCATTAGGGCGGTACAAATTTGCAGCCGTTTCCCTTCTGTGCACGGCGCACCCATCCACTTTGGCGACCCAGGTGCCATTGGCATCAATGACATTAATACACCTGACTTTGGCGATGCTGTCACCATTAATGACGGCGAGGTACCTGTATTTTGGGCTTGTGGTGTCACACCTCAAGTCGCCGTAGAGCAAGCTAAACCAGAGTTTTGCATTACCCATGCGCCGGGCTGTATGTTGGTCACCGATCTAAACAACAGCAAGCTGTCTATTTTATAAACGAGGTTAATGCCATGCTACTCAACTGCGATTTAGGCGAAAGCTACGGTTCCTGGACCATGGGCCAAGATACCAAAGCCATGGCCAATATTGATCAAGCCAATATTGCTTGCGGCTTTCACGCCGGTGACCCACTCGTAATGCAAAACACCTTGAGCTTAGCCAAACAACACAGAGTGATGATTGGTGCCCATCCGGCCTATCCCGACTTAGTCGGTTTTGGTCGCCGCTCCATGAATTGTTCCAGTGCCGAAATCATCGCGTTTATGCACTACCAAATCGCCGCTATGGATGGTATGGCCACCTGCCAAGGTTTACAACTGGCCTACGTAAAACCCCATGGTGCTCTATACAACGACATGATGACCAAGCTAGAGGTGCGCCAAGCAATTATGCAGGCGCTTAGCCAGTATAACCAAAGCTATGGCAGCAGCCTTAAACTCATGTTACAAGCCACTACCTTGGCGGCAACCCATGAACACGAAGCACACGCATTATCTTTAGAATTGTACTTTGAGGCCTTTGCAGACCGCCGCTACGAAGACGACGGCCGTTTAATGGCGCGGAGTAAAAGTGGTGCCGTACTCGGCCATGACGCAATGATGGCACAAGTTTCTCAGTTGTTAGGCACGGGCATTATTACTAGCGTAGGTGGGGCATCATTAGACCTTAAAGTCGACAGCCTTTGCGTGCACGGTGACAATGATGCTGGCATTGCAGCCATTGCCGATATACGCCAGTTAATTCAACAAAACAACACTGCGGGTTAGTGCACATGAGTCGCGTAGACAGCATTGAAATAGCCAGTGAAAACAGCTACATCATTTATTTTGGCGAACCCAATAGCACCGTCATTAGTGCCGAGGTTAGCGCTAAAATAGCCGCGACCACAGCCCAAATTAAACACCAGCTAGGCCACCACCTGTTAGACCTAGTGCCTTCTTATGCCTCTCTGCTGGTGATTTTTAACAGCACCAACTGCGATCACTTATGGGTGAAGCAACAGTTACGTAGCGCCTTATCAAGGCCCTTAGCAACCCAACAAGAAGCCAGTAAATTGGTGAAGCTGCCGGTATTTTATAGCACCAAATATGGCCCTGAACTGAGTTTGCTAGCCACCAACGCGAAGCTGAGCGTGGAGCAAACCATCGACTTGCATTGTGCGACCGAGTACCGTGTTTACGCCATTGGTTTTGCACCCGGGTTTGCCTACTTAGGCGAGATCGACGAACGCCTGGCTGCGCCAAGGTTAGCCACCCCTCGACTCAAAGTCCCGACCGGTGCGGTGGCTATTGCCGACCGCCAGACCGCCGTGTATCCAGCCCCGTCACCGGGCGGTTGGAACCTTATTGGCCTCTGCCCTACCCCCATGTTTAACCCACAACAGGTGCCGCACATGCCAGTCAATGTCGGTGACCGCGTTCAGTTTTACCCTATAGATCAAGCCCAGTACGTGACTTTAGGGGGCCAATTACATGAGTTTTAAAGTCCTTCAACCCGGTCTCTTGAGCTTACTTCAAGATCTAGGCCGCTTTGGCCAACACGAAATTGGGTTAACCAGCAGCGGGCCACTAGACAGCGAAGCCTTTGCTTGGGCCAACCGCATTCTGGGCAATGCCGCCAACGCCTGTGCCATTGAAGTCAGTTTTGGTGGTTTACAACTACAAGCGCAAACCGACAGTTACATTTGTATTACTGGCGCGGAATTGGACGTCAGCATCAACGGGGTTAACAAACCACTTTGGTGCGGCCACAAGGTGGTCGCTGGTGATCAAGTTAAGCTGGGGTATTCTAGCCAAGGCTGCCGCACCTACCTAGCCGTGGCCGGTGGTTTTAACATTGACCCAAGCTTTGGCAGTTGCGCCACCGTTATGCGCGAAAAAATAGGTGGGTTAAATGGCCTCAAATTGGCAGCCAACGACCAACTCCCCTGCGCCACTGTACTCCAGCATGATCAGCTAAGCTTAGCCCCTCAGCACCAACCCATATACGCAGAATCTGCCCATTTACGTTTAGTGCTGGGCTATCAACACAACCTGTTTGACGCCGCCACTAAGGCCCGTTTACAGCACAGTCAATATCAAGTGACCGACCGCAGTGACCGCATGGGCATGCGTTTGCAAGGGCCGTCGATCGCCTGCCCCAGCCAACAGATGTTGTCGGAAGGCATTGCCTTAGGTGCGGTTCAAGTGCCAGCCGACGGTCAACCCATTGTTTTGCTCAATGATCGACAAACCATTGGTGGCTACCCTAAATTGGGTTCTGTAATCGCCCGCGACACAGCGCGCCTAGCTCAACTAAGACCGGGCAACACCATCACCTTTGAAATTATCGACTTGTACCAAGCCCATACCATCAACACCTTGGCGCAACTCAAGTTTGATGCCACCCCCCTGCTTCACACCAAGGATTAGTTATGCTTAACGACCAACACCTGAGCCAACAAATAGAAGACGCCTTAGTGGCTCGTAATCCCCGTGGCATGGCCCAAGTTCAGCCTGCCTTAGAGGCGGGTTACTGTTTGCGTGCTGCACAAATCCTACGGACCTGCCTCAGCGACAACACTAACCCCTCAGCCACCATACTCATTGGCACTGGTTTTCCCGTTGTGGGCACCTTCGAAACCGATGGTCCGGTAGGTAGCATTGCGCTTTATGAGGCCCTAGAAACCCTAGGAGCCAACCCCATCATCGTCTGTGGTCAACCCTTAGTAGGCGCCCTCTCGGCCCGTTACCGCACCTATGAAATCAGTGTCGGTGACAACCACAACAATAAGGCCGACACCTTGGCCGCATTAACCCAACTTAAACCCCAAGCGATTGTCTCTATTGAACGTCCCGGACAGGCCGCCGATGGCGGTTATTATAATATGCGTGGCGAAAGCATCAGCGCACGCACCGCCTGTTTTGACGGTTTTATGGATTGGTCTCAATGCCCGACTATTGCAGTGGGCGACGGCGGCAACGAAATCGGCATGGGCAAGGTCAACCATGCTTTAAAATCACTTAATATTGTGCCCGCCATGACCTCGGCCGACGAACTCATTGTCGCCGATGTATCTAACTGGGGAGCCTATGGCCTCATTGCATTTTTGGGGCTCTGGCGGGGCCAGGATTTATTAGCTAAAATCGATCCTTTAGCGATATTGCAGTATTTGTCCGACTTAGGCAGTGTTGACGGCGTCACTCGTGAGAACCAGTTAACCGAAGATGGTTTGCCCGTGAGTGAAGGCTTAGACGTGATCCATCAGTTACGCAATATCACCGGCTTCACCGGCTCGGCCTAGCAAAAGGAAATAAACGTGCGCCTTCGCAACCTAAATAGCTTTATCAAAGTCGCTACCCTAGGCAGTTTCCATGGTGCCGCAGCACAGTTACATGCATCACAACCCGCTATTTCGGCCCGTATTGCGACCTTAGAAGAAGAGCTAGGTGTAAAGCTATTTAAACGTGATCAAAGTGGCACCAAACTCACTGCTCGTGGCATGCAACTACTACCCTTTGCCGAACGATTGGTGGCCATTAGCAACGAGATGAAAGCTCAGTTACAAGACGAATCACCACAGCAGGGTGTATTTCGTATTGGCATTGCCGATACAGTGGCCCACCTATGGCTTAGGGATTTACTTAAAGTCTGGCGTGAACAGCACCCGTTAATTCAATTTGAGCTCACCATCGACCTTTCGTTGGCACTCTATAAACAGCTCGAAGACCATCAGCTAGACCTGGCCTTGATGGTGTATACGGGCCAAGCCAGCACAGTTAAAACCCAACCCCTGAGTGCATACCCACAGACCTGGGTGGGTAGCCCAACGTTGATGAAAACCGAGTCATATTTAAACTTAGACGCATTGAGTCGCTGGCCCATTTTGAGTTTTCCTAGCGCCACAGGCCCCGGCAAACACTTACAAGAGCTGTTTAGCCAAGTATTGGAAAAACCCAAATTCCATACTAGCAATTCGGTGTCTGGATTATTGGCTATGGCCGAACAAGGTGCTGGCATTGCGTTGTTGCCCGAACCGATCGTTGCCGACGCCCTTAAAGCCGGCCGGCTGATCTCGTTTAAGGTTGATCCCGCACCACCGAAACTCAAGTTTTGCTGTGGCTGGCGCCAAGATGAAGACCGATTATTACCCCAGTTGTTAGCCGACAGTGCGAGCCAACTGGTCAACCAAACCCCACACACACAAAATACGTAGCGTGGCATAAGAGAGTTATCCTATGAGCATTGTTTATCTAAATGGCACTTACATGCCAATTGAGCAAGCCAGCATTTCACCCCTAGACCGTGGCTTTTTATTTGGCGACGGCATCTATGAAGTGATCCCTGCCTATGATGGCAGGATGGTGGGGTTTGGGCCTCACATCGACCGTATGATCGAAGGACTTGCAGCCTTAGAAATTGAACTAAATTGGAGCCATGATGAGTGGCGCCAAGTTTGTGAACAACTCATAGAGCGTAACCCAGCACCGCAAGTTGGTTTGTATTTGCATGTGACTCGTGGTGCAGACACCAAGCGTCACCACCCTTACCCTAAAGGTGTCGCACCGACGGTATTTGCCATGCCTACGGAAATTCCTGCAGCGCCTATTCCTGAACGCGATAAAGTACACGCTTATAAGGTCACCAGTATGCAAGATCAACGCTGGCAGCGATGTAATATTAAGTCTATCTCTTTGCTCGGCAATGTCATGCATTACCAACAAGGCTACAGCCAAGGCAGCGGCGAAGTATTATTGTTTAATAGCAATGACGAGCTCACTGAATGTGGTGCATGCAATGCCTACATCGTTAAAAAAGGCACTGTTATCACGCCCGCCTTAGATCACCAAATATTGCCGGGCATTACCCGCCTTATTGCCTTAGGCGTGTTACGTGCAGATGGCAGCATTCCGGTAGAAGAGCGCGCTATTACCAAACAGGAAGTCTTTGACGCCGACGAAATTTGGATCTCTAGCTCTAGCAAAGAGATTGCACCCGTGACTGAACTAGATGGCCAGCCCGTCGGTGACGGCAAACCTGGCGTTATTTGGGAACGCGCTGCTAAGCTATACAGCGCCGGTAAATTTAACTACTAACGAGACCTTTCCATGGCCCGTCCTAGCCACATGGTGGTTGACCTCGCTGCGCTGATAGAAAACTATAAGTGGGCGTGTCAACTGGCACCACAATCTAACACCATGGCCGTGGTCAAAGCCAATGCCTATGGTCATGGCGCTGTGGCCTGCGCCAAAGCACTGCAACCTTTCGCGCCTGCATTTGGTGTGGCGTGTATCGAAGAAGCCATCCAACTGCGTGAGGCAGGCATCTATAAGCCTATCCTTTTGTTAGAGGGTACCTTTAGCGCCGACGAAGTGAGCATTGCCGCCGAGCACGAATTTTGGCTCATGGTAGAAGATCCTGTACAAGTAGAGGCCAT
Organism: Oceanospirillaceae bacterium; assembly: GCA_018647765.1. Taxonomy (GTDB): domain Bacteria; phylum Pseudomonadota; class Gammaproteobacteria; order Pseudomonadales; family Balneatricaceae; genus Njordibacter. The sequence goes on along the minus strand of JABGSN010000007.1, from coordinate 32,995 downwards.
CGTCAAGGCTAAAGTCAGCACACCTTTGAAGGTTTGGCTAAAAATAGACAGCGGTATGCACCGCTTGGGCCTTAACCCAACCCGAGTAAGGGGCTTCTATGAACAGTTGCTGGCCAGCAAAAACGTGTCACCTGACATGGTATTTGCCACTCACTTCGCCAGCGCTGATGAAACCGAAAATCCATTCACGATGGTTCAAGTGGCGCGTTTTGCAGCCACCACCAAACACTTTAAGCAGCCGGTCAGTTTGGCTAACTCGGCGGCCATCATGGCGTGGCCCCAAGCCCATGGCGATTGGAATAGAGCGGGGTTCATGCTCTACGGCAACTCTCCCCTTGACGCAGAACATGCCTCTAACACTGGCTTAAAGCCGGTAATGCAACTTCGCTCGGCGATTATATCATTGCGCCATATCGACACTGGAGCAACCGTAGGTTACGCCCAACAGTGGTGTGCGCCTCGGCCTTCGGTCATCGCCACTGTCGCCATAGGCTATGGTGATGGTTACCCACGCAGTGCGGCCTCCGGCACTCCCGTAGTCGTTAAGGGACAACGGGCTAGCATTGTGGGACGCGTGTCCATGGATATGATCACCATCGATGTGACCAACCTGACCGGCGTTGAGGTGGGTGATCAAGTGTGTTTATGGGGTAAAGGTTTGAGCATTAACGAAGTGGCGCATCATGCCGGCACCATTGGCTACGAGCTTATGACTCGCGTGACGCAACGGTTGCCCATTCAATACACTCAGTAAGTAAGCCTGAGCTTTAGGTGCGTTGAGGCCTGCGGGCATGGATAGACATCAGCAAACCTAAACTGGCCATCAAGGTGACCGCTGATGTGCCACCATAACTCACCAGCGGCAAAGGCACACCCACCACCGGCAGCACACCGCTCACCATACCAATATTAACCACCACATAAACGAAAAAGGTAAGCGTTAAGCTGGCTGCCAACATGCGGTCAAACGGATGGGCGGCGTGGCCTGCAATAATAAGACCTCTAATTAATACCAAAAAGTACAGTGATAACAAAGCGCACACACCCACCAGGCCAAATTCTTCAGCCAGTACAGCAATAATGAAGTCGGTATGGGTTTCGGGCAAAAAATCCAAGTGTGACTGAGTGCCTTGCAACCAGCCTTTACCGTCAACTCCGCCAGAACCGATGGCAATTTTAGATTGTATAATGTTCCAACCCGCGCCTAAGGGGTCACTTTCTGGGTCCAAAAAGGTAATCACGCGTTGTTGTTGGTATGGCCTCATGCCCATCCATAACAACGGCAGTGCCGCGGCACCCAACACCATAGCCGCCACCACATAACGCCACAGTAAGCCGGCAAAAAAGATAACAAATATGCCAGAGCTACCAATTAACAACGACGTACCTAAATCAGGCTGCTTGGCAATTAACAATACCGGCAGTGCTACTAACAACATGGTGACCACTACATGGGTTAAATGGGGCGGCCTTGGCCGACTGGCTAGATACCACGCCACCGTTAAGGGCACCACTAACTTCATAATTTCAGACGGCTGAAACCTGGGTAGGCCGGGTATCGATAGCCAGCGTTGAGCGCCCTTTGCCCCCACACCAAATAACAGCACCGCAAGCAGCAATAACAACCCACCCACATAGAGCAAGGGCATCCACCTCTGCACCAAACGCAAGTTGATCTGGGTAATAATCACCATACCCAACAGCGCCACACCATAACGCACCAGCTGCTTTTGTACTGCGGCTTCACTGGCTCCCGAACCTGAATAGAGGACGATGAGGCCAAATGACATAATCGCCAACAACAAGATCAGTAACCATGGATCGAGCTTTAACCTAACCCAAACCCCGGGCCCTTGTCGCAGGTGTTTTCTGGCCTCCGGCGCCAACCTCTGGAAATCAGCCATCGTCCTTCACTCCAGTGGGGAGGGTGCTATCTAAGCTCAACATACGGGCATCAAACATTTTTCGAGCTAAGGGTGCCGCAGCCGAACTACCGCCACCGCCATTTTCAATAATAACCGCAATGGCTATCACCGGATCTTTGGCTGGAGCCCAGCCGATATAGAGGCCATGGTCACGAAAACGCTCGGCAATTTGAGCAGCATCATAAGTGGAGTCTTGCTTAATACCTAACACCTGTGCAGTACCGGTTTTACCTGCCATCTTATAACTGCTGTTAGCCCCACTGCGCCGGCCCGTGCCCTTTTTACCATGCATCACATCCACCATCGCCGCGTGTATCTTGTTCCAATCGCTAGGGCGCTTGAGTGACACGTTAGCCGGCTGGGCTGGGTCTTTACGGCCAACGTCACTAACCTTAGTTACAGCTTCGTCATCAATGGCTTTAATCATACGGATTTGATGCCACTCACCCTTGTTGGCCAATACCATGGCCATAGTTGCTAATTGTGTGGGTGTGGCAGACAAAAACCCCTGCCCGATTCCCATATTCAGCGAGTCGCCCGGAAACCAAGACGCATTACGTTTAATTCGTTTCCACTGTTTAGTTGGCAGCACCGCTTTAGTCGCTTCGGGTTGATCCGCAATCGTCACCTGTCCAAGGCCAAACTTAGCCAAGTAATTGGTCATCGGCTCGTTACCCATGATATGCGAAATAGCATAATAAAACGTATCCACCGACTCAACGATAGACTTATGCATATTAACTTGGCCATGCCCGCCCTCTTTCCAGTCTCGATACAGGCGGCCACCCTCGGTAAGCTGATAAAAACCGGGGTCCCAAATGGAATAGTTACGCGCAATCATGCCGCTATCAATACCGGCTAAAGAGATCACAGGTTTAACCGTGGATGCCGGTGGATAACGCCCCCGCAGGGCACGATTGAACAATGGTAAATCATCGGATTCGCGTAAGGCCTCATAGTTGGCACGGCTTATACCCGTAACAAATTGATTGGCACCATAACTGGGGGCACTAGCCATCGCCAAAACACCACCGGTTTTTGGATCGATCGCCACAATAGCACCTCGTTTGCCCTGCAGGAGTTGAGCCGCTTGCTGCTGCAATTGCACATCTAAGAATAAGGTGAGGTCTTTACCGGGCCCCGGCTCCAATCGATCTAACACCTGCAACACGCGTCCACGAGCATTGGTTTCTACGGTTTGGTGACCTACAGTGCCATGCAACTCAGATTCGTAGAAGCGCTCCACACCTAACTTACCTACATGATGGGTGGCACTATAATTGGTAGCGTCTAAATTGGCGAGCTCTCGGTCGTTAATGCGCCCAACATAACCTAAAGCGTGTACAAAACCTTCATCCAGTGGGTAATAGCGCACCAGTTCTGGGACGATTCGAACGCCTGGGAAACGGTATTGATTGACAGTAATTTGTGCAATTTCAGTTTCATTTAGCTGGAACTTTAACGCCACTGGGCTATAAGGCCTACGGGGCTGGTTCATGCGTCGCTTAAAACGCTTGATGTCATCGGCATCAACAGTCACCACTTGAGCCAAATCGGCTAGTGCCGCATCGACACCTTTCCGACCACCGGGCAAGCGTTCTGGCACCAAGGTGAGGTTGTGGCTAGCACGGTTGCCCGCTAACAATGCTCCGTTAGTGTCGTAGATTAAACCCCGCGTAGGGGCCACCGCTTGTAGCTGCTGACGGTTGTCATCCGACTCAGTCACGTAATGATCATATTGCCAAATTTGCAAATACACTAAGCGTGCGACAAGCCCAGAAAACACCAAGACGATCAATAAAAGGGACCACCACAAGCGACTATTGAACTGGTTAAGCTCGTTGCGCTGAGTGTCCATTTTTGACCAAGGCATAAGCTAGCTAGTTACTTGTGGTAGGGGTGATTATTGAGCAAACTCCAGGCGCGGTAGATTTGCTCGGCGAGTAAAACCCGCACTAAAGGATGGGGAAGGGTAAGGGGCGACAAAGACCAACGCTGGTCGGCCCGAGCCACGCAGTCTTTAGCTAGGCCATCTGGGCCACCCACTAGCAAGGTAACGTTGCAACCCAGCATACGCCAATGACCGCATTGTTTGGCCAACTCTTGCGTACTCCAAGGTTTGCCCAACACGTCTAGTGCGATCACATGATCTTGTGACGGAATGGCGGCCAACATTTGTTCGCCTTCTTTAGCAATAGCACGGTTTAAGTCCGCACCTTTGCCTCGAAAACCAAGGCTCAGTTCCTGCAATTGAAGTTGCATGTCGCTGGGCATCCGTCGAGCGTACTCTTGGTAGCCTTCAGTGACCCAACTGGGCATCTTAGTACCAACAGCAAGCAACTTAATTTTCATCTAAGGGCGCGGCTCAACCACACTCGATAACTCTTGTTTTAGCGCTGGATTCCACAAACGCTCGAGGTCGTAGAACTCGCGAGCTTCGGTTTGCATAACGTGTACCACCACGTCACCGAGGTCAGAAAGCACCCAGTCTCCACTCATTTCGCCCTCAATGCCCAACGGCGCAACGCCGTTTTGCTTGGCTTGAAATGACACTTCGTCTGCCAATGACTTCACATGGCGGTTTGAGGTGCCAGTGGCGATCACCATATAGTCAGTTACATTAGATAAACCACGTACGTCAAGCTGCACAATGTCTTTACCTTTCATGTCTTCTAGGGCGCTGGTAATCAGTTTTAATAAATCTTCAATGGGCATAGCCATAATTTGTATTCCAATACTTCAATAATAATTCAATTAATTGCCCACGGTTATATACCGTAAAGGCGTTCGTCTGCAATGTATTGTGCCACCGCAGGCGCTAAATATAATGCACTAGGCTGTTGCCCCGTACACAGTTGTTGCCGTAACTGGGTTGCAGATACCGCATACTGCCCTAATTTCAGGTGAGCCACCTGTCCAAGTGGCGAGGCCAATAACTGCTTAGCTTCTGCTACTTGATGAGCTGCATACCACGTAAGCAGCTGGGTATTAGTCGGCCACGTTGCTTGTGGCCGGCTGAGCACTAACAAATGCCCATAATCTAATAATTCTTGCCAACGATGCCAGTGCAAAAGGCCGGCGAACGCATCGACCCCCAAACACCAAATCAGCGGTTGCTGCGGGCCTATTTCGGCCCTCACCTCAGCCATAGTCAACACACTGTAGCTTGGGCCCTGGCGACATAATTCTCGTTCATCCACCGCCAACTGCTCATACTTAGCAGTGGCTAATGCCAACATCTGCGCCCTTTGTTGGGCGCTGGCCTGAGGTGTAAGGCGATGCACTGGCTGGCTGTTGGGCAATAAATGCACCATTTGCGTTGGCGTCGCTTGGCCGCTCAAATACTGGCTCAGCTCAAGGGCGGAATTCACATGACCTTGGTGCACTGGGTCAAAGGTGCCGCCCAACAACACCGTGGCGCTGCATCTAGGTTCTGATATGACCATCACCAAATACAACGTACTTTTGCGAGGTCAAACCCTGTAAACCAACTGGGCCACGGGCATGAATTTTATCTGTAGAGATACCAATTTCAGCCCCTAAGCCATATTCAAAGCCATCGGCAAAGGCGGTAGACGCATTGATCATCACCGAGCTCGAATCGACTTGGGCCATAAACAAGCGCGCCTTGGTAAAGTTTTCACTGACCATAGCATCGGTATGGTGCGAACCATAACGATTAATATGTTCTATCGCTTCTTGCATGTCTGCTACTACTTTGACTGACAACACAGGGGCCAAATATTCTGTACTCCAATCTTCCTGGCTAGCACTGATTTTTTTGCCTTGGTAACTACTAATCATGCCCATGGATTGGTCACACAGCCGTAGCTCAATATCAAACTCTTGATAGGCCTGCGCCAACTGCGGCAATATTTCTTGCGCCCTTGAAGCCGCGATCAATAACGACTCCATGGCATTACACACACCGTAGCGACGGGTTTTGGCATTAATGGCAATATTGATGGCTTTACTGGCATCAGCCTCATCGTCTATATACACATGGCAATTGCCGTCCAAGTGTTTAATCACTGGAATACGTGCTTCGGCGCTCACCCGAGCAATTAAACTCTTGCCACCACGGGGTACAATCACATCCACGTATTGGCTCATAGTGATTAGCTCACCGACGGCCGCACGATCTGTGGTGTCGACCACTTGTACACAAGCGGCTGGCAAACCGGCCGTCACCAAACCTTGGGATACACAGGCGGCAATGGCTTGGTTGGAGTGCTTAGCTTCCGAGCCACCACGCAAAATGGCCGCGTTGCCAGATTTAATACATAAACTGGCGGCATCCACGGTAACGTTGGGGCGGGATTCGTAAATAATGCCCACCACGCCTAATGGCACGCGCATTTTACCCAATTGGATACCCGATGGCCGATAACTCATGTCGCTTATCTCGCCCACGGGGTCAGCTAACTCCGCCACCTGACGCAGGCCTAACATCATGGCGTCGATGCCAGCGTCGGTAACACGTAAGCGATCGAGCATGGCGTCGTCTAAGCCATTAGCCTGACCGGCCTGTAGGTCTTTTTCGTTGGCGCTTTTAAGGCTCTCTCGTGCTTCATTAAGCGCATCTGCCATAGCCAATAGCGCGTTATTTTTAGTCACGGTCGGCGCAGCCGCAAGCACCAATGATGTAGCTTTAGCTTGGGCACCTAATTGCTGCATGTAATCCGCGACAGACATGACATTTTCTCGTATTAATAGTGAATAATTATAGCGCGCACATTATAGCGCGATTTGTAGACAAATAGAGAAAAAAGTTACGCCCCCCAAGCGGGCACTAACGACTGCGGCAAACCGATTTGAGATAGAATTCGTGCTACCACAAAATCAACCATATCTTCGACACTTTGGGGGCGATTATAAAACCCAGGGCTTGCCGGAATAACCACCGCTCCCATACGTGTCAATTTGAGCATGTGCTCGAGGTGAATTTCTGAGTAAGGCGCTTCGCGTGGTACTAAAATCAACTTGCGGCGCTCTTTTAAGTGCACATCGGCGGCACGCTCAATCAGGTTATTGCTGGTGCCGCAAGCAATGGCTGACAAACTGCCCGTACTGCATGGACACACTACCATCACATCACCACCGCCCGAACCCGATGCCACGGGCGCCATCCACTGTTGCTTAGCAAACACGCTCAATTGCTCTGGCTTAGCCCCATACAAGTCATTAAAAAAGGCCTGCATAGCCGTCGTTGCAGCTGGCACTTTAAGGTCAGTTTCTGTGGCTAACACCACCTGTGCTGCAGCCGAAACCAACAACGACACCTGACACCCTGCCCCTAACAAACATTCGAGCAAACGCAACCCGTATTGCGCTCCCGAGGCACCTGTAATGGCAAGGGTTACTTTTAGATTGTTGGCACTCGATAAGGAAACTGAAGTCATACGTCATTTCACTAACAATTATTTAACGCTTATTATAACAGCTTATTTGACGCGTCGGCACAAGCTACCCCACCCCATCCCTTAGCGCCTAAAAAACCCACAAAAGAGCTCGACTTACGACTTAAGCCGCAAGACTTTTTGCCACAAGTAACATATAATTAGGTACTTATTTTTGCCCTGTAAATGGACGCCCCTAAAAATCTCATGCTGAGCCTCAATCAAGCCCTTGAGCAAGCCCAAGTTGACCCACAACTTGTGTCCCTAATCGACTCCATCACCACCACTTGTAAAAACATTGCCGAACGCCTACGTGGCGGTGCTTTGAGCGGCCTATACGGGTCTGCCGAACAAGAAAATGTGCAGGGTGAAGTCCAGAAAAAACTAGACGTTATTTCCAACGACTTACTCAAACAAGTATTGCTGGCCAATCGCAGCGTTGCCGGCATTGCTTCCGAAGAAGAAGAAGACGCCATTGCAGGCAACGCTGAGGGCGATTACTTAGTCACATTTGATCCATTGGATGGCAGCTCTAACATTGACATTAACGTCACTGTGGGCACTATTTTTTCTGTGCTGGCCGCACCTAACGACGACCTTGAGGTCACCACCAATACGTTCTTACAAGCTGGGCGCAAACAAATCGCTGCCGGCTACGTGCTCTACGGCCCATCGGTCATTTTGGCCCTCACCACGGGCAACGGCGTTGCCATGTATAACTTAGGTGCTGATGGTGATTTTTATCAGACCCACGACCAAGTCCAAGTGCCTGAAAGTACGCAGGAATTTGCCATTAACATGTCCAACCAACGTTTTTGGCAAGCGCCGATGCAAGCTTATGTTAACGACTTACTCCTAGGCGAAGAAGGCCCCATTGGCAAGCGTTTCAACATGCGCTGGATTGCATCAATGGTAGCCGAAGTACATCGCATCCTCACCCGTGGCGGTGTATTTATGTACCCCTACGACAGCCGCGACCCAAGCAAGGCCGGCAAGCTACGCCTCATGTATGAGGGCAACCCCATGAGCTTTTTAATTGAGCAAGCCAGCGGCGCTGCGAGCAACACAGCAACCCCGATTATGGACATAGAACCCAACCACATTCACCAGCGCGTACCGGTGATCTTGGGGTCTAAGCAAGAAGTAGAGCGGATTAACCGCTACCATAACGCATCACTTTAGATATTAACCCTTATTAGGATCCAATTAGATCATGAGCTATCAATCTATTCCCGCTGGCAAAGATTTGCCTAACGATATTTACGTTGTTATCGAAATCCCTGCTAACAGCAGCCCAGTAAAGTACGAAATCGACAAAGATGCAGACGCCTTATTTGTTGATCGTTTCATGGCATCACCGATGTTTTACCCAGCCAACTATGGCTACATCAACAACACCCTTGCTGATGACGGCGATGCCCTCGACGTATTAGTTGTAACCCCTTACCCAGTTGTGCCTGGTAGCGTAATACGCTGCCGCCCGGTTGGCGTTTTGAACATGACTGATGAGGCGGGCGAAGACGCCAAGCTATTGGCTGTACCCCATGAAAAGCTGACTCAAGCCTACAACGATGTACAAGACATTGCAGACTTACCTGATTTGCTACTGAATCAAATCAAAGAGTTCTTTGAAAACTACAAGAACCTAGAAAAAGGCAAGTGGGTTAAGGTAGAAAGCTGGGAAGGCGCAGAGTCTGCCAAAGCTAAAATCCAAGTTGCCGCCGCCGCCTATAAAGGCTAGCTGAGCGCAGCAATCCAAAGCTTCGGTCGGTGAACTGCCACAGGCCTTTGGCCTTCGCAGTGACCCAAGGTTAACCTTGGGTCAACAAACCCCGTAAATCAATAATGGCTGCATTGGCTCTAGAAATATAAGACGCCATCACCAACGAGTGATTTGCCACCAACCCAAAACCCGAACCATTCATAATCATCGGACTCCACACAGTTTCCTGCGTGGCTTCTAGCTCACGAATAATTTGCCGCAAACTCACCAGCGCATTCTTCTTTTCCAATACCGGTGCAAAATCCACCTCCACGGCTCTCAACAGCTGCACCAAAGCCCAACTTGCGCCACGCGCTTCGTAAAATACATCATCAATCTCTGACCAAGGTGTCTTGATTTCTCTTTCTGCGGCGTTAGTAGTAGATTGCGTAGCCGCACTGTCGCCGGCTAAATCGGTATTGAGTCGCCTTTGTCCTACGCTCGCACTCAAGCGTTGCGATAAGCTTCCTAAGCGAGTTTCCACATCTCCCAGCCAGCGAGTTAAGTTGTCGGCCCTTGCATAAAACTGGGCCTGACCTTGTTGCTGATCAGCCAGCCGCTGCAAATAACGGTTGAGGGCTTGCTTGCCGGTTTGGTACTCACCTTCGGTGGAGGGTAATAACCAACTATCGCTGTCAAAGTTAAACTGAGGTTCGGCAATCGCCAAATCACCGTCTTCAGTAGATTGGGATTGCGAGCGACTAAAGTCTTTACGCATCGCGCGAGACAGGTCTCGAATCTGAATAAGAACACCAAATTCCCAGTTAGGGATATTATCCATAAATACGCCGGGCAAAATCATATCATTGGTTAAATAGCCACCCGGCTTATCCGTTAATGTGGTAGCTAAATGCAGCAGCGTTTGGGTGGTGGCCGCACCTGTGACCGTACCTATGGTTGGTGGCGTAGCCAAATCTGGCTCACTGTTCCAGTAGAAACCCAGCACCGATGCTACCAATAAGTAGATGACCAAGACCACTGCCAAACCCCGCAACAGCCAGTGACTGCCGTCAAAGTAATCTTCTTTTATGTTTCTAAATCCTTGTTTTAACTGCGGCATTGTTGGTCCTTTGTGTCAAAATGCATTGATGGTACTGTATATGGTGTTAATGGGCATAAACTTCAAGTTCGTCCATACGCGCTACATAGTTAACCTCTATACGCGCCGGGGTACCGCGCTTTATATTGGCCCGAATACGCAACTCAGGGTCTGCACTGTTCATGGTTTGATAGAGCCACCGTGCTTGGGCGTCTTTAGGCGCCACTATTAGCATAGTCGCTTTAAGGGATTGTGCTTTCAAAGCCAACCGCGTCAACCATGCCACCGTTGCTTCGTCTTGTTGCTGCAGCTGGGTTGATGTCAGGGCCAAAACCTGAGTGCGTAATGCTGGATTTTGTGTCACCGGCATGCTTGCCATAGCGGCCTTAGGTTTTGGTTGGTTAGCAGCAATTAACTTGAGCATAGCAGACCCTTCTGCATGCGCAGGCAAAACCCTTAACGCCCGCGACAAATACACCTGCGCCTGTGCCACTTTACCTTGTTTTAAACTACGTCTAACCAGCTCATAATAGCGCTGCACAATTTGCTCCAGCGCTATCAAGACCTGGGGGTTTTTGGGCTGTTCCACTAACACGCGCTGTAAATAATCGTAAGCGCTGTTACCTTTAGGCGTAGTCAGCCGGTCCTGACTAAACGCCCAGCCCGCCTCGCCCAACAAAAAGGACACGGTGTCTTTAATGACCGGCGTTGCAGTCGACTGGGTAACAACCAAGACATCGGCTTGACCACTGACCACCTCACTGGCTCCAGCGGTCGCCGCAGGACTCGTTTTTGGTGTTATCTGGGTGGAAGGCGCGGATACTTCAACCGCCTCTGGGCGCTGCTCCGGGCTAGCCTCAAATTGCACATTGACGCCTAAAGCTGGTTTGATTTCAGGCGCAGAACAGCCCGTAATCGACAACAATGACACCAATAGCAAGCCACCAAATACACGCTGCTGAGGCAAAACCTGAATGAAATACATAGAACGACCTAAAGTGATTGAGCCTACCTAGGGTATCAGACTAGACACGCCGCCTCTAGGGTTAAATAAATTACAAAAACTTCGGCAAATTTCCTGCAACATGCTATCATCTCCATATAACTTCAACATTTTGTTGCAGCAACGGATAGATATTAATGGCTCAAATCTTGCTACTTAACGGCCCCAACCTTAACCTTTTAGGGCAACGGGAACCCGGCATTTACGGCTCGCTAACCTTGGCGCAGATCGAATCACAATGCCAACAGCAATGCCAGCAAGCCCAAGTTTCCCTCAATTGCCTCCAAAGCAACGCGGAACACGAACTCATCCAAGCCATCCACACGGCGCCGGCTCAAGCTGTAGAATTTATCGTCATCAACCCAGCCGCGTTCACCCACACCAGCGTCGCCATACGGGATGCCTTATTAGGGGTTAATATCCCGTTTATTGAAGTGCACTTAAGCAATGTGCACCAGCGCGAAACATTTCGCCATCATTCCTATTTATCCGACATTGCCGAGGGCGTAATTTGCGGCCTCGGTGCTGACGGTTACCGTTTTGCTATAGACGCCGCCATTGGCCGTTTAAGCAGTTAATCTACCTACCAATAATATAGAGAGCTCCCATGGACATTCGTAAAGTTAAAAAACTCATCGAGTTGCTAGAAGAATCCGACATTAACGAAATTGAAATTAAAGAAGGCGAAGAGTCTGTACGCATCAGCCGCTCTTCTGGCGCCATGATGATGGCTGCCCCTGCACCAGTAATGCAAGCGGCACCCGTTGCCGCCGTTGGTGCTCCAGCCGCCGCCCCAAGCGCACCCGCTGCTCCAGCCATCAGCGGCCATACCGTTGTCTCGCCCATGGTTGGCACCTTCTACCGCTGCCCTTCACCAGGCGCACCGGCGTTTGCTGAAGTTGGTCAAGCGGTTAAAGAAGGCGACGTCATCTGCATCATCGAAGCCATGAAGATGATGAACCAGATCGAAGCCGACAAGTCGGGCACCATTACCGCGGTATTGGTTGAAGACGGTGAAGCCGTTGAATTTGATCAACCGCTGGTCACCATTGCCTAACCACCGGAGTTTCCCATGTTAGATAAAGTTGTAATTGCTAACCGTGGAGAAATTGCCCTACGTATTTTACGTGCCTGTAAAGAATTAGGCATCAAAACCGTAGCGGTTCACTCCAAAGCAGATAAAGACCTCATGCACGTTCGCTTGGCTGACGAAGCCGTATGTATTGGGCCAAATTCATCAACCGAAAGCTACTTAAACATTCCGCGCATTTTATCTGCTGCTGAAGTGACCGACGCAACGGGCATTCACCCAGGCTATGGTTTCTTAGCAGAAAACGCAGACTTTGCGGAAATGGTAGAAAGCAGTGGCTTTACCTTTATAGGCCCAACCGCCGCCACCATCCGTGTGATGGGCGACAAAGTTGCCGCCATCAAAGCCATGCAAAAATCGGGCGTGCCTACGGTACCCGGCTCCAATGGCCCGTTAGATAATGATGCCGAGCGCACCATGCGTATCGCCAAAGAGATTGGCTATCCAGTGATCATTAAAGCCTCCGCTGGCGGCGGTGGCCGTGGCATGCGTGTTGTACATAGCGAAGCCGCTTTGATCAACTCGATTTTTGTCACCAAAGCAGAAGCTAAGGGCGCTTTTGGTAACGATACTGTGTACATGGAAAAGTTCTTAGAGAACCCACGCCATGTAGAAGTGCAAATTTTGGCCGACGGCCAAGGTGGTGCCATTCACCTATTTGACCGCGACTGCTCAATGCAGCGTCGCCATCAAAAAGTAGTGGAAGAAGCCCCAGCCCCGCACATGGACGAAGCCGCACGACAGCAAGTACTCAAGAGCTGTACCGATGCCTGTTTAGAAATTGGCTACCGTGGCGCCGGCACCTTCGAATTTTTGTATGAAGATGGTGGTTTTTACTTTATCGAAATGAACACTCGTGTTCAGGTAGAGCACCCAGTTACAGAAATGATTACCGGTGTAGACATCATTAAAGAGCAGTTGCGCATTGCCAGTGGTTTGCCATTGTCTGTGAAGCAAGAAGATGTAGTGATTGAAGGCCATGCCTTTGAATGCCGCATTAATGCCGAAGATGCCAAAACCTTTATGCCAAGCCCAGGTAAAGTGACGCAGTTCCACGCCCCAGGTGGTTTGGGTGTACGCGTAGATTCACACATTTACAGCGGCTATTCTGTACCTCCGTTTTACGACTCTATGATCGCCAAAGTCATCACCCACGCCCCAACGCGAGCACAAGCCTTGAAACGCATGGAAGTGGCTCTGGACGAGATGATCATCGACGGTATTAAAACTAACATTCCACTACAAAAAGACATTGTACGGGATGCTATTTTTGCCGAAGGCGGCATGAACATCCACTACCTAGAGAAAAAGCTAGGCCTTTAAGCCTATCAATTTCCTACCACGCCGCCACGGATATCCAAGGCGGCGTTTTTATTTTTTGTATTTAAACAAGAGACTACACACCATGCCTTGGGTCCAAATCACTCTCGCATCCAGCCCTGAGACCTCTGAGGTTTTAGAAGACATGTTACTGCTGTGCGGCGCAGGTGCCGTAAGCATGCTTGATGGCGCAGATCAGCCAGTGTTCGAGCCTCTCAAAGGCACCACACCTTTATGGCAAGACACGCGGGTCATGGGTTTATTTGAAGCCGATACCGACGAGGAGTCCCTGCTTAATTATTTACAAAATGGCTGGCAAGATCGCTACCCAGAAACGTCCTTCCCGTCCCATAAGCTGGAAATATTAGAAGACAAAGACTGGGAAAGGGAATGGATGGATCGTTTTGAGCCTATTCAATTTGGTGAACGCCTATGGGTTTGCCCGAGCTGGAAACCGGCACCCGACCCAAGCGCCGCCAACTTAATGTTAGACCCTGGCCTTGCTTTTGGTACCGGCAGCCACCCCACAACCGCCTTATGTTTACAGTGGATTGCGCAACAAGACTGGCAACACAAAACCGTGATTGATTATGGCTGTGGTTCGGGCATTTTAGCCATCGGCGCCATGCTCATGGGCGCAGCCCATGTGATGGGCGTAGACAACGACACCCAAGCCTTAACGGCCACCAAAGACAACGCCCAACGTAATGGCATTGATGCCAACAAGATCCCAGTATTCTTACCTGAACAAACACCCACCAACCCCGTTGACATCATGCTTGCCAACATCTTGGCAGGCCCGCTCATCGACATGGCCGCTCGTTTAGCGCAACTCACCCAACCAGGCGGCTTGATTGCCTTGTCCGGCATTCTTGAGCACCAAGCCGATGCCGTTATAGACGCTTATGCACCTTGGTTTGATATGCACACGGTCACCGCTAAAGACGAATGGGTTCGCATCGACGGCCAAAAACGCAGCTAATATTGGTGTTTGCCTGTTTTTTTTGGTACATTTGTATCCCTAGTTGAGTGTTTTACTACACTCAACAACAGGGAGAGTCACATGGATAAGGCATTCTCATCGGCCGGTAACGAGGCGATGAAGCACCATAAAAAAACATCCAAAACTAACGGCGAACAATCTCAAACCCAGTTCGCCAACAGCTTAGAAGCCGCCAAATTGCGGGCCTCTAGCCCCAAAGATAAAATCGATAGTTACCACACACCAGTGCAGTTTTCGTGGCGACAGTTTTTAATTACGCTCATCTACGAAAACCTACCTCCGGTAATATTTGCTCCGTTAGCAGCGCTTTTGATTGAACGTTCTACCAGCAAAGCTTGGCATGTAATGAACCATCGTGGCCTATTTATGTGCTCTTTGAAACACAACGACCGCAGCAATCACATATTTTGCTGGGTATTGATGTACCCTATTTATTGGCTGGTATTCACTGCCTTGATGCTGCGGTTATTTGGGCCAGACCAATTAGTGCAAAATGTTGATTTATTTCAGATGGTATTAGCCTATCTGTTTTTCTCCCTCAGGGCCCTCATCGTATCGGTCAAGTACGGCTATTACCGCCCCGAGGATTATGCTCGACTCAACCAACCAGCCCCCGAATGGACGGGCGATAAAACCAATCGCCTTTTAGTGGGCGGAGGCTGGAGCTCGCCCAGCAAGTATCCTGGACTCATCGAAGATGGACTCACCTGCGCCATGGATGAAAATGACGTGGCCTTGCAGGGCATTAGTTTCACTATGGACACCCACACCAGTGCCCAGTTACAGCAACACAAAACCGACCCACGATTCATTGCAACAACGCCCCATCAAAATCACGACCAAGTGACCGCTGGTTTTGTATTACACCAAATTCTAAGTACCGTGTATCACCTAAAATTTCCCACCGCCTACGGACTCTTCTTGATGGCCTGTGTTATAAGCATACTATTGAGTACGTTTTTAATTCGTTTGGCCTATGGTATAGAGGCCTTTGGAGCGACTGATTCTGAAACCCTTATCTTTATCGGCTGTGGGATTGGATTTTTTGGGAGCATCGCTTCGTTAAACTTTGGTTTAATTTGTGCCCATGATTTCAATCGTCGAGCGGCCACTCTCAAAAAACTAGGCCAGTTAATACAATTCCCGGGGTTACGTCTGGCTGAGTTTTTATACCACCAACCGACAATTCAAGAGTCCGACGAAACAATCGAAGCAGACCCAACCCAACACCCTAATGGCCATTTATTTATCGACCTAAACCAACCTAGCAACGTATTTGCGTGGATGATGTGCCGAAAAACTTTACGTTCCTTTGGTGAGGCGTTTTACCTGCGCATTCAAGCCTACAACTCCATTTTATTGTTCTATGCCATTAGTTGCATGGTCATTCTTAACATGATTGCTTGGACGCAGGCACGTCATCATGTGTCCACCATTTACCTCATTATCTTAATCGTTGTGGTGATTTCTAGTATTTGTATTTTCACCATCTCCAAAGCCACCAAACTACAAATGCTCAGTTCCAGCCAACGCGACCAACTCCAAAATCAACTGTTCTTGTTGGAGCAGGAACTCATGAACGCAGAGAATGCCGAAAAGCCTGCGCTGTATAAACAAATCCAACAGGCCAAGGTGTTATTGCAACAGGTGGACGAATCAATACATTTTCATGAATTGATTCACAAACCGGTGAAAGTGATGGGCTATCCCACCACACAAAACGTGGTTAGTTCGGCCTTGGGTATTATTTTGACGGGGTTCGTATTGGCGGGCAAAGGTTTCTCGGGCGCTGGTATTGTCTATGACCTGCAAGGTTGGTTTAATTATTAAAGGTGACCCTTCTGGACTTTAGTACCCCTCAGTTAGTAGCCATTGGTTTGATCTTTGTATGGTCAGGTTTTGTACGCGCGGGCCTTGGCTTTGGTGGTGCGGCACTGGCTTTGCCCTTGTTGTTAATGGTGGTTGACCAACCGCTGTTCTTTTTACCTGTTGTAGCCACCCACTTGCTCATCTTTTCTAGCATCACTGCGGGTCGTAGCTTCAAAAAAATTGATTTAAAATTTTTACGTGAGTCGCTCACTTGGATGATCGTCCCCAAACTAGCCGGCGTTATTGGCCTGCTAAGTTTGCCTAATGAATGGATGGTATTAATCATCTACGGCATCACCGGTTTTTACGCCGTCACCTGGGTCATCAAGTGGGAAATTAGCAGCCAGTCACCGTGGGTAGACCGCTTATTATTAGTGTTGGGTGGTTATTTTAGTGGTGTATCGCTCATTGGCGCGCCCCTCATTGTTGCTGTTGCGGTACGCAAAATGGCGATCGAGTCCTACCGCGACACCTTATTTATGCTGTGGTTTATTCTGGTGGTGATTAAAATGTCTGCCTTTGCCATTGCTGGCGTTGACTTACAATGGCAATGGTCTCTGGTACTATTAGCGCCCACCGCCCTTGGCCACTACTTAGGCCTGAGATTTCATCGGCAAATGCTCAAGCGTAATCCCCTTGTGGTACGCCAATGGCTAGGCGTAGGTTTATTAGCCATTATTATCCTTGCTCTATGGCAGTATTTTTTAAACGTTATAGTGCATATCAATTGAACAATTTTTGTACAAATCGTACAATAGGCTCCTGGAATTTAGACTCACTTCTGGCGACTATCAAGCACCCCTTGAACCTATAATGAATTACTCTAGCGTTATTCAAGGCTTTGCCATTGGCCCACACCAGCTCGACAACGGCTTGGTACTGGCCCCTATGGCGGGCATTACCGACCGTCCATTTCGGCATTTATGCCGTCAACTTGGTGCGGGGCTAGCGGTTGCAGAAATGGTTACGTCAGATACATCATTGTGGCACACCAAAAAATCTCAAAAACGCCTTCCCCATACCGACGACAGCACACCGATTAGCATACAAATTGCCGGCTCAGATCCCGCACAAATGGCCCATGCGGCCTTAGCTAATGTGAACCTTGGTGCGCAAATCATTGATATCAATATGGGTTGCCCTGCTAAAAAAGTGCTTAAAAAAGCGGCTGGCTCTGCACTTCTGCGCGAACCAGCGTTGGTTAAAGCCATCTTAACCGCAGTGGTGGCAGCGGTGGATGTGCCCGTAACCTTGAAAATTCGTACCGGCTGGAGTGCTGATGAGCGCAATGGCGTAGACATTGCCAAGATCGCTCAGGACGCGGGCATTCAAACATTAGCCGTACATGGGCGCACGCGTGCTTGTGGCTTTAAAGGCGAGGTTGAATACGACACTATTGCGGCCATCAAACAAGCCCTTGAGATTCCTGTATTGGCCAATGGTGACATTTGCACTGTGCAAAATGCAGCTCAGGTATTGGCACACACGCAAGCCGATGGTTTGATGTTTGGCCGTGCAGCGCAAGGCAATCCATGGTTGTTTGAGCAAGTGCTGCACTACCTTGAACACGGCTCAGAGCTAGACGCACCCTTGCCATCGCAAATTTGGCAGGTATTAGAACAACATCTGCTGGGGTTATACGCCTTATATGGCGACCTAATGGGCCCACGTATCGCCCGCAAACACGTGGGTTGGTATCTTAAACCCGACTTAGAGCAACGCAAAGCCTTTAACCAATTATCCAGCCAAGAACTACAACTCGCATTTTTGAAAGCCCATTTCCAACATGCAAGTCTGCAGGCGGCTTAATTTTATGACTCAGTTAGTAGAAGCAAATAACCCACCAATGAACAGCACAAGCATCACCCCTTCGCCTAGCGAACACACCGAACTCACCTTAAAACAAAATGTAGAACAGGCCCTCACCGCTTATTTTGCAGAACTGGACGGCCAGCATACCACCGAACTCTACGACCTATTTATGCAACAAGTTGAAGCGCCTTTATTTACCTGCGTTATGCAGCACACACACGATAATCAGTCTAAAGCAGCCACCCTGCTGGGGCTTAACCGTGGCACTTTACGTAAGAAATTAAAACAGTACGACCTACTTTAACCCGCCATTTTCACTGCCGTTAAAAGGAAATTCACATGTCAGACCATCAAGCCATCAATCGCGCTCTTATCAGCGTCTCAGACAAGCGAGGCATTGTTGAATTTGCCCAGCAACTCACCTCAAAAGGTGTGGAGATCCTCTCCACCGGCGGTACGTTTAAGCTGTTGACCGAGGCTGGCGTCGCTGCCATAGAAGTCTCAGACTACACTGGCTTTCCAGAAATGATGGATGGCCGGGTTAAAACCTTACACCCCAAAATTCACGGTGGCATTTTGGGCCGTCGTGGCCAAGATGAAGGCATTATGGAAGCACACGGTATCGATGCCATTGACCTCGTTGTAGTCAACCTTTACCCCTTTCAAGCCACCATTGAACGCGATGATTGCACCTTAGACATGGCTATTGAGAACATCGATATTGGTGGCCCTACCATGGTTCGTTCGGCGGCCAAAAACAACAAAAGTGTTGCCATTGTGGTTAATTCTGGCGACTACACAGCCATCTTGGAAGAGCTTACTAGCAACGGTGGCCTAAGCCAAACTACCCGCACAGACTTAGCCTGCAAGGCCTTTGAACATACCGCCAAGTATGATGGCGCCATTGCCAACTACCTAGGTTCACAGCTAGATAAAACTTCTAAGTTCCCGCGCACCTTTAACACCCAGTTCAGCAAAATGCAGGATATGCGCTACGGTGAAAACCCCCATCAAGATGCGGCCTTTTACGTTGAACATGAGCCTAAAGAAGCATGCATTGCCACCTCATTACAATTACAAGGCAAAGCCTTGTCGTTTAACAATATCGCCGATACAGACTCGGCTTTAGAGTGTGTAAAAGCCTTCCAAGATCCAGCCTGTGTAATTGTAAAACACGCTAACCCGTGCGGTGTGGCCATGGGTAAAGACATCACAGAAGCCTACGAAAAAGCCTACAGCACAGACAGCACCTCGGCTTTTGGCGGTATTATTGCGTTTAACCGGGAACTGGATGCAGCCACGGCCCAGCGCATTATCGACCAACAGTTTGTGGAAGTGATTATTGCCCCAAGCGTGAGTCCATCTGCTGCGACTGCCTTAGCCCGCAAACCCAATGTACGTGTTTTAAGCTGTGGCGACTTGCCCCACTTGCATGCGGCCGAACTGGATTACAAACGCGTTACCGGTGGCTTGTTAGTTCAAGACCGCGACTTGGGCCAAATGTTGGAAGCCGACCTGAAGATCGTTAGTGAGCGTATGCCCACCGAAGTAGAAATGCACGACCTGCAATTTGCCTGGAAAGTAGCCAAGTACGTCAAGTCTAACGCCATCGTGTATTGCAAAGATGGCATGACTATTGGTGTAGGCGCTGGCCAAATGAGCCGCGTATACAGTGCTAAAATTGCGGGCATTAAGGCCAGTGATGAAGGTTTGGAAGTTAAGGGCTCAGTGATGGCATCTGATGCCTTCTTCCCCTTCCGTGACGGTATTGATGCTGCAGCCGCAGCCGGTATTAGTGCGATTATTCAGCCAGGTGGCTCGATGCGCGACGATGAAATTATTGCCGCTGCTAATGAGCACAATATCAGCATGATCTTTACCGGCATGCGTCACTTCCGTCATTAATATCCCGCGTCATTGCGAAGGTCTAAGGCCTGTGGCAACCCACAAACATAAGTAACAGGATCGAACATGAATGTATTAATTATTGGCAGTGGCGGTCGTGAACACGCCCTTGCATGGCAGGCCTCCAAAAACCGTGCGGTCCACAATATTTTTGTAGCACCGGGTAATGCGGGTACAGCCTTAGAAAACAAAACTAAAAACGTGGCCATAGACGTCATGGACATCGAAGGCCTATTGGCCTTCGCCAAAGCCAATGCCGTAGACATTACCATTGTCGGTCCAGAAGCGCCGCTAGTTGTCGGCATAGTGGACGTGTTTCGCGCCGCCGACATGGATATCTTTGGGCCCACCCAAGGGGCTGCACAACTGGAAGGCTCCAAGGCCTTTGCCAAAGACTTCCTTAAGCGTCACGCCATTCCTACGGCGGCCTATGAAACTTTTACAGAGATTGCACCCGCACTGGAATACATCAAAGCTCAAGGCGCACCTATTGTCGTAAAAGCCGATGGTTTAGCCGCTGGCAAGGGCGTTATTTTGGCCGAAACAGTAGCGCAAGCCTGTACTGCAGTAGAAGATATGTTGGCGGGTAATGCCTTTGGTGAAGCCGGTAGCCGCGTGGTTATTGAAGAGTTTTTAGTGGGCGAAGAAGCCAGCTTTATTGTAATGGCCGACGGCAAAAATATTTTGCCTCTGGCCTCTAGTCAGGACCACAAAGCCCGCGACGAAGGCGACCAAGGCCCCAACACGGGTGGCATGGGCGCTTATTCACCCGCGCCTGTAGTCAACGATGTAATGCACCAGCGTATTCTTGATGAAGTTATCACACCCACCGTGGAAGGCATGGCGGCCGACGGTTACATCTACACCGGGTTCTTATACGCGGGCATTATGGTGACCGCCGACGGCACCCCCAAAGTACTGGAATTTAACTGCCGCTTTGGCGACCCAGAAACCCAACCCATTATGATGCGTTTAAAAAACAGCATCGTCGAGTTGTGTGTTGCTGGCGCGATGGGCGTATTAGACCAAACCTTGGCTCAATGGGATAACCGCCCAGCCGTTGGTGTTGTTTTGGCTGCAGCTGGCTACCCTGACACCTACCCCAAGGGTGACGTTATTAGCCTGCCCGAAGAGCTTAACAAAGACACCAAAATCTTCCATGCAGGTACCGCACTTAACGAAGACGGTATGGTCGTCACCAACGGTGGTCGAGTTTTGTGTGCAGTGGCTTTAGGTGAGACTGTGGGACAAGCTCAGCATCAAGCGTATGAGTTAGCTGATAAGATTGAGTGGCAAGGTAAGTTTTGCCGACGCGACATTGCTTATCGCGCCATTGCTCGTGAGCAACTGCACTAAAAGGAGGTCACCATGGGTACTATATTTGATAAAATTATCAGCCGAGAAATCCCAGCTGATATTGTTTATGAAGATGATCAGCTATTAGCTTTTAAGGACATTGCACCTAAAGCCCCAGTGCATTATCTAATTATTCCCAAGCAGCCCATTGCCACCCTCAACGATGCCAACCCAGAACATCAGGCCCTTTTGGGCCAGATGATGTTAACCGCAGCTAAGTTGGCTAAGGAAGCCGGTGTGGCTGAGGGTGGATATCGCGTGCAAATGAACTGCAACCCTGATGGAGGCCAAGTGGTGTATCACATCCACTTGCACGTTATGGGTGGGAGAGCCTTTAGCGCTTAGGCTCGCGCCTTTGCGAACGCAGTGAAGCAATCCAATACCGCGCTCTAGATTAGTTCTTTAAGGGCGCTCACCAAGGCTGCACACTCACTGGCACTACCCACACTAATACGCAAGTGATTAGTAATTCGCGGGCTACTGGTGAGGTGGCGCACGATAATGCCGCGCTCCCTAAGTGATGCCGCAATGTCCTTAGCAGCCATAGTGCCATGGGTTACAAACACGAAATTAGCCTGCGAGTTGGTCATGCTAAAACCAAGATTTTTCAATTCACCGGCTAGTTTTTCGCGTTGTGCAATATTGTTTTGGCGGGTCTGCTGAAAGTAACTTTCGTCTTCAATTGCGGCAATCGCACCGGCTTGAGCTTCTCGGCTTAAGGGATAGGAGTTAAAGCTATTTTTAACCCGCTCCAGTGCCTCGATCAAATGGCTTTGACCTAAGGCAAAACCGACTCGTAAACCCGCCAAAGAACGCGATTTAGACAAGGTTTGAATGACTAACAAATTATCAAACTCGGGCACCAACGCTACCGCCGACTGGCCGCCAAAGTCGATGTAGGCCTCATCAATCACCACCACACTATCAACATTGTTACTCAATAGTTGGCGAATATCAGCAAGGCTAAGCAATTCGCCCGTAGGCGCATTGGGGTTAGGTAAAATGATACCGCCATTAGGTGGCTGATAATCGGCCACATTAATACTTAAGTCAGCAGCCAACGGCACTTGCTGCTGTTGTATGCCATAGAGCCCACAATACACCGGATAAAAGCTGTAGCTGATATCTGGGAACATGAGCGCTTTACCGTGTTGTAACAACGCCTGAAACGTATGCGCTAATACTTCGTCAGAACCGTTGCCGACAAACACCTCAGCGGTGTCTAATCCATAATAGTTAGCCAAACTCTGACATAGCTGAGTTGCATTAGGGTCGGGGTACAGGCGCAAAGAATCACCTAACTCGGCCTGCATGGCCGCCAACACTTTAGGGGATGGCGGAAACGGGTTTTCGTTGGTATTGAGTTTAACTAAGTTGGTTAACTTGGGTTGTTCACCGGGCACGTAGGGCGATAGTTCATGTACTTTGGGCGACCAAAACCGGTTTAGATTAGTGTCGGTCACCGTTTAGGCATCCAACTCTACAAGTTCGTAATCATGGGTGATTTCCACACCCGCTTTTTCTAACATAATGGACGCTGAGCAATATTCTTCGGCCGAGAATTTAATCGCCCGTGCCACGTGTTTTTCTTTCAAATTACGGCCTGTAACCACAAAGTGAACGTGAATTTTAGTAAATACAGAAGGCACCGCGTCGGCCCGCTCTGCGCTCAGTTGGGCAACGCAATCAGTCACGTCTTGGCGGGTCTTTTTAAGAATCGTCATCACGTCAAACGAGGTACAGCCACCCAACCCCATGAGCATCAGTTCCATCGGTCTTGCCCCTAGGTTTTCGCCACCCAACGCAGGTGGCCCGTCTACGGTCACCGTATGACCTGAGCCAGACTCTGTTTTAAAACTGACACCACCGGCCCAACTGATTTGTGCTTGCATGTTTTTTTACTACCTATAATTATTGCTGTGGGCGCCACACTTGGGTGCGACCAAATAAAGAAATTCCAATAAAGCCTCGCAGATCAAGGCTACCGTCTGCATTGAGGTTAATGGTGCACTTGTAGGATTTGCCATTACCTGGGTCATAAATTTTTCCACCTTTCCATTGGTGTTTGCCTTTCTTTTCACCGTTGTAATTCATGCCACTAAGCATCACTAAACCAATAATAGGTTGCTTGTGTTGGCTGGCATCTGGATTATTGCGATCCACTTTGGCTTGACCATCTAAGCCGGCTTCATGACCTGCCGCGTAGTTAGGTTCTTTAAGAAAGGTAAACTTACCAAAATATTGGTCACCGTCGCGATAGATTTCTACCACGGCTTTGTCTTCTGTCGTCAGCCAAGAGCCGATGATTTGGTTGCCATTAGCCCACGCGACTGTGGTGGTTAACACCCATACCAAGGCCACTGTGGCGGTCAGAAGGGCTGCCTTTGCAATATTAGCCATGGGGTTAGACTTGGGCAGCACCAGTGCTTTAGTACAGCCATTAGTGAAGGTATTGTCCATCGTTACTTACTCCTACGAGTATGAGTTACCAGTCGCCGAACAATTCGGCTAACTTGGCACCAGGGTCAGCAGCACGCATAAAGGATTCACCCACTAAAAAGGCGTTTACTGTATGGCTTTGCATCAACGCCACGTCACTTGGCTGGTGAATACCACTTTCGGTAATCACCATTCGATCCTCTGGGATCATAGCTAATAAGTCAAAGGTTGTCTGCAGGGTCAGGTCAAAGGTATGTAAATTGCGGTTGTTAATACCGATCAAAGGCGTGCTTAATTGGAGTGCGCGCTGCAATTCGGCTGCGTCGTGGGATTCAACCAATACATCCATACCTAAGTCGTGTGCTAAATGGGCTAAGTCATGCATCTGCTGGTCTTCTAAACAAGCCACAATCAAGAGGATACAATCGGCGCCTATGGCGCGTGCTTCGTACACTTGGTAGGCATCAACAATAAAGTCTTTACGGATCACCGGTAAATCACATGCCGAGCGGGCCTGTTGTAGATAGTCTTCGTGGCCTTGGAAAAAGTCGGCATCGGTTAATACCGACATACACGCCGCACCACCACGGGCATAACTTTGAGCAATTTCGACCGGATTAAAGTCTTGGCGAATCACGCCTTTGCTAGGCGAGGCCTTTTTAGCTTCGGCGATCACCGCAGGCTGGCCAGCCTCTGTCTTGGCATACATGGCGTTAGCAAAACCTCTAGGTGCCATAACGCCGCTCGTATTCGCTACCACTTGTTGCTTGAGTTGAGCCGTAGGTGTGTGCACCTGACGCTCGGCAATTTCTTCAATTTTGCGCGCCACGATGCGCTTTAATACGGTTGGGGTATTCATTATTTAGAAAATCCTTGAGACAAACCAATGAGTTGGTCTAACTTCGCCTGTGCTGCACCGCTAGCAATGGCCTGTTTTGCAGCCTCAATGCCAGCGTCTAAGTCATCCGCAAGATCGGCTGTATAGATGGCCGCGCCCGCATTAAGTAGCAACATGTCTAACGCCGCACCCGCTTGGCCGGCAAAGGCCTGTTTGATTAGTGCCAAACTCTGCGTGGCGTCGTCTACCACCAGTTCGTCTAGGTTGTCGTGGGCCAAACCATAGTCTTGTGGATCAATGCTGAATTCACTAATCGCCCCGTCTTTAACTTCCACCACGTAGGTGGGTGCAGCTATACTAATTTCATCCAAGCCATCTTCGGAGTGCACCACCATCACATGTTTACTGCCCAAGCGTAATAACACTTCGGCCATGGGGCGTTGCCATTGGCGACTATACACACCCAAGACTTGATGCGGCGCCCCAGCGGGATTGGTCAATGGTCCCAAAATATTAAACAAGGTGCGTACCGCCATTTCTCGGCGCGGGCCTATGGCATGTTTCATGGCACTGTGGTGGGCGGGCGCAAACATAAAGCCGATGCCCAAATCGGCAATACATTGACCTACTTGCTCGGGGTTGAGCATAATTTCAACACCCGCTGCTTCAAGCAAATCTGAGCTGCCGCTTTTAGAGGAGATGGAGCGATTACCGTGTTTAGCCACTTGTGCGCCGGCTGCAGCCGCGATAAAAGCGCAAGCCGTGGAGACGTTAAAAATGCCGGAACTGTCGCCCCCCGTACCGCAAGTGTCTATCACATGGTCACCAGACACTTTAACACCCGATGCCAAGGCTCGCATGGCGCTTACAGCGCCGGTGATTTCGTCCACGGTTTCGCCCTTCATGCGCAACCCAATTAAAAAACCACCCACTTGAGCTTGCGTGGCTTCGCCGGTCATGATGAGGTTCATCACAGCGGTCATTTGCGCTTGGGTTAGATGCTGGTGTTCGGTTACGGCGGCAATAGCCTGCTGCATATTCATGACAAAGGTCTCTTTTATTATTCTGCCATAACAAACCACAGGACAGTGGCCTTACTCTAGCAAATAATGCCACCAAACTTTAGCGCTTATAGCCATCATTTTGTAAAAAGATGCAGTAATTTGATACGCAGGCAGTTATCGCTTGAGAAAATTGGCCAGCAACTCGTGACCTTGGTGCGTCAGCACCGATTCTGGATGAAATTGTACACCTTCTACATCGAGGGTTTTGTGGCGAATGCCCATAATCGCATCACGTTCGCCAGCGGCATTAAGACTCCACGAAGTGGCTTCTAAACAATCGGGCAAGGTGTCTGCTTTAACCACCAAAGAGTGGTAACGCGTTACCTCTAGCGGTTGATCCAAACCGATAAAAACACCCACTTGCTGGTGTTCTACCAAAGACGTTTTGCCATGCATGACTTGCTTGGCACGCACCACTTCGCCACCAAATACTTGGCCTATACTCTGATGGCCTAAGCATACACCCAGGATCGGTATTTTACCGGCAAAGTGAGCAATCGCAGCCATGCAAATGCCGGATTCATTAGGCGTGCAGGGCCCAGGCGAGATCACTAGATGAGTGGGCGCCATGTGCTCGATTTCGGCAATGGTTATTTCATCATTACGACACACTTCTACTTGCGCGCCTAACTCACGAAAATAACGCACTAAGTTATAAGTGAAGGAATCGTAATTGTCGAGCATTAACAACAAGGGCAGAACTCCGCCGGTAAAATGAACTTCAAGTTCAAACATGACTTATTAACCACTAATTATACCCCAAACTTACGCAGGCCCACCAACATCAAAACGGTGGCTAACAACAAATAAACCACCATGGTTAATACCGCCTGTTGAAAAGCATAACCTTGATCCACCAAAAAACCCAACCACACAGGCCCTAACGCCGAGGTAAATACCACCAAGGTCCAAAACAGACTTTTGATGGCGCCTAAAAACCGCACCCCGTAACACTCTGGCCATAAGGCAGCTTGTGCCGTTTGCGACAACCCCGACCCCACGCCTAACAACACCATGTAGGGCCAAATAACCCAATAGCTGTCGACTAGGTTAATCAGCGTCAAAGCCGCCGCAATGGGTAGCAAAGTGAACGGCATCACCACTCGCGCACTAAAACGGTCAATAAGCTGACCAGTGATCACCGCGGTAATCACCACCATAAATGAATACAACAGGTAATTACCGGTCATGAAGGCATGCGACCAGCCTTTTTCATCGGCCAAGTTTAAATGATGAAAAAACATGGCTGTACTGACTAACGACGTGGCCGACACACCCGGAATGAGCAAGTAAAATCGAACATCTTTAAGTACATCTCTGCGGCGCCAAGACACCACATTAGCGCGGCTACTGGTGGTCACCTTAGGCGCTTGTTGTTCGTGTTTTTGTAGCTCACGCTCGTAGCGTTGATGGCGCTGCTGATGACCCCGCAACAGCCACAGGCTCAGCGGCAACACGAATACCAGCACCAGCACCGCTACACCCATATAACTATAACGCCAACCCACCGACGCTATGGCCACCACCGCTGCGATAGGTAAGATGGCCTCACCTGCTGCAAACCCCATGGCCACCAAAGCCGTGGCCTTGCCTCGCTGGGCATCAAAATAGCGTCCCATAGAGGTGAAGGCCACATGGCTCATGAGCCCCTGGCCCGACTGACGTAACAAAAATACACCCATCACTAGCCAACCAATGGTGTGCGCTTGGGTGATAAACCAACAGGCCAAAGCTAACAACAGCACTACCATTAGGGTGTATCGGGGGAGCGAAATTTGATCGATCCATTTACCAGTAATCGGCAACAACAATGCACTCAATAAGGTGCCTGCCATATAGATGCCGCCCCACTGAGTGTGGCTCATGGAGAAATCTTGCCTTATGGCGTGACCAAAGATGCCAATAAAATAGGTTTGCCCAAAGGATGAAGTAAACGCAACAATCAACCCAAACAGTATAAACCGCGGGTGGCTTGCCAATAATGCTCGATACGAAGTAATAGCCACTCGAGTATTATTCGTCGTCAGCGACGGCGAGGTCCACCATTAAGTCATCAGAAAGGTCTTCGAGGGCGTGCTGCAAACTTTCAAGGTCAAAGTCTTTAGAAACCTCTAATTGAACGCCAGCAACAAACATATCACCGCCCGACATAGATGCACTCACCACTTCAGTGTCCAAGCTTTGCACGCTCACGCCTTGGGCCACAAAAACGTTAGACACCTCACGCATAATACCGGGCTTGTTCTGGCCCGTTAGGTCGAGCCAAATAATTTGTTGATTAACTGCATCAGTAGCCTCAGAGCTTTCATTGAGGGTAACGGCCATGCCTTGATCACTGAGTGCACGCAGGTCTTTTTCTAACGCAGGAATGACATTTTCATCCACATTAACAGTGAGAATACCGGCAAACTGACCCGACAAATGGGCCATGCTAGACTCTTCCCAACTGGCTTCATGCTTATAAATGACTTCAGATAGCATTTGAACAAGGCCCGGGCGATCGGCACAAATGGCGGTAACTACAAGTGTTTTATTCATTATTATGTTCTCCAAAGGGTACAAAAACTTATGCCTGAGTGAGCATTTGTGCAACTCGGGCCTGTAACAATTCTATAGCGGCTGGATTTTCGCCGCCTTCTGGCACAATTAAATCTGCATACTCTCTAGAAGGCGACACATGATTGAAAAACCCGGGCCGTACTGTGGCTTGGTATTGCCCTAACACCGACTGTAAATCTCGCCCCCGTTCGTTCACATCCCGCTCTAAACGCCTAATTAAACAAATATCGAGCGGCACATCCATGAAAATGCGCAAATCAAATAAGTCGCGTAAGGGCGCTTGAGTAAACAGTAGAATACCTTCAACAATCAACACCTTACAAGGCTTCATTTCAACGGTGCTAGATTCGCGCAAATGTTCATGAAAGCTATACACGGGTTGCTGTATGGTCTGCCCCGACGCCAACTGGGTTAAATGTTGCGTCATGAGTTGGTGATCCATCGCCTCTGGGTGATCATAATTGGTTAAATTACGCTGGACTTTAGATAAGTTACGCTGATCTTTGTAATAACTGTCTTCCGACATCATCACCACTTGATTAGAACTAAACCCCTCAATGACATTTTTTGCTAATACGCTTTTACCCGAGGCCGAAGCACCCACAATTCCAATAATGACCACAAACACTCCAATCAATCTTTAGCTGCACCTTCAACAAAAAAGTGCAGACAATAAACGTAGATGACCATTATACTGCGGGTTAATGAATATACTACTTTTTACCGCCCAAGAACTGTCTGCCACGGGACAGCTTTATGTCCAAGACAGCCGCCGGCAAAGCCACCTTGCTAACGTCATCAAACCCGCTTTAGGCGAGCGCCTTCGAGTCGGCCAAATCAATGGCGCCACTGGCTACGCCGAAGTGTTAACACACACGGCTGAAGCCACCCTACTCCAGGTAAAATTGACTCTGCCACCCATCGAGCCACTACCACTGAAATTATTGTTAGCCGTGCCACGGCCCAAGATGATGCGCCGGATTTTGCAAACTTGCGCAACTATGGGAGTCTCTGAAATCACCTTATTAAACAGTGCCAAGGTTGAAAAAAGTTATTGGCAAACGCCCTTTTTACAGCCCCAAACCATCATCGACAATCTAGTGTTAGGGTTAGAGCAAGCCGGCACGACTCACTTGCCTCAAGTCAACAAAGCCCCTCTTTTTAAACCGTTTGTAGAAGACCAATTGGCACTGTGGGCTGGCCAAAGCACCAAACTAGTGGCTCACCCGCGTGATGCACAAGCGAGCCCCACAGCGAGCAAACAATCCATAACGTTGGCGATTGGCCCAGAAGGTGGTTTTACCGATTACGAAGTAGGTAAGTTACAGCATCAAGGGTTTACCTCGTTTTCCTTGGGCCCGCGCATTTTGCGAGTTGAAACGGCGGTGCCTGTCGCCATCGCTAGGCTCTGTGCCTTATGAAAGATGCAAAACAACGCTTTGCAGGCCGCTACCGGCCACCCAGCCCCAAGCGGTCGCCGTTGATCACACCAGCTGGCGCACAAGCCCTTAAAGATGAGCTGAACGAACTTTGGAGCAATAAACGTCCAGTCATCACCCAAGCCGTTAAAGAAGCCGCAGCCTTGGGCGACCGTTCAGAAAATGCCGAATATATTTACGGCAAAAAAATGCTTAGAGAAATGGATAGTCGCATCCGTTATTTACAAAAGCGCATCGATCAAGTCAAAGTCGTCGACTGCTTGCCTACGGATCAAAACAAGGTCTACTTTGGTGCTTGGGTAACGTTAGTGGACGATGATGGCCATGAACGTCGTTATCGTATTGTAGGTGCAGATGAACTTAACCCCAGCCAAGGTTACATTAGCATCGACTCGCCTTTGGCACTGGCCTTGGTGGGCAAACAATTGGATGACCGAGTGGAACTGGTTAGCTTAAACAAAGGCTATGACATTATCACCATCGACTACACCCTTTAAGAGCAGAGCTAGTGGATACGCCCACGCCGATAGGAAAACACAGCTGCAATCAGCGCGTAGGCCACCGACAGACCCATGCTGATTTGAATCACTAACAACAACTGAGGGTATAACTGCGCAGTAATTGCAGCGCCCCCCATTGTGACACTGAACAAGGTCATAACAATAGCCGAACTCACCATATTACCCATAGTCCGCGCTAGATTTAACAAGGCGGCAGCAATACTCAGTTTATCGGCATGCACCGAACCAATAGCAGCGTTGTTATTGGGCGAAGAGAAGAAGCCAAAACCCAAACCCAAAAACACCAAAGCCACCATCACATAGTGCAACGATGTTTGCATGCCTAAGCCAAACAGCATGGCGTAACCAATCACAAACAACAGGCAACCAAAGGTCGATAACAAACGCGGCTCATAGCGCTCCGACAGGCGGCCGGTAATGGGGGCTAGCACCATCATTATTAGGGTTTGAATAAGCACAATCTGGCCCGCTTCACTCGGGCTAAGTTGATGAATGTACTGTAAGTACAAGCTCAACAAAAACACCATAGAAAAACTGGAACCATAGATAAAGAAGGCCGACAACAACGAGCGATTAAAAATACGGTTAGCCCGCAGTGCAGACATGTTTAATAAAGGTGACGTTTTTTGACCCTGATGCCAAACAAATACCCCTAACAACACAAGGCCAGCAACAGCCAACAATGCAAAGCGCCAATCGCTCAAGCGTGATAAACCCATCATAAAGGCGCTCACCCATGCCATAAAAACAAGGCTACCTTGCCAATCGAACTTACTTTTATGTTCGGCCTTCCACTCGCCTTTAACATAAATCACCAGCATCACTAAACACAGGGACAACACCAACGTAGGGGCCCAAAATACACTTTTCCAGCCCCAGTGCTCAGTTAACCAACCGCCCACCAGTGGCCCCACGGTTAAACCAAAATAAACAGTAGACGCTCCTATACCTAAAGCTTGACCACGATTAGAGTTGGCATAGATAACGCCAATAAGTGCCATACTCGTGCCATAAATCATGGAGCTAGAGATACCCTGAACCACTCGAATCACCAACACAGACTTAATGGTTTGGGGTAGTAGTATGGCCAACGAGGCCATCGCAAACAGTGCAATGCCGGTGATGAACATACGTTTACGCCCAACAATATCAGCCATGCGGCCCATGGGCAGTAAAAACACCACATTACCCCACAGCATCGCTACCGGTATCCAGCTCACGGCATTAGCGCCCATCTGCAGGTCATCGGCAATACGCGGCACGGCAATGTTAACGGCCGACAAACTCAAGGAGCAGACCATGATCACCAGGCCAATGCTCACTAGCGCCATACGGCGAGCAGTTGGGGTTTGATCGTAATAGGATTGTAGTTGTGTCGTATTCATTAGAATACATTATACTCGCTAACTGATCTATTCGGAGCGTTTATTTTGGGCCAACAAGACCAATTCAATCACCAGCAGCGTCAGCCTATAGATGTCGACCTAGGGCAAGATTTGCGCTGGCTATTACACAGCCAACCACTGATGCGGGCCACCCCGAGCATCGGCATTTTTGCGCCGAAAAATATTGATTATCAATCCACACCACCGCTAACACACCTCGCTCACTACCCACCACAACCGGCTTATCGCTTAGGTAAACACTTTGAAGACTGCGTTGATCTGTTGTTTGCGGGCAGTGCAAGCCACCACATTATAAATCGTAACATTGTCATACAGGCACCCGAACGCACCTTGGGTGAATTAGATTTGCTGTACCGCAATAACCAACATCAAGTGGTTCACTTAGAACTGGCTATAAAGTACTACTTACTCGAAAAAGGCGGCACACAACTGGCTCATTTTGTTGGGCCAGCGGGCATTGATCGGTTAGATTTAAAGTGGCAACGGTTGTGCGAGCACCAATTGCCATTGAGCCAAACCCAACAGGTAAAGGACTATCTAACTGCCCACAGCTTGCCGCTGCCCAGCCACCAGCAGCTACTGCTTACCGGCATGTTGTTTTATGCCTATCAAGATTGGCAACACACTCATATTGATAATTTAGGCATCAACCCTGCGCATCATAGGGGCTGGTGGCTTGGGCATAATGAGCTAGACCAATTACAACCTACACACGCACACCAACGAGGCTTTATCCTACTGCCAAAGTGGCACTGGATTGGCGGACCGTTACACTACCCTAGCGCTGAACCCATAGCTTACGATCAACTCTATAGCCAAGCCACAGCAGACCCATGGCCCACCATGGTGCTGGTTTATGAGCGCAGCAATACCAACATGCCTTGGGCATTTAAACATCGAGGCTTGGTACTGGATCAGTGAGGCTGGTGGCCCTTAAATAGAAAAGCCCCCGCTAGATTAGTATCCAACGAGGGCTCTTCGATATGATGGTGGGTCGTGGGCGGCTCGAACGCCCGACCAATTGGTTAAAAGCCAACTGCTCTACCAACTGAGCTAACGACCCAAATTCTCTGCGGGGCTTGGTAGTGGTGCCCCTGTACTACGATACTGCTTTTACTACCCGTGACCATACAACTGCATAGTAACGAAATGATGGTGGGTCGTGGGCGGCTCGAACGCCCGACCAATTGGTTAAAAGCCAACTGCTCTACCAACTGAGCTAACGACCCAAATTCTCTGCGGGGCT